>JAVKCN010000094.1:0-71715 GCA_040222715.1 Cyclobacteriaceae bacterium | reverse complement strand
TTCGCTACGGTCTAGACAAATGGCAAAACCATCTACAGAGTTTTGTAGTATTCCTAGAATACCTCGCTCAATACCTGAGGTACTTGACTAAGCGTTCGGAAAATCAAAAACTACTCCTAAACCAGAATGTACCGTAATATACAAAGCAAGTCATTGAATCGAAAGCGGAGAATCTTCAAATACCAGAGGGTTTGTTTTACAGGGGAAAAACCTTTTAGTAAATTTCTACTAATTGGGCTTGCTGTTAAAACTAATTAATTGGCGATTCATGCGCACTTTCTTTAATTTTTTTCCGCTTTGTTGGATTTTTATGCAAAACTTTTCCTAAGCCATTGGATTATTTCTATTTTCATCTTTGAATTGAAAAATTATTCAAGTAATCCAGGTCCTCCGCCATGGTTAGAGCCTATACCGTATTTATATGTTTTTTTTTAGGACAGGCTTTTTGGCTTCAGGGGCAATCGCTTTTCGTGGGTGAAAATCAACTCCTTACCATTGGCCTGGAAGCATCGGTGGTATTGGAAGGAGCATTGACGAATGAGGGTGTCCTGACCAATCAGGGAAGTCTGGAGGTGGCGGGGGATTGGCAGAATAAACAAAGTTATGCCGGTGCAGGAGCTGTCTCATTGGTGGGGGAAGACCCTCAGATTATCCAACATAACAATCAGTCCTTCGCGACGCTGGTGATGGACGGTGATGGGCGTAAAAAGCTGGAGAGCCCGGTTACAGTGACTGAAAAATTAACGCTTGCCAACGGTCTGGTAGAAGCATCCTCGGAAAACTCCTTACAATTGTCTTCGGAAGCTACAATAGAGGCTGGTAGTGTTTCATCTTATGTGCTGGGTCCAATAGCGTGCTCGGGTACAGGGTACCGTTTTTTTCCTATCGGGACCGAAGCTTTGTTTTTACCGCTCACGCTGGAAGATGTGCAGGGTGTAAATCCGGTGATTCAAGCCCAGATAATCAGCCCAAACCCAGACCCGGTAATGGGGGAAGGACTTGAACGCGTAGATGATCAGCGCTATTGGTCGCTGGATGTGCTGGAAGGAAGCTTTGATGGATCTCTGATTACATTACCAGTGCGTTCTGACAATGATTTTGAAAATCTGATGGGAGTGGTAGTTGCCCAGACGGATGCGATTGGCACGGATTTTACCTCGTTGGGACAATCAGCCCGGCAGGGCAATCATGAGGATGGGTGGGTAACCAGCCGCCTTCCGGCAACCCTGCCCATACTGGCATTGGGATTAACAACCGACTACGCATTAGAAAACGCTGTAGCCATTCCAACAGCTTTTGCCCCCGATGCCATTAGCGCAGAAGACCAGCGGCTGAAGATTTATGCTGCCAGTCTGCTCCCTGCAAATTTTTCCTTTACCGTATTCAATCGGTGGGGGCAGATCGTGTACCAGACCGATATATTGTCTGATGCCCTGTCCCAAGGCTGGGACGGAACGCACTTCCAGACCCACGAGCCACTTCCGGTCGGAGTATATCATTATGTGCTTCGGGGGATATTTGAAACCAATCAATCAGTAGAAAAAACAGGCGCAATCACGTTATTCCGTTGAAGCAAAAGAGGTTACATATCGCTTTGGTTTGCCTGCTTCATGGCGGAGTATGGACGTTATATTCCGCAGATGCGCAGGAAATCCGGTTTTCGCAATATCAGGCTACTCCGGTTTATGTAAATCCGGCCATGGCCGGGGCGGTTAGCAACCCTGTTATTCATATTAACTCGCGATTCCAGCAATTTGGCGCGGTAGCTTACCGTACCGGATTTGCCTCTCTGGCATTACCCGTATACCTGTCGGACCGGGAGGAACTGGTAACCGGCGGGGTTGCGGTTAATTTTTTACAGGATGTGGCCGGACAAAGCGGTGAATATCGTACTACTTCGGCTCAATTGGCGGCGGCCTACAATGTGTATTTAAACAGGTATGGTACCCAATTTATCAGTTTTGGCCTCCAGACAGGCTACCGGCAGACGCACGTCAATTTTGCCATGCTGCAATGGCCTTCACAGTTGCGCTATAATGGCTTTACCGGAAACAATCTTCCGACTGATGGATACGAGAACCAGTTAGGGGTATTTGGCATACAGGCCGGAATGCTGTGGATGTATGATCCTACCCGTAACCCATTGCGGGAAACGACACCCATGAGATTGTATGCTGGTTTCAGCGTAAACCACCTCAATGAACCTTCGTTTGCGTGGGTGCCCGATTCCGACCATGCCTTGTCTCGAGGGTATTGTGCACAGGCGGGCGGGATGTTTACCTTAAGCCAGCGTCTGCTATTGTCACCCGATGTGCTGGCGGTTTGGCAGGAAGATCAATTTTCTTACCAGATTGGTAGTTTATTAACCTACCAGACCCAGTACAGCACTCCCAACAACCCGGTGCCTTCCGATCTGCGATTACTGGCCGGTACCTGGTATCGGGAGGAAGCTTCTCTGGTCTTTTTGCTGGGGATGGGTGGTAAAAAATGGCAGGCGGCCATTTCCTACGATGCTCATACATCTTCTGAGACCAGAGGTATTCCTAATCAATACGCGATGGAGGTCTCAATCCAGTATCAGTGGTTTACCAGGAAGACACCCAAAACGCAGTCAACCCCCTTGTTCTGAGCATGAAGTACCCTCTGTTTGTTCGCTTTTTCATTATGATTGCGACCATGAGCACGATGGGGCTCGGAGTTGTGACCGAAGGAGTGGGGCAGTCATTGAGTTCTGCCAGGGCTGGAGCGTTAGGAGACCAATACTTTAAAGCACAACAGTATTATCGGGCCACCCAATACTATCTGGTGGCCGTGGAGCAGGATAGCACCGATTATCTTCGGACCTTCCGACTGGCAGAAAGCTATCGGCAGCAGTTTGCGTATCAGCAGGCGTTGTCATGGTACAGTAAGGTGTATGAAGAGGCGAAAGAAGAATTTCCGGAGGCCGCCTACTTTCAGGCATTGATGTTGAAAAATCTCGGACGGTGCGAAGAAGCGATTCCGCTGTTTACCAACTTGCAGCAACAATCAGCGGGCTTTTCTGAAAAGATGAAAAAAAATATGGATAAGGCATTGCAGGGTTGTTATGATATGCAACTCTCCCGAACGCAATATCCGACAGTAAGTCTGCAAAAACTTGATTCACCGGTGAATTCAGCATTTCACGATTATGCCCCGTTGATTTTGCAGAACGACTCCATGCTGGCAATCACCAGCACCCGTTTTTCGGATAAGCAACGGGTATCGTACCGGTTCGGGGAAAATAATGCAAACTTTTTCGAGTTTCAGGAAGATGAAAATGTCTGGGAGCCGTTTTCATTTCTATCCAAAAATATCAATACCAAAGCCAGTGAAGGGGCTGGATGTTACGTGCCAGCCCGCAATGAATTTTACTTTACCTTTTGCCCGGACAATGAACCCTGTGAAATCCATGTCGTTCGGTATAATAACCGGAAATGGACTGAGCCAGAACCCCTTCCCGGAACCATCAATCAGAAAAATACCAATGCCAAACATCCGGCTTTGTCCAGTACGGGAGATAGCCTCTTTTTTGTGTCGGACCGTCCGGGTGGGTTTGGTGGTACGGATTTATGGATGAGCCTGCGGTCCGGTGAGGATGATTGGTCACCTCCGCTTTGCCTGGATTCTCTGATCAATACTCCTTACGATGAAGTAACTCCCTTTTACGATAGCCGGGAAGATCAGTTAATTTTTGCCTCCAACGGCCACGAAGGCTTCGGAGGCATGGATTTATTCCTGATCACAGAATACGCCAATCCGGCCAGAAAGCAGCGAAATCATCTTTCAGAGCCGTTTAATTCTTATGCTGACGATGGCTATCTGGTGCTGGGAGATCAGCAGGGGTATTTGGCGTCTCACCGGGAGGAGGGATTTGATATTTATGGTTTTCAAAAGAAAACTACCCAGCACTGGCAGGAGTATCTATTGGGGTTGGTACCGCTGACAACGATGGAAAAAAATCAAAATCTGATCGTCTACCCTGATCAGATAATTACCGCAGACGTTACGCTACCGGGGGAAATGAAAGACTGGATTCGCGTGCAGTCAGCCCGGCAGAAGCGGTTGGAATCCGGGTCAACCCGGTTTATTTTGAATTCTGATGTGAATGATATCCGGTTTCAGCAGTATCAGCAACAGAAACGCCAAAGCCCGCCTGAGAATACATCGGTAGCTATACAAAGTGGCATACATGAGCGGGCGGACAACGAACTGGTGATCGCTGGTTTTTCTACCGATACATTGCCGAATGCGCAACCCGGCGTTATTACCGGGGCTTTATTATACGGGGAGTCATCAGTTCCCATGACAAAAAGAACAATTCAGTTAAGAGATGGAAACGGTGATCTGGTTAAAATTACAACCACCAATGCCCTGGGCAGTTTTAAACTCGTGAATGTGCCGCCCAATGCAGATTATACCCTGGTATTGACCGACGAAATCGATGCGGATTCTTTACAGGTAAGTGATTTGCAACTCAGACACCCCGAAAGCAGTAATTTGATAAGCCAGTCGTTTGAACCTATTTTCTACGATTTTAACAAGGATGGACTGCGTCCTGAAGCCAGAAAAGTACTGGAGGCGTTGGCTGATTATTACCAGCACCATCCCAGCTTATCTATTGAAATTAATGCTTTTACAGATAGCCTTGGAAATGACCAGTATAATCTGATGCTCAGTCAAAAGCGGGGAGAAACAGCTTTTGAATATCTGATTGCGCAGGGAGTGGACCGTAGTGCGCTGGCCATTAATGCCCAGGGAGTTTCAACGGCTTATACCTCCACCAATGCCTACGTAAGTCAGCAGTTGAACCGGCGGGTAGATTTTGATATTTTTGGTCTGGAAATACCTATAGCATCCGAGATAGTTACCCGGATTATCAGGCCCAATGTAGCCCCGAATCAATTTGTTCAGCGCACGGGCATGACTGCTGAAGATTTTCAGGAATTGAACGGGATGCCGATTGAGCAACTGCAACCGTACAAGCCGCTGAGAGTATATAAATCGGCGATTGATGCTTCTGGCGAAGCTCTTTTTTATAAAATTATAGATATAAATTAACGTACCTTTATCGTTAATATCGCAAACGACTGACTAACCTTTCTATGAGTTACCGATATTCCATTCTTGGATTGGTCTTTTTAAGTGTCCTTTCAACCCAGGTAGTAGCGCAATCCGTAGGAGTAGGAACAAACAGCCCTAGTTCAAATGCAGCTTTACATGTAGTATCTCAAAATAACAATCAGGGCATCCTGATTCCCAGCCTAACCACCGACCAGCGGCTAAGTGAAGATTTTGTGAGTAATCTCTTTGAAGATGATTACGGACTTTTGGTATTTGATCTGACCGAAAATAAATTCTTTTACTGGTCTGTAGGAGGCTGGAAGCCCCTGATCAGCGGCACGCCTGATCAAATAGTAAGTGTTGGGGTAGGAATTGCCCTCAATGAACAAGGTCAAATTGTCAATATCGGAGACACAGATTCTACCAATGATGTCACCATTCAAACCGAAGCCGCAGGGGATCTCACGGGTTTGTATCCTGCACCTGAAATAGCCGATGGAGTTGTTGAAACTGAAAACCTGGCCGATTCAGCAGTAGTGGGGGCAAAGGTGGCTGATAACACCATTGATGTAAATAAATTAAGAGGGTTATCAGATCCTACATCGGGAAGAAACTCTTTACTAATTACTAGTAATAATAATACTCCTCGTTGGTTTCAACCTTCTTTCGAACAGGTAATTGTTACCGATAATACTGGACAAATATCTACACGCGATGTTAATAGTTTTGCTAGCACAACGTTGGAAACTGGCAATATTTTTGTCGGCGACGGCGGGAACGCCAAGCCGCTAGATGCATCTAATGTTGGTCAGATTTTAGTTGGAAATGGGACTTCTCTAGTTTCAGTTGAAGTGATGGGGGATGTTTCCATTAATGGTAGTGGAATTGTTGAAATTGCTTCAGGAGTCATTGGGTCTAATGAAATTGAAGACGGAACTATAGCTACTGTGGATATTGCCGATGAGGCAATTACCGCCGATAAAATCAGGGACGGTACTGTTAGCGCAATAGATTTATCATCAGATGCCGTAGGTTCCGGTACCATTGCTAATGAAACAATCTTGAATGAAGATATTAACCCATTGGCCGGGATTCAGGTAGCTAAACTGGAAGCCATGCCTACGGGAACCATTATTTTCGGTAATGGCGGAGTGCCAACCATTGGTACAGTCAGCGGAGATATCTCCATTGACGAAACTGGCAGTATCACGTTAAATACCCTGAATACCATCACCGCAACAACCGGAAATTTCACAACTTTAACCGCTACGGATGGCAGTGGCATTGCTGCACTGAATGCCGATAATCTCACCGATGGTACCTTAGCAAATGATCGCTTGCCTGATCTAATTACTCCGGATACCTACGGTGGTAATCCTGACTATATTGAAACAATCACGGTTGATGCAAAGGGTAGGGTAACCGCCGTTACCTTTGGGCCACCGGCCAGTGATAATCGGCTGAAAGAAGATATTCAGCCGCTAAATTATTCACCCCAAAACCTGAACCAACTTCAGGCCTACCGTTATACCTGGAAAGAAGAGAGCTTCGGAAGTGAACCTCAGATTGGCCTGATTGCCCAGGAAGTAGAAAAAGTGTATCCCGAACTAGTGCAAACCCGTTCAGATGGCTATAAAGGGGTGAATTATCAGGGCTTAATTCCGGTATTGGTTGAAGCCAACAAAGCCCAGCAGGATTCTATAACGACGCTGGTAAGTAAAAATCAGTCATTGCAGCGTCAGGTTAATGAACTGGAAAAAAGCCTGGAAACACAATCTCAGGAATTGCAAACCTTAAAATTGCTTGTACAAGAACTGGTTGATAATATGACCGAGGTGACTTCACCATCGGTAACTCAGTCCGAATCCGATAACTTGGGGGGAACCAATCGCTAATTCGGCATGCGCACCAATATTGGGCGTAAAATATGTTTCGCCACCCAGCATGATGAACTGCGGGGCAAAAGCTCCACCCAGCGCAAAGTTGATCACTCGGTCCAGTACGTCTATGGGAAAGCCGGTTTCCGTATTAACATTCCAGTTTGAAAAGCCAAGTCGCAATCCGCTATACATTTTGAACGTCGGTGTCCGTACGTAATAAAAATGGCCAATGGCGGCAACGTTCCATTTATTGGCAACCAGGCCGTAACGTTGTGCATTATTATCGTTCGGGTCCTGATACGTTAAGGCAAAGTGCTGATACGCAACTCCGGCTCCTACGCTTACCCGTTTAATGGGAGAGTACAGATAAGTCCCGCTAATGACGGGAAGTCTATCCATATTTACTCCATTGATTATTTCAAAGTAATTGGCAATGTTTGAGAGAATTCCGGAAGCGCTGAATCCCATGCCCAGCCGGGCGTTGTGGGTATAATCAGCCGGAATGCGGGCGGGTACAGGCTTCTTTTCCTGTGCCCAGCCGCGGAGGGAAAAAAAACTAATTAGAACTACGATCAGGATCACTCTGCTGGGTAAGCACCTGGGCCACATCCTGCACATCGTTCCAAACTCTGAATACGTTTTTATAGCAAATTTTCTCAATATCTTCGTCAGTATAACCCCGTTTCAATAACTCGGCAATCAGGTTGGGGTAATCCGAAACATCTTTCAGGCCAGTGGGAAGGGTATCGCCCACACCGTCAAAATCAGAGCCAAAGCCCACATGGTCAATACCCGCCAGTTGCACCACGTGATCAACATGATCAGCCACCTTCTGAACGGTGGAGAATGCCGGATTGTTTGCCATATATTCTTTCACGTAGGCCTGAGCAGCCGAATCCTCATAAGTGAGGCTGTTCTCTTCGAGCCATTGGGTAAGGTGGGTCCGAGCGGCTGCGGATTGTTTACGGGATGCGTCATCGACAAAGCCAGAGCCAAAATTGATCTGGATGACCCCACCATTTTCAGCAAGCTTTTTTAGCATGTCATCGTCCATGTTTCGCTCAAAACCGGGAACAAAAGCCCGGCAGGAAGAATGAGAAGCGATAACTGGGGCTTTGGTAACCTTCATCACATCGTAAAAAGAACTGTCGGAGATATGTGATACATCTACCATAATGCCGACCCGGTTCATCTCTTTTACTACTTCTTCTCCAAACGGACTCAGGCCATTCCAGACCCGAGTACTATCGTAAGATGAGTCACAGATCTTATTAACCTTACTGTGGGTAAGGGTGATGTAGCGAATGCCGCGATCAAAGAAGTACTGCACATTCTCAATAGAGTCACCGATGGGAGCTCCGTTTTCCATACCCATCGGCAGCGAAATCAGGCCGTTCTCAAAGTTTTCCTGGATCTCCTGTGGGGTATTAGCCAGGGCAAATTTATCGGGGAACTCCGCCGGGATATTCCGTACTAAATCGATGAGTGAATCCGCAAACACTTTGGCTCCTCCGGTTTCCTGATATGAAGCCGGAATGTAGATGGACATGAAAGGAGAATTAAGTCCGCCAGCCTTCGCTTTGGGGTAATCAAAGTCGCCCTGAGTCTCATTTTCAATATCTTTGATATACTCTTTTTTCAGCCGGAAGCCGGAAATTTTGAGGCGATAGGGAAGATCGATATGACCATCAATAATGATGTATTTTTGCGCCAGGGCATCGGCGTGTTGTTGGGGATCATCCTGGGCAAATCCGTAGAGGCTGAGCAGGTAGCAAGAGAGGAACAGGGTAAAGCTGCGCATAGGTATTATTTTGGTGTTAGACTTCAAATATAATACGAAAATCTGACTAAGATTCCCCTTGCAGAATTTTATTCTGATGTAAACCAGGAAGCATACATGGTGTAATTATTTGCAATGCGCTTCATCCGTTCCCGGTGGGATGGGTCCAGGGATTTTATTTTCCGAGCAGGTACTCCGGCATATAGGGTGTCAGATTCTACAATGGTATTTTCTAAAACCACGGCACCTGCAGCAATAAAAGCGCCTTTTTGCACTACAGCATGGTCCATCACAATGGCTCCCATGCCCACCAGCGCATAATCCTCCAGTGTACAACCATGAACCAGGGCGCGGTGTCCGACCGAGACATAATTTCCAATGGTGGTATTGGCCTGCTGGTAAGTACCATGAATAATCGTACCATCCTGAATGTTGGAATGATGGCCAATGGTAATGGAAGCGACATCAGCGCGTAGCACGGTGTTGAACCAGATACTACAGTAATCGCCAAGCGCGAGTTCCCCAATCAGGGTAGCAGTGGGAGCCAAAAAACACTCCGCACCGATGGTGGGAGTGGTGCCACGAACGGGAATAATGTGTGCCATATAGTTGGTAAAATTGAAAAATAAAAAAGCCTCCGAAGTATTGCTAATCTTCGGAGGCTTTTCCAGTAAAATAGTTCTCGTTTAGTTTATTCAGGTAGTTCCAGGAAAGCCGACCAATTTACGGCGTTTGGATTACTAAAGGTAATAAGAAATATGCCATCATCAAAGTCCTGATCATGATAAGGACGCTGCACATCTTCAAAAGCGAGGATCAGCGTTTGGTGCTCGGGATCGGCTAAAAGCACGTTTTGCTGCTTGATAGGCCGGTTTTTGTTAAGCCATTGGCTGGAATAATGCGTTTTGTAGCCGGTGGTCACCTGCCCGTCCACAAAGCCTTTGTAGACCAGAAAGAAACCTAACTCCGAATTAGCCTCAAAACCCGACAAACAGACTTTGTCACCTTTCATCAGATGGCTGCCGCTGCTGGTGACTGTAGCATTCGGAAACACCACCGTCATATCGGTCAGGTCACTGGCCAGGTTAGGTTTATTAGCAAGGTCGTACGTATAAAACCCAACCGTATTTTGATGGTATGTCGTCTCGCTCAGTACCGTGATTTCAATATCGGTATCCTCCTGCAACAAAATATCGGTGATTACTGATTCGCCGAACCAGTTCGGTTGCCGAAGCGTCAGGTCATCTTCTTTGATGAATTGGGCATTAATACGTGCTTCCAACCCGGCATCAATGGCTGATTCCGTCTCACACAGGTAATTGGGGCGGCCGTATTCATCCCAGTCGCCAATGGTGATATAATCACCGTTTTCCGGGTCGTACTCCACAATCTCAATAATCTTCAGTCCACCGGTCCCGGTTGCCACAAACATCAGGTTCTCCTGGCTCATCACATAATTGACGGAGGCGGCAAAATTGGCCGAACCGAACAATTGATAGGCACCATCAATATGGTGCAGCACGTACAGCCCGGTTGCCCCATTGGCAACAAATAGTTTATCGTTGGCCATGGATACGCCGTTGCTGGCGATATCTTCGGGTTCTACACCGTCTATCTCAGGAAGAGGCACATGTTGTACCAGCGAACCACTGTTTCGGTCCAGAATTTTCAAACCGGCCTGGCCTGCGGGAACGAAGAAGGCATCGTCCGACAGGGTAAATATGGATTTGGCTCCAGGCGTAGTGGCACCATCGGTCGCAAAAGTTTGCACAATATTCCAATTGAGCTTAGAAATTATCGAGATGCGGGCTGGGTCACCCTGCATCACCATGACCTGATCATCCGTGAGCATCAAAGAACGCGCATCGTCCAGGGGAATGGTTTTGATAAGATCCAGACTGTATTTATCATAAATGCTCAACCCACCGTTAGAGCCGTGGGTCACATAAATGTAATTTTCATCCACTTTAATATCGGTACCGACGTAACCGGGCAGGTCAATCGTGAGGTGATCTTCAGATAGCGTTCCACCAGTTATCCAGAAGATCTCCACCACCGCTGGGGAAGCCAGGTTCTCTTCATCCAGGCGAGCCCCGGTTAAATAAATCAGCGTATCCTCAACTGCCACCGAGCTAAATTCAGTATGGGGAAAAATAGCCTGAGTTTTTAGCTCGGGTAAGTGTTGATTGCTGACGTCAATAATATCCAGCCCGCCCTGGAAGGTGCTGCCCTGGGTATTGTAGGTGACATACGCCAGGTTATTCACTACCACTACATGAGAAGCCTGCAAGGTCTGGTTTTCCCATTGCGGGGCGTCAACTTCGGCCCGAAGTACCAGTACATAATTCAGATCTTCCGGTGGATTAGAAGTAATCCTTCCATGCTCTTGGGGAAGTAATACTTCCTTCAGGGGAATTAAGGCTTCATTTTCTGGAATTTGCACTCGAGGATCAGTATCCGTGGCATTCGTGATAACCACGTCCCGACCCGAAGGGATCAACATATCATCAGGGTCGTTACAGCCCGACAGGCTGAACATCATCACCGATACATAAGTGATCCACAGAACAAACGGTACGGCATTTCTATTCATTGTTTATTCGTTGGGTTCGGTGTGAATACTGCAAAAACCCAACCTTTGTAAGAAATAGTTAATTATTTCACTAAATAATCATATTTAAGATTTGTTTCTTTCCCCTCGCGGGACAATTTTCCCAAGTTGGGATTTAATACAGTCGCTAAGCTTGGAATCTTTGCGAGAAATGAGCAAATTTTTGCGATACCAAAAAATCATGTATGAAGGCTGAATTAGTACTAAAGTGGGATGCAGTAGTCGGAGAGGGGCCGGTTTGGGATTATCGTCAGAATTGTCTGTACTGGGTAGACATCATTCGGGGGCACTTATACCGTTATGACCCAAGTTCAGGCCTCAACCAACAATACAACATTGGGCAGTACATTGGTGCGGCGGTTCCTCGTGAATCGGGAGGGTTGTTGCTGGCATTGCACCACGGCTTTGCTTTTTATGATGAACAAAAACAGGAAGTAACATATATTAACGATCCGGAAGCGAATGTGCCGGAAACCCGCTTTAATGACGGAAAAGCAGATCCTCAGGGACGGTTTTGGGGAGGAACCATGCAGATTACGCCGAAAGAGCCTCAGGGAAATCTCTATCTTTTGGATACCAATCAAACCGTACAAAGGAAACTGGAGGGGATTTACATATCGAACGGTTTAGCCTGGTCAGCCGATCAGCAGTGGTTCTATTATATTGATTCCCTGAAACATAAAGTGGAATGTTACGCCTATGATGCCGAGCGGGGAGACATTCAATACGTGCGGGATGTCATTCATATTGATCCTGATATGGGTGATCCTGATGGGATGTGTATTGACAATGCCGGAAATTTATGGGTCGCCATTTACAACGGGGGTCGGATTATTTGTGTAGAACCTCCGACCGGAAAGATCATAGAGCAGATAGCAGTACCAGCACAAAAAACATCCTGTTGTGCATTTGGAGGAGAAAATCTGGATACCCTATATATCACCACCATATCCGAAGATACCGATAAAGAAAATGATCCATTGGCCGGTTCATTGTTTGCGATCAAACCGGGAGTCACTGGTCCTAAAGCATATTTTTACCGAGGATAAGCACATAAAAAAGCCTCTAATCAGATTTGATCAGAGGCTGGGGTGCGCACGAGAAGATTCGAACTTCCACGCTAGTTAAAGCACTGCCCCCTCAAGACAGCGTGTCTACCAATTCCACCACGTGCGCTGGCAGCAGGCAAAACTAGGTAATAATCTGTCAGGAAGCAACGCAGGAGTTTTGAAATTTTTTATACAGCCGAATACTCGAGGGAATTTCCTTTCCATCCTCTGGCTAGGTGGTGGTAATATTATTACATTGTGAAATGAACTACCAATACATTCTTTATCAAATGCAGGAAGGGGTGGCGACGATCACTCTCAACCGTCCGGAGGTCTATAATGCGCTGAATAATGCCATTAAAGTAGAACTGAAAGAGGCATTTATGCAGGCCGGCAATGATGCTGATGTTCGAGCGGTCGTACTTACCGGAAATGGTCCTGCTTTTTGCTCCGGTCAGGACCTGAAGGCCGCCCAGCGTGAGTTGCAGGGGGTAAAGTATTCGGATGCGGTACGTGAATATTATAACCCGCTGATTCTCACCATGCGCAATCTTCCGAAACCCATTATTTGTCAGTTGAATGGGGTAGCGGCAGGAGCTGGTTGCTCCCTGGCACTGGCCTGCGATATGATCATTGCAGATGAGAAAGCCAGTCTGGCAGAGTTGTTTGTGGGCATTGGTCTGGTGATGGATTCAGGTTCTACCTATTTTTTACCCCGGATGGTTGGTTCGCTGCGCGCTTTTGAGCTGGCAAGTACCGGACGAAGCGTTTCTGCCACCGAAGCCGTACAGATGGGGCTAATCAACCAAGCCGTTGCTGAGGATCAACTGGCCCTGGTAGTGCAGGGATTAGCCCGGAAATTTTCCCAGGCTCCAACGAAAACCATTGGCCTCATCAAACAAATGCTTAACCGTTCGTCCCACATGGGACTGGAAGAAGTGCTGGATTACGAAGCAGAGATTCAGGATCAGGCCGCCAGCACCCAGGACCACCGTGAAGGTATTCAGGCATTTTTAGAAAAGAGAAAACCCGTTTTTCGTGGATACTAATTACAAGGACTGTTGTAATAATTTCCGCGTGGAACGTCCAGCTTTGGATATGACCGAATCCAGTCTGGCATGTGAACAAATCAATATCGGATCACCATTAAACGCAGAAAGTTTTTCATAAAGCTGATTACCCGGGCGGTTATAGCAAAGACCAGCTTCACGATGAATTAAGGAAATAGCACCTCAGTTACTTGAGACGACTACACCAATCTCTAATCATCAGACATTGACCAGGTGAAGGGTATGGCAGGCGGACAGTCCGGCAGTTTCGGTGCGGAGCCGGAAGTGGCCTAATCGTACAGGCTGGAAACCCTGATCCATTGCCCAGTCGATCTCCTGTTGGCTGAAATCCCCTTCGGGCCCTACCAGCACATAATATTCCCCTTGTGCCTGACTGGCTGTGAAAAGATCAGCCGGAGGTTCTTCACCCAAATGCGCGATGTATTTCTGGGCATTATCAGTAGTCATCGGCTTCCAGGATGTTAATGGCACCATGGGCAGCAGCTTGGGTAGAAAAGCCCGTTCAGATTGTTTCATGGCACTAATCGCTTTTCGCTGAAGTCTCTCTAATTTGAGCACTGTTCGTTCCGAATGTGTGCATTGAACGAACTGGATAGCGTCAATGCCAATTTCAGTTAGCTTTTCCACCATCCATTCCATGCGGTCGCTATTTTTGGTGGGTGCGATAAGGAGGTGAATGGAATAGTCTAAGCGGGGCTGAGGGTGCTCATCCGTAATGTCAAACGTACATTTTTTGGGATTGGCATCTCGGATCACCGCGGTGAACAGGGTTCCCAAACCATCCACTATCTGTATGGTATCTCCGGGTCGTTTACGCAATACCCGGGCACAGTGCCGGGATTCTTCGCTGTCTAAAAAATGCTCGCCCTGCCGGATATTGGGCTGGTAAAAAATAGCCATGCAATTCAGATTGTCACATTAGAGGTTGATGGCACCTTCGAGTGCTTTAGCAGCGTTTTGTTAATCTCCCGCACCAGAGCCGGCCCTTCGTAGATATAGCCGGTATAAAGTTGGATGAGGCTGGCACCGGCCTGTAATTTTTCCAGCGCATCCTGGGGAGATGAAATACCGCCAACTCCAATGATCGGTAACTTCCCTTCCGATTTCTGATGAAGGTAACGAATGACTTCGGTGGATTTTTTCTCAATCGAACAACCACTCAAACCACCGGCTCCAATCTTTTTTATTTTATTGCTCTCGGTTTTCAGTCCCTCCCGGCTGATGGTGGTATTGGTCGCAATGATTCCATCAACTGGAACGGTAAGACAAATATCCAGGATATCATCTAACTGGCTGGTAGTGAGGTCCGGGGCGATTTTTAGCAAAATAGGTTTAGGCTGTGGTTTCAGGTCATTCAGTTTTTTTAAATGATAGAGCAAATTGTACAACGGTTCTTTTTCCTGCAGCTGCCGCAGGTCAGGAGTATTGGGTGAGCTTACGTTGACGGTAAAATAATCTACCACGGGGTACAGCGTATCGAAACAAGCTTCGTAATCCTGAATGGCCTCCTCATTGGGAGTCGTTTTATTTTTGCCAATGTTTCCCCCTACAAGAATAGTAGATCGCCGCTCAGCCAAGCGATGGGCTGCTGCATACACCCCCTCATTATTAAAACCCATTCGGTTGATCAGACTTTGATCTTCGGATAAGCGAAACAGTCGCGGTTTGGGGTTTCCCACCTGGGGACGGGGAGTGACGGTGCCTATTTCTACAAAGCCGAATCCTAGGGCTTCCATTTCATCTACCAAAGTAGCTTCCTTGTCAAAACCAGCAGCGAGTCCTACCGGATTTTTAAACGTAAGCCCAAACAGCTTTCTTTCCAGCTTGGGACTTTCTACTGCAAATCGGCGGTAGAACAGCTGACGAATCAGCGGTATCTGCATGCTAAGCCGAAGCAGCAACACAGTAAGCTGGTGCGCGCGTTCGGGTTGAAATAGGAAAAGGATCGGCCGGATAATGGACTTATACACAGCTAGTTAATTAATCATCAATAATTGGACGTTTGGATCGGGGGTGAAAATCCGTAATCACCTGCCGGAGATAATCCCGATCCAGGTGCGTATAGATTTCAGTGGTAGTAATGGATACATGGCCTAGCATGTCCTGTACCGCTCTTAAATTAGCGCCCCCTTCCACCAGGTGGGTAGCAAAAGAGTGCCGGAAGGTGTGAGGACTTACTTTTTTGTTCAACCCGGCCATTTCAGCAGCATCTCGCACAATATTAAAAATCATCACCCGGCTGAGTTTGCTGCCGCGTCGGTTCAGAAATATATAATTCTCCTGTCCGGCCTGAATATCAATCTGATTTCGAACATGTTGGGTGTACTGCTTGATGTACTTGAGGGCATCATTACCGATTGGAACCAGGCGTTCCTTATTGCCTTTACCAATAATGCGGATAAAGCCAATATCAGCGTATAAATTGCTCATTTTTAATTCAGTAAGCTCCGTTACGCGCATGCCTGAACTGTATAGGGTTTCTATAATAGCCCGGTTTCGGATGCCTTCTGAGGTTGAGAGATCAATGGCCGACAAAATTTGCTCGATCTCGTGAAATGCCAGGGTGTCGGGCAACTTCCGGTCGATTTTTGGGCCTTCCAGCAATAACGAAGGGTCTTCGTCAATAAGCTCTCGGTACAACAAAAATTTGTAGAAAGCTTTCACACCGGCCAAAATACGCGCCTGAGAGGTAGGGGTCATGCCCAGGTTATAAATATGCTCCAAAAATGCCAGAATGTGCTTTTGCTGTAACTGGAGTGGAGACAAATCCCAACCGGATAAATCTACAAATTGCTGGAGCTTATCCATATCACTAAGATATGCCTTGAGCGAATTTACTGATAATGAGCGCTCAAGTTTCAGATAATCTCCAAATTCATCCATGTACAGGTTCCACTCAGAGTTCATAGGCTAGTCAGGATCATTAATACGAAGGTACAGTTTTTTAAAATAAACATTCTAACTTGCAATGCCAATAACCGACAAAAGTATGCAGCTCATTATCATCAATGGCCCAAATTTAAATTTGCTGGGGAAGCGAGAGCCCGAGGTGTACGGTAATCTTTCGTTTGAAGATTATTTCCAACAACTGACTCAAAAGTTTCCCGAGGTGGATTTAACATATTTTCAGAGTAATGCTGAAGGGGAAATCGTGAGTAAAATACAGGATGCAGGCTTCTCAGTGGATGGCATCATCCTGAATGCGGGAGCCTATACCCACACTTCAGTCGCCATTGCCGATGCGGTTTCGGCCATTACTGCCCCAGTTATTGAAGTGCACATTTCCAATGTTCATGCCCGGGAGTCATTTCGCCACCACAGCTATCTGAGTGCGGTGGCCCGAGGAGTTATCGTCGGGTTAGGGTTGAGGGGCTACCAACTGGCCATAGAATTTTTTATGAACAACGATGCTCAGTCGTAGGTATATTTCTCCCGTATGATTTCATTTTATCCCGGACCTTCCAAGGTGTACCCCCAGATTCCGACGTATGTGCAGGAGGCCTATACAGCCGGGGTGCTGAGCATCAACCACCGGAGCCCGGAGTTCATGACCATTTTTGAACGAACCGTGGCTTTGGTAAAAGAGAAGCTTCGGGTACCCGAAGCCTATACTGTTTTATTTGCATCTTCAGCCACCGAGTGCTGGGAGATTATCGGGCAGTCAGTAATCAAAAACCAGTCTTTCCATATATATAATGGCGCCTTTGGAGAGAAATGGCATCGCTATACTGATCAGTTGGTTTCCTCCACCAGCGCATTTGTTTTTGATCCGCAGACATTGCCCGATGCTTCGGCTATATCAATGCCTCCTATAGCTGATGTAGTATGCCTTACCCATAATGAGACCTCAAATGGAACTGCTTTGCCCGCCCAATGGCTTCACCAGTTTCGCGAAAGTTTTGCTGAAGCTTTGATTGCAATAGACGCCACCTCTTCCATGGCGGGAGTAGAACTGCCCTGGCCGGCTGGTGATGTCTGGTATGCGTCGGTGCAAAAGTGTTTTGGTTTACCAGCCGGATTATCTGTGCTGGTGCTTTCACCCAAAGCTATTGACCGGGTTAAGCAGTTGGGCGAGAAGCAACATTATAATAGTTTGCTTTCGATCTATGAGCAAAGCCAGCGTCATCAAACGACCCATACTCCTAATGTGCTGGGTACTTACCTGCTCATGCGCACCCTGGAACAACGCCCGCATATTTCAGTGGTAGATGAAGAAGTGACGCGGCGGTATCATCATTGGGTGCAGGTGCTGGGTGACCTGGATTATCTTGACCTGCTGATTGACCATGATACTGTGCGATCAAAAACTGTTATACCTTTTGCGGCAAAACCCGAAGTGATTAATCAACTACGGGATGAGGTGAAAAAAGCAGGAATCACGCTGGGCAATGGCTATGGCGCCTGGAAAAGCAGCACTCTACGAATTGCCAACTTTCCGGCCATTACTTCTGAAGAAATCGATCAATTAATTACTTTTTTACAGCAGTTTTCCCCTACGAGCGTCTGACAATTACGTAACTACGCTCGGAGTAATCAGTCGATATGCTACAATTCAAAGAAATATTTTCCGTTACCCTTATACTTTTCTCAGTCATTGATATTCTGGGAAGCATTCCGATCATCATAGATTTGCGAAAAAGGTCGGGCACGATTGAGTCAGGGAAGGCTACGCTGGTGTCGGGGGGCATTATGTTTGGCTTTCTGTTTTTGGGAGATCGGATTCTGGCTTTGTTTGGATTGGATGTGGCCTCTTTTGCCCTGGCAGGTGCGCTCGTGATGTTTTTAATCGGTATGGAGATGATTCTGGGAGTGGAAATTTTTAAGGCTGATCCCGAAAATAATGGAGGGGCTTCAATCGTACCACTGGCTTTTCCGCTCATTGCCGGGGCAGGCACTATGACCACGCTGATCTCACTACGAGCGGCGTACAGCTACCCGAATATCATTGTCGGGATCGTGATTAATCTTTTTTTAGTGTATATTGTGCTAAAATCATCGGTTTGGCTCGAGAAAAAAATCGGAAAAGCCGGATTCAATATTCTACGCAAAGTATTTGGTATTATTTTGCTGGCGATAGCGATTAAGCTATTCAAAAACCAATTTATATAGTCATAGTTGAGAAATTAGTGAAGACCATCATTTTTTGCATTGGTGGGAACACCATTAACCTAGTAAATAGTAGTAGATGATAACCATTTACACCGATGGGTCGTCGCGAGGAAACCCCGGTAGAGGAGGATACGGTACCGTGTTACTGTATAAAAATCATAGAAAAGAACTTTCGTCGGGCTATCGACAGACGACCAACAACCGTATGGAGCTTTTAGCAGTAATTGTTGGGCTGGAAGCTTTAAAAAAACCAGGTATGGAGGTGAGGGTTTTTTCTGATTCTCAGTATGTTGTAGATGCCGTAAACAAAGGCTGGGTCTGGAACTGGGAAAAAAAGGATTTTAAGGGTAAAAAAAACCCGGATCTTTGGAAGCGATTTATCAAAATTTACCACAAGCACGATGTGGAACTTAAGTGGATCAAAGGCCACTCTGGAATTCCTGAAAATGAACGCTGTGACGAACTGGCCGTGATGTGCGCCGATGGTGATCACCTGCTCATTGATAAAGGCTTTGAGTTGAGCTTGAAGAAAGATAAGCAAACAACTTCCGGAAAGTAGTGTTTTACAGATTACAAGTGGTTTATTTTTTAATGTTAATCTGTTATGAAAGAAGAAGATCAATATCACCTGAATAATATTGCCAATTACATCAGCGAAATAGAGAGCTACGTACAGGGTATGGAATACCCGGACTTCCAGAAAGAAGAAGAAGTACGCATGACCGTGGTGGAAAACCTTCAGCACATTGGGCAGGCAGCCTCCTTATTGTCGGAGGAATTTACCAGCCAGTTCACCGACATAGACTATCATGTGCTGGATACTTTTAAAGCGGCAAAATTTGACAACGCCCTGGAACATGGTCATGAGCAAATATGGAGTGTGGTTACCAAAGACCTGCCGCAATTTCGGGATTTGATTATGACCGAATCAGAACGTGCTGATATACCAGAAGATGATGACCTGATGGATACCTAAAGCGCGTCAAAATTTTTAAATGAAGCAATAAAAAAGCCTCCCTAAGGAGGCTTTTTCGATATTTATACATGGGTCGGGATTATCCTAAATCCATTCCATAAAATTTGGTTTCTGAAGGATCGTCTGGATAAATACCTTCTATAAGGACTCCACCTTTTTCTTCACTCAACACTTCATTAAGATCATCTAGTGAGCGAACGGGTTGGTTGGCGATGCGGGTGATGACAAAACCGGATTGTATTCCCTGTTGTCGCAGTTTACCCGGATAAATCTGGGAGATCTGCACACCACCGGAAATATCCAGGTCATCAAGCTGGTCTTTGGTCAGTTCACTGAATTCCGCTCCCAATGCATCAAACATTTCACCCCGTTGCGCTTTAGCTAACGACATTTGTCCATCCCGGGTCTTCAGCTTCATCTCGAAGTTTTTTTCATCTCCGCCTCGGTTCACAATAACTGTTACCTGATCACCAGGTCGTTTGCGGGCAATGTAGGAAAGTAAGTCAGAGTTACCTAGAATCTTACGGTCATCTACCTGAACAATAATGTCACCTTCTTCGATCCCTGCTTCTTCGGCTGAGCCATCTTCTACCACACCTTGTACAAGTACTCCCTGATTAATATCCAAATCAAATTTCTTCGCTACATCAGCATTTATTCCAACAATGGACACTCCTAAGAATCCTCGTTGTACGGTGCCGTATTCTTTCAGGTCATCCACTACTTTCTTGGCGATATTAGCCGGTACGGCAAAGGAATACCCAACATAGCTACCCGTTTGACTGGCAATGGCGGTATTGATACCGATTAAGTTTCCTTCCACATCTACCAAGGCTCCGCCACTGTTTCCCGGATTCACGGCTGCGTCCGTTTGAATGAATGATTCAATTGCATATTGATCCTGTAAGATGTTGATACTGCGGCCCGTAGCGCTCACAATGCCGGCGGTTACGGTAGAATTTAACCGGAAAGGGTTACCGGCAGCTAATACCCACTCACCAATTCTCACCTGATCAGAGTTGGCAAAAGATAAGGATGGAAGTCGATCTTCGTCTATCTTAATCAACGCTAAATCCGTAGTAGGGTCGGTACCTATCACCCTGGCAGTGTAACTGCGGTTATCAACCAAAACAACCGTTAGCTCATCCGCATCGGCTACTACATGGTTATTGGTGACGATGTATCCATCGGAACTAATAATTACTCCCGAACCAGATCCCATGCGCGGGCCCTGAGGAGTACGACGAAACTGATCACCGAAGAAGTCACGGAAAAATTCGGGAATCTGTTCCATATTACTATCATTTGAGGCCGTTGCGGATTGCTGCAAAGAAGTAATATGTACCACCGCAGGGGTCACTTTTTCGGCTGCCACCGTGAAATCAAAGGGGGCGGCCGAAGTAGAACGGTCCGCAATATAACTGGCAAAAGCCGGTTGGGTGGTTTCATCCACTTGGATAATCCGACTATCACCTACAAAATAAATGTACGCTGCCAGAGTAATCATACTGGCAAAAACCGCGGCAATTACGGTTGTTAGAATATTCTTCATGGGTTATCTATGGTTAAATGAATGTATCTACTTGGTTAAAACTGATTTTGTATACTCAACTGAAAAAACTGCTAGAGGTTGGTTAAAATGTGTTTTTACAACTTTTACAGATTATTTTCCTTATTTCTTATATCGTGAGTGTATTCAATCATACGTATTGCTAACACCTTCGTTGATGGAGAAATTACCTTCAGGCTGTTAAAAAATGTTAAACCTGCCTAAATCAAATTTAAAGCAATGCCGTATAGACTTTCGTAGAATAAGCAGGTAGTATTTGAAGTTATTGAAGAAAAAATAATCCTGTTTTTCGGGGCATTATAGTTAAAGTCAATAACTTGCGGGCTGTAAATTAGCGTTCATTAATTTACAAAAAGCATAATTTTGCGGTATGGCTGAAACAATTCTCATCATTGACTTTGGTTCGCAATACACCCAACTCATTGCCCGCCGGGTAAGGGAACTGGATGTATATTGCGAGATTCATCCTTACAATCATTTGCCGGATATTGCTTCCATCCCCTCATTGAAAGGGGTAATTCTTTCGGGAAGCCCATGTTCAGTAAAGGATGAGGATGCTCCTAAAATTTCGATGCCAGCGCTGCTGGGTAAATATCCGGTGTTGGCAATTTGCTACGGTGCCCAGTTGATCGCCGAACTCAGCGGGGGTGAAGTGATGCCCTCCCGTATCCGGGAGTATGGACGTGCCCGTCTGCAAAAGCTGGATTTGCACGCCCGCCTGTTTAAAGAGATGACCACCGAATCCCAGGTATGGATGTCTCACGGAGATACCATCGCCGAAGTACCCTCCGACTTTGAGGTAATTGCCAGTACCTCCACGGTAGCAGTTGCCGCTTTCAAAATTAAAGATCAGGAAACCTACGGCATTCAGTTTCACCCTGAAGTCACGCACTCTACCGAAGGAAAAACCGTGCTGCGGAACTTTGTAGTGCATATTTGCGGGTGTGCGCAGGATTGGACATCCGACCAGTTTGTAGAATCTACCGTAGCTGCACTAAAGGAGCAACTACAGGATGATAAGGTGGTGTTAGGTTTGTCCGGCGGAGTGGATTCCTCAGTAGCCGCAATGTTGATCCACCAGGCCATTGGTAAAAATTTACACTGCATCTTTGTAGACAACGGGTTACTGCGCAAACATGAGTTTGAAGATGTGCTGCATTCCTACAAAGACATGGGCTTGAATGTGAAAGGAGTGGATGCTCGGGATGAATTCTACCACGCACTCGCCGGAATTACGGACCCTGAAGGCAAAAGAAAAGCCATTGGTAAAACATTTATCGACATATTTCAGGTGGAAGCCAATCGCATACAGGATGTCAAATGGCTGGGGCAGGGCACCATTTATCCGGACGTGATTGAATCGGTTTCGGTCAAAGGCCCTTCGGTAACCATCAAGTCGCATCATAATGTGGGCGGGTTACCGGAAAAAATGCATATGAAAGTGGTTGAGCCCTTGCGGATGCTATTTAAAGATGAGGTGCGGGAAGTGGGCAAAACCTTAGAAATTGACCATGCTATTTTAGGACGCCATCCCTTTCCCGGTCCCGGACTGGCCATTCGTATACTTGGAGATATCACCGCTGATAAAGTGAGTATTTTGCAGGAGGTGGATCATATTTTTATCTCTCAGCTCAAGCAACATAACCTGTATCAGGATGTCTGGCAGGCAGCGGCCATTCTTTTACCGATTCAGGCGGTGGGAGTGATGGGTGATGAACGCACCTACGAACGGGTAGTTTGCTTAAGGGCGGTGAGCAGTGTAGATGGCATGACGGCCGATTGGAGTCATCTTCCTTATGAGTTTTTAGGAGAAGTTTCCAACCAGATCATTAATCAGGTAAAAGGCGTTAATCGGGTAGTATACGATATCAGTTCCAAACCTCCCGCTACTATTGAGTGGGAATAGGGATTGTAATAACCATTACGCTTATAAACAGTTTGTTAGTAAAATTTCTACAATGACAGTACACGCTTCCTGGTACGCATTACTTATCATCATAGCTTCCGGTTTAATGCCGTGGTCAGCATTTGGGCAAACTTCAGAGTCTTTTCAACAGCGGTATACCCGTGCCAAAGCCTTATACGAGCAGGGTAGCTATGATTTGGCTATTGAATTGCTACGTCCACTTAGCCGCGAAGAGAAAGGGAATCCCTACGTGCAGTATGCTTCGTTTCTTTATGCCCTTTCCGCTTTCCAGATACAGGATTATAATCTGGCGAAGAATATGTTCCTGCAAATCAAGGACAAATATCCTCGCTGGAAGAATATGCCTGAAGTAAACTATGGATTGACCAACACTTATTATGCCATGGCAAACTTTGAGCAGGCCTTGTCTATGACCGGTGAAATCCTTACCGATGAACGGCAGAATGAAAGTTTGCGGGAAGACGCACAGGCAATGAAGCAATATTATGTTGCCCAGACTCCGGATTCTGTGCTCAGATCTTTAATAGTAAAGTTTCCTGACGAAAAAACGATCGCAGAACAGATCGTCACGAATATTACCTACAGTATTTACAACGAAGAAAATATTCGTTATAAAGATTCGCTGGTACAGGCGTATGACATAGACTTATCAGCATTAGGTATTGCCAGCCAGGCCGCTTCGGTTCGTAAAGAAGTATATCACGTAGCAGCATTCTTACCCTTCTTCACCGATAAACTATCTCAATCCCTGAGCGATAACCGCGTAGGCAATCAGTTTATCCTCGACTTATATCGGGGAATGCACTTAGCCAGCCAGGATTTGCAAAAGGAGAATATTAACGTGCAATTGCACGCCTACGATACCAAGCGGGAGTATGATGAGGCCAAACGACTTTTATCGCAGGAAGAGATGAAATACATGGATCTGGTGATTGGGCCGCTTTATCAGGGACCCATTAAGGCGGTTTCTGAGTATGCATTAGAGAATCAGGTCTATATGTTCAATCCACTTTCGGCCAATCCACAGGTTATTGGAGAGAACCCTTTTTCCTATCTGCTACGCCCTAGTACAGTTACCCAGGCCAAACGAGCGGCCCGATATGCCCTTGATTCTCTCAAGGCAACCCAGGCAGTTGTCGTTACCGGACCCTCCAAGCGGGATTCTGCTCAGGTTTATACCTTTATCAAAAACTTTCAGGAAGATGTAGATCAAGAAGTACACCTGGAGATTATTCAGGATTACAATGAAGAAGCTATGGAAGATTTTGTAGAAAAATTAGTGGAACTGGAAGAAAAGGGAGAGACGGTTGTCTATGTGGCTTCGGATCAGGAACTGGTGATCACCAATACCATCAGCGCATTGGTGATGTCAGCGGTGCCGGTGAAAGTGATCGGAACCGAGTCCTGGTTTGATTTTACGACCATTTCTTACGAACAACTGGAAGATTTAGGGACGTATTTATTGAGTCCGGTTTTTCTGGATTATAGCAATCCGAAAATAAAAGACTTTAAGCAACGCTACCGGGAAGAGTTTTATACGCTGCCCAGCAAAAATGTATTTATCGGATACGATATCATGTACTTTCTGGGGCAGATGTTGAATGAGTACGGAGTATATTTTCAGGAATTCTTCACAGACGAAAAACCCGTCCCCAGCGTATTTTTTAAAGGATACAACTACTTTCAGGCCAATGACAATCAGGTAGTACCGGTCTTGCGGTTTGAGGATGGTTCGCTGATCCTTTCTTCATCAAATTAAATTTCATGTTAAGTTCAAAGCAGAGTCAGGCACTTTTTGAAGAAGCCCAGCACTATATTCCCGGAGGGGTAAACTCTCCCGTACGAGCATTCAAAGCAGTGGGGGGGAACCCGTTGTTTATCAAAACTGCCAAAGGAGCCTACATATACGATCAGGACGATAATCAATACGTAGAACTCATCAATTCCTGGGGCCCGATGATTCTGGGACATGCCAATCCGGTAGTTGAAGCGGCTTTACGGGAAGCCATTCCCCAGTCTGTTTCCTACGGTGCGCCCACTGCTCGGGAAGTAGAAATTGCCAAACTCATTGTGGAGATGGTTCCATCCATCGAGAAGGTGCGGATGGTGAACTCCGGTACGGAAGCTACCATGTCAGCCGCTCGACTGGCCCGGGGCTATACCGGACGCGATAAGATTGTAAAGTTTGAAGGCTGCTATCACGGACACGGCGATTCCTTCCTGATCGCTGCGGGTAGTGGTGCCATGACAATGGGGGAACCCAATAGCCCCGGCGTGACCAAAGGTACTGCCCAGGATACACTCCTGGCTTCTTTCAACGATCTGGATAGTATTGACCGGCTCATTCAGAGCAATCCCGATGCCATTGCGGCCATTATCGTTGAGCCCGTGGCGGGAAATATGGGTTGTGTATTACCAAAAGAAGGCTTTCTTGAGGGATTACGCCAGCGATGCGATGAATACGGTATCCTACTCATCTTTGATGAAGTGATGACTGGTTTCCGGCTTGCCCAAGGGGGAGCGCAGGAGTTGTACGGTATTACCCCAGATATGACGGCACTGGGTAAAATTATCGGAGGAGGCCTTCCGGTTGGAGCCTACGGCGGTAAAAAAGAAATCATGGACTTTGTATCTCCCGTTGGACCAGTGTATCAGGCGGGCACCTTATCGGGGAACCCTATTGCGATGGCCGCCGGGTATGCGATGTTGAATCAACTTCACAAAAATAAGGAGCTGTATGCTCAACTGACGCAAACTACTGCCGCCATTGTGGAAGGTTTTCGGGAAAATATGAAGAAGCTGAATGTGTCTTACACCATTAACCATGTTGGCTCCATGTTCAGCCTTTTCTTTACCGAACATCCGGTGTATGACTTTCAGTCGGCCAGTGCATCGGATACCAAACGATTTGGTGCATATTTTCAGCAAATGCTTCAGCGAGGTATTTATCTGGCGCCTTCCCAGTTTGAAGCCCTGTTTATCTCTGCTTCCATCACCAATCAGTTGGTGGACCAGATCGTGAAAGCAAATTATGAGTCGTTGAAGGCAGTTCACTAAGCTCGTTTCTTACTGAAATACAAGGGTTTATTACGTATGCAATGTATTGAAATGATTGCATAATTTTTTTTTCAAATTGTATTTAGTTTAGCGATTAAGAATAAATCGTCTAAACCAAGGTACTCTTGAAACGAATTATCATGCTGCTGCTGGCAGTCATCACCACAAAGTTCGCGGAAGCGCAGAGTTTTGGGAATCAGGCAATCACCTACGAGGAATTGTACGACGATCCCTACGCGATCAACAAGTTGTTTTTGCATTTACAGCCGCTCTATGCGGATGTGTTTGCCACCAACGTAAACGCAGGTTTTGGCATTGGAGCCAATTATTACCTGAAAGATAAAGCGGACTTTCAGGCAAATTTCCGTCAGGCCTACACCCGTTCTTTTGACCTGGCGCGAGATGCCGCTATCAAAAACCAGGTGATTATGAATACCCCTAATAACTTTACCTATTTTGAGTTAGGCGGTACCTATCACATCAAGGACGAAGAAAGCGATACCGAAACCAAATTGATTTTGTATTCCCGCAAGTATGCCAAGGGAAACCGTTGGGCATCTCACGTACCAGAACATACGGTTGTTCCTTCCAAGGTGCGAAAAATCATAGGCGCTCGAGCTGGTGGTTTTGCTTTTGATACCTCCATTGACTTGAAACGTATCACCGCCGACCAGCAGGTGAGTCTGGTAGATGAATCCGGAGACCCTTTTCCTGTGCAAAGCTATTATTATACGAATGAGATTGTGACCGGAGGTTATATTGGCGGTTCCATGTCGTGGATAAAAAATATGGCGATCAAGCCGGATAAAGGGTATGGTGTACTGGTAGACGATTTCATCTTTACTTCATTCCTGGATATTCTTATTGCGCCCAGTATCAAACTGGATACGGTGCAATACAGGGACCCAAATTTAAATAATACCATTCGCAAGTTTGCAGCTGATGTAGTGGACACCAAAGTGTGGGGCTTTCGCTTAGGCATGGAAGGCAAATACAACCGGGAGTTAGGTTGGGCTTACGGAGCTGAAGTTGGAGCACGCCCTGGCATTAAAGGGCGCGGTTTTTATGCGATGTTAAAGATCAGCGTTCCGGTATTCAGCACCAGCATGAATCATAGCCGAGAGGCCTTCGGGAAATAATAGCGCTTATAAGGTGCCTTTGGTGCTGGGCAGCGAATTCAATTGCTGCTCATCGCGTCGAATAGCCATTTTGATCGCCCGGGCTAAGCCTTTGAATATTGCTTCAATCTTGTGATGTTCGTTATCGCCCTGCACCTGAATATTTAAGTTACACTTGGCCGCATCGGAGAAGGACTTGAAGAAGTGGTAGAACATCTCCGTGGGCATATCGCCCACTTTCTCTCGCACAAAAGTAGCATCCCATACCAGCCAGGGGCGTCCCCCAAAATCAATGGCTACCTGAGCCAGGGTATCATCCATCGGGAGGAGAAAGCCGTAGCGTTGAATCCCCCGTTTGCTGCCCAATGCTTTTACAAAGGCTTCACCCAGTGCCAGTGCTGTATCTTCAATCGTATGGTGTTCATCGATATGCAAATCTCCTTGTACGCTGATGGATAAATCCATGCCTGAATGTTTTCCCAGTTGATCCAGCATATGATCGAAAAAGCCCAGACCGGTATTCATGGCTGTTTGCCCGGTTCCGTCCAGATTAATGCTGACGGTAATCTGAGTTTCTTGGGTATTTCTGTGATGGGTAATAGTACGAGAAGGAAGAGCTAGGAAGTGGTAAATGGCCTGCCAGTTGGTGGTGGTTAATGCTGCTGCCTCATTTGGTTTCTCACTGATCAAAATAGCTTTAGCACCCAGATTTTTCGCAAGCTCCACATCAGAAAGTCGATCTCCAATTACATAGGAGTTTGCTAAATCGTAGTCACCGTCAATATAGTGGGTGAGCATTCCGGTGCGAGGTTTGCGGGTAGGGGCGTTCTCGTGGGGAAACGAACGGTCAATCAATACTTCATGAAAATGAATTTCTTCGCCCTCCAACAGTTTCATCATTTTCTCGTGGGCAGGCCAGAAGGTTTCTTCGGGAAAAGAATTGGTTCCCAGCCCATCCTGGTTGGTAACCATCACTAGTAGATAATCAGTTTGCTCCGCAATTTTCCGCAGTTGGGTAATGACTTCGGGTAAGAACTCCAGCTTCTCTAGTGAATCAATTTGCTCGTCTTCCGGCTCCCGAATGATGGTACCATCCCGATCAATAAAAAGTATCTTTTGTGCCATGTCTGGTAAAATATGAGCCGGCAAATTACAAAAAAAGTAGAGAAGGAGGTAGGGTAGCGTCGCTTTCTCCGGTAATAGTATCAAAGCGCTTAATTACCTAATCAGCTGGATAGGAAGATACGTCGGTTCATCAGACAAATTGGATGGATCGGTAACTTTTTCCTTTACCTGACTGAGCAAGTATCCAACTTTACTAACCCAAGCAAATAACCAATTTCCATGAAAACAATAGGTGTTGCCATTTTACTGGCATTTATTACACTAAGCAATCCGGTAATCGCGCAGGAAAAAATTACCCTGAGCGGCTACATTAAAGACACGAACAATGGCGAAGAGTTGATCGGGGTCACTGTGTATGTGGATGAACTCAAGAACGGAGTAGTCACCAACGTATATGGGTTTTACTCACTTACGCTGGCACCGGGAGAGTACCATATTTCATTTAGCTATGTGGGTTTTGAAACCACGAGAAAACAGATAAGTCTTACCAAAAGCCAGGAGCTGAATATTCAACTTGAGGATGCCGTGACACAGATGGAAGAAGTTGTGATCAGTAGTGAGCGTGCTGAGGAGGACCGAAATGTGCAGCGGGTCGAGATGAGCCGCAATGATATTGATGTCGGGCTGGTTAAAAAAACACCGGCCCTGTTCGGTGAACCGGATATCCTGAAAACCGTACAGATGATGCCCGGAGTGATCTCGGCGGGAGAAGGTACCTCCAGTTACTTTGTGCGGGGGGGAGGGGCGGACCAGAACCTGATTTTGATAGATGAGGCGCCTATTTATGACCCTTCTCATTTCTTTGGGCTATTTTCGGTGTTTAATGCAGACGTCATCAAAGACTCTGAATTGTATAAGGGCGGTATTCCCTCCCAGTTTGGCGGGCGGCTGTCTTCTATCCTGGATGTGCGTACCAATGACGGAAATAATCAGAAATTTGCGGGCTCGGCTACCATCGGAACCCTGGCCAGTAAAGTACTGCTGGAAGGACCACTTCAAAAAGACAAAGCTTCCTTTCTGCTTTCCGCCCGCCGCTCGTATGCCGATGTATTTCTGCAATTCTCACCCGATGAAGATGCACGGAATAATCAGGTATACTTTTATGACATCAACGCCAAAGTGAATTGGAAGCCCAATAACAATAACCGCTTCTTTCTCTCCACCTATCTGGGGCGCGATGCATTTAATTTTGAAAATGAGTTTGGGTTCAATTGGGGAAATGCTACAACGACCTTCCGTTGGAATCACCTTTTTAACGAACGATTGTTCTCCAACACCACATTGATTGCCAGTAATTTTGACTACCAGCTGGAAAGTCAGGCTACGGCCTCAGAGTTTGACTGGAAAGCCAACCTGCAGGAGTTCTCTTTTAAAGAAGACATCACTTACTTTGTGAGCCCCAAAAATACCCTCAGCTTCGGGGGACATGCTTCTTTCCGACGTTTCTCTCCCGGTACAATTAATCCGGCCAGTGAAACATCCATCTTTATTACCAATGAATTTGATAAGTCTTATGCTTTTGATTACGCTTTGTATGCCGGAAACGAGCAGCAGTTAACCTCCCGATTGTCGTTGCTATACGGAGTACGCTTGTCTATATTTCAGAATGTAGGAGAGGCTACGATCTATGAGTACGCTAAAAACGAACAAGGTCTGCCGGATAATATCAACATTCATAAGCTGGATTCAACGGTCTATGATCGGTTTGAGCCGGTGAGGACCTTTGCCAACCTGGAACCTCGTTTCAGTGCCCGTTATTTACTGACCGACGAAAGCTCTATCAAGGCATCATACCATCGGATGGTACAGTATGTGCATCTGTTGTCGAATTCAACGTTGCCCGTTCCCTTTAATACCTGGACGCCCAGTTCACCCTATTTAACTCCGCAGAAAGCCGACCAGGTTGCCCTGGGCTATTTTAAAAATTTCCAGGACAATGCCTATGAGTTTTCGGTTGAGGGGTATTATAAAGCATTACGGGATGTGACAGAATTTGCAGATAATGCCAATCTCCTGTTAAATGATAATGCTCCGGTAGAATACCGCCAGGGCGAAGGGACGGCCTACGGAGTGGAAGTCTATGTGCAGAAAATGAAAGGTGCCCTCACCGGATTCGGAAGCTATACCTGGTCTAAAACCCAGCTGGATATTCCCGGAGTGAACAATGATGTTACTTTTTTCGCTAGCTACGATCGTCGGCATGTGACCAATTGGGTGGCTAACTATGCCTTTAGCAATCAGTGGTCGTTCGGGGCAAATTTTACGTATTCTACCGGGCGTCCATTTACACTGCCCGTAGGACGCTATACCTACGATGGCTATAATGTAGATCTGTTCTCTGGCCGTAACTCCTACCGCCTGCCCAATTACCATCGCCTGGATTTCTCAGCTAATTTTGAACCCCGAAAGAACGAAACCCGGAGAATGAAACAGTTCTGGAGTTTCTCTATCTACAATGTTTATAACCGTAAAAATGCCTTTACTGTCTTTACCCAAACTGCATTAAATGACGATGGGGAAGTCATCGATCCCAACCGGAAAGAAGCTCGCTTGGTCTATTTATTTCCCATTTTACCTTCTGTTTCCTGGAAACTCACCTTTTAATCGAAACAATCATCATGTATAAAAACTATATCTTTATCCTGTTGGCTGCCAGTATCTTATGGGCCTGCGAGGAACCTTATGAACTGGATGTTGATCAGACACCCCCACAGTATATTATTGACGGACTCATCACCGATGAACTTACTGATCACTACATTAAAATTTCTACCTCTACCGACTTCTACAGCGAAGGCAAAACACCGGGGGTATCGGGGGCATTGGTATCTGTCAGCGATGATCAGGATCACGAATATTTATTTACGGAAAGTGAAACTGAGCCCGGTGTTTACCACTCTCGCTTTCAAGGTGAAATAGGCCGAACTTACTCCATGCAGGTAAACCTGACGTCCGGTGAAACTTTTACAGCTTCTGATCAGATGTACCAGGTGCAATCAGTAGACAGTCTGACCTGGGAAATAGATGAAAAAGAGCAGCAGGACCCGGAGGAGGAAGGGTTCTTTTATATCCTGCGCATTTTTGCCCAAGAGCCTCAGGAAACGGTTGATTATTATCTTTTCAAATTTTACCGGAATGACACACTGCAAAACTTTGATTCTGAGACCGGGTTATTTTATGCCGATGATGAACTGATTGGCGGATACATTTATGGTTTGGAAGGACCCGACTATTTCCGCAAGGGAGATGTGGCTACGTTTACCATGTACCGGCTCAGCCGTCAGGCCTATTTATTCTATAATGACCTCGATAACGTGCTGAACGGCGATGGCGGTATGTTTGGACCATCTCCTACCAACCCGCGTACCAATATTATTGGAAAAGACGGGCCGGGATTCGGGCTGTTTCAGGTTTCTTCGGTTACGCGGGAATCAATTGAGGTAGGAGAATAGTAAACTGATGACAGCAATAAGCCAGTAGTATCACTGGCTTATTGCTAGTTGATATGCAATTGCTCTTTATTTTCATACTGCTTCAGCACATGTACCAAAGCCTGATTTTCATGTTCAGTACCCACAGTAATGCGCAGACCACCTTCGCACAATCGAATCGAAGTTCGGTTTCGTACCACAACTCCCTGCTGCACCAGGTATTCGTACAAATGAGAGGCATCCGGCACGCGGATGAGTATAAAGTTAGCATCTGTCGGATGAATCTTTTCTACGATGGTAAGTTGCTGCAAAGCACCTTTCAACCACTCTCGCTGTTCCACAATCTGTTGGATCATCGCTTCGTGCTGACTCGTATTTTCAAGAACAGCCAGAGCGGTTTGCTGGGTAAGTGTACTGACATTGTAAGGAAGTTTGATCTTATTCAGAACACCTACAACATCAGCTGAGGCATAAGCTACTCCTAATCGCAGCGCTGCCATACCCCAGGCTTTACTGAAAGTCTGGAGTACCACCAGGTTTGGATAATCAGCCAGTTCGGGCAAGAAACCAGGTTGGCCTGTGAAGTCAATATAGGCTTCATCCACGACCACTATTCCTGGAAATTTATTTAAGAAATAACGGATATCCTCCGGTTTTAGTAGATTACCGGTAGGGTTGTTGGGCGAACAAAAAAAGAGCAGCTTGCTTTGCTCATTGACAGCTTCATCCACCGCTTCCCGATCAATCTGGTAATCTTCGGTTAGGGAAATGGCTCGAACTGCCACATCATTGACAGCCGCGGCAACTTCATACATCCCGAAGGTGGGAGGTAGCGTGACAATCTGATCGAGGCCAGGTTGGCAAAATGCTTTGATCAGCAGATCAATGATTTCATCACTTCCGTTTCCCAAAAAGATTTGAGGGTGGCGCATGCCTTTGATCTCACCAATTCGCTGTTTTAAAAGCGTTTGGTAAGGGTCAGGGTATCGGTGAAAAGCGTCAGAGATTTCCCGACCGGGAGTACCATAAGCATTCTCATTCGCATCCAGCCATACCTGGGCCTCTCCCGAAAATTCCGAGCGCGCCGAGGCGTAGGGCTTCAGGGTAAGCAGGTGAGGACGGACCAGTTTGGTAATATCAAATGCCATAACCTTAGCTGACGGTATTTTTTGTATTGGAAGATGCCACTGAGTGTTGGGCAATTTTCTTCAGTCGAATGCTCACTGCATTTTTATGGGCATCAAGTTGTTCGGCTGCAGCCATAGTTTCAACAGAAGGGCCAAGTTTTGTTAATCCTTCGGGGGTAATTTCCTGATAGGTGATTTTCTTCACGTAGCTATCCAGGGAAATGCCACTGTAAGACCGGGCAAAACCGTTGGTGGGCAATGTATGATTAGTTCCGGAAGCATAATCTCCGGCAGACTCAGGCGTGTAGTGTCCCAAAAAGACCGATCCGGCATTTTGAATATGCGCAATGGCTTGCTCTGGTTGGCGGGTAGCGACAATCAGATGTTCTGCAGCATATTCATTGAGTAAATCATAACCTTCCTGCAATGAGGATACCACAAAGGCCAGGCTGTTGCTGAGCGCTTCCCGGGCAATTTCCTGCCGTGGCAATTGCCTCAACTGAATTTTCATGGCTTCTTTCGTTTCCTTCACCAGACGTTCGCTGGTAGAGACCAACACAACCTGGCTATCCACGCCATGCTCAGCCTGAGAGAGTAAATCAGCGGCCACAAAGGCGGGATCTGCCGAATCATCCGCCAGGATGGCTACTTCCGACGGACCTGCTGGCATATCAATAGCCACCCGGTACTTACTGATCAGTTGCTTTGCCACCGTAACGTACTGATTTCCAGGGCCAAATATCTTGTCTACACTCGGAATAGTTTCCGTGCCAAACGCCATTGCCGCAATGGCCTGGGCGCCACCCACTTTAAATACTTTATCAATACCGATTAGTTGGGCCGTGTATAAAATAGCCGGGTGGATCTGACCACGTCGATTACAGGGAGTGCACAGAATAATTTCCTGACATCCGGCTATTCGGGCCGGAATTCCGGTCATGAGGACTGTAGAAAAGAGGGGGGCAGTTCCGCCGGGAATGTACAATCCAACCTTTTGAATGGGAACACTGCGGCGCATGCATCGTACCCCAGGCATGGTTTCTACCTCGAGTGGGGGAGTTCGCTGGGCTTCATGAAACGTTTCAATATTGACTTTTGCCACCTGAATGGCTTCTTTCAACTGAGGAGCAACTCGTTCTGTCGCTTCCCGAAATTCTTCTTTGGTTACCTGTATGCGGTCTAATTCTACATGGTCGTATTCTAAAGAAAAATGCCGGAGAGCAGAATCCCCTTTTTTCTTTACTTTTTTCAGAATAGGTTCAACGATCGCCTCAATCTTCTTAAATTTCTGAGCCGGGCGTCTGGTGAGTTTCGACCAGGCGTCGTGTGGCGGATTTACGATGACTTTCATACGATCATTTTTTCAATCGGAACTACCAGAATACCTTCAGCGCCAGCTTCTTTCAGTTTTTCAATCACTTCCCAAAACCGATCTTCCTCCACTACCGAGTGGATAGAGTTCCAGCCAGACATAGCCAGCGGAACCACGGTGGGGCTTCGCATACCGGGTAGAAGTTTGATGATGGTGTCGGTGGCTTCGGCAGGGGCGTTGAGCAAAATGTACTTATTACCTCGGCCTTCCTGAACAGAATTGATGCGAAACACCAATTGATCAATTAATTCTTTTTTTCCCTCGATAGAGCGATGATTACCAATAAGCACGGCTTCCGAGCGGAAAATAGTTTCTACCTCTGTTAACCCGTTGCTCAACAGCGTGCTGCCCGAACTTACAATATCACACACTGCATCAGCCAGCCCAATGCTCGGGGCAATTTCCACTGAGCCACTGATCTCGTGAATCTGCGCTCGAATGTCATGTTTTTCTAAAAAACGGGTGAGAATTCGGGGGTACGAAGTGGCAATGTTGGTATCCTGAAAGTATGAGACCCCTGCATATTCCCGGTCCCGAGGAATAGCCAGAGAAAGCCGGCATTTAGAAAACCCAAGTTTTTTTATCAGGCTGACGTCTTTGTTTTTTTCAGCCATTTCATTCTCGCCTACAATCCCTAAATCTGCCACTCCATCTTCCACATAACCAGGAATATCGTCGTCGCGCAGAAACAGAAATTCTGCTGGAAAATTATAGGATACTGCTTTCAGTCTGCTTTTGCCATTATTGAAATGAATACCACATTCTTTGATCAGTTCAATGGAGCGATCACTTAACCGTCCTGATTTTTGTATTGCAATTCTGATACTCTGTTCCATGAATAAAAATTAATAAAAATAGCGGGAATCAACACTAACCACAATTGGGTGAGACTAATATATGCGGTGACCGTGATGATGATGATGTGAAAAGATAATCATGCTGCAAATATAGGTGAGGAAGCGATAAGTTAAAAAGTTTTCTCCTTTATTCCCGTGAGCCGTGGGCCACTACTTGGGTTAATTTTTTGTAATTTTCGCTCACTTGATTCAAGCAATACAATGAAATACTTACCAATAGACAGTTCGCTTTTTACCGAGAACCGCCAGCGATTGGTCAATTTGCTCAAACCTGGCTCACTAGTCGTGCTGAATAGCAATGATCGTATGCCTACCAATGCCGATGGCACCATGAACTTCGTGCAAAATAGTGATTTATTCTACCTCTCGGGCATTGATCAGGAGGAAACGATTCTGATGCTATTTCCCGATTTCCCGGATGAAAATTTTAGGGAAATACTCTTTTTGCGAGAGACTAATGAAGAGATTGCGATCTGGGAAGGACATAAGTATACCAAAGCAGAAGCAACCGAAACCTCAGGGGTGGAGAAAATATGCTGGCTTTCACAGTTTGATCGCATTTTCAGTATGCTGATGAGCCAGGCGGAGCATGTGTATTTAAACACCAATGAGCATATGCGGGCTGAAGCCAGTGTGCAAACCCGAGATTTCAGGTTTATACAAAGGTGTCAGGAGCGTTTCCCCCTGCACTGCTACGAGCGAGTGGCTCCCCTGATGTATCAGTTACGCGCTGTAAAGTCTGCCCTGGAAGTACAACTGCTGCAACAGGCGTGTGACATCACCCAGCAGGCTTTTCGCCGGGTGTTAGCATTTGTGCAGCCGGGAGTAATGGAATATGAGATTGAAGCGGAATATCTGCATGAATTTGTTCGAAACCGCTCGCGGGGCTTTGCCTACGAACCCATTGTAGCCTCGGGCGGGAATGCCTGCGTATTGCACTATATAGAAAATAATGATGTATGTCAGGCAGGAGATCTGATTTTGATGGATGTTGGAGCCGAATACGCAAACTACAATGCGGATATGACCCGGACGATACCAGTTAGTGGTCGATATACGGATCGGCAAAAAGCGGTTTATAATGCCGTATTACGAGTAAAAAGAGAAGCCATGCAATTACTCCAACCAGGAAGCGTAATCAGGGAGTATCATAAAGAAGTCGGCAAAATTATGGAAAGCGAATTAATAGGCCTGGGCTTGCTCGATCGACAGGAAGTGCAGGAGCAAGACGAGAAGCACCCGCTCTACCGAAAATACTTTATGCATGGCACCTCTCATCACCTGGGTTTAGATGTACATGACGTGGGTAATATCTACCGAACCTTTGAATCCGGTATGGTATTTACCGTAGAACCAGGCATTTATATCCGCGAAGAAAATCTGGGCATCCGCCTGGAAAACAACATTGTCATCCAGGCAAATGGAATTTATGATCTCATGCAGGACATACCCATTGAGATTGAGGAGATTGAAACCTTAATGCATGAAAAATAGCCAGCTAATTCTGCCGACTATGGCAATAGTATATAATGCTATCAGTAGCTTCGACTTTGCATTTGAGGCCTGGGTCGTGCTTTGCTTACCTTTAAGTTTCTTCCCTGTACTTCTGCACCATCCAATTCAGTAATAGCCTTCGTTCCTTCCTGATCATCGGGCATTTCTACAAAAGCAAATCCCCGCGAACGGCCGGTTTCATGGTCTTTGATAATTTTTGCTGAAGATACTTGTCCGTACTCTTCAAACAACTCTTGAAGTTCGTGATCTTGAACCCGGTAGTTGAGGTTCGCAACGTAAATGTTCATGATACAAAAATTAATATTGAAAACTGATGAAACTATAGCATAGCGAACATCTAAAAAAATAGTGGACCTACCATCTTAGAAATCGTTAAAATCCCATAATTTCGAAATTCTATTGCCTCAATGTACGAATTTTTAGAATACCGGATACAGATTGGAAGATTTTTTTATTTCGAAAAACAAAGCGTGTTTTTTGGGTTTATCCCCGGTAAAAAAGCCAGACAAAAGGGAAGAATGACTTGATGTCAGCAATGGAAGCGTACACGAAATAAATTAAGGGCGACTTTCTGGAAATTAGAAAACCGCCCTTATTATATATTATACACGTCTTTCTATCCGCCTCATATTAGTAAAGCGGTGACAGTTGCAAATTATAGTGGGGCAAAAGATTCTTGAAGGAGTGCGTACAGGGCTTATGGAGTAGCCGTAGAATCAGCCGCATTTCCGGTAGCCGCTGCTCCATCAAAGTCATCATTGAGGCCCAGAACCACTTCAGAGGTAATGTCCAGGCTATCGTCGGCGTATAATACTCCGCTGTTCTTTGTATAAGTGAGAACAAGTTTGAAATCCCGGGTTTTGCCATAATCCTCTAAAAAATCCGAGACCTTTTCGTATAGTTCGTCGTTTACCTTGCTCTCTTCTTCCATGAGCTGATTGCTCAGGTTTTGTTGGTATTGCATGAGGTTTTGTTGCTTCTTACGCAGATCTTCTTCTACTGCCTTGGCCTGGTTCATGGTCATGCCCCCGGCATTTTGCTGAAAGGTGCTGATTTCATTTTGAAGCCCCCGGGCACGGTTTTCGTATTCTTTTTGCAGCCCTTCTGCCTTTTCCTCCAGCTCGTCTCGTTTGGTTTGAAAAAACTTATAATTGGCCAGCAGGGTATCAGAGTTTACGTAAGCAATGCGGGGAATGCTGCCGGAAACTACGGTTCCCATTCCATCGGAAGTGGAGGTTGCCGTGGTCCCCTGGCTAAAATGAAGGATGTACAGATAGATTACAGCAATAATTAAAACAACATTTAAAACGATCGATAAAGCTTTCACAGTAGAATTTCAGTTTTTGGGTAGATCAATATTAGCGGGCAAAGATAGTTTTTTTTGCGGATTAACCGAAGCGATTGGAGGAGTTACCAGCCTCGGTTGGCTGGCAATCTCCATTAGGTTAGAATTATCCTGCTGACGATGGTTGAGCCATCATCAAATGGCCTTGGAATCAGGGGTGGCTTGCGAGGTTTCAGCTGCGATCTCGCGGGTAGTTTTAGCAGCAGATTTCTCCTTAAAAAGCAGGGTAAATATGATCAACACAACCACGGCAAGTGCTGCTGGTACCAGCCAGATCTTATCCCATAAGTACGTAGATTGATCAACGGTATAGTTTTCTACTACAACCCCGGAAAGCCAGCTTCCGATGAACATTCCCACACCATATGTAGCAAAAGTAATTAGTCCCTGGGCAGCACTTTTAATGTTTTTGGGCGATCTTTCATCCACGTAGATCTGTCCGGTAACAAAGAAAAAGTCGTAGCAGACACCGTGTAGGATAATGCCTCCGTAAAGCATCCAGATCAGGTCAGTAGGGTTGCCAAACATGAAGAGCAGGTAACGAATACTCCAGGCTGCCATACCAATCATCAGCATTTTTTTATAGCCTAGTCGTTTGAAGAAGAAGGGCATCAGCAACAGAAAAAGCATTTCAGAGCCTTGTCCCAGGGTCATCTTTTCTGCGGCAAAAGGTAGCCCGATATCATTCAGGTACAGGTTTGCAAAACTATAGTAAAAAGAAAGAGGTATACAAATCAGCAGCGATGCAATAAAGAGTACAGCAAAAGATCGCTCTTTGAAAAGTTTGAGGGCTTCCAGGCCAATGGCATCCTGCCAGGTAGTTTTTTGTCCCTTGCTCTTGGGAGGGGTGTGTGGCAGGGTAAAACTATAAAGCCCCATAAGAATCGAGGCCGCGGAGGCCATCAGAATGGGTAGTGATTGGGCTTCAATCTCCATTCGGCTTACAATTACCCCGATGATGATCCAGGCGATGGTACCTAAAACCCTGACTCCCGGAAATTCTTTTCCCGGATTATCCATATGCTGAAAGGCCAGCGAGTTGGTGAGGGCAATGGTAGGCATGAAGCATAATGTATATGCAATAATAAGTGGATAGAACAAGCTGAATTCCGTAACCTGGGCCAGAAAATACAGCAGCACTGCTCCGATGATATGCAGGGTGCCCAATACCCGCTCGGTAGGAAAAAAACGGTCGGCAATCATGCCTACAAAGAATGGAGAGATCATAGCCGCTATGGCAAATGCCGAGTATGCCAGGCCTATTTGCGTGCCTTCAAATTTAAGAGTGGCACCCAGGTAAGTCCCCAGGGTTACATACCAGCAACCCCAAACAAGATACTGCAGAAACATCATCCCCGATAGCTGAGTGCGCGTGCGAAAGGTCATAAAGCGAAGTATAAAGGTTAGTAAGGGCGCAAATTAAAGCAAATATCCTTTTTGTTCTAGCAGATTAAAAAAAATCACGGGGTTGTTTTGCCAAAGCGATTATCTGGAGAAGATTTAACTGATTCTACCCGGCTGCTATCCTGTAATTCGTTGGAGATGGCGATATACGGGCCGGATACGATTTCATCGCCTTCCTGTAACCCGTCCAGAATTTCGATAAACTCATAATCACTAATGCCAGTTTTCACGATTACTTTTTCGACCCGCTCATCTCCCTTTTTGCGGAAAACGACTTCATCAAGTTCCTCCTGAGTAGAAAAAATCTGATCGGAACTTTCTTCCTGGTTGCTGGCCTTTTTGGGACGTGTGCTTACAGCGGATAATGGAACGGATAAGGTATTTTCTTTCTGGTTGGTGAGGATATCCACACTGGCCGTCATACCCGGGCGGAAAGGGAAGGGGCCTTTACTCGTCAGCAGTTCTTCGTACGATTCATTGATTAAACGGATGCGCACTTCAAATTCAGTTACGGCTTCATCGGTCAGTTTCTCGTTGGCAGTATTGGCAATGGCAGTCACTACCCCTTTGAAGTGATAGTCTTCGTAGCTGTAGGCATCTACCTCTATCATCGCCGTGTCGCCCAAGGTTACCCGGATGATGTCATTCTCGTTTACATCTACTCTCACCTCCATCCGGCTCAGGTCGGCTATACGGAGCATCTCCGTACCAGCCATCTGGGAGGTGCCTACCACCCGTTCACCTTTCTCTACATCCAGTTTAGAGACAATGCCACCCACGGGGGCATAAATGCTGGTGAAAGCTAAATTCTCCCGGGCCTCGTCTACGGTGGCCTCGGCGCTGCGAATGGCATAGCGGGCGGCTTCCACGTTTTGCAGGGCCGATTCATAACTTTGCTGAGCCACCTGATAGTCACTCTGGATTTGTTCAAAGTCGGCATCGGAAATTACCTGGTCTTCGTATAGTTTCTTGTTCCGGTCGTAATTCAGTTGAGCCTGGCTTAATTGCGCTTTGGCACTGGTTGCCTGGGCCTGGATCTGGGCTAAATTGGCGCGTTGCTGGTTGAGGTTGGCGAGGGTACGAGAAAGTGCTGATTCAAAATTATCGGGGCGAATGCGTACCAGCAACTGATCTTGTTGCACCGAATCGCCTTCTTCTACATTTAGTTCGATAATTTCTCCCGGTACCTCCGGCGATATTTTCACCTCAACCACTGGTTGCACGGTACCCGATGCGCTCACCCGCTCAATAATGGTATGCTGGTTTACCTTGGCAAAACGAACCGGTACGGCCTTTTCTCCACCAATCCATTCCAACTGTCGGGCAATGAAAATGAACAGGAGTATGACCGCGACGATAATCGAAATAATGAGAATCGGATTGCGCTTCTTCTTTTTTCGGGCTGTTGTCGACATGGAGGTGTAGAATTTATTAAAGGCTGATGTTAGGGCTATTGGACATTTTACGCTACCAATGTATATTCGTTGCTGCTAAAACTAAAATATTTATGCGAAAAAGAATTGTCGTATTGACCGGAGCGGGAATCAGTGCCGAAAGTGGTATTCCTACTTTTCGAGATGCCAATGGGTTGTGGGAAGGGCACGATGTAATGGAGGTAGCCTCTCCGCAGGGCTGGACGAACAACCCGGAGTTGGTATTAGACTTCTACAATCAGCGTCGGAAAGCCGCCATGCAGGTAGCACCCAATGCCGGGCATCAGGCATTGGTGGAGCTGGAAAAGCAATACGAGGTGATCATCATTACGCAAAACGTGGATAACCTGCACGAGAAGGCCGGGTCCGGGAAGGTCATTCATCTGCACGGGGAGCTATTTCAATCCAGAAGTACCCTGGATGAAACCTTGGTTTACGATATGGACGGGTGGGAGCTGAAACTGGGTGATTTGTGCGAGAAAGGCGGGCAGTTGCGCCCAAATATTGTCTGGTTTGGAGAGATGGTTCCGATGATGGAAGTCGCCCAACGCGAAGCGGCCCAAGCGGATATATTCATGGTCATTGGCACCTCCCTGCAAGTATACCCGGCGGCCGGACTAATGTATGAAGTGCCTCCGGGTACTCCCATCTATATCATCGATCCCAGCCTTCCCGATTTTTATCCGCAACCCAATATTACTGCCCTGGCTGAACCTGCGACTCTGGGAGTCCCTAAACTGGCAAAACAGCTACTTTCAGACACAGAACCGGAATGAAGTAAATTTCCTTAAACCTTCACTCATTCAACCCTTCAGGATGAATGTGAGAAATAGCTGGCCGGAAAATCAATCAGGTAAAGTTCCTGGGTAGCCCGGGTACAGGCGGTATACAGCCAGCGGATAGCTTCGGGAGTATTAGCACTCCGCTTGAGGTAACCCTGATCGATGAAAACAATCGGCCACTGGCCACCCTGGGCTTTATGGCAGGTGAGGGCATAGGCAAATTTTACCTGTAATGCATTCAGGTACGGATCTTTACGGATGGCCTTCAGTTGCTTGGATTTTTGGGGAATATGCTCGTATTGCGGGGCAATGGCGTCGTATAATTGTTTGTTTTCCTCTTTGGTCAGGGTAGGGGAGTTGCTACGAAGAATGTCGGTAAGCACCTTGCTTTCGAAGGGAGGCTGGCGGGGGTGGTCTGGCAACTGCAATCGCAGGGTGGCAAACTGAAAACCATATTGCTCTTCTTCCTTCAGGACTTCCACCACTTCCACAAATTCACCGTTGGCCAGAAAACCAACGTTGCTGGACTTAGGCAAAACCCGATAATTATTCCTGACCACCATTAATAAATCTCCGGTTTCCAGAGCTTTTTTACGATGCAGGATTTCTTCACGTACCCGCAGGTTATACCGAGTGGCTTCCTGATTAGAGGCACAGATCAGGATCGTTTGTTTTAGTCCGTATTTGAGATAGGCATAACTCAGCCCCTCTTTTAGTTTGGACGATTGCATGCGAAAAATATCGGGATAGGGCTGGGTCTCTAGATGGGTAAGCGGAGTATCCGCCTGAAGAATTTTTCGCAGGGTGGTGGCATTGTGTAAAATACCGGCCCGCTCTCGCTGGCGTACCACCTGGGTCAGTTCATACGCAGAGACCGTGAGTCCGTAGGCATGTTGTAGAATTTCGGCATTCAGGGCCACACTCAATGATTGCCCCACCGGAGGAAGCTGTGCCCGGTCCCCGATCACGACCAGTTTGTTGTGCGGATGCTCAAAAACATAGTCCAGTAAATCCGTAAGCATGGTTTCTTCGCCCACATCATTTTCATGGCTGATCATAGAGGCTTCATCCACGATAAAAACCGCTTTCTTCTGGTAATTCTTCCGCAGTTTGAAGACAATATTGCCCGAGTAGGGATTTTGAACCTGTTTGTAGATTTGCCGATGGATTGTATAGGCTTTTCGCTTACTGTACTTGGCCAGCACCTTGGTCGCCCGTCCGGTAGGCGCTAGCAGCACAGTGCGGTAACCATACTTGCGAACTGTTTTAGCCAGGGCCTGAATGATGGTCGTTTTGCCGGTACCGGCGTAGCCCATCAGTAGAAATGTGGATTTGACAGATCCGCTATCTTCTATAAAAGCCTGTAATTGGTGGAAGAGTGTATTCTGCTCATCTGTGGGAGGGAGTTTAAAATATTTTTTTAACCAGTGGTAGGCAGTGGTTTCTACCGAAGTCAGCGAAGGTTCCATATCCGAAATACTTGAAATTCAGGCAATAATAAAAGAAGAAGTAAATATTTTGAATTGTATTCTTGTTTTAAGAACTTGTATTCTTGTAATACGTATAATAGAATGTAAAAAAAAATAGAAAATTATTTTTAATTGTCTGATTATCAGCTTTTTACAAGCTAAAATAAAAATAACATTTTGCACTTTTGATCACCCCAAACCGTTTTAATCATGAACACAAAACAAAAATTTATGAGCACCTCTGCAAAGAATGACGATCAGTCTGCTGATCGAAAGAAAACTATTGAGAGTTATGACATCGCTAACTCCCACGAAACCATGCATTTGGCCCAGGATCTGGCTCGATTTATTAAAGAGAATAAACTTTTTCATCATATTCAGGGCAAAGCGTACGTTAATGTAGAAGGATGGCAATATGCCGGTGCGCGGTTGGGTATTCTCCCGGTCATTGATGACTTAGCCAATGTGAGTCTGAACGAGGCAGAAATTAAGTACCAGGCTAAAGTTCGTCTGCAAAATATAAAAACGCAACAAACGGTAGGTTCCGGCTTTGCCATTTGCAGCAACCGCGAAAACGGCAAACGTAATTACCAGGAATTTGCGATTGCATCCATGGCGCAGACCCGGGCCATCGGTAAGGCTTACCGGAACATACTGGCCTGGATAATCCGGGCGGCTGGATATGAACCTACGCCAGCCGAGGAAATGGATTATATGAACGAACCGGCTACTCCAAAGTCCAACTCGGAAAAGGGTACGCGGGTGGGAAAACGTTCTTCCTCAGCAAGTACTACCAAAGAAGCAAAAAATTCTGTGGTGGAAAAAGCGCAAATTGGTGGCGATAAGACAGATAACCAAGAAAAAAGCGAAGAAGTTGTTAAAAAAATGGCAACCGTGAAACAGAAAACAGAGTTATTATTGTTACTTAACAACAAAGCCATTACGAATGAAGAAAAAAATAAAATGATTGAAGGGATTAACAACCTGGATACTGTGAGAGCGACAAAAGCAATTCAGAAAATAAAGAAAGTTATTGAAGATCGTGAGTCGGAGCGTCGAGCGAAAGAGGATGTCGAGACTCACGCAGCATAGTTTGGTTTGGTTAGTTTAGTAGGAAAACCTGGGGATGTTATTCTCAGGTTTTTTTTATGCCGTATCGAGCCTGAGGCAATTACCCTGGTGTTCGTTGACAAAGGTATTCATTTGCACCAAAAGATAAGGCTACCCGGCAGAAATAATTGAATTTAAGTGATTTTTTTATTCCAATGTCTCGATTAAGTTCGTTTTCACCTTCAATAATGGAGAAATGATCTTTTTTGTGATGCGTGATACCCACGCTTAATCCAAAATGGACATGGTTTTGTAGGCCGGGGAAACTGATAATAAGCAAAACTGGCATTCCTTCGCTGCGCAGTTACAATCTTGGTGTCATCTTGCCGATGGTTCAATGCTGGATTCCCGGTTGGTATAGTATGAATCTGCGGTCAGTTTCTAAAATTTTAGGTATGTTTGTTTGTCACCCAACCAAACCTAAGCGTCTATGATAGAGGAAAAAACCCTGGCCGAATCTACTGAAGAAGATGACCGTCCTTACATCAGTCCGCAAACCAAGCTACCCGAACTGACTTTAAAAGCGGTTTTGCTGGGAGCTACACTCTCGGTGGTGCTTTCCGCTGCTAATGCGTATTTCGGCTTATTTGCCGGCCTGACGGTTTCGGCATCCATCCCGGCAGCCGTCATTTCCATGGCGGTGCTTCGCTTGTTTCGGAATTCTAATATCCTGGAAAACAACCTGGTGCAAACGGCGGCTTCAGCGGGTGAGTCCCTGGCGGCTGGAGTTATTTTTACTATCCCGGCCCTGGTGATCATGGGCTACTGGACGGAATTCAATTACTGGGAAACCACCCTGATCGCGCTGACGGGTGGGGTTTTGGGTATCTTGTTTACCATACCATTGCGCAACGCGCTGATTGTCAAGGAAAAACTCAAGTTTCCCGAAGGGCTGGCTACCGCTGAGGTGCTCAAAACTGGGGAAGGAGATGGTAAATCTATCAAGTACCTGATCTGGGGTGGATTGGTGGGTGGGTTGTTTAAGATTTGCGAGGCCGTTTTTAATGTATGGAGTGGAACTTTTGAAAAAGCTACACTGATTAATCAAAAAGCTTATCTCTATTTTGGTATGAACCTCTCTCCGGCGCTGATTGCCGTGGGATATATTGTGGGGTTGAATATTGCCTTTCTGGTGTTTCTGGGCGGAGCAACTAGCTGGTACATTGCCATTCCGGCCTATATTGCAACTATCGGGCCACCTGCCGGTATCACCGATCCGGAAACCATGGGCATTGCTATCTGGAGTAGTCAGGTCCGCTACCTTGGAGTGGGAGCGATGGTGGTGGGTGGTTTATGGGCGCTGATCAGCCTGCGTACGTCCTTAAGCAATGCCTTCAAATCGGGCCTGGAAGCGTTTCGGGCGGGTACTGATCAATTGAAAAACCAACTGCGGACAGAGATGGACACCCCGATGTCGTGGGTGCTTATTGGTATTGGAGTGCTCATTGTGCCGGTGTTTATCATTTACCTGCGGGAGATCCATGATGTGGCCATCACGGCACTGATGGCGGTGATCATGGTCATTGCCGGATTTCTCTTTTCTGCCGTTGCCGGATACATGGCCGGGTTGGTGGGAAGTTCCAACAATCCTATTTCAGGAGTAACCATTGCCACAATTCTGGCATCAGCCCTGCTGCTGGCGGCGTTGATGGGAACAGCTGACCCCGGAAGAGGTGCGGCAGCAGCTATTCTGATTGGAGCGGTCGTCTGTTGTGCAGCGGCCATTGCCGGGGATAATATGCAGGATTTAAAGGCAGGTTATATTTTGGGAGCCACTCCCTACAAGCAGCAGATCATGCAGGTGGTGGGAGTCGCTGCCGGAGCATTTGCCATTGCCCCGGTACTCAATTATTTATTAATCGGCTACGGGCTGGGAGCGCCTACCGACGCCCAACCCAACACCCTGGCGGCCCCCCAAGCCACCCTGATGCAAAGTGTGGCGGTAGGGATTTTTGGGGGAGGACTGCCCTGGAATATGGTAATGATTGGGGCGGGTATTGCAGCAATCATTATTGCCCTGGACGTATATCTTGAACGCCAGAAAAGCACTTTTCGAATGCCCGTACTGGCTGTTGCGGTTGGACTGTATCTTCCACTGGAGCTTGATACCTCTATTTTTATTGGAGGGATTTTAGCCTGGCTGGTTAGCCGATACTTAAAGAAACAACGCAGCAAGCAGGAAGAAACGCAACATCACGCTGCCCGCGATGCAGCCAGCAAAGCCGGATTACTATTGGCCTCTGGTTTGATCACCGGCGAGGCATTGATGGGTATCATGATTGCCATTGGTATTGTAGTGAGTGACCTGGGGCAATTGCAGCTATTTGAAGCGCCGCTCTTTGGAGGTAATATCGGGCTGTTGATACTCATTGTGGTGATCTTCGGTTTGTATCGTATCGTCACAGGCGTATATCAGCAAAATCGAGATAAGTAGGGGGAATTCTGCATAGGTCTTACCTGGGGAAAAAGGAAAAATCGGTCAGGTATCAGCTAGAAAAATGAAGGAATACTTCAGGACACAAACCCGAAGTATTCCAATGAGACTAAAGACTAAAGCTGGAGCCTGCGAAAATTGTTCTGCCAATTCGATCCGAACCGTAATACTCACGGCGGTCATTATCCAGAATATTCCTGACATTCAGGTATATTTTTAATTGATCGATCAATTGGTAAGAAATTTTGCTGTTGAGCAGGAGCTTTCCATCAATTTCGCCTGCCTTGGAGTTTCGCTGATAATCAGCATCAGCCTGGTCAAATTGCGTGTGGGCACTGTAAAAGTAAGCGCTTATGCTTGCCTGTAGTCTCGATGCCAGCGTGCCTTGGAGAAACAACCCGCCGTACACCTTGGGAGTGCTGGGATGCTCTTCATCAACACCATTATAAAGGTTCGCTGGGTTGGTGTCAGGGTCAGTGGGGAGGGTGTTTAGTGCCAGTGGAAAGTCTGCTACTTCCGTGCGCTGAATAGTGACAAATGGCTTGAATTGAAACTTAGACGAATACACATAATTGGCTGAGATAGTTAATCCGCGCTGAACAGCTTTCATTGGAAAGTTCTCAATACTGTTTACTTCTGTTGCGGGTACCACTGGCGGATAAGGAGTGGGTAAGCCTGAGGGTTGATAAGTGTACTCACTCAATACATAGCTGCTGAAATCCTCCATCTGCTGCTGAAAAAGCTCGAAGTCGAATTGCAGATTCTTAGTTAATTGAACCCGCATACCAATTTCGGCCATCTTGGCACTGGGTAAATGATAATTCTCATTACCCAGATAAGCGATTTGGTACACCGGGCCAGTACCAGGCCCATTTAGTGCCAAATCCTGATTGACTACAAAGTTAGTGGATGTATAAATGGCAAAGGCACTGCTGCTGGATTTGGAATACGCAGCTCGGAACAAAAATTTGTCGGATAAATTGTAGGTGCTGGCAAACTGGTAGGAAATATAGACTTCATTGGGTTTGGCAAATTTATCAGCGCGTACCGAGCCAATCAGTCGCCAGGAATCTGTAAACTGATAGTCGGTCCGTAGCGACCCGGCAATGCCACTTAAGGTAACTTCTCGGTTAAAGAGACCCCCAGCAAGCGATTTGGAAACGTATTTTGAATCGTCAGAGGTAGCGCTCTGAAAATTGACTGATGGGAGAAGGAGCAATTTATCAGTAACCTGCCACGGATAATCTAAGACAACATCTACAATTTCATAATCAAATTCCCTGGCGATCAGCGGAGCGTTGTGATAGTAGAAATTGTCATGACCATGCGTGAACGATATTTTGGCTGAAACGCCATATACCTGGCCTGCCAGATTAATGTACTGACTGCTAGCGCCGTTAAATCCCAGGGAAGTAATGTCATTCATTAGTTTCCTTTGGGCTTCAGCATTGAGTAACCCAGCTGATAAATCAACTTCAATTTGGTCGTTCACCTTATGATTAACGAAGGCATTTACTCCGTATCGGGCAAGTGCCAGTTTGGGTTGGGGATAAATACTTTTGTTGTTGGGAATAGCATCTACATTTTCCAGGTACTGATCACTTTCGAATGCATAATACAGGTCATCATGCCGATGGCGTTGCTGGTAATTGCCAGAGAAAATTACGCTTGTTTTATCATTGAATTTTTGGCCTATGGCCAGGTTGCCAATAAGCGTTTCAGGAGTACCATACTGTACATTTGCTTTGCTGTACCAACCCACTTTTTTGGCTTTTCGGGTAATAATATTGATAACTCCCGTAACTGCATTGGGGCCAAAGAGTGGGGCACTGGGGCCACGAACCACTTCAATTCGTTCAACATCAATAAGGTCTACGGATAAGGCTTCCCAAAAAATTCCTCCGAAACTGTAGTTGAAAACAGGCCGGTTATCAATCATTAGCAACGCCTGCGAATTAATTTGTGATCCCCGGGTGGCGTAACGTTTTACATTATCAAATCCTCTGAGGTGAATATCATAATTTCCGTTTGTCATTTCCCGTACGATCACTCCCGGACAAAGCCGCAGTGCTTCGGGAATAGAAATTGCCCCGGATTTATCAATTTCTTCGCGGGTGATGGAATAACTAGATACAGGAGCCTCGAACAGACTTTCAGCTTGCCTGGATGCTGAAACGATCTCAATATTCATCAGTTCCTCTAATGACAAATCGAATAAATCAGACTCATCCTGCGATTGCGCCTGTTGATATATCGTCAATCCTAAAAGGATAATTAGTAAATTTTTTTTCATGACATGTGGTATGTTTGTGGTTCAGATGGCGCAAATTTCATGATTAAACGCCAATTAGAGCGTAGATGTGGGAGAAGCAACGTAAGGGATATGTAAGGAAATTAGCTGCCTCGTACAGTTTGGTATATAAAAAAATGGATAGCTATTTGAGAAAATATTATATTTTACCTTTTTTAATAAATCGTAGAACTATTAATAGTATTAGCAGTGAAAATTTAAGTATTATTGATCATTACTAAAGAAGCATACATTTTAGTACTAGCGCTACTTTTTATTAGTATTAACACGTATTTACGATTAGGTATTGTCACTTATTCAAAATAAATATTTGCTTTTTCGCTTTTACAAAACCTGATGACACCTAAAATCCAATCACTGGTTGAAAAACACCTAAGTCAGGCACTACATCAATCCGTAGAAATAATAGCTTACCATGCTATCGGTGGCGGTTGTATCAACCATGCCATGCGGCTACAAACCAATGCTGGAGATTTTTTTCTCAAATGGAATGAACAGGGACCGGAAGATCTTTTTATTTGCGAAGCTGAGGGGTTGGAGGCATTACGCAATGCAAAATCCTGTCTGCGTATCCCAATGGTGATTTTGGCTTTGGGAGCCCAGGAAGGACAACCAGGTTTATTAGTGACCGAATTTTTACCTCCTTTTGAAGGATCGCAGGGAGAGCATGATGAATACCTGGGACGGGGAATTGCCCAGATACACGAATGTACGCACGCGCAGTTTGGCTTTACCCACAACACTTACTGTGGAGCAACCTTGCAAGACAATCGTTGGAACGATGACTGGATAGATTTTTTTGGACAACAGCGTATCTGGTATCTGGTGCAACAGATTGAAACCTGCCGCAACCTGCGCGGGCGTGAGCATCAGGTGTATGAACAACTGGTAGACCGGCTTCCCGAGATGATTTCCCACCAGCCTAAACCCTCGCTGAATCACGGCGATTTATGGTCCGGGAACTATATGTACTCTGCGCATGGACCGGCCCTGATTGATCCGGCCTGTTACTATGCTGATCGGGAGTTTGACCTGGCCATGATGGCTATGTTCGGTGGATTTTCCGAGCGGGTTTGGGATGCTTATCAGGAATATGCCGCCTTGCCGGAAGGCTGGGAAGAAAGGTTATCACTTTACCAGTTGTATCATTACCTAAATCATTACTATCTTTTCGGCGGCCATTACGGGCAACAGGCGTTGGCCATCGCCAAAAAACATATTTGAGATGTCGCATTTTATTCGTTTAACAAGTCTCTGGTGTTTACCGGTTGCTATTTTATTCACCCACTGCCAGCGAGCCAGTACCGGAGAAGATGATGACCGAAACAGTGCAAATGTAGCCGATGTGAAAAACGTTGAAAATACCTTTACTTACGACCGTGAATTTTTAGCCCGTTACCATCCTGATAATGTGCTTTTACATGCGCCGGATGGGCCTGGTCAGGCCTTGATCGTACCCGCATACCAGGGCCGGGTGATGACCAGCACTATAGCCGGGGCGGGTGATCCCAGTTTTGGGTGGATCAATTATGATCTGATTCAGTCGCAGGAATTGCAACCCCATTTTAATGCCTTTGGTGGCGAAGACCGTTTCTGGCTGGGGCCGGAAGGCGGGCAGTACGCCATTTTTTTTCCTCCCGGTAGCGATTTTACTTTTGAAGATTGGAAAACGCCATCCCCCATCGATACCGAACCTTTCAAGCTACTTGAGTCAGATGCCCATTCGGTGAGTTTTTCAAAAAACATGGAGTTGACCAATTATTCAGGATTTACCTTTCAGCTGGAAGTAGCTCGAACCATCAGGATGTTGACGCAGGACGCCTTGGAGGAACGGTTTGGAGTATCTTTGCCGGATTCGGTAAATTATGTGGCTTTTGCGTCGGAAAACACCATCACCAACACTGGCGATCAGCCCTGGCAGAAGGCCAAGGGGTTACTTTCAATCTGGATATTAGGCATGTTCAATCCTTCTGATCAAACCACCATCGTCGTTCCATATCAAACTGAAGCGCCTTCCTCAGTTCCGGTAGTAAACAGTGATTATTTCGGAGACGTACCCAGTGACCGGCTGACCAACGAAGCAGGGGTGATTTATTTTAAAGGAGATGGAAAATATCGCAGCAAGATAGGAGTGCCTCCGAAGCGGGCAAAATCCATGGCTGGAAGCTACGATGCCGGACAGCAAACACTCACCCTGGTGCATTTTACTTATGACGAAGAAGCGACCGATTATGTAAATTCCATGTGGGAAATGCAGGACGAGCCTTATGGGGGAGATGTCATGAATGCCTATAATGATGGCGCGATAGAGGGGGGGAGTCAACTCGGACCGTTCTACGAGTTGGAAAGTTCATCCGCAGCCGTCGCTTTATCTCCGCAACAATCGTTGACCCACACGCATACGACGATACATCTGATAGGAGAAAAACGTCAGTTGGAAGCCGTGGCCCGTGAGGTGCTCGGAGTATCATTAGACCAGATTTCATCAGCATTTTAATTAGACAAAGGTGCAGAAAGTAGCAGGCATATGAGAAAAGCATGGCTCAGGCTTTACTCAACATATGGATTGGTCGTTTTTGGAGGAGTTTTTCTGATCTTGTTTCCATTATTCGGCATTGCCTTATTGAATCGCAAATGGCATCGTTACGCCCTGCTGCTGAATCAATTCTGGTCGCGAGCCTTTCTGATGGGGATGGGAGTACCGGCCAAGGTATACGGTCGGGAGCATCTGCGAAAGAGTCAGGCCTACGTCATTGCACCCAACCATTTCTCTTTGCTGGATATTGCCGTCATGGGGTACATCCCCAAACCCTTTGTGTTTGTCGGGAAGGTTTCGCTGGCCAGAATTCCATTATTTGGTTTTATGTTTCGTAAGATGCACATCACTGTAGACCGGAAAAGCCTGAAAAGCCGGTACCAGGCGCTGCAACAAAGTAAAATGGCCGTAGACGAAGGAAAGAGCCTGGTGATGTATCCGGAAGGAGGGATTTTGACTGAACACCCTCCGCAGCTGGCCCGCTTTAAAAATGGTCCTTTTAAAGTGGCCATTGAGAAACAAATTCCATTGGTTCCCGTGACCATTCCATTCAATTATGTAATTTTACCCGACGATGGTAAACTGCTTATGCGCCCCCGACGACCAGTCATGATCATTCACCCGCCAATTGATACGCAGGGAATGGTGGAAGCAGATGTAAATGCATTGCGCGAGCAAACCTTTGCCATCATTGATCAGGAATTACAGAAGTATCATACTCCTAACCCGATACCGCATGAAAATTGACCGAGAAACCGTAAAGAAAATAGCCCATCTGGCTCGCTTAGAGTACGACCCCCAGTCGGAGGAAGCGATGATGGAGAGCATGAGCGAAATTCTCGATTGGGTGGAAAAACTCAACGAAGTAGATACGGAGGGAGTTGAACCATTGATGCACATGTCGTACGAGCTGAATGTGATGCGGGAAGACAAAATTGGGGAGCACCTTTCTCGGGAACAAGCGCTTTCACTGGCTCCCAAACATGACGAGGAGTTCTTTCGAGTTCCTAAAGTGCTAGACACTTCCAAGAACACTCAGGAAGGGTAAAACTATGCGTACTCACCAGGTGAATTTGTCATGCTGGACCATTCATCATTTTACGACCAATTCGGCAATACACTTTTTTTCTAACTTATTAGCGGCCCAGGTAGTTTTAATCCTGCGAAGATGCTTTGGAGTGATTGACCCGGCAATCAGCCTTATTGGAAGCTAGAAGATTTCCTATTGGTCTTTCCTCATATTTTTTTTGAGCATCTTCTCATCAGACACATTTTTTAATCAACTATTTTTTGTGATGATTGAAGACCTTTGGTACAAAAACACGATTATTTACAGCCTCGACCTGGAAACCTTTATGGACGCCAACGGTGATGGTACAGGTGACTTCAAAGGGCTGATGCATAAGCTGGATTACCTGCACTCACTGGGAGTTGGCACCATTTGGCTGGCTCCATTTCAACCTACGCCTAACCGCGACAACGGCTACGACATCTCCGATTATTATGGGGTTGACCCCCGGCATGGCTCCAGCGGAGATTTTGTGGAGTTTATGCATCAGGCAAATAAACGGGGAATCAAAGTCATCATTGATCTGGTCGTAAACCATACCTCCGATGAGCATGCCTGGTTTCAGGCTGCCCGGAGCGATAAAGAATCACTTCACCACGATTGGTACCTCTGGTCGGAAAAGCGGCCTTCTGACTGGGACAAAGGAATGGTATTTCCGGGAGTGCAGGAAGCCACCTGGACTTACGACCGGAAAGCACAGCAGTATTATTACCATCGGTTTTATGATTTTCAACCCGATCTGAACATGGAAAACCCTCAGGTTCGGGAAGAAATTGAGCGTATTATGGGGTTCTGGCTGGAACTGGGTGTAGCAGGATTTCGAGTAGATGCCGTTCCGTTCATCATTGAAACTTCAGCTCCGGGAAAGGGGGAACCCGATATGATGTTTGATTACATCGCTGAAATGAGAAGATTTTTACAGTGGCGAAAAGGAGATGCCGTGTTTCTGGGAGAGGCGAACGTGATGCCAAAAGTGACTAAAAAATACTTTGGGAACGGGGATGGCATTCATATGATGTTTAATTTCTACGTAAACCAGCACTTGTTCTACGCTTTAGCTTCCGGTGATATTGACCCGCTGATTGAAGCATTGGAGGCTACCAAAGATATTTTTCCAACGGCACAGTGGGGGCATTTTTTACGGAACCACGATGAGTTGGACCTGGGAAGACTCACCGAGGAACAACGGCAGAAAGTGTTTGAAAGATTTGGCCCCGAAAAAACGATGCAACTGTACGATCGGGGTATTCGACGGCGCCTGGCACCAATGTTGGGAAACCGTGCTCAGATCGAACTGGCTTACAGTCTGCTATTTTCCCTGCCTGGCACCCCGGTGCTTCGCTACGGCGACGAAATTGGCATGGGCGACGATCTGGAATTGAAAGAACGGGAGGCAGTCCGCACCCCGATGCAGTGGACGGATGAGCCCCAGGCCGGATTCTCTTCGGCAGAAGAAACCATTCACCCGGTCATTGATCAGGGGCCTTACACCTACCAAAAGGTAAATGTAGAAGCCCAGCGCAGGGATACGGATTCCCTGCTCAACTGGACTACCCGGATGATCCGTTTGCGTAAAGAATGTCCGGAGATCGGTCTTGGCAATTGGGAAATACTGAAAACCAATGCGTCCGATGTGCTGGTCATGTACTATACATGGGAGGGTGGTTCGCTGGTCACTTTGCATAATTTTAGTGATAAACCCCGGGAAGTGGAGCTTACCCTAAAAGGTAATCAAGGCCGGGTACTGATCAATTTGCTGGAAAATGCGCAGAGCAAGGCGAATGATAAAGGCGTACACCACATTTTGTTAGAAGCCTTTGGCTATTGCTGGTACCGGGTAGATGTGCCAAGTCCCTTATTACAAAAGTCGGTATCCTGATGATATAAATGATAAGAGTGATTTTTTGCACTACACCGATGATGGTAGCGCAGTAATTAGGTGTTTCTGGTGTAGAAAGTAAAATACAAAGCGGACCGAGGAAAGAAGAATAGTCCCCCTTAGCGAATGAAATTTGCCAATTGCGGATGACGAGGATACCACTATCTGTTTTGCTTTTCTAATGAAGAGAAAAATCCATCACAGGAGATCGCTCAATTTACTCACCCACATCTTTTTTGACCAATATCAGAATGATTTTTTTTTAGGCTACTGGTGCTCATAAAACCTTGTAAATCACAGCCTTATATTAAATAGAATGGGCTAAGCAAAATAATGAGTTCTGACTGCTATAAAAGCATAAAAACACAAGGAGCAAAGTGTTGGCACTTGTACGCTTTTTTACCTAGTATTGGGCATAATTGCATAGTTATTATAGCGTTTTATAAGTTTGGTATACCTTAACTGTACCCTTACTATGTCAAGAAATTGTAGTATCGCTCATGAGTCGTCATCTAATTCATGTTTTTTTCTTTTTTAGCTTGTTAAACTTACCGATATCATCGCTTTCTGCCCAGAAAAAAGATGATATAGACAGCTTAAATCAAGCATTGAAAGCCGCAGGGGACGCTCAAAAAGTGGGCATTCTCTTTCATCTTTCAAAAGCCTATCAATATTCAGTGCCTGATACTGCGGTGCAGTATGCCCGGGCATCGCTCGAATTGGCTGAAAAACTTGGTGATGAAAAAGGAATAGGAGACGCTCTGATTAGCCTGGGGCAGCTGAAGCGGGAGCAGGGAAACTATACCGAAGCATTGCAGGATCTGACCGCTTCTCTGGAAGTCTATGAAACAATTCAGGATAGCATACAAATAGCCAATGCTCTCAATGATATTAGTATTGTGTATGCCATGTCGGGAGATGATGAAAAAGCGTTGGAATACTTTGAGGAAACGCTGGCACTTTTTCGTGCTATAGACGATGCGAAAGGAGTCTCTCATATGCTCAATAATATGGGAGTCATTCACCGTAGTGCCGGAGATTTGGTCAAGGCTAAAGAATATTTCATACAGTCCATCCAAATCAAAGAGGCCCGGAAGGATACCCTCAGTCTTCCCCGATCATACGCCAATATGGGAAGCCTTTTTAATGACCTTGGTGCCGATAATCAGGCATGGCATTATTATCGCAAAGCAGATTCTTTGTTCAGGTTTATTCGAGATAAGCAGGGGCTGGCAAGCAATCTAAACGCGATGGCGCAGCTTTCTCAGGATCAGGGTAAGCTATCTCGGGCGAAAAAGTTTGCTGCCGAAGGGCTACAGATTGCCCAGGAGACCAATACCCTCACAAATATTCAAAAAACGAGCCAGCAACTGGCTAAAATTTCCGAGCAATTAGAAGATTTTTCCGCTGCCTATCGCTATCTCCAGATGTATACAGCGGCCAAAGACAGTCTGTTCAAAGAGAACCAAGCCAATCATCTTGAAGATTTAAAAGCGCAGTTTGATAGTGAGCAGCAAGCCAGCAAAATTGCGATGCTGGAAAAAGATCAGCAACTTCAGCAGGCACGTCTGCAACGCCAGAAAGATATTGAGCACGCTTTGCTTAGCGGTATTATAATACTGCTTATTTTGCTTTTCATTTTCATCAATATGTATCGGGTAAACCGTCGGCAAAAGAAGTTACTCACTGTTCAGAATCAGGAAATCCATCGCCAGAAAGAAGCGTTGCGTGAGATTAATGAAACCAAAGACCGATTCTTTTCTATCCTCTCTCACGACCTTAAAGGGCCACTGAATACCCTAAAAGGGTTTGTTTTCTTATTGAGCCAGCAGGCTGAAGCCATGACCCGTCAGGAAGTGAAGGAAATGAGCGATCGCATTGGTGACTCACTTCAGAATTTACAACAATTGCTGGATAACCTACTGACCTGGTCGCTTTCCCAAATACAGCAACAGCGTTTAGATCCGGAAGCTTTATCACTATACGAGCTTACTGAAGAAATTTTCCGTTTGTACGAGCCTGCTGCTACTGAAAAGCAAATTCGCCTGAAGAATAGCATAAAAGGAGATGTGATGGCGCTGGCGGATCGTAATTCGGTCAATACTGTTTTGAGGAATCTGGTAGCGAACAGCATCAAATTCTCATATCCTGAAATGACCATAACCGTGGGCTCTCACGTGGAGGATGAACAGGTTTTGATCCGGGTAACCGATCAGGGAATGGGAATGGATCAGGCAACCGTAGCCCATCTTTTTTCTTTGGACAAAAAGACCTCCGGTATTGGTACTGCCAACGAAAAAGGGAGTGGGTTTGGTCTGGTATTGTGCGAAGAACTGGTCAGAAAAAATGGCGGGCAGCTATGGGTCGCCAGCGAAGAGGGGAAAGGAAGTACCTTTACTTTTACACTACCTTTTGTCAAAAGTAATGCCGTAAGGAATGAATATGAGCCCGTTGCCCGGTAACCTTATGACAAGTTCGAGCGGGTCTACAGTAAAAAGTACCTGTTTGCAGCTTCTTTCACAGCCTTAAATAGGAGCGTTTCCGGAGTAGCAGTAATGCGATCATCCATAATACAGGTTGGGGTTGAGTAAAACAATCGTACCGGATATTCTGTTGGAGATAGGATTGTTCTTAGAATATCAATACATTTTTTTGTATCTTACTATGTAAATCACTAACCAAACTCTATAACCTATGAGCAGTCTATTGTACATTATCGCCATTATTCTCATCATTGGCTGGCTATTTGGCTTTTTTGTCTACGATGCCGGAAGCCTGATTCACATCCTACTGGTAATCGCCATTGTTGCGATACTGTTACGCCTCATCCGGGGCCGGGGAATCTAAAGGCTTATTATTACCGCTGCGCGACTTTCCTTCTACTAAGATAAGCAGCCCATTTTTTTCAACATTTTAAATATTCATTTTCATGCAACGTACGATTGGTATTATTTTATTGGTTATCGGATTGATCGCCACACTTTTAACTGGCATTCAGGCCATGCAGGATTCAGAAACCTTTTCCTTATTTGGTCTGGATATTGGAGTCAGTAGCGCTAATTGGACACCCTTAATCATCAGCGTTGCTGTATTGATCATCGGCATCGTTATGATGCGTTCGGGAAAAAAGTGATCACCTTACCAATGACTTTTATTTAAATAGATGGGGGAGAATCATCCGGGTTCAGAGTTGAATCAGGATGAATTTCCCTTATTTTTTAGGCGACATGTGAAGCCAGATACTGCTCAATCTCACTCACCGTTTGTTTGGCCGATCGGCCCACACCGATAAGCGTAGCTGAGGCAAAGCCAGTCCAGCTGCCATAACCTACCATCCACAATCCAGCGATATCAACCGCTTTTGTGCCTCGAGTAATCAACTGACCTTCATTGGTATCACCGATAGCCAACGCAGATAGATGGTTCAGTGATGGGCGAAAACCTGTACAGAAAATAACGGCATCCACCGCTTGCTCCCGTCCATCGGCCCACCGAACGCCAGTAGTGGTAAATTTTGAGAAAGGACGGACGGCCTTGTACACTCCTCGTTTCCGGGCTTCCTTTACGGAGGGAACCATCACGATCTTACCCAGTGAGGGTGGGGTATAAGACGCACCTTTTTTTCTGGCTTCGTAGGCTGCAGTTCCGTAGTCGAACAGCGTTCTTCCACTGATGTCATCGGGCAGAAATGAGGGCTCGGTTAAGGTAATCCAGGTTGTTTGTGCTACCTGGCTGACTTCTGCTAAAATTTGCGCCCCCGAATTTCCTTCGCCTATAATCATCACCCGTTTTCCTTGAAATGGCTGGGAGTTTTGGTACTCCGAAGAATGCATAAGGATGCCTCCAAAAGCCGCTTGTCCGGGAATTTCCGGCACATAAGGATTGCTGAAAGAACCGGTTGCACTGACGATAGCCCGGCTTCGGTATTCACCCTGATCAGTCTTTAAAATGAAAATATCCTGTTCTTTTTCTCTGAGTACTTCCCGCACCGTGACCGAACGCTCCACTGGAAAACTATATCGAGCTTCATAGTGCTGTAAATAACGAATCGTATCGTCACGACTGGGATAATAATCGGCTCCACCTGGCATCAGTACACCCGGTAGCGAACTCCATTGAGCGGGAGAAAACAGTCGCAATGAATCCCAATAGTGTGGCCAGCTTCCCCCGGACTTTTCCTGCTGATCCAGGATCAGATAATCCAGGTTTGTTTTGCGGAGGTAGTAACCCACTGAGAGCCCACTTTGACCTCCACCAATGATAATAACATCTTTGATCGTATGATTCATAGGGATAGGTTTTCATTCAAACGTAGTTGGGTTTTATAACAATTTCATCAGGCCCCTGAGGCAGGTTGGTTTTGCTCGTCCAGGTAATTATTGTAATAATATTGCAATATTACGATGAAAGTGACTTTTGATCAAATTTTATTCAGAAGTTTGTTACGATGGGAGCAAAAAATGTCCTGATTACATTTTTGGGTTGGGAACTTTTTTCTCAGTTCGCTACTTTTGCACGGTATGGGGCGAATCTTAGCGCAGTTGCTGGCATGCTATCTCGTAATACTCACACTCTATCCGTGTGGAGATGATGTGATTGAAGCAATCTATGCCAGCCAGCCCACGGTTAGTGCTACCCATACTCATAGTGGCAGCGAACCGGCAACCGACTTTTGTTCACCTTTATGCCTTTGTACCTGCTGCGGTGTTTCCGTTCAGCTAGCCGAAGTTCATCCTTTTGAAATGTTTGAAGAGACGAGGCAAATACTGGACAAGTTTTCCGCATTGACCGTATCTTCTCCACTCAGCTTTCCTAAAGCTATCTTTCACCCGCCCAAAGGTTAAGCCAATAACTTACTGATCAAAACGATGCTTTTTGACTCCTTTTGGGATCAAACAGCATTTATTTATTTCCTATTGGCTTAACTAATTCTTATTCATGATTAATACGATTATTGCTTTTTCCATTCGGAATAAGCTCATTATCGGTTTGGGTACACTGGCCCTCATTGGGTTGGGGGCTTGGAGTATGACCGAAGTGCCCATCGATGCCGTTCCCGACATTACCAACAATCAAATTCAGGTCATCACCCAGGCTCCCAATTTAGGGACGGAGGATATTGAACAATTTGTAACTTATCCGGTGGAGGTGGAAATGGCCAACCTGCCGGGAGTAGTGGAAATTCGCTCGGTATCCCGTTTCGGGCTTTCGGTGGTCACCATCGTCTTTGAGGACGAAATGGGAACCTACCTGCCCCGGCAACTGGTGAATGAAAAGCTGGCGATGGTGAAAGAAGATATCCCCGAAGGTTTTGGGGAGTCGTTCATGGGCCCCATTTCCACCGGGCTGGGCGAGATCTATCAGTATACCCTGGAAGTGGAACCGGAATACCAGGATCAATTTACGGTGATGGATCTGCGCACCATCCAGGATTGGATCGTCCGTCGCCAAATGGCGATGGTGCCCGGAGTGGTAGAAGTAAATGCCTTTGGCGGAGTACAAAAACAGTACGAAGTAGCGATCGACCCGGACGAACTGCGAGCCATCGGACTTTCTATTACCGACGTGTTCGAGGCGCTTGAACTGAACAACCAGAATACCGGTGGGGCTTATATTGAAAAGGACCATCAGGCTAACTTTATCCGGGGCGAGGGACTGGCACGTAGCATCTCCGATATCGAGAATATGGTCGTCAGAACGGTGAAAGGTATTCCGATCAGGATCGGCGACATAGGTCGGGTACAGATGGGGCAGGCTGTTCGCTACGGAGCGTTTACCAAAGATGGACAGGAGGCCGTCGGAGGGATGATCCTGATGCTGAAAGGCGCGAACTCCAAGGAGGTGATCGAAGGCGTGAAAGCCCGAATGGCCCAGATCCAGCCATCCCTGCCCAAGGGGGTGTCTATTGAGCCGTTCATGGATCGCAGCGTGCTGATTGCCAAAACGACCGATACCGTAAGGAACAACCTGCTCGAGGGGGCTTTGATTGTCATTTTCGTGTTAGTCTTTCTGCTGGGTAACTGGCGGGGTGGGCTGATCGTGGCCTCTACCATTCCGCTGGCCCTGCTCTTTGCCTTCGTCATGATGCAGATCTTTGATGTATGGGCCAACCTTATGAGTCTGGGAGCTATTGACTTCGGGATCATTGTGGATGGAGCCGTGATCATCGTGGAGGGTACAGTCTTCTACATGGTGCAGCGTATTCGGGAGGGCAAAAAGATGGGATCTGAAGCCCGGGACGAGGTGGCGTATACTGCTTCTACCAGGATGATGAACTCCGCATTCTTCGGGCAGCTCATCATCCTGATCGTGTTTTTACCCATCCTGTTCCTGGAAGGGGTGGAAGGGAAGATGTTCGTGCCCATGGCCCTGACATTTATGTTTGCCATGCTGGGAGCCATGATCCTGTGCCTGACGTACGTGCCCATGATTTCTTCACTGTTGATCCGGGCAAACGATAAAAAGTCCTGGGGGGATAGGGTAGTGCTCTGGCTTGAGAACCAATATGAGAAAGCACTGGCGAAAGCTTTACAGGTCAAACTGGTAGTACTGGGGGTAGCCGTGCTGTTGTTGGCGCTGGCGACTTTTACTTTTTTGCGTATGGGAGGGGAGTTCATCCCTCAGCTGGATGAAGGCGATATTGCTTTTCATGTAATGCTCAAGCCGGGCAGTGCTTTGTCCGAATCGGTAAAGACTTCGGTCCGGATTGAAACCTTGTTGCTGGAGAACTTCCCGGAGATAGAACATGCCATGACACGCTTCGGAGTTGCCGATGTACCGACTGACCCTATGCCAATGGACTTCGGAGATTGTATTGTCATTCTGAAACCGCCCGAGGAATGGGTGTCTGCCCAGACTAAAGAGGAGTTGATCGAAAAGATGAAGGAGACGCTGAGTGTGATTCCGGGAGTGAACTACGAATTCACCCAGCCCATTGAGATGCGCTTCAACGAGTTGCTGACCGGAGTGCGGGAAGATGTGGCCATCAAACTGTACGGGGAAGACCTACAGGTGCTGGCGGATAAAGCTGCCGAAATGGGACGGATCATCGCCACCGTGCCGGGAGTAGGGGACATGAAGGTGGAAGCTACCGCCGGACTGCCGCAGATCACAATCCGCTACGAGCGGAGCCAGCTCGCCCAGTATGGATTGCGGGTGAGCGATGTGAATCAGGTGATTGGTACGGCCTTTGCCGGTGGGACCGCCGGAGTGATCTTTGAAGGAGAGCGGAGGTTCGACCTGGTGGTGCGACTGGATTCTACTTATCGTTCCAATATAGATGATCTGCGAAGCCTTTACATTAACACTCCGCAGGGAGCGCAGATTCCGCTCAAGGAAGTTGCCGAGATCAGCTACCAGCCCGGACCAATGCAGATCAGCCGGGATAATACCAACCGCCGGACGTATGTCGGGGTGAATGTGCGGGGGCGGGATGTTAAGTCGCTGGTGGAAGAGATCCAGCAGAAACTGAATGAGCAACTGGAACTGCCACCGGGCTATTACATTCGCTACGGTGGGGCTTTTGAGAATCTGGAGCGAGCGACTGATCGGCTGCGGATTGTCGTACCCATCGCCCTGGCCCTGATCTTCATCCTGATCTTCTTCGCTCTCCACTCGTTCAAACAAACCCTGATGATCTACATGGCCATTCCGTTGGCGGCCATCGGTGGGGTATTTGCCTTATGGCTGAGAGGGATGCCGTTCAGCATCTCGGCCGGAGTGGGGTTTATCGTACTCTTTGGGGTGGCTGTACTGAATGGACTGGTGCTGATCAGCGGCTGGAACGAGCTGAAGGAGGAAGGCTTGAGCGAACTCGATGAGCGGATCAGACAGGGAGCCCGCCGACGGATACGTCCGATCCTGCTGACCGCCCTCACCGATGTGCTGGGGTTCCTGCCCATGGCCTTGTCCGTGTCTGCCGGAGCCGAAGTGCAACGGCCACTGGCAACCGTGGTGATTGGCGGACTGCTTACTTCGACGCTGCTTACCCTTTTCATTTTACCTATCCTCTATCGTTGGACGGAAACCCACGCTCTTCGTCCGGCGATTGGAAAAGGATCGGTGGCAGTGCTGCTGCTTGTGGGGTTGGGAGCACTATCTGCAGCTCAGGCTCAGTCTGTACCCGCTGACTCACTGCCAATAATTACGCTGGAGGAATCGGTGGGCCGGGCGGTGGAGAAATATCCGCAAATAAAAGCGGCCCGGCTGGAGATGGATCGACAACAAGCATTGAAGAAAACTGCCTGGAACCTGGGCAATACCCAGATCTTCACAGGAGGGGAAGAACTGGACGAGGAAAATGATGGAGTGTACACCACCGTCGGGATACAGCAGCAGAATATGGAGGTGTTTGGCATCGGACCGAACCGGAAGGTGCAGCAGCAGCGGGTAGCCCTGGCCGAAGCTGCCCTGCAACTGAATGAGTACGAACTACAGCAGCAGGTGAAAGAAGCCTACGGGCAGGCATACGTAGCCCGGAAGAAGGTAGCTCTGTACGAACAGTTAGACTCGGTATATCAGGAGTTTGAACGAGCAGCCCGAATTCGGTACGAGGTGGAAGAAACCTCCCGTCTGGCTTATCTGGCCTCGGTCAATCAGGTAAAGCAACTCTCATTACAAAAGGAACAGGCGGTGTACGATTATCGATCGGCACTGTATAAGCTGAATGTATGGCTGGTCAGTGATACGCTGTTCGCTGTGGAAGAGGGGGCCGGAGCACCGTGGCTGCAACCGATCGAGTCTCAAAGTGCAATGGATCAACATCCACAGTTGCAAATGGCTCGGCAACAAATCGAGGTGGCCGAGGCAGAGCGGAGAGCTGCGACGGCCGACTACCTGCCCCGGCTCAATGCCCAGTACGGAGTGCAGGAAATAGGCGGAGAGCCGGGGTTCTACCAGTTTCAATTGGGTGTTTCGCTACCCCTGTTCTTCCTACCCCAGCAGGGAAAAGTGCAGGCGGCGACTATCCAACGAGAGATTGCCGAGCAGCAGTACCAGCAAACCCAACAGACTTTTCAGGCTGGCTACCAATCGCTGCAGCAGCAGTACCAGAAATGGTACGCTTCCTGGCGGTTCTACGAAGAAGAGGGGCTGCCTCTGGCGCGTGAACAACGGGAGGGAGCGATCCTGGGCTATGAAGAAGGGGCCATCGACTATGTCTCTTTCATCCAAAACCTGAAAGAAACACGGCAGGTAGAGGTGAATATGCTCGAAGCCCTGGACCAATACCTGCGTGTAAAGTTTCAACTGGAATATTACTTCAATGCATTCAATCCTTAATACCATGAACAAGCATATATTTTTGATCGCCAATATCATTCCTTTCACCTTACTACTGCTGGCCTGCGGGTCGGAAGGGAGCTTGCCTGCGGACGAAACCGGAGCCGCACCGGTGGAAGCCGTCAGCGCCCATCATGATGATGAGGAAGAAGGCATACATTTTTCGGCCGGGCAGTTTGCCGCATTGGACATGGAGGTAGGAGCGCTGCCCATGCGGAACCTGTCATCTGTAGTAGAGGCCAACGGGCGGCTGGAAGTTCCCCCCCAGAACGAGGCCACGGTGACCGCCATCCTGGGAGCCAACGTGGCATCCATTCAGGTGATCGAAGGCGACAACGTGAAGAAGGGGCAGGTACTGGCCTACCTCTCGCACCCCAACCTCACCCGCCTGCAAAGCGATTACCTGGAAGCGCACAGCAACCTCCAGTTTCTGGAGCAGGAGTTTAAGCGGCAGAAGCGACTCTACGAAGAGGAAGTCGGCTCCGGCAAGGCCTATCAGCAAACCCGGTCCGAATATCAGTCGAAGCAGGCGATGGTGAAGAGCTACGAGTCGCAGTTGCGGCAACTAAGCATCAGTCCCTCCCGGCTGCGGGAAGGGGATTTTTACGACCGGGTGCCCATGGTCAGTCCCATTGAGGGGGCGGTGACCCACGTAGAAGTGAAAACCGGGCAGTATGTGCCCCCGGAGAAGGCCTTATTTGAGATCGTCAATACCCATCACATCCACGCCGACCTGATGGTCTTTGAGAAGGATGTGCATAAGGTGGAGCAGGGGCAGCGCGTTCGCTTTCGGGTGCAGTCGCTGCCCGGTCAGGAGTTGTTTGCCAACATCTATTCGGTAGGAAAGAAGTTTGAGCAGGAACCCAAAGCAGTGCATATCCATGCCGAGATCGAGAACAGCAGCGGAAAACTGATACCGGGTATGTACATCCGGGGGCAGGTACTTACCGATAGCGTGGAAGCGTATGCCCTACCGGAAGTAGCAATTGCCCGGGAAGGGGCGCAGCACCTGGCCTTTATTGCCACCCGGGAGCAGGAAGATGGCGCTGAAACCTGGATGTTCACTCCGGTTCCTGTCATGACGGGAACCCCGGCTGATGGATGGGTGGAAGTGAAGTTTCCCGAACCGCTGCCGGAGGGGGCGCAGTTTGCCCTGAACAACGCCTACTATCTGGTGGCCGAAATGCAGAAGGGAGAGGCTGGGCACAGTCATTAGTCCGGCAACATTTCAAGAACACTTATGTGTCCATGCTGGTTTACTTAGGCATGGTCACAACACGACTCAGGCATAGATGAATACTACTGTTAAAGAAGAATCCCGCTTTAGTTACATTAAGCACACCGCGAGGAAATTCCTGGACCGGGAAACCGCCGGGGGACTGGCCCTGATTGCTGCAACGGTCGTCGCCTTGATTTTGGGAAACTCTCCCTGGGCCGAGGCCTACCACCACTATCTGGAGAATGAATTTCTCTTTGAGTTTCCAGGCTACTTCTCATTCGGCCTTACGGTAGAAGAGTGGGTCAACGATGGGCTGATGGTGATCTTCTTTTTGGTGGCCGGCATGGAGTTGAAGCGCGAACTGATGGTGGGCGAATTGTCAACCTTACGGAAAGCTTCTACTCCTTTACTCGCCGCCCTGGGCGGGATGATTGTGCCGGCCCTTATTTTCGCGGCATTTAATGCCGGGGAAGACAGCATCAACGGCTGGGGTATTCCAATGGCCACTGATATTGCCTATTCGCTGGGCATTATTGGCCTGTTGGGGAAGCGGATACCAGTAGAGTTCAAGGTGTTTCTGGTGGCTCTGGCCATTGCCGACGATATCGGGGCCATTCTGGTAATTGCTTTCTTTTATAGTAGTGAGGTCAACTGGCTTTTCCTGGGTTTGGGCGCAGGAGTGTTCGCATTACTGATGGTGCTCAACCTGTTGGGAGTGAAAAGATTGATCTGGTTTGGGCTGGGGGGAATTGTACTCTGGTATTTCTTCCTCGGTTCAGGCATTCATCCCACCATTGCCGGAGTACTGTTCGCCCTCACCATTCCCGTAAGGCCCCGGATGGACAGCCGTATTTTTCGGGTTAAGACCCGGGAGAATATGCAGGAGCTGGACTATGCCGATCTGGATCACCTGGACCCGATTGAAGATGAAAAGCAACGGGATGTACTGGAATCCATTCAAAAGGATACCAAACGTTCCCAGCCACCCCTGCTACGGCTGGAGAATCATCTGACGGGTTTTAATGCCTTCTTCATCATTCCGGTATTTGCGCTGGCCAACGCCGGAGTGAAACTGGACATGGGGTTGCTGGAGATTGTTTCTGATCCGTTGGGGCTGGGCATTATTCTGGGGCTGGTGCTGGGCAAAGTAACGGGCATCAGTCTGTTTTCTTATGTGGGAAATAAACTGGGCATTGCCCAACTGCCCGAGTCGCTGCGGTTTACCCATATTGTAGGTATGGGCCTGATCGCCGGGATCGGGTTTACCATGTCGCTCTTCATCACCAACCTGGCTTTTACGGATGAAAAAATGATACAGGAAGCCAAAATAGGTATCCTCGTTGCCTCCATGATCGCCGCCGTGAGTGGCATGGTGCTCCTGCTTTGGGTAAAACCCAAAAACAAGGCTGCACTGGGGGTATAATAGGGCAATGTCGATGGAAAAAGTGTCCGGCAAAGAGGGCGCTAATGACCGGGCCATACCTGACGCACTGGCTAAGCCGTCAACGGGCAGACAGACTGATCAACATTACCCAACCAAACGGGTGGCAGAGGTTGAATTTAGCCGGAAAAAGAGTAATATAGTGTAGAGAATTACCAATTAGGTATAAACTTTTTTACCTTTCACGCTCCTCATTAGGTAGCGATTGTTAGTCTCCAGAGATACTTGCACTGCAAAGACCAGAATTTTTTAACATGGACGGTTCCCCTGCATCAGAAAATGACCCAACCCCGCAAGATGTGCTTACCATTGTAGGTATCGGAGCCTCCGCCGGAGGTTTGGCCGCGCTCAAGACCTTCTTTGCCCATGTGCCGGAGAATAGCGGATTGTCCTTTGTCATTGTCGTGCATCTCTCTCCCGAGCATGAGAGCCATATGGCCGACCTGCTGCAGCCTCATATCAACATGCCGGTGCAGCAGGTGCTTGATACCGTGCCCCTGGAGGCAAATCATGTCTACATCATTCCGCCGGGTTGTAATCTGAATTCCATTGATACCCACCTGCGCCTGTCCGAACTGGAAAAGGATAGAATAGCCCGGGCGCCCATTGACCACTTCTTCCGTACCCTGGCCAGCACCCACGATGGCAATTCAGTGGGGGTTATCCTCACGGGTACGGGTTCCGATGGTACCCTGGGCATCAAAGAGGTAAAGGGGATGGGCGGGCTCACCATTGTGCAGAATCCCAATGAAGCGGAGTTTGATGGTATGCCGCAGAGTGCACTGGCCACTGGCGAAGTGGACCTCGTGCTTCCGCTGGCCAAGATGCCTGATTATATCATTCGGTTCTCGCAGACCAAGCCTCGCATCACGGTGCCCGCGCATGAAGAAAGCCTGGAAGAGCAGGAGCAACAGCTGCTCCTTAAAGCGCTTGCCCGGATTAGGGCTGGTAGCGGACGTGATTTCAGTCTGTATAAACCATCTACGATTATGCGCCGCTTGCGGCGGCGTATGCAGCTTTTTCAGGTAGAAGAGTTTAACGATTACCTGAATATTCTCCGTAATGAGCCCGTTGAAGTGAAAGCGCTCTCTGAGGATTTCCTGATTACCGTGACCAACTTCTTCCGCGACCCTAAGGTGTTTGAGGAGCTGGCTAATAAAGTGATTCCCCTGCTCTTTGCTGTAAAAAATTTAGATGAGAAGGTGCGGGTATGGTCCGTGGGTTGTGCTACGGGTGAGGAAGCCTATTCCCTGGCCATGCTGCTGCTGGAGGAGGTTGATAAAACAGATGCCCCGCCGGAGATTCAGATCTTTGCCACCGACCTGCACGACCACTCGCTGCAGCAGGCCCGGGAGGGCTTTTACCCCGGCGACATTGAGACTGATGTGAGTGCCGAACGTCTGCAGCGCTTCTTTGTGAAGGAAAGTGGCGGGTATCGTATTCGGAAGGAAGTTCGCGACAAGGTGATCTTCGCCCCCCATAACCTCCTGAGTGACCCGCCCTTTTCCAAGATCGATCTTATTGTCTGCCGCAATCTGCTGATCTACCTTCAGCGTGAGGTGCAGCGCGATGTGATAGAACTTTTTCACTACGCGCTGGAGCCGGAGGGCGTGTTGCTGCTGGGCAGCGCTGAGACGATTGAGAGCTCTGAGCTTTTCCGGGTTGAACATAAGGGCCTTTGTCTTTTCCGCAAAAGGAATGTGCCGGTTCCCGAACCCCGCCTGCCGGTTTTTCCTCTGATGCAAAGCCCGGGAGTGGTTTTAGAAGAAAGGCAATTTGATCGAGAGCCGATGGCCTACGGAGCGCTTCACCAGCGGACCGTAGAACAGTTCGTTCCTCCCAGCCTGCTGGTGAGCCCCGACTATAAGCTAGTCCATATTTCCGAACATGCCGGACGCTTCCTGGTGCATCCCGGGGGGGAAGTTACCTCCAATGTATTCAAGCTCGTACGTCCTGACTTTCACATTGAACTGCGGACCGCCCTGCATAAAGCAAAAGAGAAACAACAGTTGGTTCGATCCAAACCCATGACCATCCGCCTGGAAGGCGAACTGCGGGAGGTGATTCTCTCGGTGTTTCCCGCCAAAGAAGCCCAACAGGAGGGTTTTTTTGTGGTGATCTTCGATGAGCGTGAACTGCTGGAAACCAACCAGAAACCTTCCGGTAAAGCAGGTAATCATTTATCGGATGCAGAGTCTTCTCGTGGCAAAGCGGCGACTGGTGCTGCCGGAGAGGACGAAAAGCTTCGGGAGCTGGAATCAGAACTGGATCTGACCCGGCAGCGCATGAAAGCCATTATTGAGGAGTACGAGCGAGGGCAGGAGCAGATGAGAGCCTCTAATGAAGAGATGCAGTCGGCCAATGAGGAGCTTCGCTCGGCCATGGAGGAGCTGGAGACTAGCCGGGAAGAACTACAATCCATGAACGAGGAGCTTGTGACCCTCAATCAGGAAAACCGCCATAAGGTGGAAGAGTTGAGCCAGCTCTCCAGCGACCTTCAGAACTTTCTTACCGCCACCCATATCGCCACGATCTTTCTGGATCGACAGTTCCGCATTCTGCGCTTCACCCCCCAAGTGAGCGAACTGTTCCACGTACGCCTTACCGACCGGGGCCGTCCACTCTTTGAAATTACCCATCGCCTGGGCTATCAGAATCTTCAGCAGGATGCGCGACAGGTACTTAATAAACTGGTGCCCATAGAGCGCGAAGTGCAGAATGAACAAGGAAAGTGGTACCTGATGCGAGTGCTTCCCTACCGCAGTACCGACGACCACATTGAAGGCGTAGTCATTACCTTTGTGGATATTACCTCCCGCAAGCAGTCCGAAGAAGCGATGCGGGAGAGTGCGGAGCAGTACCGGGCACTGATTGAGGCCTCGGCGCAAATGGTCTGGACGACCGACGCCACCGGTAAGGTTATAGAAGATTCTGCCACCTGGCGGGCTTTTACCGGGCAAACCTTTCAGGATTGGAAGGGCGATGGCTGGCTCAAAGCGGTGCATCCCGATGACCTCCCCCAGATCAGGAGCGAATGGCAGCAGGCGGTTCGTACGGAATCCGGATTCGAGGCCACCTTACGCATGCATCACCAAAGTGGTAAGTGGCGCTGGGCCACCATGCGAGCCGTGCCACTGAAAAACGCGGATGATATCCTCCGGGGTTGGGTGGGTATGAATACTGATGTTACCGAGCGCATTGAGGCCGAAGAGGCATTGCGCAAAAGCGAAGAACATCTTCGATTGATCATGGAGAGTGCCATCGACTTTGTGATATTCACCATGGATCTGGACCGGAAGGTCACTGCCTGGAATGCCGGAGCGGAGCGCATTACCGGGTATACCAAAGAGGTGATGCTGGGAGAATTGGCTGATCTGCTATTTGTACCGGAAGATCGAGAGACTGAACCTGCCCTTGAGATGAATGCTGTGAAGGTGAAAGGACATGCTGAAAGCAAAGGGTGGCACCTGCGCAAAGATGGGCGTCGCTTCTGGGGGAGCGGGTATGTGATGCCGCTGCTGCAGGAAAACGGACAGGTTCGGGGCTATCTGAAGATCATAACAGACAGTACCGGGCAAATGCAAATGAGTAATTCACTGTGGGAAGCCAAAGAAGCTGCGGAGCGTGCCGCTAATGCCAAAGAAGAGTTTCTGGCCCATATGAGCCATGAGATTCGTACTCCCCTCAACGCAGTGGTGGGTTTATCCGGCTTGCTGCTGAAACAGCATCCGCGGGAGGATCAACTGGAAAACCTGGAAACCCTGAAGTTCTCGGCCGAGAGCCTCAAAATGCTGGTCAACGATATTCTGGACTTTAGCAAGATACAGGCGGGTAAGGTGATGGTGGAAGAAACGAATATAAGACTCAAAGACTTATTGTACAGCTTAAAAAAGGCCCATCAGAACTGGGCTGAGGAGCAGGGAACTTCGCTACAGTTTCAGGTAGACGAACTGATTCCGGAAGTGGTTCGTACTGATTCGCTGAAACTTTCCCAGGTATTGAACAACCTGCTAAGTAATGCACTGAAATTTACCAAAGCGGGAGCCGTGGTGGTAAATGTGTCGTTAGACCAGCAGGATAAAGGAGGGGAGGTGCGCTGGATCAAATTTTCCGTCAGTGATACCGGCGTGGGCATCCCGGCGGATAAACTGGAAACAATCTTCGATACCTTTACCCAGGCTGATGTATCTACGGTAAGAAACTACGGGGGTACCGGGCTGGGCTTGTCTATCACCAAGCTACTGCTGGAGCTAATGGGCAGCCAGATAAACGTAGAAAGTGAAGTGGGAAAAGGGGCTAGTTTCTATTTTACCGTACCCATGCGGCAAGGCTCAGCCAACGTGGTTTCTGCTGAAGAGTGGGAGCAACCGCCCGGTATGCAGGCACAATTATTAACCTTAAAGGTGTTGATGGTAGAAGATGCCCATACGAACCGGATGATGCTCAGACAGTTATTGAAAAAGTGGTGGCAACTCGTTCCCGATGAGGCCGAGGATGGGCGACAAGCCCTCGATATGGTCCGGCAAAAGCAGTACGACATCATTCTGCTGGACGTCCGCATGCCTGTAATGGATGGGTATCAGGCAGCCAGAGCCATGCGAGCACTACCGAATTATGTCCAGATACCCATTCTGGCCCTGACTGCCGATACTGTTCAGGAAGTGGAAAAGCATCCCGAAGCAGCCCTGTTTACCGATGTGCTCATCAAACCCCTTGACTCAGCGGATTTGCAAGAAAAAATTCTTCGCTATACTGTCATCAGAGAAATGGCTAACGCCAAGGTGCCCCAGGTTGCCCCATTGCCAGAGAGGGAGCCCGCCCAGGCAGCTTCTTCACCCCTGGATTTGCGAAAGCTGGAGGTAGCATTCAGTGGTAATGCACAAATGATGCAGGACTTTCTGGTAAATGCCTTAAAGGAGTTTACTACACTTCAGCAAACAGTTCCCGAGGCGCTGATAAAACGGGATGCTGATACACTCAGAAATTATGCCCATAAGCTGGTGCCCCTGCTGGATGCACTCAATCTAACAGCCTTCAGTGAGGCATTGAATGAGGGACATGCCCTGGTACAGGAAAAAGCCACCAATAAGCAGTTAAAAGTAGGGCAGCAAAAGGTGGATCATCTAATGACCCAGATAAATACCGCCATACGGCAGTATCTTAATGAAAACCATCCTGAAGCCTATCGCGGATCGCCACATACGTGATGAGGGAATATTCTGATTTGTCGGGCAAGGGATAGTGCGGTTTGGCATCTCTCTTACCTTACCCCAGTCTCCACCACCTTCGGACTATTGGGAGGGTATGGGGAGAAACGAGGGGTATACGATGACCTGATATCAGCAGGC
>JAVKCN010000093.1:0-26531 GCA_040222715.1 Cyclobacteriaceae bacterium | reverse complement strand
GATCGTAAAGATGTGGTGAAATGGATGCTTTGGACCATTATCGGAGGAATCACTTTCCTGGGTTGTCAGGCTTGGGAATGGTCTCACTTTATTCATGGTACAGATGAGGGCGGACTTATGTCTGATGGTTCTATCTTTCATGGGGCTAACCTGGTTCAGAATCAATACGGCCCTCCGCTGTTTGCTGATCTGTTTTTCTTCATTACCGGTTTTCATGGTTTTCATGTATTTAGTGGGGTCATGCTTAACTTTTTGATTTTCTATCAGGCAACGGTAGGAATATTTGAACGAAGAGGGCATTATGAAATGGTAGAAAAGGTCGGACTATACTGGCACTTTGTGGATCTGGTGTGGGTTTTCGTGTTTACCTTCTTTTACTTAATCTGATCTAGTACTAATACAAATAGTAGCTCATGGCACAATTAGACGAAACCAGCGCGGTTGCGTTCCAACCGAGAGATAAGAAAAAAATTAACCAGCTTTGGCGTATTGCGCTCATCCTGGCAGTCGTAACCTGTATCGAATTTACCTTGGCGTATATTCTTCCTCGGGGCGGATTACTTTACTTTACTTTTGTTGCGTTGACGTTAGTAAAAGCATTCTATATCGTAGCAGAATTCATGCACCTGAAAGGAGAAGTGAAAACCCTGATCTGGTCTATTTCACTGCCTACTATCTTTGTGATTTGGCTGATTATTGCGCTTATCGCAGAGGGAACCTCTATATTTGAATTGAAGTTTTAAACTCTTACGTTCTAACCCTTCTTAGAGGGAAAGAACTCGCATTTGATGCAATCATCCCGGAAAATCGGTATACTGCTTTTATTGCTGGCAATACCGATTTTTTTAGTACTTTTTCTTCAGTTCTTCAGCACCAGCCATTACGATATTCCGGTGTATTACGAGAACGGCATCGATTCACTCACCCAATGTGAAAGTAGTACCGAAGTACATCGAGTGGCACCTTTTCAGGCTTCCGATGTGATCACCGGAGAAAATCAGACAATAAATTTTGAAAACCAGATCCGAGTGGTCTACTGGCATTCTGATGACTGCCAGGACACCTGCCGCCTGGTATTAGAAGAACTTGCTCGTTTGCAGGGAGTGTTCGAAAGTCAGACTGCTTTGCAACTACTTTTTGTAAGTGAATCTCCCCTGCAGGATGCGCCAACGCTGGCAAATACTTACCGTAAGCAGCTCCCCGAATGGCTTTTTTTGCAGGGAACCGAAGGCCAAAGCTCCTCGTTTGTTCAATGTGAACTGATACTGCCCCAACCCGAATTACCTCTGAATGCGACACTGATGCTCGTGGATGATGAGGCAAGGATACGGGGTTACTATCTGGGTACATCATCCAAAGATGTGGACCGTCTCATTGGAGAGATACGTATCTTACTGTACAATATGAACACGAATTAAGCACATGCAAACCACCCGGGATCATCGATATTTAACCATTATTGGAGTACTCTCAGTAGCCATTCCGTTGGTGGTGGCACTGTTACTCTTTTCGCCTACCAAATGGGTGGTAGGCGGCGATTGGGTTTATTTTTTACCACATTTAAATGCGGTGCTAAACTCAGCGACTTCGGTAGCGTTACTGGCCGGTCTGGTATTTATAAGGCAAAAGAAAATCAGTTACCACCGGACCGCCATGCTCGTGGCTTTTGTCTTAGGATCAATCTTCCTGATATCCTACGTGATTTACCATGGGGCCGCTGAATCGACCAAATTTGGAGATGCGAATCACGATGGACTGGTATCTGCTGAAGAGCTTGCCAGTCTGGGATTTACCCGCACCCTTTATCTGGTGATCCTGTTATCGCATATTGGACTAGCAATTATCGTGGTCCCGCTGGTTTTACTGGCACTGTACTATGCCATTAGTGAGAAATTTGATAAACACCGAAAGATTGTGAAATTTACGTATCCGGTTTGGTTGTATGTTTCCGTAACCGGAGTAATTGTGTATCTGATGATCAGTCCGTATTATGGATCATTGTGAGAACCGAATACGGGAAAATGGCGTTAAGTAATTAATAGAATATGCGCATACTGAAATACATAATAGCTTTATTATTCGTTACATTAGGTTCCGTGCAGTCATTATTGGCCCAGTGTGCCATGTGCCGGGCTTCCGTGGAAACGAATGTGAGCTATGGAGAAACATCCTTAGCGTCAGGCCTCAATTTTGGTATTTTGTATCTTTTCGCTTTTCCTTATCTGGTATTCGGGGTGATCGCTTTTTTATGGTATAAAAAGAGTCGTGCTACACATGCAAAGAAAATCCGCTGGATACGCCATCCTCAATCATAAATGCCCTCGTTGTCGAACGGGCAATATTTTTCGTTATTCCCTTTTTCAAAAACTTACCCGCTTTACGGATACTTATAAGAAGTGCCCGCATTGCAGTTTGCAGTATGAGCGCGAACCCGGTTTCTTTTTTGGAGCTATGTATGTTAGCTATGGTCTTACGATGGCCGTCTTACTGACCACCGCATTTGTGCTATATAACTTTTTTGGCGATCCCGAACTTATTGTCTATATCATCAGCGTGCCGGTTGTCGTTTTCTTATTGGTGCCCGTCGTGTTTCGCTATTCCCGTACTATCTATTTACATGCGTTTGGCGGAGTGAAGTATCAACCCCATCTTGCAACCGAAGTATCTTCTGAGAATTCCTGAGTCTACATTGTAAATTTGCGGGATTACATCTACTTTGTAGGTTCTTGTGACTTCCAAAGACCTTTACTCCAAATGGCTATTCGTAAAATAACCGATGATCTCGGTCCGTATCGCCATTGTCTCATCCAAGCGAATGATACATGCATTGCTAGCGATGAAGGAAAAGTATTTTGCCTGATTGTCTGTCTAACGTAAACTGCCACAACGTTCCGTTTCAAATCTGTAAGTTATGAGGCTACAACTACGCTTAACCATCCTCTTTTTCATAGCATTCATTTTTAATGGCCTAGCCCAAAAACAACCCTTAACGCATGAGGTGTATGATTTGTGGAAAGATATTGCTTCACCGAGCATCGCCAATAATGGAGAATATGTGCTTTATGAGATAAATCCCGCGCAGGGTGATGGGATGCTCTATTTGCAGGATACAGATAAAGACGAACCAACCACCTTTGCTCGGGGCAGCCGTCCCGCTTTTACCTACGATAGTAAGTTTGCCGTTTTTCAGGTACAGCCACCTTACGATACGGTTCGGCAGATGAAACTGGAGAAGAAAAAAGATGCGGAATTTCCCAAGGACTCGCTGTTTGTGGTAGCGCTGAACAGCGGAGCAACCGCCGCTGCATTTGAGCGGGTAAAATCCTACCGGCTACCCAAAAAAGGGAGTGGATGGCTGGCATTTCTGAACGAAAGCCCCCTGGATACAGCAACTGAGGCTAAAGAGGATAGCTTAAAAGGCGATGCAGATGCGATTCAGGTCTTTTGGGCGGATAAGCCAGAGAAACCGGAAGGAAACGAGTTGGTGATATTCAATCTGGAAACCAAAGAGGAATATCGCTACGAGCGGGTGAGCAATTACCAGTTTTCAGAAGATGGTAGTCAACTGGCTTTTACCCGGGTGGCAGGAGATTCGGTAGGAAGTGCGGGAGTGATGGCATTTGATACCCAAACCCAAAAGCTCGTTCCCGTTGACACGGGCAAGGTCTCGTATGGCCAACTATCCCTCAGCCGGGATGGGGGCGCGATTGCATTTCTGGCTAGTGAAGACAGCCTCGAAGCAGATGAGCGTTATCATAACCTATATCTGTGGAATGGGAAAAGTGCTCAGCTAATTGCTGATACGACGACCCAGGCATTGCCCGCTCACTGGATGGTGAGTAATCATGGATCGGTGCGTTTTTCTTACGATGGCCAGCGGCTCTTTTTTTCTACTGCACCGCGCCCGATAGAATATGCGTACGAAGGTGATACTACTATTCTGGAAGATGAAAGAGTAAAAGTAGACATTTGGTCGTGGAAAGATCCCTACATTCAGCCGATGCAATTAGAGCAGCGCGAATCAGAGCAAAAGCGCTCCTATGCAGCCACTTACGATGTATCCACGCAGCAGGTACGGCAGTTGGGAACAGAAGAGATACCAGACATACAGTTTGATGAAGATAAGCGGTTGCCGTATGCCATTGGCATCAGTGATTTGCCCTATCGCAAACAATTATCCTGGGAATATCCTTTTCATCGGGATGCCTATCTTGTGGATATCAACAGCGGAGAATCAACGCCTGTAGCAACCCATACATCGGGCTATCCTCAATTATCTCCCGGCGGAAATTACGCCAGTTGGTACGAAGCCCGCGATAGCAGCTGGTACGCCTATGACATTGCCAGTCAGCAAACCACGAACCTGACCGAAAAGATTGATGCAAATTTTTACGACGAACTGAACGATGTGCCTGCCTTACCCGGAAGCTATGGCATGGCCGGGTGGACTGAAAACGATGAGCATATCTTACTTTATGATTACTACGATATCTGGAAAGTAAATCCGAAAACGCTGGAGTTTTCCAACCTGACCAATGGCTACGGTCGGGAAAATCAGTTGGCTTTCCGGTACGAACAACTAGATCCTGAAGCTTACTTCATTCCGGCCAATGGTGAGATACTACTATCAGCTTTTGACCGGGAAAACAAACAGAGCGGTTATTTTCGGGAACACACTGGAAACAGTCGTCCACCCCAGAAATTAGTGTTAGATGATTACCGGTTTTACGGGTTGCAGAAGGCTCAGGACAGCGAAGCCATCATCTATCGTAAATCCAGCTTCATAGCGTTTCCTGACCTGTGGCTCAGTACAACGGACTTTAAAGATACCAGGGAGCTGAGTGATGCTAATCCGCAACAGCAGGATTACCTTTGGGGCACGGTCGAGCTGGTTTCCTGGAAATCGGTGGATGGCACTCCTTTACAGGGCATGCTTTACAAACCTGAAAATTTTGACCCGAGTCAGCAGTACCCAATGATGGTTTATTTCTACGAACGCTACTCGGACAACCTGCATCGGCATTTGGCCCCCGAACCGCATCGATCTACCATCAATTTTACATTCTATACCAGTCGGGGTTATCTCGTTTTTGTGCCGGATATTGTGTACAAAGAAGGCTATCCTGGTGAAAGCGCACTGAACGCGGTGCTATCGGGAACACTGCATGTGATGGAAGAGGGTTTTGTAGACGAAGACCGGATTGGCATGCAGGGCCATAGCTGGGGGGGATATCAATCGGCATATATCATTACGCGTTCTAATTTATTCAGAGCCGCTGAAGCCGGGGCACCCGTGGCGAATATGACATCGGCGTACGGAGGAATTCGCTGGGGCACTGGTATGAGCCGGATGTTTCAGTATGAGCGTACCCAGAGCCGCATTGGTGGCACACTTTGGGAATATCCGCTGCGGTACATTGAAAACTCCCCGCTTTTCATGGCAGATAAAATCCAGACTCCGCTGCTTATTTTGCACAACGACCATGATACAGCGGTTCCCTGGGAACAGGGTATTGAACTCTTTGTTGCTTTACGAAGATTGGGCAAACCTGCCTGGATGCTTAATTACAACGGAGAACCTCACTGGCCCTTGAAGTATCCTAATCGGAAAGATTTTGCCATGAGGATGCAGCAGTTTTTTGATCATTACCTGAAAGACGAGCCAATGCCTGCCTGGATGGAGAAAGGAGTTCCCGCCACACTAAAGGGGCGAACCCTTCGCTACGAGCTGACAGGTGAAGATACCCGGGAACCTTAGAATAATGGCTTAGATGTCTGAGGGAATCGTTGAAAATTCCATATATCCCATATTCAGCTGGCACTTCACACCATCAACAGGCAGCTAATACGAGCTTAGGATTCTACCTCAAAAGTAACTTTCAGATTAACCCTGTACTGGGTAATTTGATTATTATTTACAGTTACGCTATGTTCTTTCACATAAGCAGAGCGGATATTTTTTAAGGATTTGCTGGCTTCCTGAATGCCTTGTTTGGTGGCGTCTTCCCAACCGCTGGGAGAACTGGCGAGTAATTCGATTACTTTTAAAACAGCCATAATTGTTAATTTTTAATGTAAAAAAATAAATAACTCTCCCTCAGATCAATTTTCCCGTACCGGCAATAGTACAAGTAGTGATAATAAAAGCGAGAAGTTCCTTTATTGTTTTCTGAGTATTAGAAAATAACGGCCTGTAAATCCGAAGCGCTCCCGAAATTTTTTGCAAAAAAATAACGTTTTTTAAAAGCCTGGCAATCTTTGGTCAGGCTTTTGTAATTTTAGCGGGTGCGTCAGGTGTGTTCATTTCTGGGCTAAATAGGAAGTCGCAGTGTATAAGTATACGGTCAAAAATCTTTCCCTCTTCATTGCCGGTATTGCTTTACTATTGGCACTCATGTTACGTATGTTCTTTATCGATAGCTTCCGGAGCGAGTCTCTTTATCTCCGGGATGTGCAACGGAATATTGTGCGAGCCCTGGATCGACTTGGACAGGAAAATCGAGACATTCGCCACATTCTTACCCAGCCGGACACCATCAGTCTGGCCGATTTTAGCCCAAGCCATCGTTCTCCGTACTACGTTTTTCGGAATCAGAAACTGGTCTACTGGTCCGACTACCGTTTCGTGCCTACTTATGAGCAGCTTAGGGGAGATTTTCAGTACAAATTTGAAGAGTTTACCCACGGAAGCTACGTGGTGCGACGCGATACGATAAGTAATTGGGAGATTTTTCAATTGCTGGTCATTCAGGAAGATTCGGAAATTGATAATCGGTATATCAGTTCGGGTTACAATGCCCGGCTTTTTCCTCAGCCCGAAACGGTAGACGTGCGCACAGTTTCAGGAGTAGACGCGGCAGCCAATGTCATTGAATATCATGGTTACACCCTGTTTTCGGTGCAAACCAATATGCCGATTGCAGGCTACCGTGAGCATGAAACGGCCAAATCGTTTCAGGCCATGATCACCACGCTCATTGCGGTATCTATTATGCTCGTACTCTTCAATGTCTTTCGGTTGGCGCACGAGCGATTCCGAAGGCAACGTATTGATGAAGGACTGATGCTGGTAGGGGGAATTTTGCTACTGCTGCGGGTCTGCATGATCTATTTCAGTTACCCTTCCAGTATTCTGCCATCGGTATTATTTGATGGACGACAGTTTGCTTCTTCTTCCGTAAACCCCTCATTGGGCGATTTGCTGCTCAACTGTTTGTCTGTTCTGGTTTTTATTATTTACCTTTTCAATTACTACCGCGATTCCCATCTGTATCGGAAACTTTTGCTGAGCAAACCGCCCATCAAAACAATAGCCACCATTACGGGATTATTGCTCAGTTTTTTTGCGCTTTTCTGGCATTATGATGTCATCCGCAGTATTTACTACAACTCTCAGTGGACGCTGGACGTGACCGAAAGTTTATCTTTTCCGGGGTTAAAAAATATCAGCTTGCTGATCTTCATCATCAATACTGCCAGTTATTTTCTGGGAGTTCATTTGATCTTTCGGACCTGCATCAGCCTTACGCAGCAAAGCAACCTGCCCCTCCGCCTCAACTTTCTGGTGGCTTTAACCATTGGGCTGGGAATGAGTGTTTTCTGGGTGGCTCCTACGTTTCCGGTCATTGTACTGAGCGTGGCGTATTTTGCAATTTTGTATCTCTTCCACCTTCCCAAATTTCTCACCCGGGTGAGTTATGTCACATTTCTGTACGTGTTTGCCGGAGCCTTGGTCAGTGCCGCCGCCTGTGCCATTGCCGCTTACGACATGCACCGGGTGGAAACCCTGGATAATAAACAAAAGTTTGCCAACCAGTTGTTGGTTGATAATGATATTCTGGGAGAATATTTACTGCATGAAGCCGGGGAGAAAATAAAGAACGATCCGCTGATTAAGAACCGTTTATTTAACCCAATTGCCTCGAAAGACATTATTAAGCAAAAAATCAGCCGGGTCTATCTCACCAATTATTTTGATCGATATGAAATTGAGGTTCATTTATTCAATAGCAAAGGGCAGCCATTAGAAACCGATCCATCCTATACCTACAATGAGTGGAAAGAAGACATCAGGGGAGCGCGTTTCGCCACTGAATACGATAATATTTTCTTTATCAACCAGACGGAGTCGTTAATGAGTGCGGAAGGTGGGCAGCGGTATTATATGTTCCTGGATGTAGAGAATTTTAACAATGTGGTGGGCTCCATTCTGATTGAACTGGTACTGCGCCGCTTTACGCCCAACCAGGTGTACCCTGAACTATTGGTGGACCGTAACTATCTTCAGGCATATCCCAGTACTGATTTTAGCTACGCCATTTTCGCCCAGGGAAATGTACCGGTAGACTCATCCGGAAACGAAATTCTTTTTAGTTCAGGCGATGAGCGGGCGTTTCAGTATTTTACAGACTATGATTTTCGTGAGCTTACAAATGAAACAATTGTAAATAAAGGAGGTTTTAGCTATCTGGTGGTGAAGGGGAAGGATCGTGAATATATTGTGATTGCTTCTCAGGCTTATTCGTTTATCAACATCATCTCCAATTTTTCCTTTTTATTTCTACTGCTGGTTTTCACCATCCTGCTGTTGCTGGCAGTGTATTCTGTGTACTTTGCCTTCAAGCGGGAAAACCTGAATTTCTCCACCAAAATACAGCTATACCTGAATGCCGCTTTCTTTATGCCTCTACTGGCGCTGAGTATCACGACCATCAGCATTATCAGCAGTTCTTACAATCAGGAGGTGAACAACGCTTACCTGGAACGGGCCGATCAGATCAGCGGTAATATTCTCAGTCCTTATGAGGAGTATACTAATCGGGAACTGGCCAGCGACGATTTATCGGCCACAGTGAGCCAGGTAGCAAATTTTACCAAAACAGACATTAACTTATTCGATACTTCCGGCAAACTGGTGGTGACCAGCCAACCGCTGATTTACGAAAACGGCTTGCTTTCCCAATACATCAATGCGCAGGCACTGGTATCAATCCGTGAGCAAGGGAACAATAAAATGGTGCTGGAAGAGTCGGTAGGCTCACTTTCCTATAAGTCTTCTTACGTAGGCCTAAAGTCTTACCAGACCGGGAAATTGCTGGGTATTGTCAGTATTCCATTCTTTGAGTCCCGGAGCCAGCTCCAAGGACGGATTATACAGGTACTGACCAATGTGATGAATATTTTTACATTCGTCTTCATTGCTTTTTTGATTATTTCCTATCTGGCTTCGGTGCTGCTGACTTATCCTCTCAAATACATCACCCAGAAAATCCGCCGTACTTCACTGGCTGATTATAATGAGCCACTTTCCTGGGAGAGTGGCGATGAGATTGGATTGATGGTGGGCGAATACAACCGGATGCTGGTGAACCTGGAAGCCAGCAAAGCTGCGCTGGCGCGAAACGAAAAAGAATCAGCCTGGCGGGAGATGGCAAAACAAGTGGCCCACGAAATCAAGAACCCGCTCACCCCTATGAAACTCAGTTTGCAATTGCTGAAACGCCGGCTGGAGCAGGATTTTAAGTACGGTATGAATGCTGAGGAAGTACGAGAGATAGAAAAGCCCATGGACAATCTCCTGCACCAGGTTGATACCCTGAACGACATTGCCAGTTCATTTTCTTCATTTGCCCAAATGCCTTTGCCCAAGAGTGAACCTTACGAATTGGCAGCGGTGGTTCGGCGCACTGTGAACCTTTATGAGGAAGAGCAGCTTTCAATTGAATTAAGCCTGGAAGGAAAAGAATTTACGGTGGTGGGAGACAAGCAGTTGATGGGCCGCATTTTAAGTAATCTGCTCATCAATGCCAAGCAATCCATCCCTCAGGATCGAGCTCCGCATATCAGTGTGAGCCTGAAAAAGTTTGGTGCCGACAAAGTTGTGTTGAAAGTGAGCGATAATGGTACAGGCATAGCGAAAGAAATACAGAATAAAGTATTTTTACCCAACTTTAGCACTAAATATGCTGGTTCAGGAATAGGACTGGCCATTGCCAAGCGCGGCATCGAGCACGCCGGAGGGCGCATTACCTTCGATACGCAGGAGGGCGCGGGAACAATCTTCTTTATCGAGTTGCCGCTCGTGTTGCAAAGTCAGTCAGTAGTAGAGCTGTAAATCCTATATGCCACGGTTCGGGTTGGTTATTGTACTTATCCTTTTCATGGAGAGCCTGTCCGGCTTTTCCCAACCCACTCCCCTGTCTTCTGTTCAACCTTCTGACCTCATTTGTCGCACGGTAACACCACCTCAGGATTCCTTATGGGTAGATTCTCTCTCAGTAGTTCCCCAATCCTTACTCCTCGTGCTGGGGCAGGATACGCTTGTAGCCAGTCAGTTTGAATATCATTATGCTAGCGGCTATTTGGTACTTAACGATTCCCTAAATCATCTTTCTGAAAAACTGACAATCTGCTACCGTACGCTCCCGTTCAGCCTGCATCAAACCCATGCCCGGCGCGATTTTTCCGTATATGACTCCACAGCGATGTTTCAGGAAATTCGTTATGCAGATCGATACGCAACTTCAGCGACCTCTTCTCAGGAAACCCTGATCAATACTCCGACACTGAAAAAAAGCGGTAGTCTGAGCCGGGGCATTTCATTTGGGAACCGACAGGATATTTTCGTAAATGCCGCCTTAAATCTCCAATTGGAAGGTAAACTGACCGACGATTTGTCTATTCGGGCCGCCATTACCGATCAGAATGTGCCATTGCAACCCGACGGTACTACCCAGCAATTACAACAGTTTGATAATGTGTTCATTGAGTTTGCTCACGAAAATGCAACCCTGACGGTGGGAGATGTTCAGTTGCGACACGCAGGTAGTTCGGTCACCAGTGCTGCGCGTAACGGAACGATCCTGGCAAGGCCTGAATATCCTTATTTTTTAAGATACCGGCGCAATGTGCAGGGCGGTATGCTCAATACCCAGTACAAGCTGGGAAAGCATGGTAAAGCCCAAACTTCTGCGGGCGCCGCCCTGGCCAAAGGCCGGTTTACTTCTATTAATCTGGCCATCCAGGAAGGAATCCAGGGGCCGTATCGCTTAAACTCACCTGAGAATAGCGGAAGTGCCATCGGCAATGCTGAAACCGATCAGCTATTTTATATTCTGGCCAATTCTGAGAAAGTATATCATAACGGACAATTACTCGAGCGGGGCTTTGACCGGGATTATACGATCGATTACAACCTCGGGGAAATCACCTTTACTCCCCGGGTAGTACTTACCCAATTTTCCCGAGTCACCATCGATTACGAGTATGCCGATCGCAGCTACAGCCGCAGTATCCTCACGGCCCGCCATCGGCAGACGTATCAACGGGTTTCGTTCTCACTCAACTATTATCAGGAAGGGGATCATGCCCGACGCCCCATTGGCTTTGCCTTATCACCCCAGGATTATCAATTGCTCAGCGAGGCGGGTGACCAGCCGATGGGCCGGATGGTGAGTGCGGTGGATACCATTACCGGTCAGAGCACGGGATTGGCCTATGGCAATCGCAATGCCGATATTCCGGGTGTAGGGAACATATACCAGATTTTGTATGAAGAACAGGACACAGTAATCGCTGGCCAGGCCTATCGGATATTTGTGTTTAGTAGCGCCGAGGAGGCGATTTATCGTCCTCATTTTAGCCCGGTGGGAGAGGGGAAAGGAAATTACCGGCTCAAGAATAGTCAGGTGAATGGAAAGGTGTACGAATGGGTTGCTCCTGTTGGTGGAATACCTCAGGGAACATACGAACCAGTACGTCAGCTACCCGCGCCCCAGCGAAAACGCATGCTGTCTTTTGGCACTCAGGTGTCATTGTCCAAATATGATCAGCTTTACACTGAAGTAGCCCTTTCTGAAACGGATGTTAATATATTGTCAGGTCGGGATCAGGCCGATGACCAGGGAAAGGCATTGGTCGCAGGTTACCGAAGTCAGCCCCGACCACTGTACACCGGATCGGCCTATCGCTGGTCTCAGCAATTGCAATACGAGTACACTGATCGCTATTTTCAAACTATTGATCCTTACCGCACCGTCGATTTTGAACGAAACTGGTCAGTGGGGCCCATGGTAAATGGTGGGACTATGCTTATCTCTCGGGACGATCATATCATCCAGAGCCAGACACGTTTGGAAAAAGATGCTTATAATCGATTTCAGTACCGCTGGGTGGGTCGTAAACAGACGAACGGACTTTACGGGCAACAGCACGCTCTGGAAGCCGCCCAGGAGTGGGCTGGATTTCGGATGTCGGCCTATGCTTTTTCCATGGAGAGCCAGATGCCGGAACAGCATGCATCCTGGAAAAGGCTTACGCTGGATGTACAGCGTCCCACACGGTGGATTACTCCCGGCTACACCTATCGCCGGGAAGAGAATGAGGTGCGCATTACTGAAACGGATTCGGTGCTGTATAGTGCAGAACACTACGATGAGCACCAATGGTATTTGATGCGTGGTGATAGTATCCAGGGAGCCTTCCGTCTCGATTATCGGGTACGTAATAACCGACTGCCGCTATTAGGGGACATGCAGGCCAGTGAGCAGGTGCAAATGCTGCAAGCCAGTTGGGATAAAGCGCTGGGAGAGAAACATCGACTCAAATTGAACGCAACCTACCGAAGCAGTAACGTCCGAAATTCGCTTCTTTGGCAGGATGCTCCCTCAGTTTTATCGCCTGAAAATTCTGTCATGGGGCAGTTGGACTGGACGGGAAGCTTGCTGAAAAATGCACTGCAAATGTCGGCCACCTATGCAGTGGCCAATGGGCGAGAAATTAAACGAGACTTTGTTTATGTGCGGGTTCCGGCAGGGGAGGGGATGTTTACCTGGCGGGATGATAATGGAAATGGCGTAGAAGAGATTGATGAATTTTACGAAGCCAATTACTGGGACGAACGCAATTACGTGCGCGTAATGGTGCCTACGAATGACTACATTCAGGCATTTACCAACCAATTCAACTATCGCGTGAAAGCCCAGTTTCCCCAGCGGTGGAGCGAGGCTGGCGGTTTGAGAACCTTATTAGCACGCTTCTCAAATGTAAGCCAACTCTCCATTCACCAAAAGCAAACCGATGCGCGTCTGGCCGCCCGTATTCTTCCCGGTTACACAGTTTCCCCGGAACACTTGTTATCTTCCAAGGAATCGGTGCGGTCGACCTTCTTTTTCAATCGGCAAAACCCCCGCTTGGGCGCCGAAGGCGGGCTGCGTAGTACCCGGTGGAAGCAATTATTACAACAAGGCAGTGAAGACCGCCTGACGAACGTGTATCGGATGCAGTTACGCTGGCAATTGAACCGGAAATGGCAAACTTTCCTGAACACCGAACAGGAAAACCGACGATATCAATTAGACCTGCCTGCTACCGCATCCAATCGTCGTAATTTTAATATCAGCGCTTATCAGGTTTCTCCCGAAGTGCACTGGCAACCCCATATGGATGTACGTTTGGTCACCCGGCTGGGTATGACTGAAAAGGTGAATGTGGGTGAGGGAGAAACCGGCCCGGGAGGCGAAGAAGCTTCGATTAAGTCTATTGGCTGGGAACTGCAATCGCGCAGAGTGATGCAGCGGAATATCAATGCTACCGTTGAGTTACTAAATATCGATTATAATACCGATGCCAGCAGTGCAGTTGCCTACGAGATGTTAGAAGGGCTGCAACCGGGCGGTAATGCTCGATGGACGCTAAATGTGCAGCAGCAATTGCTGGAAGGCTTACAGCTCACGGTAAATTATCAGGGACGTAAATCGCCGGAACAGGCAGCGGTGCATAGCGGAAGTGTGTCGGTAAGGGCGCTTTTCTAGCGTTAACATGCTGATGCTTCAGCGGTTTTCACCAAAACCACCGCCACCGGGAGTGAGGATGATAAATTGATCACCAACTTTCATCTCTGCCTGATCAATGCCTTGCAGAGGCTCTTCGCTACCATCCTTTCGGATAATCCATTGTTTACCGATTTTGCCAGGCTGACCACCCTGAAGACCGTAGGGCGCAACTTGTCGGTGCTGGGTCAGTACGGTGAGGGAGACTGGGGATAAAAAAGTGAGTTTACGTACAATGCCATTTCCGCCGCACCATCGTCCTGTTCCCCCGGAATGCGCACGAACTGAAAATTCGTCTAAGCGAACCGGGTAGCGGAATTCCAGCACTTCCGGGTCGGTGATGCGGGTGTTGGTCATGTGTTGATGTATGGCATGGGTACCGGAAAATTCCGGCCCGGCCCCCGTACCCCCGCCGATGGTTTCGTAGTAGCCAAAATGCTCATTCCCAAACAGTACGTTGTTCATGGTCCCCTGACTACAGGCGGCCATTCCCAGTGCTTTTAGCAGGGTGTCTACCAGTCGCTGGCTGGTTTCGGTATTTCCTCCCACCACTGCCGGACAATCGGCTGGATTTTCGTCAAACAGAGGGTTTAATAAGGTTTTGTCCGGTAAGATAATTTTGATGGACTGAAGTAACCCCTCGTTCAAAGGCAGATCCTGGTCAAGGAGTAGCCGTAGCACATAAATCACTGCACTATGTACGATGGCCGGAGTGGCATTGAGGTTTCTGGGATGGGTTGGACTGCTTCCTGAGAAATCGATGGTGAAGGTACGATTGTCGTTCAGGATGCATAGTACCTGTAGTTTGCTGCCATCATCCAGTAACTCACCCGCTTTGTAAGGACCGTATACCAGCCGTTCCAGGCTAGTGCGCATTCGTTGGGCGGCTTGTTCCTTAAGCCGTTGCATATATTGCTGGATACGATCGGTACCATACTGTTCAGCTAACTGTTGAAGCGATTGCACTCCCCAGCGGATGCTGGCCAAACCTCCGTTGAGGTCCGCCATATTTTCTTCTACATTCCGGGTGGGATAGCTGCTTTCGGTAAATAATTTCCGAATATCATCCCACTGTGATTCTCCTTTTCTCACCAGATAGGTCGGAGCAATGACGACGCCTTCTTCTTCCAGGGTGGTAGCCTGGGTAGGCATGGAACCGGGACGAGTCCCGCCAATTTCTGCATGATGGGCTCGGTTAGCCACGTATCCTATCAGGCGTTGATCAACAAAAATGGGGCTAATGAGCGTGACATCGGGCAAATGGGAACCTCCGTAGCCGGGATGGTTGGTAATCACTACATCTCCCGCTTCCAGTGAGATCTTATCCCGTACTGATCGCACGCAAATTCCCAAACTACCCAGATGAACCGGAATATGTGGGGCATTGACGATCAGTTCCCCGTCCGCGTCCAGCAGTGCGCAGGAAAAATCCAGTCGTTCTTTTACATTAACCGAAAAAGAGGTGCGTTCTAACAAGGCACCCATTCCCGAGGCAATGCTGCTGAAACGATTGGTAAAGAGCGCCAGTTGAATTGCTTCCGGGGCCTGGACTGAAGATTCCTGCTGTTTGTGTTGTTGATAAAGTAAGGCATTCTGAAAACCATCGATATGCAATTCCCAACCTGATTCAAGCCAGAGCGTAGCCGTAGCGATGGTCAGTAAAGCCGGACCCGTAAACATCGCTCCCGGGTTCAACTGATCCCACGCATAGACCGGAACGGATTGCCAGCCTTGGCGGGTACGACTTTTCTGAAAAGTTTTTGCTTTTGGGGTAAAGCTTTTCGTTTGTTTCGAGGCGGGAAGGGGAGGAGGTAAGGTTGAAACTACCACTTTAATCGATTCCAGTTCAATGACCCGTTTATCCAGCCAATGGCCAAATAATGCCTCGTATTGTTTCTGAAAAGTTGTTATGATATCGTTAGAGGAGGTGTAATCAATCTCCAGCGTACTTTCCTGCCCCTGGAACCGGAGAAATAATTTGACAAAACGAACCTCCAATTCATCATCGGAATAACCTTCCTGGCGACATTGGGCCGTTGCATCTTCGGTAAGCAGACTGATCCAGTCAGAAAGTTCGGTTTGAACGTTAGCGAAGGGTTGGAGGACTTGTCTGGTTGAAAATCGCTCTAATACAGCCTGCCCCATGCCGTAGGCGCTCAGCAACCCGGCATCCTGAGGTACAATAATTTTTTTAATGCCCAGCAACGATGCAATCTCACAGGCATGCTGTCCTCCGGCACCTCCAAATGCCAATAGCGTATGATCAGCCGGATCAAATCCTTTTTTCACCGAGATACTACGGACGGTGGCCGTCATTTTCTCATTGGCAATGCGGAGAAAGCCGAGTAATAACTCCTCATCTTCCAGCGCCGAGTGAGGGGCCTGTTGCTGTAATGATGACTTTACTTCGTCCAGCGCTTTTTGGGCATAAGAGGGGTTGATCGGGATACCAAAATTATCTTCGGTGAGTCGCCCTAGTAATAAATTGACATCAGTGATGGTAAGCGGACCGCCCTGTCCGTAGCAGGCGGGACCGGGATAGGCACTGGCACTTTCCGGTCCAACAGCCAATGTGCCATTTTTAAACTGACAAATAGAGCCGCCGCCAGCAGCGACTGTCTCAATCGCCAGGGCCGGAGAAATGATCTCAGCATCTCCTACCTGGGTGAGAAATCGGTAGTCAAATTCCCCATCGTAGCGGGAAACATCGGTGCTGGTGCCGCCCATGTCTACCGTCAGGAGACGTTGAAACCCCGGTTGCTGTTGTTGCACCTGTCGCAAAATCGTTGCTGCCCCTACGATTCCTCCCGCCGGGCCACTCAGCAGGCTGTCTTTGGGATGGTACAGGTTAGCATCAGCCAGCCCACCGGCGCTACTCATGACCTTGAGGTCACCTTGGGGAATGTGTTGCTGGATACGCGCTAAATACTCGTGGATGATCGGGGCTAGGTAGGCATTGATTAGCGCAGTTTGGGCCCGAGGCAGAATTTTCTGAGATGTGGTTAGACTCGAGGAGGTAGAAACAAAAGAGAAACCAGCTTCCCGGAGTGTTTCCGCCAAAGCTTCTTCGTGGGTAGCATTTACATAACTATGCAGCAGGGCGATGGCGACTGATTCCGGAGCTGATTTGGATAGTTTTTTTTTGAGCTCAGTTTTGTCGGTTTCTGATAATGTCTGAATGATCTTGCCCTGTGCATCCAGTCGTTCAGTTACTTCCAGCACCTCAGTGTAGTAAGGAGCAGGCTTTTCTATATGCAAAGAAAAGATGTCGGGCCGTTGCTGGGTTCCGATAGCCAGCAGGTCTTTAAAGCCCTTGGTGACAAGAAGCGTGGTGTTAGCACCTTTTCTTTCCAGCAGCGCATTGGTGCCTCGGGTCGTACCCAGCCGCATTTCCAGGGAAGGTAAGGTGTTGGTAAGTGGAGTAGCGGTGACCAGCCTTGCCGCCAGAATAGGTGCTTCCTCGAAGGCAGTCATGGTAAAATCAACGCCCGTCAGATGTTCCGGAAGGGACTCTTGAACATGAATAGACGAAGTTTCGGCATCAAATGCTGTAATCTTCGTGGTTCGTTGTTCGGTGGGATTAATCTGTATTGTATAGCCCTTAAAGAGGTCCATCTGGCCGATATGCCAGTTTTGCCGGATTTCCCAATGGGTAGGAGTGATGGGTTTTAATAATGTTCCCCGGAGGGTACTGTCGCTCAACACTTTCACCCGCCGGACAATACCTTCAGGACTATGGGCGAGACAATCGGTAAAAGTGCCTCCGGTATCTATCCAGATCTTCCATCGGTCTTGCTGATCCTTGGCCATCGGGTCATTATTCAGCTTCGGCAGTTTCTATCCGTACACCAATAGAAAGAATTTCGGGCAGAGAATCCCGGCGCATGTATTGTTGTAGTCGGATCTGGTAGGTGCCTGCTGAATCGAACTGATAGTTGGGGAAGGCCATAATTTGGTGCGTAAAGATATCGCCCAATCCGTCACCAAAGGGCTCTCCTGTTTTGGGCTCAAAAAGCTCCATGTTTTGCAGATCTTTCACAATCGTGTGCCCCAGCGTATCTTCCAGATAATAGGTGATGTACAAATTACGGAAGGGGTAGGCAACGGTATTCCGTACATTCCAGTAAATATTGTAGGGCTGATCCGGATTCTCTATTTGAAAACGAAATACCGGCATGCTATCGACTACCCACACCTTCTCGTCAAAATTTACATTTTGATCATACAAACGCTGTTCGTCACATCGGGTAAGGGTGAGCAGGGCCAGGCAAGCGGGTAGAAATAAATAAAGGGGCCGACAAAGCATCTTTTTAAAATACAATGCTACAGTATTGGTAAAACAGTTCATTTGGAAGCACTAGCAGGTTTATGCTGGCAATAAATACCTAAATCAGAAGAAAAAACAGCGTTATTATCTTTTTTTGCGCTTATTACGGCGACCCGATTTTTTTCCTTTCTTTTGAAATTTCTGATCCATTTTAATCAGATCATTATTCAATACGGCCGAATTAGCTTTTTCGGCTACGTCATCTTCTTTCAGATTATCTGGAAATTTTCCCTGCTGGTTGAGTTTCAGCACTTCGTGTACGCGTTTGGCACTCAGTGGTATCCAGGCACTTTCGCCGGCATAGCTGAACCACATCAGGCGCCGGAAAATATCGGTTTTCTGTAATACCGCTTCCCCATTTCGGGTTTTCAAGGGTTTGTTAATTTCAGGAATGTCCTTCAGGGCATTCATGTAGGTTTCCAGTTCGTAATTCAGGCAGCATTTGAGCCGACCGCATTGCCCAGAGAGCTTGCTCGGATTCAACGAAAGGTTCTGATAGCGGGCCGCCGAGGTAGAAACACTCTTGAAATCGGTCAGCCAGGTAGAACAACAGAGCTCGCGGCCACAGGAACCGATCCCGCCCAATCGACCCGCCTCTTGTCGCAAACTGATTTGCCGCATCTCAACCCGGATTCTGAATTCTCCTGCCAGTATTTTAATGAGCTCCCGAAAATCAACCCGGCTGTCTGCAGAGTAGTAGAATGTAGCTTTGTTATTATCAGCCTGATATTCTACATCCGACAGCTTCATGGACAAATCCAGCTTATGGATGATCTCTCGGGTACGGTAGAGGGTGGCCATCTCGCGGTTGCGGACTTTCTCAAATTTTTCCAGATCCTGCTCAGACGCAACGCGGTAGATGGTGCGAATCTGGTCATTATTAGCTACTTTTTTCTTTTGCATTTGCAAACGGACCAGTTCCCCTTGCAATGAGATATATCCAATGTGATATCCGTTAGGAACATCAACCACTACCGCGTCACCAGTGGTCAATGTTAAATCTTTGCTATTTCGAAAAAATTCTTTATGCCCTCCTTTAAATTTTACTTCAACAATATCAAAAGTGCTTAAGGAAGGGAAATCCATATTGGATAACCAGTCGAAGACGTTCATTTTGTTACATCCTCCGGTACTACATCCTCCGTTATTACGACAGCCCTTTACTTGTCCGTTGCTAGTGCTACATGTACTGCATCCCATATCATCCTATATATATTTAATCGGAAACCGAAAGGCTTTCCTACGTGAAACTTCTAATCGTATAAATTACTAGGAATTTATAAAAAAACGAACCATCCGCCTTATTTTCCTTGCCGGGTATACCGGATAATATCCTGGCCAATATCTTTCCGGTAATATAGTCCTTCCCAGTGAATTTGTTTTACGCGCTGATAAGTTTGTTGTAGCGCCTGCTCAAGATCATCGTGCAAAGCAGTAATGGCCAGTACGCGGCCACCGTTGGTTAGCACTTCTTCCGCATCTGGTTTCGTTCCGGCATGAAAAACCAGGCAGTCTGTATTCTCGGATAACCCGCTAATGGTTTTACCTTTCTGGTAGCTGCCCGGATATCCCTCGGAAACCATAACGACTGTGGTAGCAGACTGAGGACTTATTTGGATTGCTGCTTCCGACAGTTTTTGTTGGGCTGTTGCGAGGAGAAGTTCTACCAGATCACTTTGCAGTCGGGGAATTATTGCCTGAGTTTCCGGGTCGCCCAATCGTACATTGTATTCAATGACGTATGGATTACCCTTCACATTCATCAACCCAATAAAGATAAACCCCTTGTAATCAATCTGTTCGCTGGCTAATCCCTGAATCGTGGGTTCAATTACCCGGGATTTTACCTTATCTAAAAATGCTTCATCAGCAAATGGAACTGGGGAGACAGCACCCATGCCACCGGTGTTAGGGCCGGTATCCTGTTCGCCAATGCGTTTGTAATCTTTAGCTTCAGGCAGTAACTGATACCCGCTTCCATCAGTCAGGACGAATACCGAAAGCTCAATCCCTTCCAGAAAAGCCTCAATTACTACCTTTTGGCTGGCTTTGCCGAATTTCTGATGCTGAAGCATATCGGTGAGGGTTGCTACTGCTTCCTCATGGTTTTGGCAGATAATCACTCCCTTTCCGGCGGCTAATCCGTCGGCTTTCAGAACAACCGGAAGGGGATGATCTTTCAAATATGCTATTCCTTCAGCCAGTTCGTCAACGGTAAAGGTGCGGGAAGCCGCAGCCGGTACGCCATGTTCGTGCATGAATCTCTTGGCAAAGTCTTTACTTCCTTCCAATTGCGCGCCAGCCTGGGTTGGCCCTACGATGAGCACCTTGGAGGTGGCAGGATTATTTTTAAGAAAATCTGTCACTCCAGCCACCAGTGGAGCCTCGGGTCCTACAACAACCAACTGAATCTGTTGCTGCTCGATAAAATCAGCAATGCGCTGAAAATCAGCGGTATCATAGTCATTTTGTATAAGTTTTTCCTGAAGGTTAAATGCAGTGGTGCCTGCATTCCCTGGTGCAACAAAGAGTTGAGTACAAAGAGGGCTTTGATGGATTTTCCAGGCCAGTGCATGTTCTCTCCCCCCGGAACCCAGTAACAAAATATTCATAGTCTACTTTTGGAAGCAAAGCTAATGAATAGAATGGAAACCGGAAATACTAAGGGTGATTCCAGCAAAACCGGGGGTGAGATAAATCAGGTTTTCTGGGTGCTTCTGGAATATAAGAATCAGCAGGCGAGAAGCAGCAGAAATTAGCTAATCGTTTGTCTTAGCTAATTTTCTGCTGCTTTCCGTCTCCTGTCCACGGCTTTCTGCTAGTTTGCGTATTCGGATAAGAATTTGACTCGAAACAAGCGAAGCTCCTCCTCGGTATAATCTTCTCCAAACTCTTCCAGCGCTAGTGCCATCCGGTCTGATTCGGCATTGAGAAAATAATCATAGAGCTCATCAAGCTGATCTTCATCCAGCAACTGATTGAGATAATAATCAATGCTCAGCTTGGTTCCTGAGTAACATATGTGCTCAATCTCTACCGTCAATTCTTCCATAGAAAGACTGAGCGCATCGGCGATTTCCTCAAAATCCACTTTCTTATCAATCTGCTGAATGATAACAATTTTGTTCTTGGATTTATTAACAGCCGATTTAATCACAACATCTGAAGCGGTAACAATGTCGTTGTCTGCTACATGTTCGTTGATTAGCTGTAAGAAGGGAGCGCCAAACTTAAGGACCTTACCCATACCCACACCGTTGACCGCTGCCATTTCATCTTTGGTGGTAGGGTAGGTCGTAGCCATTTCCTCCAGAGAAGTCTCCTGAAATACCACATAAGGCGGGACATTTTTCTTTTTTGCTATTTCTTTGCGTAGCTGCTTGAGCCGAAGAAATAAATTTTCGTCGTAAGACTGTCCCTGAGTCAGTGTGCCATTACTTTGACCGAGCGTTCCATCGTTTTCTTCGTTTTCAGTAATTTCCTCGAAGGTATGATTCTGCGAAAGCATGAGGGAGTGAGGCTTCAGCAAAAATTGTTCACCCTTTGAAGTAAGCTTGATTGTGCCGATGTTCTCAATATCTTTTTCCAGTAACTCGGCAATCATGGCCTGGCGCAGCACCGAACTCCATCGTTCCGCTGTTTCTTCCTGTCCTTTACCGTAAACCGGAAGTTCGTCGTGTTTATAACTCTTCACATATTGATTCTCTGAGCCACGGATTACATCAACCAGATGGTTAATACCAAAGCGTTCATTAGTTTGCTGTACCGCCAATAAGGCAATAGTGACGAACTCTTTTCCTTCGTATTGCTCTTTAGGGTTTACGCAGTTATCGCAAAACCCACAATTGTCGGGCAGATATTCACCGAAATAATGAAGGAGTTGGCGTTTCCGGCATACGGCAGACTCCGAATAGGCGATCATTTCGCCAAGTAAGTGACGGGCATTATCCCGTTCGGTGACCGTTTTGTCTTTATTAAATTTCTCGAGTTTGAGAATATCACTATAGCTGTAAAACATCAGGCAGCGGGCTTCCCGGCTGTCTCGTCCGGCACGCCCTGTCTCCTGGTAGTAGCCTTCCAGTGATTTGGGTACATTATAGTGGATAACAAAACGCACATCAGGTTTGTCAATACCCATTCCGAAAGCGATGGTTGCCACAATCACATCAACATCTTCATTGAGGAAGCCATCCTGGTTTTGTACCCGCACGTTGGCATCTAATCCGGCGTGATAAGGAGCCGCTTTAATGCCATTGACTTGCAGAAATCCAGCAATCTCTTCCACCTTTTTCCGGCTCAGGCAGTAAATAATTCCCGACTTACCAGGGTACTGCTTGATAAACTTGATCAGCTGTTTTTTTATCTGCGTTTTGGGCCGAACATCGTAGTACAGATTTTCCCGATTAAAAGAAGATTTAAACAGGTCCGCTTCTTCCATCTGCAAATTTCGCTGAATATCGAGCTGCACTTTAGGTGTGGCCGTCGCCGTTAGTGCGATGATGGGTACATTATCTTTCAGTTGAGAAATAATGGACTTGATGCGCCGGTATTCTGGTCGGAAATCATGGCCCCATTCTGAAATACAGTGGGCCTCATCTACTGCCACAAAGGATATATTAGCCTCTTGCAGAAACTTAATATTTTCTTCTTTCGTCAGCGACTCCGGAGCTACATACAGTAACTTGATCTTTTCCTTCAGCGTATCATTCTTCACCTGGGTGATTTCTGACTTACTGAGAGTAGAATTCAAGAAGCGGGCATTGATATTAAACCCGTTCATCTGATCAACCTGATTTTTCATCAGGGCAATGAGCGGGGAGATTACGATGGCCGTACCTCCCTGAACGATCGCCGGAAGCTGGTAGCAAAGAGACTTGCCAGCTCCGGTAGGCATAATAACAAATGTGTTACGGCGGTTGAGAATATTTTGAATGATGGCTTCCTGGTTTCCCCGGAAATAGTTGTAGCCAAAAAATTGTTTAAGGGCAGCTTGCAGATCAATCGTTTGCTCTACCATTGTCAAAAGAGATATTTTACGTAAAAAAACCAACGTATCTGTTTGATCGTTGGCTTTTCTAAAAGTTTATACATAGTTGAATATAGCGCATTGCCAGTTTATTACAAAATATAGCGATGATTTGTTCTTTTGTTAAAATATTTTCAAATCTTTTTCCACGCGGGTAGGTAATTTCTACTTGGTTAATGCGCGGAAGTGACCTACATTAGCAATTGACCATGCGGAGGATGGAATAATGTAACGATTATGGCGAGGAATAGCACTTTTGTTGTCATCACAACGGGGAATCATATGGCTTCTGACTTCTGGCCTTTTAGTCGGAAGCACATGCCTAAGCCTTTCCTGGACTTGCTGGGAACAGGGAAATCTTTGCTTCAACTGACTTACGAGCGGTGTAAAGCTCTGGGAAATGAAAATAATATTATGGTGGCCACCACTGAACAGTATGCCCCCATTGTACGTCAGCAGTTACCCCAGCTAACCTCCCGCCAGTTACTGATTGAACCCACCAATCGAGGGGCGGCCATCTGTGCTGCCTACGCCGCTTACAAAATAAAAATGATGGACCCGTCGGCCGTCATTGCCATGATGCCCGCCGACCATGCCGTGTTCGGGGAGATTGCCTTTTCCCGGGATATGGGTAAGGCGCTGGAAGTAGCTACATCCGATCAGAAAAAAATACTGATGATCGGGATCAAGCCCACCAAACCCGAGACTAACTACCGCTACATCCAGTATCACTACGATAGCGGAGGGGTGGTGAAGAAAGTGAAAACGCTGACCGAAAAGCCGCAGATTGAGCTGGCGAACTTATTTTTAAACAGCGGTGACTTTGTCTGGAATACGGACATCTATATCTGGCACGTAAATAGTATTATTCGCGCGTTGGACAGCTACCTGCCCGAGGTGGCCGAGCTATTCGACAGCGGGGTGGATTACTACAATACTGAAAACGAGCCATCCTTTCTGAAGAAAGTCTATTCCCAGTGTAAAAACATTTCCCTCAGCTACGGCATCTTAGAGAAAACCGACAGCCACTACGTCATGCTCGGAAATTTTGACTGGTCAGCCATCGATTCCTGGAACTCTTTATTCACGCTGAAGGGGCAGGAGGGGGAGGAGAATATCATTGAGGCCAATGCGCTGCCATTTGATAGCAAGGCCTGTTACATCAAAAGCACCGGCAATAAGCTTATCATCGTCCATAGCTTGCATAACTATCTGGTGGCCGACAGCCCCGATGTGCTGCTGATTTGCCCTAAATCAGAAGCGGAAAAGCTGAAATTTATCCTGAAGGAAGCCGAACAGCACAAAGGCGATGAGTATATCTGAATGAGGAATGAATGATGACGGATGCGTAATGGTAATAGTCCTACCAATCTATCATCAATCACTAATCATTCATCACATCTCATCAATCATTATTGTTATAAATCCCGTACCTGTTCGTCTAACCACTGTTTTACATCCCCAAAGCAGGCCTGACTTACTTCGTGGGCCATCGGATATTCCTTGAAAGCATAGTCAAACTGATGCTCGCGCAGGTAATCGGCGGCGGATCTCCCCAGGAAGATAGGCAACACCTGGTCGTGCTGACCGTGGGTGGCGAGGATTTTCAGCTTTCGGTGGGCGGGGGTGAGGGGTGTCTTCGGAATGGTTTCCTTCAATATATAGCCACTCATGGCCACCAGCCCGGTGATCTTTTCAGGTTCGGCCAGGGCGGTGGCATAACTCATGATAGCACCCTGGCTGAAGCCGGCCAGATAAATGTGCTTCGGATCGGGATGAAACTTCTCACGCATCTCATCCAGAAAGGTAGAAAATTGCTGACGGGCCTCTTCGGCCTGTTTGACGTTCGCCTGCGGCATGCCACCGCTCAGGTCGATGGTAAACCAGGCATAACCTCCGAAGCTGTAGGACAAGGGAGCCTGCACACTGATGATCAGGTACCGGGGATCTAACATGGGAGCAAAGGAGAACAGGTCCCGTTCATTGCTGCCCAGGCCGTGCAGCAGGATCAACAGGGGTGGGTTTTTGGAAGGTAGGCGGGGTGGTTGGTGGATATACTGTAACGACATAAGGTGGTGGTTTAATCCTGGTTAGATGATCGGGCAATATTAGTAGCCATACGGGTAGTTTCCTACCGGGTTGGCTCCATTAGTATGACAAAACCACACTGGTAGCAGGTCATTTCGCCGCAAATCGTTGGGGAATATCCCCCGAAATGGTAATTTGCCGGTATTCTACACGGCTGGGGCAGGTGGCTCTGGCATCATCATCATACAACCTAACGTTTATGAAACCTGTATCATTCGGTGTCCTGGGAGTATCTGGCTTTTTTATGAAGAAGATTGGTATTCCTACGGCCAAATCCCCCCTCATCCAATGGAATGGCATTGCCTCTCGCTCACTGGAACGAGCGCAGCAGGCGGCTGACGACTACGCTATTACCCAGGCGTACGGTTCTTACGAAGATTTACTGGCCGATGATGCCATCGAAGCGGTATATATTCCCCTGCCTAACCATATGCATGCGGAATGGATCAGGAAGGCGGCGGATGCCGGGAAGCATGTGTTGTGTGAGAAACCCATCGCCCTTACCGCCCGCGAGGCCCAGGAGAGCATTGATTATGCCGAGGCCAAAGGGGTGAAGGTGATGGAGGCCTTTATGTATCGCTTCCACGCCCAGTGGCAGCACGCCCTGGAGCTCATCCGTATGCGGGAGATTGGGTCGGTGCAACTGGTGCAGACCTTTTTTGGCTTTAATAATACTGACCCCACCAATATCCGTAACCGTGCCGATGCGGGCGGTGGGGCCTTATACGATATCGGCTGCTATGCCGTCTCGGTCAGCCGCTTTCTGTTGCAGTCTGAACCACAACGGGTGGTGAGTTTACTGATGCACCACGCCGATTTCCAGACAGATATCCTCTCTTCGGCCCTGCTGGACTTCGGGGGAGCCCGGGCGGAGTTCACCGTGGCAACCCAAACCTTCCCCTATCAGCGGGTGAATGTACATGGGAGTGGGGGAGTCATCAGTATCGAAATACCCTTCAATACCCCGGCCGATGTGCCGGTGAAGGTAACAGTCACCAACAGTGTAGGGACGCGGGATGTGATGGTCGGGCCGGAAGACCAGTATATCACCGAGTTTGAGAACTTTGCCCGGGCCATTCGGGAGGATACTCCGGTGCCGACCCCGGCGGTAGATGCGGTACACAATATGCGGGTGCTGGATGCCCTGCGGGAATCGGAGCGTAGCCAGCAGTGGGTGAAGCTTTCGTAAGCCCGATTACCTGATATCCTTATTCTTCCCAACGTATGCATGAGCACTGTGTCCATAAACGTTTGATCTCCT
>JAVKCN010000092.1:0-34423 GCA_040222715.1 Cyclobacteriaceae bacterium | reverse complement strand
TAAACGAGCTTGGTTGTTAGAGTGAAAACGATACATTTGTTCTATGGTCTGCCGTTCTAATGGATTAAGTGTTGTTTGTTTCACACCAATAACTACGAAATCCTAGGCAGACTTTTGTAATTTATTCTGAATGAGTGCTTAAGATGGTGTTCAGGTAATTTACTAACTTCATAGTCCGTAGTATTATCAGAGACAACCAACGTATTTTTACCCAGATGCCAGTATCATTTTTTTTCTTCCCCGACCAGTATTTTCCAGCTTCTACGCCGCTTTATCAGCAGAAGACCCTGGGGCTTATTTTTTGCCTTATGGCGCTCCTCTCCATGCCAGCTTTGGCCCAGGAAGCGGCCAATCCGCCTACCACCTACTGTAATCCCCTTAACCTGGATTATACCTACATGATTGTCAATTCCCATAAGAACCTGTCGTATCGTTCGGGCGCCGACCCGGCGGTGGTGCGTTTCCGGGATGAGTACTATATGTTTGTCACCCGTTCCATGGGCTACTGGCATTCTACCGATCTGACCCAGTGGGATTTTATTACTCCGGAGAAGTGGTATTTTCAGGGTTCTAATGCTCCGGCTGCGCATAATTATAAAGATTCGGTGCTGTACGTTACTGGCGATCCCTCCGGTATCATGAGCCTGCTTTATACTGATAATCCGAAGAAAGGCGACTGGAAATCAGTACCCGCCATTCTCTGGAATTTGCAAGACCCTGACTTTTTCATCGATGATGATGGGCGAGCTTTCATGTTCTGGGGATCCTCGAATAAGTTTCCCATCCGGGGATATGAGCTTGATCCCCAACAACGCTTCATTCCAAAAGGCGAGACCGCTGAACTGTTTAACCTGGATGAAGCAAAACACGGTTGGGAACGATTCGGCAACAACCACGACCATCCTACATTGGGCGGTTACATGGAAGGGGCCTGGCTGACCAAACATGCAGGAAAGTACTACATGCAATACGCCGCACCCGGTACGGAATGGGATACCTACGGCGATGGCGTCTATATGGCCGACCAGCCGTTGGGACCGTATACCTATGCTCCTAACAACCCGGTGAGTTACAAGCCCGGAGGATTTATCAATGGCGCGGGCCACGGAAGTACAGTCGAAGGACCGGGAGGGCAGTATTGGCACTTTGGCACCATGGCCATCTCGGTGAATTACCACTTTGAGCGCCGGGTTGCCCTATTCCCCACCTTTTTTGATGAAGATGGACTGATGTACACCAATACCTCCTTCGGTGATTATCCGCACTTTGCTCCGAGTGACCTGGCCCGGCAGGGAGCGTTTGCCGGATGGATGCTACTGTCTTATCGTAAACCCGTAACTGCCTCTTCCCAGTTAGAAGACTTCTCGCCTGACCACGTGACCGATGAGCGAGTGAAAACCTTTTGGGTAGCAAAAAAACCAACCGAGGATCAGTGGCTACAGATTGATCTGGAGGAAGCCGGGACGATCCGGGCCATTCAGGTGAATTACCATGATTACCAGTCGGATATTTACGGGCGTCAGGATGGCCTGTACCAGCAGTACGTGATTGAAGGTTCGATGGATGGGAAGAACTGGAACACCCTCATTGATAAAAGTGAGAATCAGTTGGATGTGCCCAATGATTATGTAGAACTAGCCACTCCGGCAGAAGCTCGCCTGATTCGCTTCCGTAGTCTGCACGTGCCTACTCCCCAGTTGGCTATTTCGGGCATCCGGGTATTTGGCATTGGTTCGGGTAAGAAGCCCGGGCCGGTAAAGCAATTACAAGCCGTGCGCGAGGAGGACCGTAGGAATGTAAAGCTCAGTTGGAAAGCTCAGCCCAACAGTCAGGGCTACAATGTGCGTTGGGGCATTGCCCCCGACAAACTATACAGTGCCTGGCTGGTATATGATCAACACACCCTTGATCTGCGGAGCCTGAATGTAGACCAGACGTACTACTTCACTGTGGAGGCGTTCAATGAAAATGGCCTTGGCACGGCCTCAGCTAAGGTGAAAGTTGAGTAGTCAATAGATAGTATTTTCCCTAATCAGGGCGGCTGGCTACAGAAGTATTGGTCGAGGGGCCTACATGCGCCTGATATACCTCCCATACCGCATGGGCTACTTTTCGACCCAGTGTCAATCCTTCTACATTATCTGACTGAATATGGTAGCCACCCAGCACCCGGGAAAGTCCGGCCATGTTGGCTGTCTCGGTGAATGTTGGAAAGTGGAGTGTGACCGTATCGCCCAGGTGGTCCGGTTCGGTCATGGCACCGGGTATGAGCCGTACTTCCGAACCAAACTCATCACTGCCAGTAAAAAGGCGGAGTGCTTCGGCGCAGGCCCCACTGATACAACTGTGCCCGGATACGTAACTGGGGAAGGGAGGGCATAAGAAGGTTTCGGGAGAATACGGCCGCCATGCCTGCCCCTTCATCTCAACCATACCCCGATCCGGCCCGCCCCAGGCTTTGATGATCTGATCTTGGAAGTAAGAGTGTACCAGCGCATACGGGCGGGCAAAGTCGTAGTACATTTTCGAGTCCCAGGCAGCAATGAAAGCGTCCATGGCGGCAGCCTGGTTCAAAAACAACATTTTCACATCCTCGTCCAGGGTATGCTGATCGCGAACGGAAACTTCCAGCGCAAAGGACAGCCAGTGCCCGGCCTGTTGTACTGATTGTGGGCCATCACGCATAAACTCTACCAATGCCTTTTGTTCATCGGTCAGAGAAGCTTGTAATTCAATCACCTCCCGCACCTCCGCCGCTAATTGAGACGAACCGATGAGGGGCGGAGGCCCCGGGCGAAACTGGTCGGAAGACTCCATCGCCAGCGGCTCTACCAACTGCCAGTACGGAGTTAAGCAGGCCGGAGCATACTGGCCGCCCTTGCCGTCGGAAAAATACTTGGGCTGCCACCGATTGTTGTCCGTATTTTCATCCGGGGAGTTTACTGGCTGATAAGAAGTGTAATCGAAGTAAGGCGTTCCATTGGAGCCCTCGGCATCGCCGTATTGGTTGGACCCATCATTTTTTCTTCGTTCAATCACAGCCCGGGCGGCCAGATTGCCAATGCCTTCCGGCGTGGTCGGGTCCAGAGATTGATCATTGGGGTTCAGGTTCAGACTGACCATAAAATCCCGGTATAGCGTAGAATCACCGTAGTAGTATTCACCAATGGCCCGGTAGATAGCGTAGCTAATGGCAATTTCCTTGTTTTTTAATAAATGTTCCGACGCAGGGCGTCTTTCTACATCTTGCAGGTACAGGGGAGTGGCCTGGGCATCATAACGGGTCCAGGCATCGAAAGCGGCGGTGAAAATGAGTCCCAGGTATCGGGAGGTGATGGTGGGACGTGGTCTGAAGCGTTCAGTATCACGGGCGGTTGCTTCCAGGGCAATCTCTCCCCAGCGGTAAGCCAAATTATTATTCCCCAGCGGTTCCTGGATATCTGCCGCGCCATCCGGCATGGTTTGTTGATGGTGAGATTGACAACTTAACAGTAGCGTCATGCTAAGCAGCACGAATGTGATACGCATCATGATTTCTGGCTCTTTTGGTAGTAGTGAGGATTAGCCAATTACTAAAGATACATATTTATTTTTTTAATCCTGAGATACGCGCAAGCATCTCCTCTCAAAGTAGTACGACCAAGTTTTTGCCTTTTGTTGACGAACTTGCTTACTTTTAGCTAATTCAAAGAAAATGGTAACATGAATAGTAAAAAAAGCCTGAAACTGCTACCCTTTATCCTGACCTTTTGTTTGTTTTGTTCTGCGGGAATGGGACAATACCTACAGGTAAGTGAAAACCAGCACTTTTTAGTGAAAGACAATGGTGATCCTTTTTTCTGGCTGGGAGACACTGCCTGGGAATTATTTCACCGCCTGGATCGAAACGACATCGACTACTATCTACAGAATCGGTCGGAAAAAGGATTCACGGTTATCCAGGCAGTATTACTGGGTGAGATTGATGGGCTGACGACGCCGAATCGGGAGGGCAACCTGCCCTTGCAGGAGTTTGACCCAACTCGCCCCGATTCCTCCTATTTTGCACTGGTGGACTACACCCTGGAAGAAGCCGCAGAGCTTGGCTTGTACGTAGCTTTGTTACCAACCTGGGGATCACATGCCGAAGATATACCCCATACAGTGTTTGATAACATGCATATTTTCACTGAAGAGAATGCTTACCAGTACGGGTACTGGCTGGGCAAACGGTATCGAGATTCCTGGAATGTGGTCTGGGTCTTGGGCGGAGACCGTCCGGCTGATACTGCCCAGCCTGTTTGGGAAGCAATGGCACATGGGTTGAAAGAAGGTTGCGAAGGAAAACAACTGATCAGTTACCACCCTCGAGGGCCGGGTACCAGTTCGGTATGGCTACACGAAAAAGAATGGCTGGATTTTAACATGGTGCAAACCGGCCACTTTCGCCCTTCTGATGCTGTATATAACTGGATTACAAATGATTACCAACGAAGCCCAGTCAAGCCGGTAATCAATGCTGAACCCGCTTACGAGGACATTCCGCAGTGGTTTAATCCGATCAACCCCCGCTATGATGCTTATCAGATTCGAAAACTGGCGTATTGGTCGGTATTTGCCGGAGCCTTTGGGCATACCTACGGTAATAACAATATCTGGCAGATGTATCGTCCGGAATATCGCCCCATGATTTCGGCCCATGTACCCTGGCAGGAGGCATTGGACCATCCCGGGGCCGGACAGATGAAATATTTACGTACCCTACTGGAATCACGGCCCTATCTGTCGCGCATCCCGGACCAGTCATTGATTATCGGGGAAAATCCGGCTTTCGCAAGTGATCGGATACAGGCCACACGGGATGGAACGCCCGGAGCAAATGATGCTACCTACCTGATGCTGTATTTGCCTCTCTACCAGAGCTTTACTGTTAAAACTGATGTGATTGATGCCGAAGAGTTGCGAGTATGGTGGTATAGTCCGGTAAACGGTGAAGCCTTCTCCTTTGGTGAAATCACGAATGAAGGGGAGTTTTCTCACTCCAACTGGTCTGGCTTCCTGAAAGATACCCAGCTTGGGCCAGACTGGGTCATTGTGATCGAAGATGCTTCCCGGCAGTATCCGCCACCGGGAAGTAAAATTATAGGCGTTGAGTAAACCCGTTAGCTTTTGCGTTTTCGTCCTCCTCGGGCTTTCTTCTCCGGGGCTTTTTCAGCCAGTTCCATACATTCTTCCAATGTCAGATCTTCCGGTTTCTTGTCTTTGGGAATCTTCACATTCTTTTTACCTACTTTGATGTAGGGGCCATACCGACCATTGAGCACCTGCACTTCAGGGTCAGAATCAAATACTTTGATGTACTTATTCTCATCTGCTTTGCGTTTGGCTTCAATAATTTCAATGGCCCGATCAGTTTCCACGGTAAGCGGATCATCTTCCTTGGTCAAAGAGTAAAACTTCCCATTGTGGCGGATGTAAGGACCAAACCGGCCAATGGCGGCGGTCATTACTTCCTCTTCATATTCGCCAATTTCACGCGGAAGTTTGAATAGCTCCATAGCCTCTTCCAGCGTAATGGTTTCAATGAACTGCCCGGTGCGCATGCTGGCATATTTGGGTTTTTCCTCAGCATCGGTTTCTCCAATTTGCACGATCGGTCCAAACCGTCCCAGGCGGGCAATAACGGGTAGGCCGGTTTTGGGGTCTTCGCCCAGATGGCGATCGTTTTTAATGGTAGACCGGTCAATATCTTCAGATATTACGATTTTTGGATGAAATTGCTGGTAGAATTCATCAATCATTTGTTCCCAGGCTTTTTTACCCTGAGCAATCTCATCAAATTTCTTTTCTACATCGGCAGTAAAAGAATAGTCAATGACGGTGTCGAAGTGCTCCGCTAAAAAATCGTTCACTACCATGGCAACATCGGTAGGAAAAAGCTTTCTTTTTTCAGTACCTGTACGTTCGGTCAGTAGCTGTTCGTCAATATTATTTTCTTTTTTTACAAGCGTCATCTCCCGGTATTCACGATCGTAACCGTCGCGGTCTTCCCGTACAATATAACCTCGCTTCTGGATGGTAGAAATGGTGGGAGCATAGGTGGACGGACGACCAATACCCATTTCTTCCAGCTTTTTCACCAGGCTGGCTTCCGTGTAGCGGGGAGGATGGCGGGAGAAGGTCTGACGGGCCTTCATCTCATCCAGATTGAGCTTTTGTCCTTCATCTAACGGAGGCAGCATACCTTTTTTATCTTCATCATCTTCTTCATCCGAAGATTCGATATAGACTTTTAGAAACCCTTCAAACTTGATAACCTCACCTGTAGCTACTAACGTCAGGGGGCTGGTGGAGATGGCGATGGTCGCGGTAGTTCGTTCAATCTGGGCATCAGCCATTTGAGAAGCAATGGCGCGTTTCCAGATCAGTTCGTATAGTCGTTGCTGGTTACGATCGCTGCTGGCTTCTTTGTTGGAGAAATCGGTAGGGCGGATGGCTTCGTGTGCTTCCTGGGCCGATTCCGATTTGGTTTTAAACTTGCGCTTCTGTAAGTACCGATCACCGTAGGCGCTTAAAATTTCTCCTGAAGCACTATCCACCGCTTCTTCCGACAGGTTGGTGGAATCTGTTCGCATATAGCTGATCTTACCTGCTTCGTAGAGCCGCTGGGCCAGAGTCATGGTTTGAGAAACCGAAAAGCTGAGCTTACGGGAAGCTTCCTGTTGCAGGGTAGAGGTGGTGAAAGGCGGTGCCGGAGACTTCTTGACCGGCTTTTTTTCCAGTTTCTCTATGGTAAACTCAGCCGTCAGGCAGGTTTCCAGAAAGGCCCGGGCATCTTCTTCTTTATCAAATTTTTTAGGTAAGTCTGCTTTCAGTACGCTGCCATTTTCCAGCAGAAAGTTAGCGGTGACTTTGTATGATGATTTTGAGTCAAAATCGGTGATTTCCCGTTCGCGCTCTACGACCAGGCGTACTGCTACAGATTGTACGCGTCCGGCCGATAGGCCCCGCTTGATCTTTTTCCATAGCACCGGAGAAAGTTCGTAACCAACCAGTCGGTCCAGAATACGACGGGCCTGCTGGGCATTCACCAGGTCAATATCAATGCCTCGAGGAGTTTGGATAGCACCCAAAATTGCTTTCTTGGTAATTTCTCGAAAAACGATGCGGCGCGTTTTTTCGTCCTGTAAATTTAATACTTCTTTCAGATGCCAGGAAATTGCCTCGCCCTCGCGGTCATCATCACTGGCCAGGAAAATAGTGTCAGCATCCTTTACTAATTTCTTCAATTGGGCAATAACATCCTTTTTATCCGGTGAGACCTGATAGGTAGGCTGATATCCATTGGCCGTATCTACTCCCGTATCATCTTTGGGTAAATCCCGTACATGTCCATAGCTGGAAGTTACAATATAGTCGCCTCCCAAATATCCTTCTATGGTTTTGGCTTTCGCGGGCGACTCAACAATCACTATATTTTTTGCCATAAATGATAGTACTTTTGTGGTTTCTGAGGTTTTAACAATTCTTACAAACACTTTTTCTTCACGAACCGTAGAATAAAAAAGTTTAATAGTACACCTCTTGTAGTGCAAATAAACGAAAAGAATTGTGACCTCTTTAACTGACTACAGAAAAAATGGTTAGACAATTACTCATTGTTCGACATGCAGAAGCCCGGGAAACACAGAATCAGCAGCGGGATGCGGACCGGGATTTAACCGCCCGGGGGTATCAGGATGCAGTGCGGGTAGGCAATTATTTACATAAACTGACCTGGCAACCCGACCTGATGATCAGCAGTTCAGCTGCCCGGGCTATGGCAACTGCCCAGATGGTTGCCGAACAACTTCGGTATCCGGGCCAGCGTATACAGGCCATTGACGAGCTGTATGATGCCTCTCTAAGAACTTTTCTAGCAATAATCAACCGTCAGGATGATACGCACGAACGTATCGCTGTGGTGGGCCATAACCTTACCGTGAGTTATTTGATTGAATATCTTACCGGAGAGGAAGTTGGAAGTGTAGCTCCGGCGGGTTTTGCCATCATACAGCCCACGGTGGGCCATTGGGAAGAAGTTTCTCAGAACACTGCTACCCTGATTTCTTATATGACTCCGGAAAAAATAGGATAACATGCTTGTTTCTCTGTTAGTGAATGCGGTTGCTGTATTTCTTGCTGCGTATATTTTGCGAGGCGTTACCGTCAATAATTTTTGGACGGCCCTGGTGACAGCAGGCCTGCTGGGGATCGTCAATGCCGTGATTAAACCCATTTTGGTAATACTTACTATTCCGATCACGATCTTAACGCTAGGGCTGTTTATTCTGGTAATTAATGCCCTCTTGCTAATGTTGGTGGATGCGATATTACCGGGATTGAAAATTAAAAATTTTGGCTGGGCACTTGTGTTCGGAGTGGTATTATCCCTTATTAATACGCTGTTGTCCTGGATACTGAATGTCTGATCGAGAAAAGTTTTGGTTTTTTGTGCGCAATCTGGGAAAGGGCCTACTGTGGTTATCTTTGCTGATTGGTGGGTTTATATTGCTGAAAGACCGGATTGATCTGAATTATTTGCAATGGCTATCACCGATTTACGAGGAGCCCTTCCTGGTCTATCTGATTTACTCAACCTCTGAATTATTTTTTGGCATTATTCCACCCGAGATTTTTATGATCTGGTCATTGCGTCTGGGTAAACTGGCCAGTTATGCGCTCAATGTCGGAGCACTGGCTGTAATCTCGTATGTGGCGGGTGTTTTGGGATACCTGATCGGCAACTATCTGAACCATACCCGGCTGTATGATTATCTACAAAAAAATCTGTTTGGGCACTACGAACGATATTTTCAGCGCTTTGGGGGGTTTCTGATTGTGGTGGCAGCATTGACACCCTTACCTTTTTCCGGGGTGAGTATGCTGGTGGGCTCAGTAGAGTTTCCGGCGAAGAAGTATCTGTTATTTGCTTCAGCCCGCTTCATCCGCTTTGCTGCTTATTCGTATATTGTGTGGCATGCCAATACCCTTTGAGCTAAAAAGTAAAGCAGACGACATTTTTTTGATTTGACTTTATAAAAGTTACACTTTGCAAATGTCCTGGGATATGGCAAAAACATCTAATAAGACATTTTTTTGCCAGTATCGTAATGATAAATTAACAATAGCCATAATTTTTTCATAGATTAGGTATTTCCTGCCTAAGCATTTTATTACTATATTGATTGATTAAATACAAAAGCTACTAATTCTTCTTATGAAAGCATTTTCTACAATGGCTGTGCTGTTGCTATTATTTATAGCAAGCTGCATGGGGTATAAAGAATTTCCTGTAGAGTCTGATTACAGCTTCGAGGGTGAATTTCGACGTTACAAAACTTTTAATTTTCTGGATACCCGTAGTTCCGGGCCTGACTCCAGCCTGCAAAACGATATTATCGAAGATGCTATCCGCGCCCGGATGGAACTGCAGGGATACGAATACTCTACCCGTGACCCCCGTTTGTTGGTTTCTTACAAAATTTTTTACGACAGCCTTTTCTTCACTGGCTACGACCAACCCGATATTGAACTTTTTATCGAGTATGAAGAAAATATTGACCAGGAAATGGACCCGGTGAAGTATAATCTTCGTCAGGGTACGCTGTTGGTATTGATGTATGACCGGGAGCGGAAAAAATCTATCTGGCAAGGCTATGCCTCCGGAGTGTTTGGCGACAGTTTTTATACGGATAAACGCTACCTTCAGGGAGCTGTCCGGTCTATCTTTGATCAATATAAGGTCTTTGCAGAAGGCTTTATGGTAGAGAAAAAGAAAGTCAGCAGCAGGCGAAACTAAGCCACTCTTTTATTTGCTGGTAATTTCTATCACCCGATTGGGGTAATCGGAGATGATACCGTCTACCCCCAATTCGATCATGCTACGGATATCTTCTGGTTCATTTACTGTCCACGGAACCACCTGCATATTCACCTCACGGGCGTAATCAAGCAAAGATGTGTCAGCCAGCTTGAAATGAGGGCTGTAAATCTCCGGGGTGAAACCCAGCTTTTCTACATTCTCCTGCGGAGAATCAGTGTTTCCAATCAGTAATGCCAATGGATAAGCCGGAGCAGTTTTACGAATTTCCTGCAACGTGCGCACGTCAAATGACTGAATAGTAGTGCGATCCTGAATATTCTTTTCCTGAATGACACTTAACAGAAGTTGGGTGAATTTGGCTGGTTTGGGGTGAAAGACATCGTCTCCTTCTTCGCTGGATTTTGTTTCAATATTGTATCGGATGGGCGAAAGGCCTTCTTGTTTCACAAATTGTTCTACCGTATCAATCACCTGGCTGAGCAGAGGCTTATGTGCGGTGAAATTTTCCTGCTCCGGAAACCCAGGGTTGGGTTTACTGCCGCAGTCGCATTGGGCAATTTCGTCATAGGACATTTGGTAAAGATTGTATTCTTTTTCATCCTCCTCAGAAATAGGTTCTCCCTTCGCATTATGGCAAATGAGATGAGACAGAAACGGCTCATGAGAAACTACCACCTGCCCATTCTGAGAAATAATTGCATCCATTTCCAGAGTGGTAACTCCCAGCCTGACCGCTTCTAAAAAGGCCGGGATCGTATTTTCGGGAAGCAGTCCCCTGCATCCCCGATGCCCCTGAATATCCAGGGGCTGTCCAGGGTGTTGGGCTAGTACAGAGATGCTTGTGCTGAGGAATAAGATGATGCCAATCCAGCCCTGCCACATGTTATCGTACTTCAAAATTGGTGGTTCCGATAATATAATCGTCAGCATAAATTTCTACTTTATGCCGCCCTTCAGAATAGTCACTGCCTTTTTCGTAGAGAAAAGAGAGTGCCTGGCCGGTATTATCAAATAAGATTTCCTTCTTCATGGTGTAAAATACTTCTTTGCCGTCAAACATGAAGGTGCCAGATCCTTTCGCCACATCAAATACCACGTTGCCATCCGGCTCTAAAATGCGCACGTAAATGTCTCGCCCTTCAATGGGGGCTACTTCATTTTTTGCCAGGTTAAAAGTTACCTGAACCTGCTCCAGTTGGTTGCTTCGGTAACGATCCCGCTCCCGGCCTTTTCCTTTATTGTTTAACCCAACTACCTTAATGTTTTCTGCTTCCAGTTGAGAGGCCTGCGCTACTTTTTGGGTAAGCTGTTGTTTGTCAGACTCTATCTCGGTGATGGTTTTGTTTAGCTGTTGCTGTTCTACTTTCAGTTCGGTGTTTTCGGTATACAGCAATTCATTTTGCTCCTGTAGTTTAGCAATCTCTTCGTCTTTCTTCAACAGTAGCTCCCGATAACCTTCTACACGGTTTCGAATCTGAGCATAGCGCTTTTGGGCCACTTCCTGGTCACCTTGTAGTTGTTCTTTCTCCTGCTCCAGGGTCTCGCGAATGAGGCGCAGCTCCTCTACATCCCCGCCCAGCTTCTGTATTTCCTGAATCTTAAGATCCAGCTCATTGCTAATAGACTCTAATTTTGCGTAAGTTTCCTGCAACTCGGCTTTATTGCTCTGTATTTCCGTGGCTTTGTTCTGATTATTCTGATAAAAAAGAAAAAGCACGACTAAATTGGTCAGAATGAGCAAGCCAATAATGATGAGTAGGGTTTTTCTTTTGTTAGAACTGGTATCTGTGGTTTCTTCCATGGATCAATGAGTGGTTTTTTTGATTGAACAATTCTTGGTTGTAAAAAAATTCAGCATTAAAGATAGAAAATGGAAACATTGAATGAACACTATTGGACAAATCGTTACCAACAGGAGCAAACCGGCTGGGATGTGGGTTTCGTGACTACTCCGATAAAGACCTACATCGATCAGCTTACGGACAAAAGTATAAAAATTTTAATACCTGGTAGCGGAAATAGCTACGAAGCCGCTTACCTCTTTGCCCAAGGCTTTCAAAATGTGTTTATCATAGACATTAGTGAGTACCCTTTACGTACGTTCAGGCAACATAATCCGCAATTTCCACCAAACCAAATACTGCATCAGGATTTCTTTACGCTAGCCATGACTTTTGACTTAATCATGGAACAAACGTTTTTTTGCGCTTTGTCTCCCGAACTGCGAACTGCTTATGCCCAAAAAATGCATGCGCTATTAAATCAAAACGGGCGATTGGTTGGCTTGTTGTTCGATGATCCGTTATATGATGATCATCCTCCCTTCGGCGGTAGCCGGGCAGAGTATCAAGCCTATTTCGATCCTTATTTCCGGTTCCATACGTTTGAGACTGCGTATAATTCCATTCCTCCCCGGCAGGGCAGGGAGTTGTTTATCAATTTGCAGAAGAAGTCAATTGGTGATTAAGCGATAATTGGCCGCCTGCCTACAGCATAGCCGGGTCTTTGAACTTTCTCTCCTTCAAAACATCAGCGTATAATGTTGTCTGGTAGCAAGGGGACGGAAAAAAATAATACCAGCATCAAACAAGTCAATGGAAAGGGTTACCTGGGGGTGGTTGCGGATGATTTTCCAGGCCTCCATCATTTCAAATGACCAGTAGATGTCGTCAAAAACCAGGATGCTGCCAGCGTGAGTTTTAGGCAAAAGTTGCTGGAAGTTGCGCAGGGTGGGTTCTTTTCGGTGGTTGGCATCGATGTATACCAGATCTACAGTCTCTATCTGGTTTAATAAGTCGGGCAGGGTCGTATCTATATTGCCTTCCCGCAGTTCAATATTCTCCCGGCTTAAAGATTGAAAGGCCTGTTTGGCGAGCTTAGCAGTTTCCGGGCATCCTTCCAGCGTAAACACTTTGTTCTGGGCATCTGCGGAGAGATATAAGGTGGTCGTTCCCAGAGAAGTACCCAGTTCTAGAATAACCCGTGGCTGCTGAAACTGGACGAGGCGGTAGAGTAAACGCCCAAATTTGGGTGAACTGAGGGAGTTTCGGGCAATGTCGCTTACCGAGCGAATTTCAGCGTTGTTTACTACCGAAGTTGCCCCAATGGGTTTGACAGAGATTTTTTGCGTAGAGGTTTTGAGGTTTTTCCGGTACTGTTCAATATCCTCAAACTCAGGTGGCGGAGTGGCATCACGAATTACCTGCTGGTAGAATTGATAAATAAAAGGTGCATGGAGGGAGTGCTGGTTTACGCCATTCAGCCAGTAATGCCAGTAACCCACAGCCAGTGAGCGCCTTTTCCAGAAAGAAGGCATGGTATAAGGTTAATTCGACCGATAGGGGGCCACCATCATAAATTCGGGAATAATAGCCCGGAAGCGTTTTCCGTCGGTGACACGTTCCATCAAAAAAGTGCCTTTCATTTTGCCAATACCCGATTTCAGGTTGCATCCGGATACGTACTGATGATGCTGACGAGGCTCTAAGGTGGGTTGCTTGCCAATCACTCCTTCGCCCTCAACTTCACGTTTTGGGTATCCGGCATCAATTACTTCCCAATGGCGGCGTAATAACTTTACGGTAAAATTGCTGTTATTCTCAATGGTAACGTGGTAGGTAAACACATAGTGGCTTTGGCTAGGATCAGAATACTCGGGTTGGTATTCCGTTTCTATGCTAACCTTAACGCCTTCTGTGATTTCTGTAACCATAATACTTTATTTACGGCGAAAGTTAATAATTAGTTTGAAATAACCTACACAATTGATTATGGATGTACGTATTGCTCCTTCCTGGAAGGAAAAGCTATCAGCGGAATTTGATAAACCCTATTTTGTCACCCTTGCCGAATTTTTGCGCTCTGAGTACCAAAACCACGTGGTCTACCCTCCCGGTAAAGAAATTTTCAGAGCATTTGACCTCACCTCTTTTGATCAGTTGAAAGTGGTGATCCTGGGACAGGACCCCTACCACGGACCAAAACAGGCCAATGGGCTGGCTTTTTCCGTACACGATGGAATCACCAAACCTCCTTCGCTGATCAATATTTTCAAGGAAGTTAAAAACGAATATGATAAACCCATTCCGGATAGTGGTAATCTTGAGCGGTGGGCCCGGCAGGGAGTGCTGCTGCTTAACGCCACCCTTACCGTTCGGGCTCGCCAGGCCGGGTCGCACCAGAAGAAAGGCTGGGAGGCCTTTACCGATGCGGTGATTAAAAAAATATCGGATGAGAAGGAGCAGATTGTCTTTTTACTGTGGGGAGCCTATGCGCAGAAGAAAGGATCCGTTATTGACGAAGGAAAGCATTATGTGCTCAAATCACCCCACCCATCTCCCTTTGCTGCCGATCGGGGATTCTTCGGCAATGATCATTTCAAAAAGGCCAATGAGTACCTGCATCAGCAGGGTAAATCGGAAATTGACTGGTAGTGAGCATAGACTAGCCACATAATCCAATCTGCCCGTGAAAAGGGATTTTAAACGTATAGAGCAAATCTGAAAAGAACGTACATAAGTACTGAAATCGCCTATAATGCAGCGCATATCCCTGCTAAAACCAGATTTATAGCTTACTTTCGTATATAAATAGGTAAAATTATATATTGTATGGAAAAAGTTATACGATTTATAAAATCAGAGACATTCATCTTTGTAACCTTGGTTTTCGTGCTATTCGGGCAGATTGTTCATACTACGTACTTGTTTGAAAGCGTACGTGTGGTAGATCTGGGCTTTTATTTAGGAGAAATTCGAATTGAAGCCATCAATTGGTTTCATGCAATAGTATTTGCCATTGCTATTGAGGCAGCCATTCTGATGTCTATTCTGCACGGAAAAAGCCTGGCTTCTAATATATATGCCATTGCCTCTTTTGCCACTAATTTGCTCTATTACGCCCCCTGGAATGCCGAGATACCTCAGATAGTGTCTACTACCTTAATTAGTGCCATACTATCCGGGTCAATTTGGTTCTTCTCAGATTTGTTTGCTGAAAAAGTACGAGAAAATAGTGAAGTAAATGAAGAATTGGATCTCTCTCTTTTTTCAGAGTTAACCCCGGCAGGAGCCCAGAAAGGAAGTTTTAAAACAACTTTTCCTGATAACCGCTAAGCCTTATCTGGTTAAGAGACAAAGTTGTTTTGTTCAGATTTCTTATTCAATCATCTTGAACAGGCGGTTCCAGCGGATTTTGCTGATGAAACTTTCGTTCGGATCAATAGATAGCCAGATAAAGAAGGCTTTTCCTACAATGTGATCTTCGGGTACGAAACCCCAGAAGCGGGAATCCAGGGAATTGTGGCGGTTATCACCCATCATGAAGTAATAATCCTGCTGGAAGGTGTACGTATCGGCCTGCTGACCGTCAATAAAGAGCTTTCCATCACGCTTCTCCACATTGTCATGTCCTTCGTAGTACTTAATGACGTATTCGTATTTCGTGATATTTTCCGGAGTCAAATCTATCTGCTGCCCTTCGGCTGGAATCTCCAACGGGCCGAAGTAATCGGCATTCCAGGGGAAAACACTGGGGTCGGGATAAATTTCCGGGTTTACCTGGTCTTTGGAGGTGGTGGCCGGATTTACCGCACTTACGAAAGGTAATTTTTCAAACTCAGCCGCAATGGCAGGAGTCAGGTAAGCGATATAGCCGCCTTGCACTAAATTATATTCCCACACCGCATATTTGTCAAAAACCCGCTGGTTAATGGTCTGGTCAGTGGCAATAAAGTAGCGATACTGTACTCCCGGAGGGTCGGTAAATACTTCATCGTTTACATAAACCTGTCGGTCAATTACCTGAATCACATCGCCCGGAATGGCGACACAGCGCTTGATATAGTTGGTTTTCAGATCGGTGGGGTACTGATGTTCGGTGGGATAGTTAAATACAACAACATCGCCCCGTTGCACATGTGAGAAACCCGGTAAACGGTATTGCGGCAGTTGGATCCAGTCCACATAGGAGGGAATATCCGTGCCCCATATTTTCTGGTGCGTCAGCGGCATTTGCAGCGGGGTTTTAGGCGTGCGGGCCCCGTAGTGCATCTTGCTGACAAACAAGAAGTCGCCTACCAGCAAAGAGTTTTCCATGGAAGGGGTGGGAATGGTAAATGCCTCTAAAAACAGCCAGCGGATAAACGTGGCGGCGATGACCGCAAATACAATGGCGTCGACCCACTCCCGGGTTTTAGATTTTGGGGCCTTATGTTTTGTCTGGCTACCCTGCGTTTCTTTTTTCTTAATAAACGTTGCCATACGTACTCAATTCAAATATTCTTACCTGCATGTAACACCAATCTTGCGAAAATAGTGTGTGTTTAGAGAAATACCTATAATTTCAGGAAATCGTTCATCGTAAGCACGCCCCGCTGCTGTTCAGAAACGACCCATTCGGCCACCATGACTGCACCTAAAGCAAATGCTTCCCGAGTGTGGGCTGTATGCTTAATCTCAATGGTATCCATGGCTGACTGATACTGTACCACATGGGTGCCAGGCACATTGGCTTCCCGTTTTGCCCGGATCGGCAATTGAGAAGCATCCTCGGATTGCCCTTCTTCCAGTAAATACCATCCTTTGGCCGGAAGCTGCTCCAGCATCCCTTCGGCAATAGTAATAGCCGTACCGCTGGGGGCGTCCTTTTTTTCGGTATGGTGGGTTTCTTCTACGCTGGGTTGATACTGAGGATAGGGGCTGATGAGTTTGGCCAGATAGTTATTCAGGCGAAAGAATAAGTTTACTCCAATACTAAAGTTGGAAGCGTAGAAAAATGTGCCGCCTTTATCCCGGCAATAGGCCTCTATTTCTTCTTTATGATTCAGCCAGCCAGTGGTGCCCGAAATAATCGGGATCGAGCGGTCAAGGCACTGGCGTATGTTGGGTACAGCGGCATCGGGCTGACTGAACTCTATGGCTACATCGACAGTCTTATGATTCAATGTATCCCATTCCTGAGGGTTGTCCTGATCAATACGTGCCACAATTTGATGATTCCGGGATTGGGCTATTTGCTCAATGGTTTTTCCCATTTTTCCGTAGCCAATCAGAAGAATATGCATAGGTTAAGGTAGATTTAATGTAAATGAAAGTCCGTAAGTAGGAATGGTCGGGGTGAGGTGACCGGTGTATGCCAACGAAGAGCCCGCAACCGGTTTAAGATCAAAGCTCAGTTCCGGATTAATATCGAATTCAATGAGGTGCGCATCCACAATGGCATCCATGATATTGAGCGCGTACATCCCGGTAATCAGAATAATCATAAAATCCCGATCTCGTCTAAACTGATCTATACCTCGCTGGATGCTGGTAGGATCTTCGAAGCGACCGTTTTGAATACCCACCAATGGGTTTGTCTCTCCACTCTGTTCAGCAAATAGCGCTCTTCTGAAAAGATTATACCGATCATTATTATGAATAACAAAGTAGCCCAAAGTGGCAAAACCAGCGTAAATAATAGGCACTTTCCAGTACTTACCATTGTATACCTGTCCTAATCCTGGTAATACGGCAGAGAAAAGAGCTGCTTTGCGGGGTGAATGCCCGGCGGCCATGGATTGAATCCTGATGGTGTCGGGCGGATTGGTACCCGGACGGTTCGGCCCGATGGTTGCCTGATTATTGTTTTGCAGCGTATCTTCTGCCACTATGGTAGTATCCGATACGGTAGTATCCGGAGATACTTCTCCTTCTTCCTGGGCGAAGACGGGGCCAATCACCAGCAGGAGTACCAGTAGGGTCATCCATCCTGATGCATGCATCATGTCTGTAGCAGGTCGAGAATTCGATTTAAATCTTCAGTAGACAGGTAAGGTATTTTAATCTCACCCTTTTCTTTTCCCATACTTTTAATATGCACCCGGGTGCCAAAGTGAGAAGACAATTGTGACTGGATTGCCTTAATTTCCGCTGAAGGTTCGATAGGTGCAGAAGCTGGCTTTGGTTTCTTGGGTGCCGACAGGTCACGTACCAAGGCTTCTACCTTCCTTACCGACAGGTCTTCCTGCACAATACGCTGAAAGATATGTAATTGATGTTCTACCGTATCCACATTAATCAATGCCCGGGCATGGCCCATCGACAGACGGGTATCGCGCAATGCCGCCTGAATATCAGGAGGTAGTTTGAGCAAACGGAGGTAGTTATTGACGGTAGATCGGTTTTTTCCCACCCGGTCGCCCAGTTGTTCCTGCCGTAAGTCGCATTCTGAAATAAGTCGCTGGTAGCTCAGGGCAATCTCAATGGCATTCAGATTTTCCCGCTGGATGTTTTCAATCAGAGCCATTTCCAGCATTTGCTGGTCGTTGGCTTTGCGAACATAGGCCGGAATTTCAGTAAGCCCGGCTAGCTTGGATGCCTGTACCCGTCGCTCACCTGAAATAATCTGATAGCGATCCTGACCAATGGCACGAACGGTAATGGGTTGAATAATGCCCTGCACCGCAATAGAATCAGCCAGTTCCTGTAAGGCTTCCTGGTCAAAGTGGGTACGGGGCTGAAAGGGGTTAATCTCAATAGTATCCAGGGGAATTTCATTGATAGAACTGAATTCCCGCACCGATTCTTCCATGTTCTGCGGATCTCGGGAAGAGTCTTCCAACAGTGCTCCCAACCCCCTTCCGAGGGCGTTTTTTCTTCGAGTAGATCGTCCAGACGTTTTATTAATACTCATTCCAACTAGTCGGTTAATTACTATTTCAACGAGGAAAGCAGGCTTTAGGTATTAGCCTTAGGCTCAACTTCCCTAGGTTAGCGGGCCAGTTGCCCGTTTCTATCCAATAATTCTTTTGCCAGGTTCAGGTAACTGATAGCTCCTTTGCTCTCTGCATCGTGAATAATAGCTGGTAGGCCGAAACTAGGTGATTCACTCAATTTAATGTTTCGGGGAATCAGCGTTGTAAATACCATATGCTGAAAATGGGCATTTACCTCTTCAACTACCTGGTTGGAAAGGCGTAAGCGGGAATCGTACATGGTCAGCAAAATACCTTCAATCTCCAGACCTGTATTGAGGCGAGACTGAATAATCTGAATTGTGTTCAGCAGTTTTCCCAACCCTTCCAGCGCGTAATACTCACACTGTACCGGAATAAGAACCGAGTCAGCCGCCGTAAGCGCATTGATGGTGATGAGCCCCAGAGAAGGCGAGCAATCCAGAATGATAAATTCATAATCCTCTTTTATCGGAGCCAGAGCACTTCGCATTTTCTTTTCCCGGTTCTCCAGGCTCACCATTTCCACTTCGGCGCCCACTAAGTCGATATGGGAAGGAAGCAGGTGCAGATATTCCAGGTCGGTAGGAACGATGGCCGCATTAATTTCGGCTTCGTCTACCATACACTCATAAATACTGTCATCTACTTCTTTAGGGTTAAAACCCAAACCTGAAGTTGAATTTGCTTGAGGATCAGCATCGACGACTAACGTTTTATGTTCCAGTGCAGCTAAACTAGCTGCCAGATTGATTGCGCTGGTCGTTTTGCCTACTCCTCCCTTTTGATTTGCGATGGCGATAATCTTCCCCATGGATCAATTGTTAATCGTTTAGGCCGAGGGTGCGTAACTATTTCGACAAAAATATTGTAAATTTGTACTATTGCTTGGAAAACCAAGCCAGAAGAGCGCTTAAGCACAGATGTTATTCAAGGCTAAAATCGAACTGCACAAATATAAAAAGTTTAAGCGCACATTTGTTACTGAGCCTGAAATAGCCGAGTAAAAAAATCCTAACCTACTGATAATCAATGTGAAATTACAGTAGTACTTCGCCAATGCATATTTTAAAAGTTCAAGACAGTTATACTGATCGGGAATTTTTCAAGTTCCCCCTCCGGTTGTATCGTACCAACGAGTACTGGATACAGCCGATAGAGCATGAAGTAAAGCGGATTTTTCAGGCAGAAGAAAACACCTTCCTCAAACACGGCCAGATTTGCCGGTGGATTCTTCAAAACTACCGTGGAGCCACCATCGGCCGGATTGCGGCTTTTGTAGACCGGAGTGCCGCCGATCAGCAGGGCCATCCCAAAGGTTGTTTAGGGTTCTTTGAGTGTATCGATCATCAGCAGGCCGCCTTTCGCTTGTTAGAAGAAGGCATGCTATGGCTGCAAAATCAGCAAGTCGCTATGCTGAGTGCCCCCACCAACCCTACGAGTTTATTCCTGAAATCCGGTCTGCTTACCTACGGATTTGACAACCCCCCGGTGTATGGTTCTAATTACCATCCTGCATATTATCAGGGGTTTTTTGAGACCTTTGGTTTCCAAAAACATTTCCGGCAGCAAACCTATCGGTGCGATATTGATACCCTGGCCTTGCCTGATTCCATGCAGTTGAAAGCAAAAACAGTGTTGGAAAGCAAGGAGTATAAGATCACGCACTTTTGTAAAGAAAAACTGGGCCAGATGGCCAGTGATATTGCCTCAGTCTACAATCAGGCATGGCAGAAACACCCTTCCTATCACGAGCTTTCCAAACAACAGATTCAGTCTGAATTAGAAGATTTACTGCCCTGGATTGACGAGCACATTTTTTTATTGGCCTATCACCAAGACCAACCCATCGGCTTCTTTTTTAACCTCCCCGATATAAATCAGGCCCGAAAGCAGGTAAAAGGAGGCATCTTTCGGAAGATGAGAGAAGCTTATTTCAGGAATGGAAAACATAAGAACCTGCTGAGTGTTCTATTGGGAGTTTTGCCTGAGTTCCAGAAAAAAGGAGTTGGCTCGGCGTTGATTCAGACCGTACTGGAGTTCTTGCAAAAAAACGAAGGTGTGTATGATGTAATTGAGACCAGCCGGGTGCGTGATGATAACAAGAGTATGTTACATTTGCTGAAAAAGGCAGGGGGAGAACCTCACCATCACTACTGGGTCTATCATAAGCACCTTCCGGTTTGTGCGGTAGAGCCGTCCATTTCTGAAAGCCAACAGGCTGTATTAAAATAATTTCAACTTTCAACATTTTCAAATTTTTATTATGAGTTTACTCGTTGTTGGGTCTGTCGCCTTTGATGCCATAGAAACCCCTTTTGGCAAAACCGATAAAATCATTGGAGGGTCAGGTACCTATATTTCCCTGGCTGCTTCGTATTTCACCCAGTCTGTTAACCTGGTAGGCGTTGTTGGGGAGGATTTTTTGCAATCGGACATTCAATCTTTCCAGCAGCATGGTATCAACACCGAAGGGCTGCAAATAAAAGAGGGCGAAAAGTCTTTTTTCTGGTCTGGCCGATACCACAACGACTTAAATAGCCGGGATACCCTGGTGACTGAGCTTAATGTGTTGGGAGATTTTGATCCCATCATTCCTGATGCTTACCAGGGTTGTGAGTACCTGATGTTGGGCAACCTGACTCCCGAGGTGCAGCAAACCGTGTTGAGTCGCTTGAATACCCGCCCCAAATTGGTGATGCTGGACACAATGAACTTCTGGATGGAAGAACCCTTTGTAGGCGGGTTGCGTGAAGTGTTGAAGCAAATAGATGTGCTCTCCATTAATGATGAGGAAGCAAGAATGCTTTCGGGTGAATATTCCTTGGTAAAAGCGGCCCGGGCGATCCGAAAAATGGGACCGACTTATTTGATCATCAAAAAAGGTGAACATGGTGCCTTATTATTCAGCGATGAACAAATCTTTTTTGCACCGGCACTTCCACTGGAAGACGTTTTTGACCCTACCGGAGCGGGCGACACCTTTGCTGGAGGGTTCATTGGTCATTTAGCGCAGAGCCAGGATATTTCGTTCGATAATATGAAGCGTGCCGTGATTTACGGGTCAGCCATGGCTTCCTTTTGCGTAGAAAAATTCGGGCCAGAACGCCTGGTAGGATTAGCCTCTGATGCCCTAGAGGAACGCGTACAGGAATTTGTAGATCTGGTACAATTTGAAATTGATTATGCTTGATTTAAGCATAAATGCTTATATTTTTGGGGTTTAGCACTTGTTTTTATACTTTTTTTGAGGTTTTTGAAAATTATCCCTAGCTTCAGCACTTGTTAGGGTTTTTGTCCTGTTCAGGACAACACTCATGCTGTTTTTTCGTGAAGTTAGAGAAATGATCTTTCTGCACAGTTCAGGGAGATTTTCAAACTATATCTTGACCTGACTTATCTATGAAAGATACTGTTGCCGATTTTTTTTCGGAATCTACCCTGCCTTATATTGCATCTCGCTATGAGGCCGTTCGTCAGCAAAGTATTCACCTGTGCCAGCCTCTGCAACCGGAAGACTATGTGGTGCAGCCAGTGGGGGATGTGAGTCCCCCAAAATGGCATCTGGCGCATACTACCTGGTTTTTCGAGCAATTTATCCTGTTGCCCCATTTTCCCAACTACCGGGTTTTCAACGATCAGTTCAATTTTCTTTTTAACAGCTACTACGAGAGTAAAGGCGACCGTATGTTGCGGACCAACCGCGGAAATATGACTCGGCCTACCACTGAAGAAGTGCTAAGGTACCGGGCATACGTGGACGAGCACATACAGGAGCTATGGCATGTGCTTGCTGAAGCATCTCAGCAAGAAGTATCTGATTTGATAGAACTGGGTTTGCATCATGAACAGCAGCATCAGGAGCTTTTGGTTACAGATCTCAAATACATTTTAGGGCACAACCCGCTGTTTCCGGCTTATACCGAGCCTCAACCTTCCGTTAAGCGGGCAATTCCCGACAAAGAAGAATACGTGTCCATTAAAGGAGGGAACTACTTTGTAGGATTTCAGGGCAAAGGGTTTCACTTTGATAATGAAGAAGGTTACCACCAGGTATATCTGGCTGATTACCGCTTGCTGAACCGTTTAGTGACCAATGGTGAATTCCTGGCTTTCATAGAGGCCGGTGGCTATCAGAATGCGGATCTATGGCTGTCCGATGGTTGGGCCTGGCTTCAGGGAGAACGCATTACTTCTCCTCACTACTGGCATCATCAAGAGGGTAAATGGTATCAATACACCCTGCAAGGACTGCAAAATCTGGATGAGTCGCAGCCGGTGACCCATGTAAGCTATTACGAGGCTGAGGCCTACGCTCGCTGGAAAGGGAAGCGACTGCCGACCGAAGCAGAATGGGAAGTGGCCTGCAGAGAAGCGGGTTATGCAGAAAATTTTCATGTATCATCCCCAGCCAATTTTGTAGAGTCGGAAAATTATCATCCCATGGCATTCCAAACTCCGGCTACATCATCCATTCCGGCCCAGATGATTGGCGATGTGTGGGAATGGACCCAAAGTGCGTATATGCCCTATCCTTTTTATCAGCGGGTAGAAGGGGCATTGGGAGAATACAATGGTAAGTTTATGATCAATCAGATGGTGTTGCGGGGTGGGTCCTGTGCTACTCCAGAAAGCCATATGCGGATTACCTACCGCAACTTTTTTCAACCTGACAAGCGATGGCAATTTACCGGCTTTCGTCTTGCTGAATACAGCTAAACAACCTTATAATCCACTGTAACTCCCGAGGTAACTGATATGAAAACTACGGAAGCACCGGTACATCAGCAATTTGCCGATGATGTATATGCCGGACTTATGGCCCAAGAAAAACATTTGCCTTCCAAATATTTGTACAACAAGCGAGGCGATGAGATTTTTCAGCAAATTATGGCAATGGATGAGTATTACCCGACACGGGCGGAATACGAAATCTTCGAAACCCATCGGCACAGTATGCTGGATTATTTTGCCCAATCACAAACTCCTTTTCGCTTGATCGAATTTGGGGCAGGCGATGGTACCAAAACCAAGGTGCTGCTTCAGCATTTCTTGCAGCAAAACGCCAGTTTTAGCTATGTGCCCATCGATATTTCGGCCAATATTATTGAAGAACTGACGGCTGATCTGAAGGAAAATATGCCAGATCTGGTCGTAGAAGGCATTTGCGATGATTATTTTCGAGCTATTGAGCAGCTTCATCAGTCATTCAATGGCCGGCGGGTGCGCAATGTGGTACTTTTTCTGGGAGCAAATATTGGTAATTTTTCCCATAGCGAAAGTATTACTTTTTTGCAGGAAATTGCTTCACACCTGTCTCCCGGCGACATGCTGATGACCGGTTTTGACCTTAAAAAAGATCCGCAGCGGATTTTAGACGCTTATTTCGATAAACAAGGCATTACCCGCAATTTTAAGCATAACCTGCTATTGAGAATCAATGAGGAATTGGAGGCTGATTTTGATATTGACAACTTTCAGTACTTTCCTATTTATGATCCGATGGAAGGGAGCATTCGCAGTTATCTGGTCAGTAAGAAAGCGCAACAGGTCGCTATTCGGGCCATAGATGAAGTTATCCATTTTGAAGCCTGGGAGGCGATTTATATGGAGCGGTCTCAAAAGTATAGTCAGTCCGATATAGAAAACTTAGCGGAAAAATCAGGGTTTACCATCATGCATAATTTTTATGATCGGCAACAGCTTTTTACCGATTCTCTTTGGGAATTGAAATAAAACGGAAACGTTCACCCCGCCCGATCAGGAAAAAATCCAGTATCTCTTCTGTATCCTACGCACGGCCTGCTATATTTGCAAGAAAAAAAGCGTATGCTACGCCGTCCTCGCCGCAACCGAAAATCCCAGGTCATCCGAGATTTGGTCGAAGAAACCCATCTTTCTGTACAGCATTTGATCTACCCGATATTTGTCATCGATGGGGACAATCAGCGGGAAGAAATTGCTTCAATGCCGGGTATTTCCCGCTTTAGCTTAGATCTGATGCTTGAGGAAATTGCCGCTTGCCGGGAGTTAGGCGTTCGCACATTTGCTCCTTTTCCGGCCCTGACGGAAGCCTACAAAGATCCTTTTGCCCAGGAGGGGCATAATCCGGAGGGGTTGTTCCCTACGGCTATTCGGAAGATTAAAGCGCAATTTCCTGATGTATGCCTGATGACTGACATTGCCATGGACCCCTACAGTTCAGACGGGCACGATGGGTTGGTGCAAAATGGCGAAATACTGAATGACGAAAGTCTGGAAATTCTGGGGAAAATGGCTTTGGTACAGGCCGAAGCAGGCACCGATATCCTCGGTCCCTCCGATATGATGGATGGGAGGGTTGGCTATTTGCGCAACCTGCTGGATGAACATGGTTTCACGCAGGTATCAATCATGTCGTATACCGCAAAATATGCCTCTTCCTTCTATGGCCCCTTTCGGGATGCGTTGGATTCTGCCCCGAAATCAGGAGATAAGAAAACCTATCAGATGAATCCGGCCAATGGTTCCGAGGCGCTCATGGAAGCCGAATTGGATTATACAGAGGGCGCCGATATGTTAATGGTGAAGCCAGCGCTGGCCTATCTGGACATTATCAGTTCACTAAAAGATAACTTTCCAATACCTATTGCTGCTTATCATGTCAGTGGTGAATATGCCATGATCAAGGCTGCCGCAGCCAATGGATGGCTGGATGGCGAAAAAGCCATGCTCGAGGTATTGACCTGCATTCGACGGGCGGGGGCCGATACCATTCTCACCTATTTTGCCAAAGAATATGCCCAATGGCTGATGCGGTGATATTTATAATAATTAAAGCTTTTTTTTACATATTTTTTATTAAATAGACCAACTATCTGTAGGTCATAACGTTTAATCGTAATATTCTTACTTAAGTGGAACAAAACTTGACAACCGTACAGACCGCCAAGGAACTAGGATTGCTGGAAGAAGAGTTCGATCATATCCAGAAGATTTTAGGGCGAGTACCTAATTTTACTGAGCTGTGTATATTTTCTGTCATGTGGTCGGAACACTGTTCCTACAAAAATTCTATTGCCTGGCTTAAAAAATTACCTCGCGACTCGGAACGCATGCTGGCCAAAGCCGGAGAAGAAAACGCCGGATTGGTAGATATTGGTGATGGGCTGGCCTGTAGCTTTAAAATAGAATCCCACAATCATCCTTCGGCGATAGAGCCTTACCAGGGAGCTGCCACCGGAGTGGGGGGGATCAACCGGGATATTTTTACCATGGGTGCCCGGCCAATTGCCCAGCTCAACTCACTGCGATTTGGCGATATCAGGAACGAGCGTACCCAGTGGCTCATGCGGGGAGTAGTAAAAGGTATTGGCAATTATGGAAATGCCTTCGGAATTCCGACGGTGGGCGGGGAGCTATCTTTTGATCCATGCTACCAGGTAAATCCTTTGGTCAATGCTTTTTCAGCCGGTATTGTTGATACAGACAAAGTGGCCAGTGCTATTGCTTACGGGGTAGATAATCCGGTATTCATTGTCGGTTCTGCTACTGGGAAAGATGGTATTCATGGCGCGGCTTTCGCCTCTAAAGATATTAGCGAAGATTCAATCAAAGATCTGCCCGCAGTGCAGGTAGGTGATCCGTTTCAGGAGAAGCTATTGTTAGAAGCTACATTGGAAGTAATTGCTTCCGGCAATGTAGTCGGCATCCAGGATATGGGAGCAGCAGGAATTATCTGCTCTACCTCTGAGATGAGTGCCAAGGGAGAGCACGGCATGGATATCTGGCTGGATAAAGTGCCACTTCGCCAAAGTGATATGCTGGCCTGGGAGATTTTGCTATCAGAATCACAGGAGCGGATGCTGATTGTGGTGAAAAAGGGCAGCGAAGAGGCTGTGAAGAAGATTTTTGATAAATGGGACTTGCAATGTGAGCAAATTGGCGTAGTTACTGACACCAAACGTCTGCTGTTTCATCAACACGGTGAGATTGTAGCTGATGTGCCAGCCGACGACTTAGTGTTGGGAGGAGGTGCCCCGGTGTATCAGCGAGAGTATCGTGAACCAGCGTATTTTAAGGAATATAAGAAGTTCAATATAGAAGCTATTCCTGAGCCGGAAGACTATGCCGAAGTTGCCCGGTTTTTATTAGGCCATCCCAATATTGCTTCACGGCAGTGGGTGGCTGAGCAGTACGATTCCATGATTGGTACAGGTACAACAACTACCAATGTGCCCTCCGATGCCGCCGTAGTGCGAATCAAAGGAACCAATAAGGCCATTGCTGTTACCGTAGATTGTAATTCCCGATATGTGCATGCTGACCCGGAAACAGGGTGCGCAATTGCGGTGGCAGAAGCGGCACGTAATATTGTGTGTTCAGGAGGCGAGCCGGTAGCCATTACCAACTGTTTGAATTTTGGTAATCCGTACGATCCTGAGGTGTACTGGCAATTTGTCGGAGCTATTAAGGGCATGTCAAAAGCGTGTGAGAAGTTTTCCACTCCGGTGACGGGAGGAAATGTGAGCTTCTACAACCAGTCCAGCGATGGAGGGGCGGTATTTCCCACTCCCACCATTGGCATGTTGGGCTTATTAGAGCATTATGAGAATAAAATGACCTCTGCCTTTCAAAATGAGGGAGATTTAATCTATCTGATCGGGGAGTCAGTGAATGACATTGGCAGCTCGGAATATTTATATAGTTATCATACAATTAAAGCTTCACCAGCGCCTTATTTTGAACTGGAGCAGGAATATGCATTACAACAGGCCATAAAAGCGCTCATCAAGCAAAAGCTGGTTGCCTCGGTACATGATATTTCTGATGGAGGGTTATTTGTAACGTTAGCTGAATCTGCCATGGCAGGAAACACCGGATTTACAATAAATACGGATAATTCAGTCAGAAAAGACGCTTTTTTATTCGGAGAAAGCCAAAGCAGAGTTATTGTAAGTGTAGCTCCTTCTAAAAAAGAAGCATTTGAAGGTTACCTAAATGGGGGCCACGATAACTATTTACTATTAGGTCATGTTGATTCAGCGAATTTTACGGTAGATGAAGAAGTTTTACTTTCGTGTGAAGAAGCAAGAGAGATATATGACACTACTTTGGCGCATTTTTTGAATTAAGAGTGAAAAAAGTACATTGCCTTAGCATTAAGAAAAGAAGGAGTGAACTATTTTATCAGAGTGATTATTAAAAAAATGCAATTTTAAGATAAAATAATTATTTTTTTAGCAATATATCTTTTAATAAATCAAAATTGTTTCTACTTTTGTTCAAATAAAAACTTGAAAAGTTATATAATTTATAACTAATGTATCAAAAAAACCAAAAACTCAGAAAGATACTACGCGCAAGCACAACCTTGTTCTTGATTTTAGGAGCATTATTTTCATGTGTTTCTAAGAAAAGCCTGGTATATCTCCAAGACGATAATTTCTCTACGGAGTATCCAACCCAAATTAAAAACAGACGACCTGATTATAAGGTGCAGCCCAATGATGTGTTGCATGTTACTATTCAGAACCCTGACAATGAGACTTCAGCATTTTTCAATTACGGAAATCAGGAAGGTGCTCGAGGGTTTGGCAGTGAGTCAGTGCTATACCTGATGGGATTTAATGTAGATAAAGATGGTTTTATTGGTATTCCGCTTATCGGGAAAGTAAAAGTTCAAAATCTGACAATAGAAGAGTGTCAGCAAATTATTCAGCAAGAAGCTAATAAATATATTTTGAATTCCTCAGTGGATGTAAAGCTGGTGAGTTTCAAAATTTCGGTATTAGGGGAGGTAAAGAGTCCGGGATATTATTATATTTATAATGGGCAGGCTTCTATTTTAGAAGGGTTGAGTCTGGCAGGAGATCTTAACCAGTTTGCCAACAGGAACAATATCAAGCTCATTCGCCAGACAGATGACGGAGTGGAAGTTACGTTATTGAATTTATCTAATTCAGATTTAATGAAATCAAAATATTATTATCTGTTACCTAATGATGTGATTTACGTTGAACCTTCTGTAGAACAGGTTAGGAGAACCAACACCCAGCCCTTGGGCGTATTTTTTGGTGGATTGGGAGCTCTTATTTCTGTGGTCAACTTAATTGTGACAATTAATAATAGATAAAATCACTTGAGACAAATTGTCTTAAAGTTTAGTCATTAATAATTCGTGATGAACGATGGAAAAAGCAAAAAATCCGAATAACCAGAACACAACGATTGACTTATTTTCGCTTTTGGGTAAAATGCTCAAACGTTGGTATCTTTTTGCTACTAGCCTGGCTATATGCCTGAGCATTGCTGTGGTTTATGTGATGTTTGCGGAAAAGAAATTTGAGGTTGGAGCCACTGTTTTGCTGAAAGATCGTGAAGTTGGGTCTTCAGAAACCGGAGAGTTACTCAATAATAATCCGGATGCCGGTAAAGGAATTGCCCTGACCAATGAGATTGGAAAACTAACTTCCTATTCAATGGTGAAGGCAGCTCTGGAGCGCTTAGATTTTGGCATTACCTATTATAATGTGGAGGGCTTTTGGCCTGGTTTCATGCGGGAAGATTGGCTTAACGAAATTTACACCTCTTTTCCTTATGAGATTCATCTGGATTCCAGCCAATTTCAATTGGTAAACACACCTATTTTTATCGAAGCTATTTCAGAAACGCAGTATAGAATAACTGCCACAAGTGATGAAGCCAATGCCGTTGCTTTTGAAACCAATGAAGGTCGTAAAAAATTTGATCTTGAGTTTGATGAAATTGGAGAGTTTGGACAGCCTTTCACCAGTGACCTCATCAATATTACTGTTGAGAAGAAAAGCAAAGAGGAGGGCGACTTTGATTACTGCTTTAAATTAACCCGGATAGAAGATCTGGCTATGCAGTACCAAGGTAAGTTGACAGTACAGCCTTTGGTTGAAATGGACGATACAAACCGGATGCTGGCTCTGCTGATCAACAGTGCTATTGACAACAAAGGTGTTACATTCCTGAACACAATTATTGATGTTTATACCCGAGAGGGGCTCACTAAAAAGAACAGCCGGGGCGAAACCTCTTTAGAATTCTTAAATAAGGAAATTGCTGAGGCAAACGATTCATTGACCAGGGCCCAGTCAGCGCTGGAAAATTTTAGATCCAGAACAGGCTTGCTGAATTCAGAGCAGGCATCAGGTATGGCGGTTGAAGGGTTAACGGGTATGCAAAATAACAAGGCTGAATCTGAGCGAAAAATCGATTATTATGAAAATACGCTTCAGTACCTTGATGATAATGATGATTATAATAAAATTATTGCTCCTTCGACTGCAGGAATTAACCAGGACCCTCTCTTTAACCGGTTGATTGAAAATTATATTAGCCTGGTTACCCGTCTGAATAATGCAGGATTTAACGCCCAGCCGGATAACCCGCTTTATAAGAGGATCAAACTAGAAGTGGAAAACACACGTAGTGCGATCAAAGAGCAGCTTAAAAGTGCTCTGACTTCTGAAAAAAGAAATCTGGCAAGCCTGAACCAAAGAATTGGCGGTATTCAATACAACATCAGCCAATTACCGCAAGAGCAGAGTAAATTGCAGATTCTTCAACAGAAGTATGATAAAATTTATGAAGAATACACTTTCCTCCTTCAGAAAAAGTCAAATGCTGAATTGGCATTGGCTACCAACTCTGAGAATGTGGAAGTGGTTGATGCCGCAAAGAAAACCGGCTACCGGCCTGTAGAACCTAATTCTATGCTGATATTTTCGGTTGCTTTCGTGATTGGTTTTATTATTCCTTTTTCTATCGTACTGGTAAAAGATTTGACCAATAATAATATTACTGACAAAGAAGAATTAGAAAAACAGGTAAAAGTGCCTTTGCTAGGTATGATTGCCAATGGTCCTAAGGAAGCCAAATTGGTAGCCCGTACATTGCCTAATTCAGCCATTGCTGAGTCATTTAAGTTTGCTCGCATCAATTTGCAGTACTTCCATCAGGAAAACGAAGAAAAAGTAATTGGAGTAACTTCTTCGATCAGTGGTGAGGGCAAAACTTTCTGTTCTGCTAACCTAAGTACGGCTTTTGCGGAATCTGGCAAACGAACCCTGCTGATTGGAGGGGATCTGCGGAAACCTCGAATTCAGGATTTCTTTGATTTATCAGGACCAGGCTTATCAGATTACTTAAGTGGTTCAGTATCTATAGACGATATTATTCAGCCCACTGAGTTTAGAAAACTAGATGTGGTGGCTCCCGGCATTCCTCAGGAAGACCCCATCAATCTGTTTGAGTCGGCTAAGATGGAAGAACTGATTAGCTGCCTGCGGGATCGTTATGATTATATTATCATAGAAACACCGCCCATTGGTTACGTAGCAGATTATTTTGTCATGCTTAAGCATTTTGATATTAGCTTATTTGTAGTTCGCTATAACTATACTAATAAAAATATTCTGGGTGGCATCAACGATCTTTATGCAAAAAATAAGATCAAGAATCTTTACCTGCTATTTAACGACGTGAAGTTTTCTGCAGAATACGGATATGGTTACTTATCTAATAGCGACGGTTACTATACCCAACAGTCCAGAAAGCGTATAGCAAGTAAGCCTTCCAGTATTAAAAACCCTTTTTCTTAATAATTTTTTAAAAGTATTTAATAGGGAATAGTCTGTTTTTATTTAAATTGCATTATTCAAATAATTATTTATTCTTAATTGGGAAATTTAGATAAAAAAATTGCAAGCGGTGTTGGTTGGGTTTCTCTTTCAGCACTAGGCAATCAAGGGTTTAGACTGGCTGTGAAGCTGATTCTGGCCCGTATATTACTGCCTGAACATTATGGTTTAATCGGCATGGCTGTTGTATTCACCAGCTTTGTTAAGGTAATCAGTGAGTTGGGCATGGGAGCTGCCCTGATCCAGCGTTCTAAACGAAAATTAACGGAAGAATATTTTCATACCGCTTTTTGGACAAACTTAACGGTATCCTTTATTGGATTTGCTATTATTAGTATTGGTCTAGCACCAGTAGCTGCCTGGTTTTATGAAGAACCCATTCTTCAGCAGTTGGTGCCAGTACTAGCAATACCGATCATTCTGGATTCCTTGTACCTTATCCCGAAAGTTCAATTGACTCGGGAATTAGATTTCAAGCCTCAGGCCATTATAGAACTCACATCAGTTATTATTGCCGGTATTATCTCAATTGTGCTGGCAACCATGGGATATGGCGTTTGGTCTCTTGCTTTTAATGGGATTATCGCATCAGGATTATCAGCGTTGCTGTATTTCGCATGGCATAAATGGTACCCTCGTTTGGTTTTCAGTTGGGAGGCCTGTAGAAATTTGTTCGGGTTCGGTGGTTATGTATTGATTGAGCAAATTTTCGTATTTTTTACCTCAAATATTGACTACATCCTGATAGGGAAGCTTATTGGTAGTGCTGCTTTAGGTATTTACACCTTGGCATTCATTCTTACAGATACATTCCGTAAGCAAATTATGGGGATTCTGAATAAAGTACTGTTTCCAGCTTACTCATCCATACAGCACAATGCGCAGGCAGTAAGACAGTATTATTTAAATGTGATCCGGGTTAATGGCATTATACTGTTTCCGGTAATGACCGCTTTTATGGTCTTGGCAGAGCCTATTATTTTACTGGGGTTTGGTGAGGAGTGGCGGGAGACGATTTTTCCGCTTCGCATGCTATCCATTGGGGTAATTATTCACGCCATCAGCGGTACCAGTTCAACAGTGATGAAAAGCATGGGTAAAGCAAAATTAGTGACCAAACTTAATATCCTTATTACAGTGTGTGTATCAGTACCGGCCATCGCTATTGGAGCCTATACCTACGGTATTAATGGGGTAGCAGTGGGTGTTGTGGTGTTTAAATTAATCGGTTATTTTATCTATCAACGATATATTCATCAAGTTATTAAGGTCCCGATGGTTACTGCTGTCTCTCAGTTTACACTAATAACTGTATTTTGCTTAGGGAGCGGTATATTGGTATTTGTACTACAAAAGTTTTTACAATTGCCAATGATTGGGTTTAGTATTATGGGAGGCGTGCTATTACTGACCGCCTATAGTATATATCTCCTACGCTTTGAAAAAGAACTTGTCTCTCAGATACGCAAAGTAATCAGACCAAAAAAAATTGCTTACGAAGTTAACTCATGAATACAGAGCAAATCACTAAAATAACAGGAGCTGATTCCCCTATGTTAGAGAATCCTTTGGTTTTTCATATTGGCTGGATGAGAACCGGAACAACATTTTTGCAAGGTGTTTTCAGTAAACATTCGGATATTCGGCTTTCTTTGAAGAATCGGTTTTTTTCGTATGATCCTTACTATTTGTTAGGGAAACCTCATTACGATACGTTGATTCATGATGCTAAAAACCAGCATCAGATCATTGTGGATAGTGATGAGAACTACTCGATGGGACGTTTCAAAACTCATCTTCGGGAATCAGGAGCCAAGGCTTATAACTACAAGTCAGAATTGAGTTATATACACCATGATGTTGATGAGATGATCAACCGCATCAAAGAAATGGCACCACATGCCAAAATCTTTGGAGTGGTTAGGAAGCAAATCGATTGGTTTCAATCAGTATACAAGCATGATGTATATCATTTTGGGTTAGACCAGCCATTTAAGAAATTTTACGAAAGCGAGCTAGGGTTAGCTTATCGGAAGGCAGCAGACTACTGTAATGTGATAGAATCCTTTCAGGAAGCTTTTGGGAAGGAAAATGTGAAAATTTTGCTTTTTGAAGATTTTGTTACCGATCAGGCCCAATTCGTTGAGGATTTATCGGACTTTTTAAAAGTTGATATTAAAATTAATAATGAAGAAAAGCTGAAGAAGAATGCGAGCACATCGGAGTTTTTTACTATGCTGCATCAAAAAGCTAATCTTCTAAGTGAACCAAATCCGGGACGTCCCGAAAGAAAAGGATATGAACTATTGCGGTCGGCTATTTATAAGTTAGATCATCTGGCTGGAAAAATGGACTTAAATATACCAACTCAGGTAATATCAGATGCTATGAGCCAACTGGTATTCAATGAGTTTGAGGAAAGTAACAAAAAGCTAGGAGCCCTATTAAAGAAGGAAAGTGCGTTGGCGAAGTATGGGTATTATAATAGCAAATAAGAATAATATATTAGCGTATGAGTAAGCAAGTAGATATTGCCATCGGGCTGGTTTCCTACAATACCAGGGAGCTTGTTGAACGATGTTTAACATCAATTTTAGAATATACTCACGGAGTGACTTACCAAATCATTCTGGTTGATAATGCTTCTAAAGATGGTACCGCTGAAATGGTGAAGAATCAATTCCCTTCGGTAAAGCTGATTCATAGTCCAAAAAATGTAGGGTTTCCTTCAGCCATCAATATGGCTTTGGAACAATCTACTGCCCGGTATTTTGCAATGTTTAATTCAGATACAGCATTACTGAATGATACCTTCACCGAGTTGGTGCAATTTGCTGATGCGCACCCTGAATGTGGTATTGTCTGTCCTCAGCTGTATTACCCGGACGGCGAGATACAGGTATCTCATTTTCCGTTTCGTGATCCTAAAAAACGTGCTTATCGGGAAGTATCTCCCCGCATCCATGAACTTAAGCAGGTGCTCAGTATCAGTAAACCTAAAGCGAAAAAAGCAGATAAACCCAGAGAAGTACCTGGGGCGCCAATAGAGATACAGCGGCCAAGAGGAGTGTGTTTTGTAATACGAAAAGAGTGTGTAGACGATATTGGGCCGATGGATGGTAATTTCTTCATTTTTGCCGAAGATGTTGATTGGGCCTGGCGGGCTAAACTGGCAGGATGGAAACGATACCTTGTTCCCTCTGCAAAATTAATGCA
>JAVKCN010000091.1:0-6772 GCA_040222715.1 Cyclobacteriaceae bacterium | reverse complement strand
TGGCTTTTCCGGAAGATTGGCTTTACTAAACCTGGTTGGCGCTTCGTTTAGCAAAGTTGGTCTCCTTTTTTAGTCAAACTCCCTGTTCAACTAAACCTACTCAAGTTATGCCATTAAATTTACTAAGGCAAATTGCGTTCACGTCAAAGTTTACTTTTTACGCATTCATTCCCCCATGTCTATATGCTTCAGCGCGGTTCTTAAAACGGCAGTTTGCAGAAGGGTATAGTTTAAACCGCTTCTCACAGAAAACACCAGTCACCCAGGTGGTATGTGAGAAAAGTCCCTTAAACTGATAATAATAAGTACTTCCAGGAATCCAAAAACACTTCAGTGCTGCCGGTAAACTATTCAAATTTTTTTGAAGAGGATAGCATTTACCTGTATTGGCAGCTATATACCTCGCCTTGATTAATGGGTGGGGTGGGTGCTCATGGAAGAATACCAGAAGCTTTTTAATACATCAGTGAAAGCTTTTTTCTCCAGCATTTATCAATAACCTAAAACAAAAAATTTATGAATCATTATTTCCTTTTCAAGAGTTGGATTGCTCCCTGCGCCTTAGTATGGTGCTGTTTTATCGCATCACTGCCAGTGCAAGCGCAGTGTAATTGTGATCATACCGTTCCTTTCAGTGAACAAGTAGTATTTGACGGCACCCAGGAAAATGTAATGCCTGGTGATACGATCTGTGTGGAAGCCGGCATCACGCGTGATAGACTCCATTTTAAAAACATTGTCGGTACTCAGGAAGCCCCCGTGGTCATTATCAACTGTGGTGGGCAGGTGGTAATTCAGGGAACCGGAAGTGGCGGTTCTAATGTGCCTCTGGCATTAAATGGCAATCGCTACTTTCACTTAACCGGTACGGGTGATCCGGCCTATGAATACGGTTTTAAAGCCGGTGGTGAATCACACGCTACAGTAGAAGGACAAGGTCGGGCTACGAATTTTGAGCTAGATCATATTGAAGTATTTTCAGCGGGTTTTGCCGGGTTTATGCTTAAAACCGACCCCGACGGTTCGGGTAACAACGCGAGACCTAATTCTCCGGATGCCATCAATGGTGGATTTACGATGTACGACATCAGCGTGCACGACTGCTATATTCATGATATGCTGCCCGATGGGGAAGGTATATACATGGGTAATAGTTTTTGGTCCAGCGGCCATAACGGACAGTTGCCTCACAGTATCTATGGTGCTAAAATTTATAACAATGTGCTTGAACGCACTGGTCGGGAGGCGATTCAGGCCGGAGCAGTTGTTGAAGGACTGGAGATTTATAACAATAGAATCTACCAGTATGGCTATCAGAATGAAACAAACAGTCAGAATAACGCCATTCAGGTAGGGGAGGGATCTACCGGAAGAATTTATAATAATTATATTGAAGCGGGCCCCGGGGGAGGGACACGTGGAATTTATATGCTGGGCCTGGGTGATAATTATGTATACAATAACATCATTATTGGCACTAAAAGAGGCGCCATTGTAGCCAATTTCAGGCCAGGTCCGCTGGAGGGAGAAGAAGTGCAGGGAGGAGGACATTTTTTGAATAACACCATTATTGACACTGAAGGAGAAGTAGCTTTTGAGTCATATCTGAATCCTGCCCCTGAGAATTTTATCTACAATAACATGGTCATTACCTCTTTGGAGGAATGGAACACCATGGCAAACTATTCCAACTGGGAAAGCTCCAACAACCTGGTCTACGAAACGCTCGCCGAGGCCGGTCTCATAGAGATGGATGGCGAATACTCTCTAGACCCGCAAGCCGAGGCGATTGATGCCGGACTGGATGTATCGGCTGATGGTGTAAATGACGATTTCTACAGTGTACCCAGACCCATCAACGGAGTGTATGATGTGGGAGCACTTGAATACGGTAGTTCCGGTAATAAAGCTCCCATTCTAAGTACCATCGGTGATACGTCGGTTTTTGAGGGAGATACTTTGTTTATCGATATTTCGGCTACTGACCTGGATGGAGACCCGGTTAGCTTTACGGCTTCCAACCTACCGTCATTTGCGGCTTTTACGGACAATGGTGATAATACCGCTACGCTCACGTTTACGCCTCAAATAGGGGAAGAAGGGCTATACAGTGGCATCAAGGTAAATGCTGAAGATGGGAATGGAGGTAAAGACTTTGAGATTATTGATGTAACAGTAGTCGATCCAATCAACGACGCACCCCTTATTGTCCCTATTCAGAATACATCGGTGGAAGAAACGGAGGTTTTCGTCATCACGGTGCGTACCTCTGATGATGAAGAGGATGATCTACAGCTAGGCAGTCAGAATCTTCCTTCCTTTATTACATTTACCGATAATGGCGATAATACGGGAACCATTACCATCGCCCCGGAAACGGGAGACAACGGCTATTACCCCAATCTGAAAATTACCGCTGATGATGGGGTTAATCAGACGGAAGAAACGTTTGCCGTGACAGTAGTTGAGCTTGGGAATAACGGAGTGCCAATTTATCGGGTTAACGCGGGTGGTGTGGTAGAGCCTGATGATGAACTTGACTGGATAGGAGACAAAAAGGCTACGCCTGCCCCGTATTTTAGTTCAAACTCGGTGAATTATACTTCAGGCAGTAATGGATGGAATGGCGTGAATAACACTCATGCTCCTAATAATATCTTTGGCCCTTATCGCTACGATAACAACGCCAGCTTTGCCAGCCGCCAACTCTGGAGCTTCCCGGTAGAACCTGGTGAGTACGAAGTCCGGCTCTTTTTTAATGCGGAGGCAGATTCAATAGGGCAACACATTTTTGATATAGCGATGGAAGATAGTCTGGTAAAAGATGATTACGATATCTACAGTGTAGCCGGTGGCAAGGATATTCCGATAGAAGAGTTCTTTAAAGTTACCGTAAATGATAGCGTTCTGAATATTACCTTTCCTGAGATTACTGCCGGAGTGAGCCTGGTAAATGGTATTGAGATCCGCTCATTTTCTGTATCTGCCTGCGGCCCTATGGCGCTTACCCTGCATGCCTCTAATACAAGCTGTACCGGAGAAGAAGGAGGGGTGATTATGACAACCTTAACAGGTGGCTGTGCGCCGTACCGATACGAATGGAGTACAGGCGACACTACTGACACGATCTCCGAACTTGAGCCGGGCCTTTATATCTTAACCGTATACGATTCATTAGATAACACAGTCACGGATTCAGCAACCATCACGGAGCCAACACCAGCAGTAGATACCATCATTCTGGATAATGCTGCTGCCACGCTCACCGGTGCCTGGACTGTCAGTACCGCTGGTGGCTCCAGTAAATATGGTGCCGATTATTTGCACGATGGCAGTTCTGGAAAAGGAGATAAGAGTGCAAGTTATTCCACTTTCCTGACCACCGGCACCTATGAGGTGTTTGGCTGGTGGTTCGCCTTTAGCAACAGATCAACAAACACCCCATTTGATATTGTGCATGCTGAGGGCACAACTACCGTACACCGCGACCAACAGATCAATGATGGACAGTGGGTGTCATTAGGTACTTACAGTTTTTGCAACACGGCAGAAGTTGTGGTGCGAAACGATAGCACTTCCGGTTATGTCGCAGCCGATGCCATCCGTTTTGTGCCGGTCAGTAACACCAATGTTGCCAGCACATCTGTTACAGTACAGTACAAAGTACGACAGCATGAAAATAATGCTAGCGATAACCACATTCGTCCGTTCTTCCAACTGGTCAATACCAGTGACGAGGCCATTCCCTACAATGAGCTGGTAATGCGTTATTGGTACACCCGGGAATATGAAGTATACCCCTGGGCTCAGGACAATAGCAGCCAGCAGTTCTGGGTAGATTATGCTGCCATAGGACGCAATTATGTGCAAGGTGCTTTTGCAGAACTGGAGAACCCGGAGGCTGGAGTAGACTCCTATGTTGAAATAAGTTTTACCACACCGAACTTACTGGACTCAGGAGCAAGCAGTGGTGAAATACAAACTCGTTTTAACAATGCCAACTGGGCAGATTATAATGAAACCGATGATTACTCGTACGGGCCTGATAACAATGAGTATACGGATTGGGATAAAGTAACGCTCTATCGGAAACAGGGTGATGGTAGTATGCAACTGATTTGGGGCATCGAACCCGAAGGAGCATCCACTGCCCGTATTGCTACAGTAGTTCCTGGTAAAGCTCCTGCTGATTGGAACGTGTATCCAAATCCGGCACCCGCTGGTAATTTCACCATTGAAGTAAAAAACCAGCCCGAAGGTGAGTCAACATTACTTCAGTTGATAGACTTTGAAGGTCGGGAAGTTTTATCCAGAAAAATAGATTACCGGCTCAAAATAGAAAACCTCAACCTGAACCCGGGCCTATATATCATCAAACTGATAAATGCGGGTGATATCACGGTGAAAAAGCTCAGGGTGGAATAGCAATAATTGTGTGTTTAAGTAGTCGTTTGTCAGAAAGCAGTCTGTTATTACAGGCTGCTTTTTCTTTTGAGCAGATAATTGGTAAGTCCTTGTATCAACAACGCGCATGCTTCTTAACTTCTGAAACCATAGAGATAAATATAAAAAAACATGGTAATATGAAATCACCATACAGGGGTTGCTATTTCATCACGGCAAAACTTCCAACTTAATACCAATCAATGCAAATTTTGTAAAATTAGCAATCAGGCCGTTATTTCATGAGTTGTGTTTTCCAAATCATAAACTCGATTGTTGTATTTTTGGTCGAATATTGCGAGATTAATGAACTGAAACAGCTTGCAGAGAAGGTTATTTAGCTAATAACACAACGATGAATACCGACAACCTATATACCATCACAGACTCTGTCGGGGACACTTCCTTATGGACTTCGTTCAAGACAGGAGATGCCCGGGCATTTGGGGTTATCTACGAGCGGTATATCGGCTTGCTTACCAACTATGGATTACGTATTGGGTCTGACCGGGATCTGGTAAAAGATGCTATTCACGATATGTTCGTTGATCTATGGAAAAACAGAGCCAATCTGGGGCCGACTGATTCGATCCGCTACTACCTCATCAAAGCCTTGCGGCGCAATCTTATCAAAAAAATTCGAGCAGATCAGGACAAGCGGAGTGAAGATATTACCCGGCTCAACACTGACCAATTGTTTGAATTCTCGCACGAGTTGACGCTGATGAAAGCCGAACTGGCTCGGGAAAAGATAAACTGCCTCCATCATGAACTGGACAAACTATCTTCCCGCCAGAAAGAGGTGCTTTTCCTGCGGTTTTACAGCGGGTTTAGCCCCGACGAAATTGCCCAAATTCTGGAGATCAATCCCCAATCGGTGTACAATCTCATTCACCGTGGACTAGAAACGTTGAGAGAGAATATGAAGTATACTGCCATCAGTACCCTGCTCCTTTTGCTTTCGAACCCTTGCTGATATTTCTTGAAAAGGCTTATTGTTGCTCTTCAGCTTTAAATTCACGCCTGCTAAAAAAGTTTTCAAAAAAAAACGCGTAAAGTGAGTAGATGCTAAAATCCAGTCGCCTTTAGCTATATAAAGGCATTATGTACAAATGGCTGGTGGTATGCGCATTGAACAATACGAACTGTATGACTTTCTGATGGATGACTCCTTTCGGGCTGGGGTTGAAAACCCTGATGGGCCGGAGAGCATCGAATGGAATCTGATTCTGGAGGCATACCCTGGTAAGAAAATTCTTGCGCAGGAAGCGGCACTCATTATCCAATCTTCCCAATACCAGGATTTACAATTTAGCGAAAAAGAGACCACGGCCTTATGGCGTGAGATTCGCCGCGATACGTACGAGGCGAAACAAAAAAAGGTTGAAAGTCCGGTAGAAACCTCAACTATAAGATGGCGTTGGCTACTCAGGGCCGCCATTGTCTTTATCCCATTGTTTGCGTTGATCCTTATGCTGCGTTTTTCGGAAGAAGCCTCTCAGGCGGCAGAGGAAACCTCGATAGTGCAGGTAGAAAAGCAGACCCAGGATGGTCAAAAACTACAAATTACTTTTTCCGATGGCACCCAGGTAAAACTTAATGCCGATACCAAACTGACGTACACTGATCCGTTTGCTCCGGAGCAACGAGAGGTTTTTCTAGAAGGTGAAGCTTTTTTCGACGTAACCCCCGATCCTGATCGGCCCTTTATCGTCCATACTGGCAATCTATCAACCAAAGTGCTGGGCACCTCCTTCAACATCAGAACTTACCCCGAGGAAGATGCCATACAGGTGGCTGTAGTGACGGGGAAAGTCATGGTGGCGAATAATCATACAGACAGCAGCCTGGACGATGATCACACCGTGGTGCTGCAACCCTCAGAAATGGCTACTTATGATAAGCGAAGCCTGATCACCAGAGTAGCTTCGGTCAATATTGACCGAATCACCGCCTGGAATCAGGACATACTGGTGTTTGATAATGCCCGCTTCGATGAGGTGGTAGAGCAACTGGAACGTTGGTACGGAGTAGAATTTGAAATCCTCCGGCAGGAACCGATCAAAAAGGGCTTTGACGGGAGCTTCCAGCATAAATCTCTGGAACATGTGCTGGAGGGTATCAGCTACACCTCTGATTTTGAGTACGAAATACACGGGGATACGGTATTTATACGATAAATGAAGAGTGACTAATAGAAGCTAATGCAACAGCCTAAAACTACCCGTACTACTCATGCAGCAACCTATTCCTGATACCAGTTAAGAATAAAAAAGCCAGCACCCGGGATGGGTGACTGGCTTTTCCGGAAGATTGGCTTTACTAAACC
>JAVKCN010000090.1:0-15397 GCA_040222715.1 Cyclobacteriaceae bacterium | reverse complement strand
CCGCCCGATTGAGGTTATTGAAGGGCCACTGATGGACGGAATGAATGTAGTAGGAGATTTGTTCGGAGCCGGAAAGATGTTTCTGCCGCAGGTCGTAAAGAGTGCCCGCGTCATGAAAAAAGCCGTGGCTTATCTGATTCCGTTTATCGAAGCTCAGAAAGGAGATACTCCCCGTAGTAAAGGGAAAATCCTGCTGGCCACGGTAAAAGGCGACGTGCATGACATCGGAAAAAATATTGTAGCCGTAGTGCTTGGTTGTAATAATTACGATGTGGTGGACATGGGAGTGATGGTGCCTGCCCAGAAAATACTGGACAAGGCCCGGGAAGAAAACGTAGACATCATTGGTTTGAGTGGCTTGATCACTCCTTCGCTCGATGAAATGGTGAATGTAGCCAAACTCATGGATGATGAAGGCTTTACCACACCATTGCTGATTGGCGGAGCGACTACTTCTAAGATCCATACAGCGGTCAAAATTGAACCGAATTACCAGGGAGCAGTAATCCACGTGCTGGATGCCTCCCGATCAGTGCCGGTGGCCAGTAGCTTACTCAACGATAAGGCACGAGACGATTTCCAACAGAAGATCAAGGAAGAATACCAGCAGATGCGTGAGCGTCATGCCGGGAAGAAAACCCGCAAAACCTTTGCCCCCCTCTCTAAAACACGGGCGGACAAATTTAAAACCGATTGGCCAGCACGAGAAGTAACAAAACCTCAGTTTTTAGGAACGAAGGTATTTAAAGAATATCCCCTGGAAGAAATTGCTCCTTACATTGACTGGACACCGTTCTTCACAACCTGGGAACTGGCCGGTAAATATCCTGACATTCTGGAAGATAATGTTGTGGGAGAGCAGGCTCGTTCCCTCTTTGAGGATGCCCAATCCATGCTCAGGAAGATCATTCAGGAGAAGTGGATTACCGCCCATGCCGTAATCGGGTTTTTCCCAGCCAATACCATTCAGGATGATGACATTGAACTGTATCGCTTTACCGAAAACCAGGAAGATCGCGCTGAACCACTAACGGTACTGCATCATTTGCGGCAACAAACAAAAAAAGCATCAGGCAAAGAATACCTCTGTCTGGCCGATTTTGTGGCTCCCAAAGAAACGGGTATCGCCGACTACGTAGGTGGCTTTGCCGTCACCGCTGGCATTGGTTCCGAAGAGGTTGCCAAGCAGTTTGAAGCGGACCATGATGACTACAACTCCATTCTGGTGAAAGCTTTGGCTGACCGGCTGGCGGAAGCCTTTACCGAGCTTATGCACAAGCGGGTGCGCACAGAGTTTTGGGGCTATGCCACCGGCGAAACCCTGGATAATGAATCGCTCATCCGAGAAAAATATACCGGCATCCGACCGGCCCCCGGCTACCCGGCCTGCCCGGATCACACCGAGAAGGAAACATTATTTTCTCTATTAGACGCCACCAACCATACGGGAATTCGCCTGACCGAGAGCTTTGCCATGTTCCCTACGGCTTCCGTCAGCGGCTGGTATTTCTCTCATCCCGAATCACGTTACTTTGGCATTCCGCGCATTGATGAGGATCAGGTGCAGAATTATGCCAAACGCAAGGACATGCCGCTGGAGGTTGTCAAAAAGTGGTTAGGACCGTATCTGGAAGATTAAAATTTTTAGATCACTCCTGATACACCACATACAACACGGTCTCTCCTACGGCTTTGAGCGTTGCCGGGCTAATGATGTCCAGATTGTCGTCATGGGTATGGTGGTATTCGGGAAAGTAAAAATCGCTGGTGGGGTCATGATCTATGATATCGATCATAGGAATTTTCGCTTCGTAGTTTACATATACGTGATCGTCTACAATATCGGGGCTATCCTCGTACACAAAATATTGCGCGTGACCTAAGGTATGGGCAGCATCCCAAACCCGCTTCACCACACTGGGCGCTGCCTGCTTTGAGACGCCTTCCTGGTAAAAAGTTGCATTTTCAGCTCCTACCATATCCAGCAAGATGCCATAATAAGCCGAATAGCGAGGCTGATGCTTATGCTCGGCCCAATACTGGGAACCTAAACACCAAAATACCTGCTGCGAGCTTTCATGCTCCGGTTCATCATAATTTTCGGGTTCGCCGTAGTCTTCCCCGTCAAACAGAATAATATCCACTCCTGCATCGGGCAGTGTATCATGCGCCATGGCCCGGGCAATCTCCAGCAGCACACCAACGCCACTCGCGCCATCGTTAGCCCCCGCAATAGGCTCATTTATCCGTACAGAATCTTTGTCAGCATAAGGGCGGGTATCCCAATGCGAGGCCAGCAAAATCCGCTTAGACTGTTCCGGCTGGAAACTGGCAATGATGTTGCTCAGGTTGAGGGTAGTGCCATCATAGGCTTCTGTCTCAAACGACTGAATCTGTACCTGGGCACCGAATTGCTCCAGTTTGTTTACTAAGTAATTGCGGCAGGCCTGGTGGGCAGGAGTATTTGGAACCCTGGGGCCAAATGCCACCTGCTTTGCCACATATGCCTGGGCTGAGTCAGCCTGGAAGGTCGGAACGTAACGCGGTACTGGGTTCTCCACCACCGTTTCCCGGGTCTCCGACTGACACCCTCCCGAAATGAGGATATAACCAATAACCCATGCCTGTAACAGGTACTTTTTCATGATGCACTATCCTTTTTTTCTGAGTCGTTGTTATGTAGTAAAGTAGATGTCAGGGCAATTAGCATAGTCAGACATTTGCCCGCAATAGGTTAATAACGATACAATACAGAAGCATATTTACCTGAATATACAGTTCGACCAGTCGTTTTTAGCGGATACCTCCGAAATTTTACCAGCAATTTGCCAAAAAGTTAAAAAAATGAATTTTGTTGATTCCAGTAGTGTTTCATCGATGAGCTAAAATTATTAAAAGAAAATTATTTCTAGAGATACGAAGCCGCTCACTCTATGTTTTTGCTTTGATCAAGATATTCGCTAAATTTGCAGGCGTTTGTTACAGCAACATCCGAGAGGGGGCATCGTCCCCTCTTTTTTGTTAGTAATTTATGTCATTACAAGAAAAAATCACAAAGTGGGTTTCTGATATGTTGAAAGAAAAAAGCGAAAGCTTTTTTCTGGTAGAGGCCGCGGTGAATCAGGCGCCAAAAGGGGCCAAAGTCACGGTATATCTGGATGGCGACCAGGGTATTTCTATTGATACCTGTGCGGAGGTGAGTCGGGCATTATCGGCCCGATTAGAAGAAGAGGAAGAAGATGCGATGAACGGAAAGTACGTATTGGAGGTTTCTTCCCCGGGACTGGATCAACCCTTGAAGCTTCGTCGGCAATATGTTAAGAATGTGGGGCGGAATATCAAGGTCCTTTTGCAGGATAACCAAACAACCAAAGGTACCCTTCGCGAAGTTTCAGAAGATGCTATAGCACTGGAGCCGATGGCGAAAGGAAATAAAAAGAAGAGAAACGAACCCGCACAGCATATTCGAATACCCTTTGATCACATTAAAAAAATCAACGTACTAGCTACATTTTAACATATGATGGACACGGCAACCCTTATTGAATCATTTGCGGATTTTGCCCGGGGCAAAAATATTGACCGGCCGACGATGATCCGCATCTTGGAAGATGTATTCCGGGCGATGATCCGCAAAAGGTACGAAACGGATGAAAACTTTGACGTGATTATCAATGCGGATAAAGGTGACTTGGAAATTTGGCGTTTTCGGGAAATCGTTGACGACAACTCCGAAGATATCTGGGATCATGATAAAATCAGTCTTTCTGAAGCACGAAACATTGAGCCTGATTTTGAAATTGGTGAAGAAGTAGCCGAGGAAATCAAGCTGGAAGACTTTGGCCGACGCACCGTGATGATGGCCCGCCAAACGCTCATTCAGAAAGTGAAGGATATGGAAAAAGATATCCTGTTTCAGAAATATAAAGACCTGGTAGGTGAAATTATTGCCGGTGAAGTATACCAAATCCTGAGCCGCGAAATTCTTTTGATTGACGGTGAAGGTAATGAGCTGATCATGCCCCGTTCCGAGCAGATTCCCAAGGATCGGTTCCGTAAGGGCGAATCTGTGCGTGCCATCGTCCACCGGGTAGAGATGGTAAACGGCAACCCACGCATCATCATGTCCCGTACCTCCGAGAAGTTTCTGGAGCGGCTGTTTGAAATGGAAGTGCCTGAAGTATACGACGGACTGATTACCATGAAGAACACCGTGCGGGAGCCAGGTGAACGCGCCAAGGTAGCGGTAGAATCTTACGACGATCGTATTGATCCGGTAGGAGCCTGTGTGGGTATGAAAGGGTCGCGCATCCACAGTATTGTGCGCGAGTTGCAAAATGAAAATATAGACGTAATTAACTATACTGATAACTTAGAGTTATACATCTCTCGGGCACTAAGTCCGGCGAAGATCAGCTCTATTAAGATTGATGAAGACGCAAGTCGGGTATCCGTATTTCTTAAGCCCGATCAGGTATCTTTAGCCATTGGTCGCGGAGGCCAGAATATTAAACTGGCCAGCCGCCTGGTAGGATACGAAATAGATGTATTCCGCGAGACGCTCGGCCTAGAGGCAGATGAAGATGTAGACCTCGATGAATTTGCGGATGAAGTAGAAAGCTGGGTCATTGATGAGTTCAAAAAAATTGGTCTGGATACAGCCAAAAGTGTACTCTCTCTGGCGAAAGAAGATCTGGTTCGACGCACTGATTTAGAGGAAGAAACGGTAGAGGATGTACTTTCCATCCTGCGCCAGGAATTCGAATAAAATTTTACAAAACGCGAAAAATAACTCATATTTGAGTATGGTAGAAGAAAAAACGATGAGGCTCAGCCAGGTTTCCAGAAAATTCAACGTGGGACGTAATACCATTGTGGACTTTCTGACCAATAAAGGCTTTGAGGTGGATCGTAGTCCGAACGCGAAAATTCCGAAGGATCAATACGATCTACTCGCCAAGGAGTTTGCCTCATCGGCTATGGATAAAGAAGAAGCATCGGGGATTACCATCGGTAGCAAGCAGGAGAATCAGGTGATCGATGCTACCGGAAAGCACGTGCAGCAAGAGAAGCAGGACGACGAAGAATTGTTCATTAAAAAGCTGACTGCCGATAAAGAATCCCGAACGGAAAAGCAACCTATCGAAAGTAAGCAAACGCCAGAATCTCAGCCTGCGCCTAAAAAAGAACCTTCGGAAGAAACACCCGGATCTGCGCCTAAATTACAGGGCATAAAGGTGCTTGGCAAAATTGACTTAAATGAAGTAGGCAAAAAGAAAAAGACTGAATCTCCCCGATTGGAAGAGAAGCCCGTAGAGGCGCCACCAGCAGTGGCCAAAGAAGAAGAAAAGCCTGCTAAAAAAATAGAAGAAGCCCCTAAAGCCGAGGAAGTTAAACCTGCACCACCCCAAGAGAGTGTAGAAGAGAAAGCTCCGGTACAGGAAGCTCCCGCTGCTCCTAAGGCTGAAGAAGAGAAGGCTCCAGTGCAGGAAGCGCCCCCTGCCCCTAAGGCTGAAGAGAAAGCTCCGGTGCAGGAAATACCCACTGCTCCTAAGGCTGAAGAAGAGAAGGCTCCAGTGCAGGAAACGCCCGCTGCTCCTAAGGCTGAAGAAGAGAAAGCTCCAGTGCAGGAAGCACCCGCTGCTCCTAAAGCTGAAGAGAAGGCTCCAGTACAGAAAAAAGAGCAGCCTGCCCCGCCAAAGCAACAGGAACAGCCAAAGAAAAAGGTAGAAGAAGAGGAAAAGAAGGAAGAGAAAGTGATTAAAGCCAGAGCAGACAAGCTAAAAGGCCTGAATGTAATTGGGAAGATCGAACTTCCTTCTGAGCCCAAAAAGAAAGACAAAGCCACTCCGGTAGCCTCCTCTGACGAACGTAAGAAGAAGCGTAAACGACGACGACGTATTAAGGATGGTAGTAATACTACTGCTCCTAATACTCAAAATCAGGGAAGAGGGCGTCAGGATAATAGAACGGACAGCCGTAGAGGCGGCCCAGGCAAAAAAGGAGGCAAGAAAAAAGAGGAGATTTCCGATAAGGAAGTACAAGAACAAATTAAAGAAACGCTGGCTCGCCTTAGTGGTGGCAATAAGCGCCGCGGTAAAGCCCGCCAGGACCGACGTCGCGCTGACCGAAAGGAGCGCGAAGAGCAGGCTTTCCAGCAGGAGCAGGAACCTCAGGCGCTGAAGGTAACTGAGTTTATCTCGGCCAATGACCTGGCATCGCTCATGAACGTAAATGTGAACGAAGTCATTTCTACCTGCATGTCGCTGGGTATGTTTATTTCCATCAATCAGCGACTCGATGCAGAAAGCATTACCGTCATCTCCGATGAATTTGGTTTTGAAGTAGAATTTATTGATGCTAAAGAAGAGGTCTCAGTCAACGTTAACGAAGACAAAGAAGAAGACCTAGAGGATCGAGCACCGATCGTGACCATCATGGGACACGTTGACCACGGTAAAACCTCATTGCTGGATTTTATCCGAAGCTCTAAGGTAACCGAGGGAGAGGCCGGAGGGATTACCCAGCACATTGGAGCTTACGATGTAACTACCGAGAGCGGCAAGCGCATTGCGTTTCTGGATACTCCCGGACACGAAGCCTTTACCGCCATGCGGGCTCGGGGAGCTCAGGTAACGGACGTGGTTATCATTGTGGTAGCTGCCGACGATGCGGTGATGCCGCAAACCAAAGAGGCCATCAACCATGCCCAGGTAGCAGGCGTGCCCATTGTCATCGCCATTAATAAAGTGGATCGCCCGAACGCCAACCCTGACAAAATCCGGGAAGAATTATCGGGAATCAATATTTTAGTAGAAGAATGGGGTGGTAAGTACCAAAGCCAGGAAATTTCGGCTAAAACCGGACAGGGTATAGACGAACTACTGGAGAAAGTGCTGCTGGAATCCGAATTACTGGAGCTCAAAGCCAACCCCAACCGACCTGCTTCAGGAACGGTCATTGAAGCCACCCTGGATCGTGGTCGTGGATATGTGACTACCCTGCTGGTAGAAACCGGAACGCTGAGAATCGGAGATGTTATTCTGGCCGGATCACACTTTGGTAAAGTAAAAGCCATGTCTGACCACCGCGGCAAGCGCGTAGATGATATTCCACCCGCTACTCCGGTGCAAATGCTCGGTTTAGATGGTGCTCCGCAAGCAGGTGATAAGTTCAACGTGATGGAAAGCGACCGGGAAGCACGCGAGATTGCCAACAAACGAGAGCAAATCCAACGCGAGCAATCCCTGCGTACCAAGAAGCACATCACACTGGATGAGATCGGACGCCGTCTGGCGATTGGCTCTTTCCGAGAATTGAACGTGATCGTGAAAGGTGACGTGGATGGATCGGTAGAAGCACTGTCTGATTCCCTGTTGAAACTATCAACGGAAGAAGTTCAGGTAAATATCATCCATAAAGCAGTAGGGCAGATTTCTGAGTCAGATGTATTGCTGGCTTCTGCATCCGATGCGATCATCGTTGGTTTCCAGGTGCGCCCTTCCAATAGTGCCCGGGGACTGGCCGAGAAAGAGGAGATTGAAATTCGCCTATACTCTATCATCTACGATGCCATTAACGAGATCAAGGATGCGATGGAAGGTATGCTGGCTCCTTCGGTAGAAGAATTTATTACCGGAAACGTGGAAGTGCGGCAGGTATTCAAGATATCCAAGGTGGGTACCGTAGCCGGATGTTACGTCACGGATGGAAGCATCAAGCGGAACAACCAGATTCGCCTCATTCGGGATGGTATTGTGGCCTATACTGGCTCAATTAACCAGTTGAAGCGTGAGAAAGATGATGTAAATGAAGTACGCTCTGGGTTTGAGTGCGGTATGAGCATTAAGAACTTTAATGATATTAAAGTGGGCGATGTGATTGAAGGCTTTGAACAACGAGAAGTGAAGCGTTCACTGTAGAACTGTAGATCAAATTCTTACACCTTATATATAAAATAAAAGCTCCTTTAGGGAGCTTTTATTGTTTGATGACCGCACTCTTATATTGTATTATTGGACTGACAGTCCTAATCCTGTTTGGATTATATCGTCCCTGGTATGCAGTGTGGTGGTCGTCAGCAGCCAACCGGAAGAAGGTATTGCAATCGTATGGCTGGCTGCTTTTGCTGCTGCTCACCCTCTACGGGTTGCTGACCTGGCTTTAGCAAAATTATACCCCTTCTGCTTCTACCGCCTGTACTTCCGGTACCATTGTTTTCAGCAAATTTTCAATACCCGCTTTGAGCGTAATGGTTGAAGAAGGGCATCCGCTGCAAGAGCCCTGCAATAACACCTTCACCGTACCTTCCCGGAACGAATGAAAACTGATAGCGCCCCCATCCTGTTCCACTGCCGGACGAATGTATTCATCCAGAATGCTCTTGATTTTTATCACATTTTCATCTTCTTCCTGCTCAGCATCCACTTCCTGAAAAGCCTCCGGCACGAATAAAGGTTTCTCTTCTTCCAGATACGCTTTAATATGTTGTTTAATCGGCTCCTGAATTTCAACCCAGGCCGCCTGCTCATCTTTGGTAACCGTCACAAAATTGCTCATATAAAAAACCCGGGCTACATGCTCAAAACCAAAGAGTTCCTGAGCCAGAGGCGCATGTTTGGCACTGACTGCATCCGGAAAATCGAAACTCTCGCCTTCCGGAACCAGCATAAAATTGGCAACAAACTTAAGGGAATTGGGGTTAGGATTGGACTCCAGATAAATATGTACATTTCTCGAGGGCGTCTGCACAGTGTTCATAATAAGTATGATTATAACGATGAAAAGATAATTTTTTAACGCAAGACAAACGAATAAGTTCGCTCAGCAACAACTCCTGAATATACGCCTTGCCAGCCAGAATCTCTACCAAAAAATCAATGAACTAAATTACAAGACTAATTGTATAATAGGGTTCATCGCTATGAAAGAAAATATAGCAATCTGCGGGATATAAGCATATTACTATACTTTTCACTTTGATTTTATGCACTGTGGGGCTAGCGGAGAGAAGCTTTGGTTTTTAATGATAATATCCCCACTTTTGTGGTTTCGCTTTTTAGAGGCCTAAGTGCAGAATACAATGCATAGCGTATCACTTGACTTGATAGAATGCAAGATACAAACGCTTTTAAGGAACTACTACGTTCGCCTCAGAAGGTAGTAATCATTCCTCACCAAAACCCAGATGCTGACGCGTTGGGTTCTGCTCTAGGATTAGCCTTATATCTGAAAAAACAACAGCATCAGGTACAGGTCATTTCTCCTACTGATTATCCGGAGTTTTTGCACTGGATGCAGGACCACAGCAACGTATGGGTCTATTGCGATAAGCAATACCAGCAAAAAGCCGATCAGTCCATTGCCGAGGCCGATGTGATCATCTGCGTAGACTTCTGCTCGCTGAACCGGATTGATACGATGGAGAACGCGGTACGTCAGGCAACCGGCACCAAGGTACTCATAGACCATCATTATGGAAAAGGCGATTTCGCGGATCTCGAGTTTTGGGATACGAAAGCCGCCGCTACCTGCGAACTATTGTACCAGCTAATCATTGACCTGGGAGGCCGGGATCTCATTGATAAGGATATGGCTGAATGCCTGTACGCTGGTATCATGACCGATACCGGTTCGTTCCGGCACCCTAATACTACCCAGCATGTGCACGAGGTTGTGGCCGACTTGATCGCCCTGGGTGCTGAAGTCTCTAAAGTCAGCAAACTGGTATATGATAATAACTCTGTGGACCGGCTGCGCTTTATCGGTTATGCCCTCAGCCAAAAACTGGTTATACTGGAAGAGTATAAGACGGCTTACTTTGCCATTACTGCCGAAGACCTCAAAAAATTCAAATCCCGTACCGGAGATACCGAAGGTCTGGTGAACTATGCCTTATCCATCCGGGGTATTAGCATGGCTGCCATCATCATTGATCGCAATGATGTGGTGAAGCTTTCGTTCCGCTCAGTAGGCGATTTTGCCGTCAATGACCTGGCGGCCAAACATTTTGAAGGCGGTGGGCACAAAAATGCCGCCGGTGGCATCTCTCGACTATCGCTTGAAGAAACCTTACAGAAGTTTTTGAAGCTGCTACCACTTTATAAAGAACAACTATATCATAATCATCTTCAGCAAAAAGCATTACACGTAACATGAAAATTACCTATTTAAACATTGCATATGCCAGCGTATGTTTCTTTCTGGGCCTTTCGGCCTGTAGCCAGACTGGTGAGGGAGAATATACTGAGACGCCTTCCGGATTAAAGATCAAATATTTAACCGAAGGTGAAGGGTCTGAGCCCGACAGCGGCTATTTTCTATTGCTACACATGAAATACTACAAGGAAGATTCGCTGTTATTTCCTCCCGAAGGAGTAGGCGAGGAAGCCATTCCGGTGCGGTTGGAAAGTGATACCATCAACCAGGTATACGAAGCTTTCGGCATGCTTAAAAAAGGCGATAGTGCGCATTTTCAGGTAACTGCCGAGGAATTGTTCGTTAATACTTTCCGTGCGCAGGTGCCTCCCGGTATTGAGCCTGAGAACCCGATTACGTTTCAAATTGGGGTAGAAGACGTACTCTCTCCGGATGATTATCAGACCTACCAGATGGAGCAGATGCGGAAACAGCAGGCGGATATGCTGGCCCAACAGGCTGAGCAAATGGAAAAAGATAGCGTAATTATCAACGAATACCTCGCCGAAAATAATATTGAAGCAGAAAGCACCGATACCGGATTACGCTATACTATTGATGAAAAAGGAAGTGGAGTTCAGCCCTCGACCGGTGATTCAGTATTTGTACATTACCGGGGTAAATTACTGGACGGAACCCAGTTTGATGCCTCCTACGATCGGGGAGAACCCTTTGGATTTGTGCTGGGGCAAGGCGGCGTAATTGCCGGCTGGGACGAAGGCATCGCCCTCCTGAATAAAGGTGGTAAAGCCACGCTCTTTGTTCCTTCTCCTTTGGCGTATGGCCCCCAAAGTGTGGGACCTATTGTAGCCAATTCTGTTTTAGTCTTTGATGTTGAGTTAGTAGACGTCAAATAATACCCAGGGCACATTGCCCTACTCCGCTTAAACCTATGAAGAAGCAAACCGGATGGCTACTTGCGCTCGTTGCTGCGTTTTTAGGCTGTGCTGACGACTCGGACAATGCGAATGAGCAGGCCGAGCAATTGCTCCTGGAGCAGCAGCAGACCATCGAGCAGTATATCGCTGATAATGGCATTACTGCGACCCGCGATGGTGATATCTACTACCAAACGATTACCGCCAATACGTCTGGCGAGGTTCCGCAATCTGGTGATATTATTAAAATCTATTACCAGATCGCTGAACTGGAGGGGGGCGTCATCGACGAAGTGCTGGCCAGTTCGAGCAAGCCTCCGGTCACTTACGTCTTTCAGACGGGGAACCTCATCTTACCGGCCATGGATTTTTCTATTGCTAAAATGCGCGTGGGTGAGGAGTATGAGTTTTACCTGCCCACGTCCTATGCGTACGTGGGATACACCCTGGAGGGTGTGGTTCCGGAGAATGCCATTATCCGTACCCGCATTCAGTTGGTAGATATTGTAACCGAAGCAGAAGTGCGCGCCGAGGAAGATCTGCAAATTAAAGACTACCTGTCCGAAAATATGCTGACGGAAGCCGATAGCCTGACCAGCGGAGTGTATTATGTCTTGACAGAGGAAGGAGAAGCTGAGGGCCCTACTCCGGCTGATGGTAGCACCGTACAGGTGCGCTACACCGGCACGCTACTGGATGGCACCGAGTTTGACAGCAACGTAGATGCTGACAACCCACTCTCTTTTGTGATCGGTGCTGAACAGGTAATTGATGGGTTTGACATTGGAGTATCCCAGATGCAATTGGGCGAAAAAGGTATTATTATTATTCCTTCTCTGGAGGCTTATGCCCAGAGCCAGCTGGCTTTTCCCAGTGAAATCATCCTCGATTTATTCCAGCGAGGCCTGATCAACTCGCCGATTGGAGCTGAGATACCACCCTTTTCTCCCCTCCGATTTGATATTGAACTTGTCAAAGTAGACTAGCCATGAAACTCTGCTTCGCAACCAACAATCCACATAAAATTGCGGAAGTACAGCAGCTATTAGGCCATGCATTTGACATTGTAAGCCTGCAGGATATTGGCTGTCAGGAAGAGTTGCCCGAAACCCAAACTACGCTGGAAGGTAACTCCGCGCAAAAAGCTCAGTTTGTCCATCAGCACTACCAGATAGATTGTTTTGCCGATGACACTGGCCTGGAGGTAAGTGCCCTGCAAGGTGAGCCAGGGGTGTATTCTGCCCGCTACGCCGGTCTGCAGCGTAATAGCCAGGCGAACATGCAAAAGGTGCTGGACAAATTACAAGGAGAAACCGATCGCCATGCCCGGTTTCGTACCGTCATTACCCTGATTCTGGGCGGCAAGCAGCATACTTTCGAAGGCATTGCTCTGGGAACGATCGCTCAGGCTCCTACGGGCCAGGAAGGGTTCGGATATGACCCTGTTTTTATTCCCGAGGGATACGAACAAAGCTTTGCAGAGATGTCGCTGGAAGAAAAGAATAGCATCAGTCACCGGGCCAGGGCAGTCAGAAAGCTGGTGGATTTTCTGCGGAATTAGACATTGCATTCACTATGAACACTCCTTATGTAGTCGGCATTACGGGCGGTAGTGGCTCGGGAAAAACGCAGTTCCTTCACTGGATACGGCAACTCATTGGCGAAGAGCATAGTTGCCTCATTTCGCAGGACAATTATTACAAAGACCTTTCCATCCACGACCCTCTGGAGAACCGCATTACGAACTTTGATGTGCCTACTCTCATTGAAGAGAAAGAGTTCGCCAGAGACCTGGAGCAGTTAAAAAAAGGGAACATCATTCGGAGGCAGGAGTACACATTTAATAATCCAGCCATTACTCCGGCGATGCTTGAGTTTAAACCAGCACCCATCATTCTGGTAGAAGGCATCTTTGTCTTTCACTTTCCAGATGTAGCGCGCCTGTTAGATTTAAAAGTATTTATTGAGGCCCGGGAACACCTGAAGTTTCACCGTCGCATGACGCGGGATACCGCCGAGCGAGGGTTTCAGCTAGACGATGTTGTATATAAATACACCCGCCATGTGGCTCCCTCCTATGAAAAATATATTGAACCCCACAAGCACGAGGCTGACCTGATTTTCCCAAACAACCGGGAATATACCGCTAAAGAATGCCCTCCGGCCGTTCAGATTCTAGTGTCTTTTCTAAAAACAAAACTACCATGAATCACCGTTTTGCGGTCATCGGCCTGGGCCAGCTAGGCACCTCCATTGCTCTGACACTGGCCGAACGGGGCGCAGAGGTGATTGCCATTGATCATGATATGGAGAAGGTGGACCGTATTAAAGACGAAGTGGCGTATGCCGTAGCCCTGGATGCCACCGACCCCAAAGCCCTGCAAGCCCAGGACGTGCACCAGGTAGAAGCCGCGGTAGTGGCCATCGGAGAAGATTTTGAAGCCCTGGTGCTGACGACGGTGGTGTTGCAGGAACTGAAAGTAAAGCGAATCATTACCCGGGCGGCCAATGAACAGCAACGGGCCATTTTAAGCAAGCTGGGCATTGAAGAAATCCTTTCGCCGGAGAAGAAAATCGGTGAATCAGTCGCCGAGATGCTATTGCAACCCAGCATTCATTCATTCCTGTCGTTATCAGATGAATACGAAATTGTGGAGATCAGTGCGCCAAAACGCACCATCGGCCAAACCCTGGCCCAACTGAATCTCCGCAAGGAATTCAACCTGAACCTTATTACCATCAAGCGGGGTGGCACTTCTATCGATACCATTGATCCGGCCAATTTTATTGGTGTGCCCAATGCCGATACTGAGATCCACAAAGACGATGTGCTGTTTGCCATGGGAACCCGCGAAGATATTCAGCGTTTTATTGAGTGTCATCAATAATTATTCTTTTGCTTTTATTCCGCGCAAACGCCGAAAAGTCCCAACCCCACCATCATGCACCACGATTGGCTGAATACCGCCCAACGAATACAATCCATTGCCCAGGCTGGCCTGACCTACGGTGAGAATGCTTATGATTTGGAACGCTACGAAGAACTGATGGCTCTCAGTGCCCGCATTGTGTCAGATTATACTGATGTTCCTTTTGAGAAAATCACCGAATTGTATGCCCGAGAAGATGGTTACCTGACCCCCAAAGTGGATGTGCGGGGAGTTATTTTTCAGGAAGAGAAGTTACTGCTGGTGCAGGAAAAAATTGACAATGGCTGGACCGTGCCCGGCGGCTGGGCCGATGTGGGATACTCTCCTTCGGAGATTGCCGTGAAAGAAGTGCAGGAAGAAGCCGGCATTGAGGTAGCTCCCGAACGATTACTAGCGATATTGGACAAAAAATGCCACCCTCACCCTCCTACCCCTTATTACACCTACAAAATCTTTATCCAGTGTCGCCACATCTCTGGAGATATTACCGCCGGAATGGAGACCAAAGATGTGGGCTTTTTTGGTTTGGATGAACTACCTCCACTTTCGGTTGAGCGGCTTACTCTTTCCCAGGTGCAATTACTATTTGAGTTTTACCAGCATCCCGATAAGGCGGTGGTATTTGATTAGCAAAATCAGTAAATTGAATACAATGAGACCGACCAAGTATTCATTCAGGCTACTATGCACTATATTCTGCCGGTTATTTTTATGCTGCTATCCATCGAAGTGCGTGGTCAAACTCACTGGCTAAAGCTGACCGGCGGGCTCATAATCAATCGTTCAGAGATACAATTCCTAGAAGCAGACGAAGGATTTAGCCAGAAAAACTACCATATAGGCTATAAGTTTGGATTAACTTATGATCACTTTTTTCAGGTTCAGGATAGAAATAGCCTGGGAATTAGAACCGGGCTTCAACTGGCAAAGAAAAGGTATTGCGTTCAACTCACAACAATCCAGTCTTATCAGGAAATAAATAATTCTGATGCGGAGCTGAAAGTGAATGTGGGCGTATTTCCCAACTATCTCGTCGTTGAGTTACCGATTGCGCTTCTATACAAGAAATCGGTGGGTGGAAACTTCAATTTCTTGTCTTTTGCAGCGGGCTGTTCTCTAGACTGGATGAAAGGTTCTTTAATGGCCACAAATTCTCATTTGGAACTATTCAACCCTCAGGGTATTCCTCAGCAATTTCAAATTAGAACGACAGATGACTTTGCATTTGATTCCCAACTAGGATACAGTACCTTTCTCAGCACTTCTTACAATTTTCTTTTAACCAACCGACGTTATGGTGAAATCGGAATTTCTTACCACCTTTCCCCTGTGAAGCTGGATGCACTGCATATTACGCATAGCATCAATGGAGAAATCTTTGAAGCTACCTCG
>JAVKCN010000089.1:0-2084 GCA_040222715.1 Cyclobacteriaceae bacterium | reverse complement strand
TCTTAAAAGTAGTGAAAAGAGATCGTCGGTGTAAAGAGCGACGGTTTTATGCTGTGCGAACCGCCCGGTACGAGAACCGTACGCCGGGTGGTGTGAGAGGTGCACTGGCGGTCATTCCGACCGTCAGCCACCTACTCGATTGGCAAGCGTTTTTACCTTCTACTAAATATTTCTGCCCCTCCAGATCCAAAGATCCCAAAATGCTTTTCGTCAGGCGAGAATCCGTAAGTCAGACTACAGTTTTCCAATCGTTCTAATCTGATTAAGTCAAAATTCTTCCAATATTCAGATTTATTTTGATGCTTCTTCAAATTCGTTATTCCTACAATTTGATGACCTAGCCCAGGGTGAAATGAATCCAAATTCCAGTAATCCGAAGTCAAATGATTCCCATTTCCACCTCTTAATCCAAATACTTTGATAGTTTCTTGGAGTTCATCAATCCTAAATTCCAAGTTGTCTTTAGAGAATTTACTCATAGCCTTATTCTCCTCGTCCCAATTCCTTAATTCTCTTTCACCCGTTATTGGATTTGAAACAGAGTAACCATCGGCGGACAGAAGGAAGACTTTATTTTCTTTTGTCCATCCGCTCGCTATGATTCCAGCAGCTGGAACTATTACTCGATTTTCCCAAGGAACAGTAGGCTCGAATAAATAGTCAAATAAGTTTTCCTGTGTTTTAAATTTCATTTTAATGCTTGCCAACGAGTGTGTATACGCTATATGGCGTATATATCCATTATACTTACTTACACTTTTTGTGTCGTAAAGGCCTGTTTGTTGTGCACAGGCCATTATTTGTATGCTTATGGCGGTAAATCTGTGAGCGAACGTTTTCAATCATTGGGCCAGTATTAAATATTTGTAAACGTTTGTCATGCACCATATCATCAGGTATGCACGCCTGGGTAGCATACAATATCCTGATAAATAACGGGGAAAAGAATTTTTTTGGGCGCGAAACAGCGGGGATGGGTACGGGTGTAGGATTTACTGCGGAACCGACCATTTTCGGGCTATTCTCCGTCGGCCAGGGTAGTCGGAGTCGCTGGTTTCTACCTTCTTCCGACAGTATTCCTGCCTGATATGCCGGTTTCAGGGAGGAAAATCATTGATTTTATGCCGCATTAAAGCACCTGATCGGCTTTAGGCGCAATTCTCCTCCTTAATCGGCTGGGAAAAGGCATTCGAAACCGATTTCGAGTGCTTCAACGGGGCGAATCAGTCACCCGAAATTGATTTCGAGCGACAAACCGGGTCAAGTTGCCACTTGTTTTTACTTTCGAGTCATCGAATCGGTGGATTTTACCACTCGAAAGCAATATCGAACGCCCCTCACGTAGGATTTGCCCATCGGGAAACACTTTTTTCTGCCTGTTCCGCACTTTCAGGCCGTTGCCTACACATAAGCAAATTTCCGCAGGGGCCGATTACTGCATTATTTCTGTAACCTGACTTCCCATTCACCAAACAATAAACATATTATGAGTAAGAAAATTGACATTTTTGTAGACCGAACCCAGATGCTGCTAAGCAATGCCCGGAACCATCCCGGCATCCGCCAGCAACTGAATGCCTTTGGTTTTACTCCGGCGCGCTATCAGGAAGTAGATGCACTGGTAGAGGAAGTAACCGGGGCCGTACGGGCACAGGAGGATGCCTACAGCCTGTCCCGTACTGTGAGCAATCAGTTGAAAGAAGATACCCGGGCCGCTCAGGCCAACTACCGGGAGCTGCGGGAGGTCGTCCGCTTTGCCTTCCGCGGTGATGAGGCGACCCTTCGCTATCTGAAACTGGACGAAAGCCGCAAGACCACGATTGCCGGTTGGCACCTACAGGCGCAGGCTTTCCTGGATCGACTGTCGGGGCACCTAGGCCCATTGAAGAAATATGGTATCACTGCCGAACGTGTGGCCGAAGTTCAGGCAATGGTGCAGGCGGTGGTGGAAGGACGCTACCAGTGGCAGCAACGCAAAGCCGATGCCCAACAAGCTACCCGGCAGCGCGACGAAGCCCTGCGTGCCCTGGAGATCTGGGTCAGCGGGTTTCGCAAAATAGCCGGAGTCGCCCTCAAAGACAATC
>JAVKCN010000088.1:0-36441 GCA_040222715.1 Cyclobacteriaceae bacterium | reverse complement strand
GATAAAGACCAACGAAGCCCTGACCCGTATCAAGCAAGTAGGATTTGTTCCTAAAGTAGAAACGGTGAATACCATGCTGCTATACATGAGCAATTTACCGGGCAACAGTGCTGAACTTCCCCAGGAAAGCCGGGTACAATTATTTACCCATCAGGCAGCCTGTTTGATGAATTACGAGTCAACGTACCGTTCTGATCCGCACGGAGTGATGTTTACCGACCGTATCAACGGGCAACCCATCAGGGTTGACCTGTCGGATCTTCCTATGGAAAAGAAGTGGATCAACAACCGCAATAAATTTGTGCTGGGGGGCTCTGGTTCAGGAAAATCATTCCTCACCAATGGCTGTATGCGTCACTACGCCGAGAATGATGCTGACATCGTTATCTTGGATATGGGTGATAGTTATCGGGGACTGTGTGATTTCTTTGGGGGGACCTATCTTAAGTACACTGACGAAAACCCCATTGCGTTCAACCCCTTTAAGCTGCCCAACAATGAGCGCTACCCGGTTCGGGATAAGATTGATGCACTAGTGGCCCTGCTGTTTTCTCTCTGGGGCAAAGAAGAGGAAGGTAAAGTCAGTAAAGAACAGTTTCGTCTGGAGTCGCTGACGCTAGGTGAGTCTATTGAGATGTACTATAAGTGGATCAACCAACCCGAGAACAAACATCTAGAGGTAAAATTCGATACGTATTATGAGTTTCTTGGAAATCAATTCCGGAACCATTTAAAGCAGCAAAACTTTACCGATGAAGATTTTAACCTGCGAACGCTACTGTTGATCCTGAAGCATTTCTACCAGGGAGGACAATATGACTTTCTGCTGAACTCCGATATTGACCATACCTTATTTGAGGAGAAATTTATTGTCTTTGAAATCGATGCCATCAAAAACAATGATGTATTGTACCCGGTAGTGACCATTATCATTATGGAGGTGTTTATTTCCAAAATGCTTAAAAAGAAGGGTATCCGCAAGATCATGCTTATTGAAGAGGCCTGGAAGGCTCTTTCGGAAAAGAAGATGGCCACGTTCATTGAGTATTTATACCGTACTTGCCGAAAATACTACGGGGAGACCTGGACGGTCACACAAAACCCGGACGATATACTAGAGTCTGAGTTTGCCAAGAAAACCATCGTCAATAACGCGGATACCAAGTTGATCCTTGATCTATCCAAGTTTGAAAACAACCTGGAAGATATTATGAGGATGCTCAACTTCACAGAGCACCAGGCCAATCAGGTACTAAGCCTGAACCCGGGGGATGAGCTAAAGGCTCGCATCAAACGAAATTACAAAGAGGTTTACGTAGCCTATCTTAAATACTCGAACGTGTATGCTTTTGAGGTATCGCCAAATGAGTACTTTACCTATACCACCGAAGAGCGGGAAAAAAATGCCGTAAACGAAATTGCGGCCATAAACGATTGTAGTACTGCCCAGGCTATTGAACGCATTATCACGCAATACCACGGTGACTACAAAAAAGCCTACCAGCATGAAGTGCAAAATCAGCAGAACAATCCAGTTGTGGACACGCTGGAAAAACTGCACGAAACGGGATTAGATTACCATCAGGCGTACACTTTATTGAAGAATGTGTACCAGTTTAATTACAAGCGGGCTCTGCAAGAAGTGTATATACCTTATCAGAAAGGCATTCATTACCAGCAGCAAGCCCATTTAGCGTAGTTACGATGAAAACAGCCATGATACTTATAGCTCTTATGGTCAGCCTTCAAGCACCTCTCGGGGCGTCTACTTCAGTAGCTACCACAAAGGTACCTGCCCTGAAAGCCGTTGACTGGATGATGGTGGCACAAGCTAGCACGGTGATAGCTGAATTACGCGCCCGCCATCAGGTATTCTTCCCTTACTTCTCAGCACAGGCATCCCTTAGTACGGCATCCTTGCAACTGGCTCAAACCCTACGATTGAATTCCCCCCAGGGGATGGTAAGCATTCCCCAGTGGATCGTAAAAATTATCAAGGCGGCAGTAGATCAGGTGATTAAAGCGATGAACCTGGCCATCCAACGGTTGCAAAACTCAAAAATTAAAGAGATGAATGCCCTAAAGGTAGCTGAGGCTATTATCCACTCAAAGGGCATCCAGAAGGGTATTGACATCGCTAAGAAGGGACGTGATTTATACCAAAAATACTACGATGACTTAAAGGTTGCTAAAAATATTATCAAGACCATCCAGGGAATATTTGATTTGGCTACCCTGGAAAAGACGTTCCTCTCTGAATTCGGGGAAATTATCAATATGCTCAGTACGGGGACCTTTACCCCCGATGAAGTAGATGTATTAACCCGCACGGCCAATGCCATTCTGGATAAAGCCACTCACAATATCACTGATATCAAAAACATGGTGCTCGCCCTGGCCGAACTTTCTATGGATGACCAGGACCGGCTTCAGCTGGTCCTTAATACCCGAGACAAGTTACACTCCGACCTGACCTATCTGCGGAAATTGCGGCGGGATGTTGGTTATATCGCAGCGATGCGGGGGTTGCCCGGCGTAGAAAATAACTTGGATTTACTTCTTAAAAATTAGCGATGATACATGGTACTCACCCACTAGCCCTGGCTTTGTTGTTTACCATACCGCTACTGCTGTTGCTCACCCCTGGGGGGCAGTGTCAGGGGAACGGGCAGAAGCCTGCTCCTACCGGCGGAAATGGCATCAAGCTGGATGAGCTAAAGCAGAGTACCGCTGAATTCGTTTTGAATCTGCAAAAAGTAGGGGTCATCAATGTGGGAATCGATCTGATCACCAAACACAACGCTGAGCTGATACTAGCTTATCAAACGTTTAATGACATCAAGGACGGCAGTTTTAGTATTCGTGAACTCATTCTAGAAGATATGCTCAAAGTAGTAAAATCTGAGATATCCAATCACACAAAAGTACTAGAGACCATTGATCTGATCGTAAAGATCAGGCAGGAGATCAATCGGGCCAAATCCATTATCAGCGATACTGATCTTTTCACGGCAGTAGAAAAGGAGCTTTTTCTAGATTCCTACACCGAATGTGCCCGGCAGGCCAGTACGATTGCCTGGCAGGTAGGGGAAGTGATTCGGGAGGGAGATATGCGGTTGAATGACGGTGAGCGCCTAGAGCTGGTATACCGGTTTCATATGGCGGCCGAAACGCTATACCTGGAGCTGCGCAAGTTTAACCAAATGATGAATCATATAGCCCTGATCCGCCTGGATACGCAAATGGATCAGCTACCCACGATATTAGGAAAGTAATGGAACGGTTACTTATCATGATCGGACTACTCTTTAGTGGGCTGCTGGCATTTCCAGTTCAGGCGCAAAACCAGGATGAAGAAGTTCCTTCCCTGACCTATGAGCTGTTTTCATTTGACCTAAACGGACACAAAGACAAGATCATGGATTACCTCAATTTTGTGGATGAAGACGAGTTGGGGGATATACTAAAAATCTGGGAGCTCTTTGATATTGAATGGGAGCATTTGGGCCTTAGCGGTATTGATTGGAAACTCAAGGATTTCATCGACAAGAAAAAAAAGAAGATTAAGCTACTTGAATCCGAAACATATCTATGGCTAGAGAATGTGCTCCTTTCCGGTCAATTGACCAAGTTCATTACCAAGGCACATCAGGTATATAATTTAGTAGTAGATCGGGAGAAGAAACTGCACGAAAAATTTCTGGAGGGCCTGGGTATCGTCTCTTCTGGAGTGCTTAACGCTCAGGTGGCTATCACCTACGTCAATAATGTGGTTGCGACTGTCAACCGTATTCGACGATTTAAGGCGATATTAAACGACAATCAACTATTGCTGTCAGCCGAGGAGTACGCCTTTTTTCTCACTGCACTGGCAAATGCTCTGAACTACCAACAACAGCTTACCGATGACTTCAATCTTCTGACCACCAACGATAAACTTAAGATGACCGATGGGCAGCGGCTGAAGACCCTGGAGAAGTTCAACACCATTGCCGAGCAAACCAACCTGCGGGTGGTAAAGCTGACCGAGTTGCTGGGCTACATCCTGGCCAGACGGGCAGGGCAGATGGATGAATATAGCAACCTGGAACAATTAATTACCCCCTAACTTATAAATTATGACTAGAAAAATATGGGTCACCAGTTTAGGACTCTTGCTATTATGCACCCCTACGATGGCGGCCAGTGCCCTACAGGACAGCCTGTACAATGCCTACAATAAGCTTAGTCCCCAATTTTCCGCTATAGCCAGTGGCATGAGCCTGGTGGCTGGGCTGGGGGCTATGATCTATGTATGCATCCGGATTTATCGTCAGATACTGATGGAAGAGCCCATAAATTTTTACCCCCTGGTCAAGCCAATACTGATTAGCTTGGCATTGGCATTGTATCCCGGCTTACTGAGCATCGTGAACGCCGTCATGGCAGTTGCTTCGAACTATACTGCATCACTGGTAGGGGAAAGCAACGAAACACTAGAAAGAATGCTTACGCAGGATCTGGTTGAAACCGATGCCTGGAAGCACTATATGGGCAATTTCGGCTTTGGCGACTATGGCTCCTGGGTAGAAGATAATGAGATTGAAACCAGCGGGCCGTTTGGCATTTTCTCCATGATGAATTTTGCGGGAGAACAAATGCTCTTTCAGTTTAAGGGGTACGCCCGAATGCTTATGTTCGATGTAGTATCACTACTGTACTATACGGCTTCAGTCTGTATTGATGCGGCCCGGATTTTCTTTTTGCTGATCCTAAGCTTACTCGGTCCGATTGCCATTGCCCTGAGTTTGTTTGAATCCTTTTCTAGCAGCCTGACCGGCTGGCTTACCCGCTACATTCACGTAAGCCTTTGGCTGCCCGTAGCAAATCTGTATGGCTTTCTGATCAATGAAATACAGATCAGCCTCATTGACGGAGCCTTGGTGCAGCTCAATGATTCAGGTACTAGCTCGGTGGATTCAACTGATATGGCAATGCTGGTATTTCTGCTGTTTGCCGCGGTGGGCTACTTTACGATTCCCAGTGTCGCATCGTGGATCGTGCATCCCGGTCACGGCGGCTCAGCAGCGATGAAGCAGGTCAACTTCTTGGGCAATACTGCTTCTGCTGCCGCCGGGGCCGCAATGGGCTACGTCACCATGGCCGCAGCAGCGGGTGCGGCTGGCAAGAAGAAATAATCTGATTTGACGTATATGTTTTCCATTTAATAAAAGTTCTATTATGCAGTTATACAAAAATGTCAATAGTGCTTTTAAGCTTAGCAAGGCCATTACCATAATTACCCTGATCGTAAGCTTTGCTTCGATCATCACCATTGTACTGGCCGGTAAAAGAGAACGAGCCGAGCTCCTCACCCGCCTGGACCGGACTTACGTCATTGCTAATGGGCAGGCCCTTCAGGTAGAAGCGTCCCAACCCTCGCCAGCCGACCGTAAAATAGAAGCTATCGGTCACATCACTCGCTTTCACGAGCTGTTCTTTAACCTCTCCCCGGACCAGTCCGCCATCGATGACAAACTTCGCCAGGCACTCTACCTGATCGACGAGTCCGGAAATCAACACCATGCGTACTTGAAGGAAAATAAATTTTATACTACGCTGGTATCCCAGAACATCCGCCAACAGCTAATCATCCCGGACCAGGCAGTGAAGATCGATACCGTTGATTATGATGTCCATTTCACCTTCACCTGTACCCAGTTATTAGAACGTAGCACCTCGCTGACCGAGCGGGAATTAATTACCCGAGGAACGATCCGTAATGTGGATCGCAGTGAAAATAATACCCACGGGATGCTGATTGCCAACTGGCAAATAATCAGCAACCACGATATACGGGTGTTGAAAAAAGATCCAACCCTATAATGACTGGTTTAATGAATAATCACCACTCCATCCCCCCTAAGCAAAAATTCTGGAATAGGGCATCTCTTCGTCTTCAGAGAGGCATCCGGCGGTTCTGCCAACGCTTGGAAGTCTACGCCACCGCCAACCGCTACTCAGCAATCTTTATTATTACGCTGGTAGCTGTGGTAGTCGTACCGGTACTAATCTTCCTGAGTCTATCCGTACGACCATCAGTATCCACTATTCAAATTCCCACCCTGGCCCGGCAGGTGCTGGAGAAGCGGTTTCACGAGGAGACGCTGTCCGAAGTACTATCCCCGCTTGCAGCTGACTCATCCAAAACCGGGCTACAACTCACCGTTGAAAAGCAACTTGCCATTGGGTTAAAACTACATAAGATTCAGCAGTCGGTTGATCCGGAAGGGGCGCTACGTGCCTGGTTGCAGCAGCATCCTACAGTACTCGATTCAATACAAGCTTTCACTTCAAAAACGCCATAATCATGGAAAAAAGAAATTTTCAGCTCCCCAAAAAGGATTTTCTAACCTAACATTTAATTCACATGAGAAAACTAACTGTTTCATACTTGGCATTGTTATGTCTATTATTAAGCAACTGCCAGGAAGATCATCTGGAAGCAAAACTTCCTAATGACTGCGCCACCGGCGACTGTCTTGATTTCTTCCCCTCCAAAACTAGACCTAGACCCGGTCCGACCAATGCCTGCACGCCCGAATATCTCAAAGAAATGCCTACTCCCAGTTTCCGGCCTAAAAAGTTACATATTTCTTTGTTCAGTGCGGACGAACGTAAAGTGTTGCACACAGGCGTTTACTTTATAGCCGATATAGCAAAAAGGAATAATATGATTGAGCTAGACTATATAGACCATCGCTATGTTGGACTAGAGGTCCGAGCAACCCTCATACCCGGGACGAATTACCTGGAGGCCAGGGTAAAGGCGACGAACGATAAAGCGTCCCTATATACGGACTTACGAAAAGGAAGCATCTACTATTTTACTTGCCAGATCACATGTTTTGAGCGAAAGGATTTGATTGATAGCAGTTCCGCTGAAGGCAGAATTGGTAGGACTGGCACCATACAAGTAGCCAGAACCGCTACTAATGAGAAAATTGTAATTGGTTTTGAGTAACCTGAAAAACAAGAAATTTTCAGCTCCCCAAAAAGGATTTTCTAACCTAACATTTAATTCACATGAGAAAATTGACTGTTTCATGCCTGGCATTGCTATGTCTATTATTAAGCAACTGTCAAGAAGATCATCTGGAAGCAAAACTTCCTACTGACTGCGCCACTGGTAATTGTTCTGGCTTCTTTCCCAGGAATCCCCCCGTAGTACGCCCCTTATCGGTGGAAGGTCTACGCACCCGATTGGTTATCGATAGTGAAAAATTTACTATGGGTCAAACCTGGGGGCCGGGTTTTGCTCAACTATCGTCTTTTTCATATAGTACGTTTCATTACCCGGTATACAGATACCGGAACAATGTCATAGAAATAAGCACCCCGAAAGGCGTCCTGCGATTCAGGGCTCTATCCTCTGCTACGAAGGAATACAGCCCCTACGTGAGTAACCTTTCCTACCAAGGGAAGGCCTTGACAAAAGTCGAAGGCACCTTCCAAGACAGAGATGGTAGGGTAACCGCCCTGCGATCAGTATTTGATAGTCCCAACTACCAGCATAAAATCAACCGGGCCAGTATATACACATCGCATCCTGGCTGGACGGTCATACTAGAAGATATAACCTGTAAAGGTTACCCTTTAGGCTATCCCTATTACAGCACCGACAGGTTTTTAGCCGCCGTCAGTGTTCCCCTATCGATTCTGAATTAAATAGGAAAAACTAAAATAATCATGGAAAAAGGCAACGAAATAACAAAAGGAACCCCCCGGCAGATGCAGCAAAAATTGATGCTCGTCATTCCCCTGCCCATGGTAGTGCTGATCACCGCTTTCTTTTTTATCTTGGGCGGAGGCAAGGTTAATTCTCATAAACTTGACCGCGCTGATACCGATCACACGCACTTATCCACGCATATTCCCGAGCCTAGCCTGGTAGATGAAGCCGGTGATAAAGTTCGAGCGTATGTGTTTGCCAATAAAAAGAAGAAGGAGCGTTCTTCCCAGGAACGGCTTGATCCTGCGCTACAGGCCTTCTACGCTCAGGATTCAACGCAGCGACCCGAGGAAGAAGATAGCTTTTTCAGTAAGCTTCGTTCCCCTAACACGCTGATGTTCAAAACCCAGGATGAGACGTTAGAATTACAGGGGGCAGATGAAGCTGCCGGAGCGGAAGCCCGCTTTAAAGACGCCAATCGCAAGCTTGACAAAAGCCTACGCACTATTGAACAGAAGCGAACGCCATCTACCCGGCCCCGAGCAGCTGCCTCCAACCCTACGATAACCACCCCCACCTCAGCCGATGAGGGAACCTCCGAGGAGCTGGCCGCCGCATTACAGGGGCAACAGACGGCTTTGATGGCTAGTAACGAACCGCAGGACCTGTACGCCACCCAGGAAGATGAGACTTTTGACAATATCAAAGATGTGCTCAAGCAGATCCAGTATATCCAGAACCCCGAGCTACGACAGCGTGAGCTACGTGAGCAGAGCAGGGCGCAAGATGCCAATCGTAAATTCCTATTAGCCGGAAGCGATGACCAGACCCCCATCACTTATCTGGGTCAGCCTTCCGATGCCGTCTACCAGGTTGCTCTTGATCGCTACCAGCGAGCCAAGCTTGATACAACCTATCGGGTAGTTCCCCTGCAGGTGGCATCGGGTTTTAATGGACTATCCAAGCCGATGCATGATGAACAGTCCCTGGGACTTTCAGCCAGTATTCACGGCACCCAAAAAGTAACGCAGGGCTCTACAGTGAAGCTACGCATCAATCAGGCCATCTATGTAGGGGGGCATCGGCTTCCGGCCATGAGCTTTGTCTACGGCAAAGTGGATTTGAACGGGGGCCGGATTGATATTAGCATCTCAAATATTGAACGCGATCAGCGAATCCTTCCCGTCCAAATGTCTGTCTACGACCTGGACGGGATGGAAGGAATAGCCGTTGAGGGGCTGGAGGTCAGTGAAGCGGCTCGTGAGGCCTACGGCAACGCTGCCTCCGGGATGCAGCTGTCCATGGGTGATCCTGGCCTGGTTTCCCAGGCGGTTAATCAGGGTTTTCGCTCGGTTACGAATCTGGTCCGCCGAAATTCACAGTTGCCGAAGGTAATTCTGAAGGCGGAACACAAATTTTTGATCCTAAACGTAAATCATTAGCTATGAAACCTATTTTCAGTCTACTAGTATTCCTGCTACCCGGCTTTTTAGCCGCACAATCCGGCAGGGGCCCTGAAGCCCTGAGGGTGTATCCGCTCAATATTGCCGAGCACACCACCACGATTACCTTCCCCGCAAATATTGTAGACGTGGACGTAGGCAGTATCAGTGTGCTGGTCGCCGTCTTCGATCAAGCGGCCAATATCTTAAAAGTAAAGAGCAACCAGCCAGAATTCACGCCCACTTCCCTGCACGTAGTCACCGATGATGGCCAGCTTTGGATCTATGAAGTATACTACAATGCCGCCAATCCGGACATCGGCCTGGATATGGGAACGTTCAACCCGCAACAGGCTAGTCTTCATAGATTCTCTCTGGATCGGGCGTTAGCCAGTGCTAATCCAGTAGGTTACCAACGTTACCTGGATGAATCCCCCACCCTGGCTAACTTTAAAGGATCTAGTATGACGGCCCAAACGATCCGGGATCTGACCAAGGAAGCCCGAATGCAGCGGCGCAGGATGCGGCACATAGGCATAGAGAAGCAGGGCATAAAACTCTATGTCACCAATATTTTAGTGAAGAAGGACGTGATGTTCTTTCAGCTTCGGATTCGTAACCGCTCACATATTGAGTATGAGATTGAGTCCTTCACCTTGCTGGTAAAAGATAAAAATAAGAGCAAGAAAACCTCGTACCAGGAGAAAACCATTGAGCCGTTGGTGAGGATGGATGAGCTGACCCTCATTGAAGGGCATACCTCCCGCACGGTAGCCTTTCCTATTGAGAAATTAACGGTGAGTGATGATAAAAAGATCCTTATCCAAATCTTTGAGAAACAAGGGGGGCGCCATCTGGAAATACCCATTTACAACGACGATTTGTTAGAATCTTCCACCTTTGATAATGCCCGATAGTTATGAAATATGTGTTTGTAGTTGTATTGTTTATTGAGGTAGCCTTACTACCCATCCGCGTTATTGCCCAACGGCATGTGAAGGGTGTCAGCTACCTGGAAATGCAAGCCGGGTTCGTCGATCAGTGGCGGGGGAGCCACCATCAGGGTGCCTTGCTGTATTCAAAGATTATCGACCGCCGGTGGCACTGGCAAGCCGGGATGGTCGGTGCTATCCGGGATACTCCCCCGCAGCCCGTCTCGCTGCGCGTAGAGAAGTACTACGGTCAGGGAACGGCTTTTTACACCTTGGGTAGTCTGTTCCGCCACAGCCTCTGCTTCAACGCCGGGGTCGGGCCTCTACTGGGTGTTGAGCGCATTGTCAAGCCGCCCGAAGGTATCCCGCTAACCTATACCATCCATGATCCTGCTAGTAAATTGGTCATCGGTATTCAGGGAAGTGTAAATACTGAGCTGTTCATTTCGAGTTCTGTGATAATTACCCTAAATTATCAGCAGCGTTATGCCAACTCTAAGATTGATAGATTAGATGGGGTAATGGCTCTTGGCGCAAAATTTTACCTTCATTGATATGCATCCATTTCGTTTCTTCTGGATCGGCTTTTTCCTTGTTCGCCTGATTGGTAAGGGAACGGCTACGGCAAAGGCTACGGAAGTACGCCCCAGCAATCGGCTGTCCACGCTAATCAATGGGTTGTTTTGGCTTAGCTTTCTGGCCTGGCTACTGACCCTGCTTTACTAATCTCATTTAACCAGTATTGTACTTATGAAAACCCTAACCCTATTAGGGCTGCTATTGGTAAGTCTACTAATGGCCTGTCAGCCCGATGAACTTGATATTACTCCTATTACCGATTTTGACTCCGGCCTAAGCGCCCCGACTGAGACACTTACATTTCCCGATACCCTACTGTTTATAAACCGTTCTACCCAGCCCTTGACCATCAGTTGGCTGCCCGAAGTCGGGACGGGATATTGGCTCACGGGACAGGAGCAGGGATTGGCTACTTTTCAAGTAGTACCAACCGTTCCCCTGCGCTACGTTCCTGATCAGGCGGGTCTTCACCAGGGTAAACTCATTGCCCTCAATGCACTGGGACAGCTGGATACCATTGCCTACGCGACTGACCTGGCGAAAGTATATCCGGAATTTAACGCTCGGCTGCAGATCGATGATACCCTTCAGACCGGCTCCATCTACGTGAAACAACAGTCCGAGTCAATAGATCCTACTGTGGTATATACCGTGGTAGCCACCAGTGAAACCGATCAAGAAATACTCTTCCAGTACGCCGGTATAGAAGGGGTGTATCGGTTGGGTGATCAGGTGCCTATTAGCTATGAGTTGTTTCTACAAAATGAGCTCACCCTTCCGTTTCGGTGGAGCTATCTATCCCTTCCCTATGAACGTACGCAAGTTGAGTTTACTGTTTCGGATGCTTCTTCCCGGAAGATCACCCACAGCAAGGAGTTTTCCGACGTCGAGGAGCTACCCGTACCTGAGCTGGAATTCAATGCCCGCGTTATCGCCGTGGATTCAGCGAACTACCCCTTCTTGCTGTACGCCAGGCAACAGCAGGCTACCGATACTAATGAAGAATATACGTTGACGATCACTTCTGATGATCAGGATTTAGAGCTTACCTATTCGGTAGCAGAGGATTCGCTATCGTACTATTTAGGTGACCAGGTAGTTGTGTCGTACCAGCAATTTGTGGCCCGGGATCAGCTGCTTCCGGTGTATATTGAACCACTGGTAGCAGAAGCCGGACAGGATTACCCCCTTACTTTTACACTTCAGGACAAGGGTGGTACGGAGATTGAAATAGAAAAAATCTGGACGTTTGCCCCTAAATAGTGTTCCATGATAACAACCAACTTAAACCCGTCTGATATGAAAACCTGGCATGTACTTCTACTTCTTACCAGCCTTCTTTGGATGAGCTGTTCATCCAATGATCCGGAACCTTCCAATAATTCTGTTGCCCACTACCAGAAGCAGGAGCAAGCTTTAACCCAGGCGTTGAATGGCACCGTAGATTACCGTATTAGCAGTATGACAACCGAGGCACCTATTACTTTAGCCGGGCAATCCTATGGAACAGATTGGCTGGAGGCTATGCAAATGCCGGCATGCCAATTAGATGATAGCCTACTGATTGAATTTGTACCTCGCCTTTTTGTATCAGAAACAAGTTATGATAATAGCCAGCTGCTTATTACTCAATTATGGGGAACCAAAAGTAAGTGCAATGAATCTCAGCTAAGGGGAGAAACAGAAGCAGTTTCATCTTCCGAAAATTTGGAAAATACTGAATTTCAGGTCTTAGGCGTTGGACTACCTTTGTATTTTTTCCCTTCCGCCATCACTACATTTGAGGATCAATTATTTGATGTTCAACTTAGTCGGGATACGGTCGCCTTTAGTGTGGTGAAGCAGTTAAGGGGGGAGCCCGATCAAGATTATACGGTGCGGGTAGTGTTAGTACCTCGTTAGCGATTACAGCCATGAAACTTACCTTTAAAGAACGGCTGTTACGGGTGAAGCAATCTGTCCGCATTGAAGAAGTACTGGATCGGTTAGGACATCCTGTTCCCGAGCGCTACCGCAATCGGCAAGCCCCCTACACCATTAAGTCCATCTTCAATAATGAGCGTACCCCCAGCATGCGCATCCACCCTGGCAAAAATATCTACTACGATAATAGTAGTGGCAAGAATGGGGACTTGCTTAACCTGGTAAAACAAAAGCTCAATCTGACCGATGACCTACCGGGTAAAGGGGCTAAGACGGCCAAAAGCAAAGCGCTGGAGTGGTTAGAACAATCAACGACCCAGCGGGTACAGCGGATGAAGAAACCTGAAAAAACCGCGCCCCCTCCTCCTCAATCCAACGATCAGGACACCCCCAATATTTTGGTCAAGACCCAACCCCTGAAACATCCTGCGCTGATAAAGTACATTCGTGAAGTGCGTAAGATTCCTTTAACGACTGCCCGGAAATTCCTGGTTGAAGCCCACTACAAGCGGAAGGATAAAACAACCGGAGATGATAAATATTACTTCGGGGTCGGGATGAAAAATGATCAGGGCGGTATTCACGTGCGTAACGCCCATCCCCGATCTAAAACCGTGGTTGGCCTCCCTGGAATAACATTTCTTCCGGGAACAAAACCCGATGGTAAAGTGGATGTCTTTGAGGGGCAGCTTGATTTTATCAGCAAGAACGTGATGCGTAATAGTAACCAGTACCGCGATACGATCATATCCCACTCGGCCAGTAACTACCAGCCCACCGTGGATAAAATACTGGAAAAAGGGTACCAGGCAGTAGCCGTGTACCACGACAATGATGCTGCGGGAATAAAGATGATGGAGCATATGCGTGAGGAGTTAGATGAGCGCAAACAAAACCAGGTCAAGCTATTTTCTCGTGCGCATCTTTACGGTCAGTATAGTGATGTCAATGACATGCTGACTCAGGCTCCGGGATCTAATATGTTTAGCCAAGGGAAATCATCCCCAACCCCGGTCAGGCGTGACCCGGCACGGCTTTCTGATCAGGCGGCCTTAGTAGCAAAAAAAAACGCTAAACACGCTCTAAAAAAACACCCCTCCCCTGTTTTACCTTCCACTAGAACGGATGAGCTCAAGTCCCCCACCCTTGTTCATAGCACGCCTGACCGGGTCACGCCTGACCGGGATTCGAAGTTACGCATGTAAAAATCGATGCCAGTGGTTATATTGGGGTATTCGTAGCACAGGGTTAAATGACCGGGTGGCGGCAACTTACTCTAATAAAAGAATTAAAACGACCGTTTTTTTACACGAGCTAAGGAACAAGTAAGATAGCTTGAAATATTTATTCATTTTGCCATGTAGAAATTCAAAATGTAGTTTGCATGAAAACGATGGGTTTCTTAAATAACTATTCCACTTAAAAACAAGCAAAATGAGAACCTTGATTGAAGATATAAGTCATCAGCTTAAGGATGTTCAGGAAGGCAAAAATTGGATGGGGGCAAATTTTGATAAGAAACTGAGTTTAGTTAGTGATCTTGAAGCCTTTGTGCGCCCCATTCCTGATTTGCACAGTGTGGCAGAAATCATTTCTCATTTAACGGTCTGGAGACAAGAAACTATTTTAAAAATCAAAACGGGGAAGGGTAGTTTAACGGATGACAGTGAACAAAACTGGCGCCCTAATAACCAATTAAGAAAGATTGGATGGGATCATATCAAAACTGCGTACCGCAATAGCCTGCAAGAATTGATTGAATTGCTTCAAACAAAAGATGACGGTTTTCTCGATGAAACTTACTATGACACGGATTTCAAAGATAACTACCCGTACCGGTTTGTCGTCTATGGAATGTTGCATCACGATATATATCATTTGGGCCAGCTAGGAATTATTATAAAGCTCTTGCAAGAAAACAAGAACGGTTAATTAGGAAGCTGGTGTCCTTTAGAGTAAGTGGCCGCCACCCGGTCATTTACCCCTGTGCTACGAATACCCCATATTGTACTTATAATTCCTATATGGACAGCGTTAACCATTACTTCACATCCAGAAAGTTTTTCTATTTCTGGCGTAATGCCCAGCCTCCAGAATCTTTAAGAGGAACTTGGTTATGATTCGTGCGTTCTATAGTAGCAAAGAACGCGTAGGTATGAATAACCAAGCTCCTTTACTAACCATTGCCCAGCGCATCACTGAATATTACCGGCATCGCCGTATAGAAGTTACCCAACTACAGTATGAGCAGTGGCTTGACTCGCTAAAAAGTAAGCAGGAACGGGTCATCATGCAGCAGCTTGGCTTTCAGAAATGCAAGCAGTTACCCGACCTGAAGCGATTTGTGTCGTTCCCCTCTGATCAATCAGATCGGGATGCGTGGATGCGTAACTGCTGCACCTAGGAAGAATATGAATTGTATCAGTTAATGTATGAGTAGCTATGAATTGATTCTATTAGATGTTACTGCCCTGGGTGATTGTACAACCTCTCTAACTCTATAAAAAAGTCGCTCCAGTAACCTGAGATTATTGGTCACTATTTCAGCATCCCCTTGAAGTCTTTGTTGAAAAGGAATGCTATATCCAAATTCCGTCATTAGTTTATTGGGGAGATCAACCGTCAAATTATAATATCCCTGTTTTGGTAACGCTGATATATCTTTTACCATCCCTCTTACAGAACCGTACTCAGTATAAGGGTAGTTAGCAAGATAAATATCGACACGCTGCCCCTTTTTTATTTTACCAGAATTAACCACCGACACTCTGATCTGACCAATCATCGATAGTTCATCAGTTGTATCATATACCGGCAAAATGCTCATCACTGTTTGCCCGTCCTGGACAACTTGTTGCTCACTCCAAAAGTCAGAAAAAGAAATTTTTCCTGATTGAGACGCTCTAAGTAAGTATAATTCTTCCCAAGCTGCTATACCGGCAAGCAGTGTCTCTTTTGCCGACAGCAATGAGGTCCTTAGCTGCTCACCTTCTTTGCTATGCTTAGTTTGTAGTTGTTGCCATTCTCTTCGTAGACCTGCTTGATTGACTTTAAGTTGAGATATTTCACTGAGCAGTATTTCATACGATTCTTTGGTCTCTAGCCACTGAGCTGCACTAGCTTCTAATGTTTTATCGGCAATTGTTTGAGAATGATGTAGCTGTTTATTGCGATGATAATCTTTTTCGGCTAAGGCAATTTTTTGTTTCAACAGGCTTACATGGTGCTGTTTTTGATTTAGTAGCTCTTGGTATCGCTGTAGTTGTTGCCCAATCGATTTCTGTTCTTGAAAATGGGGGGTAAAATGCTGATAAAAACGATAACCTTCTGCTTTTTCCTGAAATTGAGCGTATTGTTGCTGAAGTGTTCCCAATTGATAGGCAAATTCAACCAAGGTGTCTTCTAATGGAAATTCCAGTGTAAAATCAAGCAGTTGTTGTTTGAGTTTCACTATGTCCGAATAGTTGGCTGGAGTTTGAATGACGGCTAATAGCTGCCCGGAGTCGACCAGTTCATGATCCTGGACGACTAATTGATTTATCGTTCCATTCGCCCTTGCTTTCACAGGCACCGGTGGTTGAGACGTGGTGATAATCACCTGAGCCGGAATTCTGTCAGGATACTCTATTATCCAGCCTAAAACAAATAAAAAAATAACGAGGGCTAGCAACAGGGTCTCTCCCCATCGCAATACCCAGCGAGGAGGAGTTTTTATGACTTCTTGTAAATAATCAGAAGGTTCTGTCAGTTCCGTGATGGATGATGGCAGTTTACTCATTGACCTAGTTCAAGCTGATTTTTAACTAACTCATAGTATATCCCTCTTTGAAGCGTCAGCTCAGTATGGGTTCCTTGCTCTACAACTTCTCCTTGGTTCATGACTATAATTTGATCTGCGTGTTTAACGGTACTGAGGCGATGAGCAATAATTATGACCGTACGATCCTGATAAAATGTCTCTAAATTGTTGACAATATAACTTTCGCTTTTTGCGTCAAGAGCGCTGGTAGCCTCATCAAAGAACAGATAAGCAGGATCTTTATACACTGCCCGGGCGATGAGAATACGCTGCCGTTGCCCGCCTGAAAGTCCCATGCCATTTTTACCAATCTGGGTAGAATAGCCTTTAGGAAGTGAATCAATAAATGCTTCCAAATAAGCGATACGAACAGCGTGGGCTAGTCGTTCCTTGTCCAAAGGATCGTTACTATTGGATTCAGTGATGTTGGAAAGGATTGTGTCATCGAAGATAAAACCTTCCTGCATGACCACACCACACTGAGAAAGCCAGGTGGTTGAAGAAATTTTATCCAGCTTTTGAGAACCCACTTCAATGTGTCCATCACTAGGAGGATAGTACTTCAGTAATAATTTGAGCAACGTGGTCTTACCACTACCACTTGCCCCTACGATAGCGGTTACCTTACCTTCAGGAATGCGCACGGAAATATTTTGTAGTACTTTTTGTGAATGAGGTCCTTCATAATGAAACGTTAACTGTTCCGTTTGCAAATTGCCGGTGGGCAACTTCGTTGAATGCTGATCCATGTGATTATCTTCTGCTGGCTTTTGATGAACTTCCCGAAGACGGGCAATACTCAATTGAGCATCTTGGGCGGAACGAAGAAAATCAATTAAGCTTAGCAGAGGGGTGTTGAGCTGCCCAATAATGTACTGAATGGCAATGAGCATCCCTAATGTCATTTCCCCTCGAATGACCAGCATCGCCGCTAAAAAAGTAATACCTATATTTTTTAACTCATGGATAAACACCCCGCCTCTACTTTGCAGCTGGTCAACCGATAAGGTCTCCGTATCTACCTGGTGTTGTTTGATTCGTACGGCTTCCCATCGCCATCGCCGACGTTGCTGTGATCCATTTAATCTAATTTCAGGCATGCCATAGAGCAGGTCATGTAATTGCCCTAGATGCTGAGAAGACGTTTCAAAACGTTTATATTCTAGTTGCTTCCTCTTTCGGGAGAGCAGCATAATCCACCCTATATACAAAGCGGCACCCACGATGAATACAACAAATATCATTAGGTTATAATAGGCCAGAACAAAACCAAAAGCGGCAATACTAAATACAGAAAAGAGAACATTGAGCGATTGAGCTGTTAAAAAATCTTCAATACGCTGATTATCGCTAATTCGCTGAAATAAATCGCCCAGGTTTCTCTGTTCAAAGAATGCCTGAGGCATTCGCATCAGTTTTTGTAAAAAACTTGATAAAAACGAAATACTAACTCTATTGCCAACATATAGCAATAAGTAGCTTCGAATAACCTCGCCAAAGGTTTGTGATATAAACAATACTAATTGAGCTATCAAAATAATATATACAAAGTGTATATTTTGATTGCGAATTCCCTCATCCACCAGCGCCTGGGCCAAGAAAGGGAATACGAGTTGAATCAGGCTAACGGCTATAACACTTGTCAACAGTTGAATTAGATATCGACGATAAGGGCGAAAGAAGGGTAGTAAAAAGGACCAGTCTTTGGAAGATTCTATAGGTTCCGAGGCATCTTCATTGTAAAATTCTGGGGTAGGCTCCAGAAGCAACAGAACACCACTTGGCTCGTCTACTGATAGTTGATTACTTTGCCACCCTCCTAAAAATTCCTGATACGTGTACTGGAGCTTTCCTGCTGCCGGATCAGCCACATAAATATGCTTTCGTGTAGTGCGATAAACAACGACATAGTGACGGTCCCGCCAGTGCGCTATGCAAGGCAACGTGATTTCTTGCTTTAAGGTCTGGAAGTCAGTGACCACCGCTTCAGAGCGTATTCCAAGCTGCTCGGCGGCCGTTGAGAGATTGAGCAACGAAACCCCTTGTTTTCCTAAATAAGTTCTCGATCGTATCTCTTCTAAAGAGTAATGCTTGCCATAATAGCTAGTGACCATTCGTAGACAGGTGGGCCCACAGTCGGCAAAATCTAATTGCGCGTAAAAAGGAAACGATTTCATGAAGAGAGCAGAGTTCGGAAAACATCAGGCTTGTATTTGCGGCCGATAGGAAGATTGATACTATGGTCTTTTAGTGTAATAGTGGTACTACTAATTTCTTTGATGTATTGAATATTGACCAGGTACTGCTTGTGAATCTGAATAAACCGATAGGGCTGTAATACGTTGTTTAGGTACTGTATCGTTTGGTTGATCACCAGGGGTTCGTTTTCGGAGCTAACCATTTTTGTAAAATGTCCACAGGACTGAACATAGTGAATTCGTGAAGGATAAACGCTACTGTTTTTGGTTCCGTTAGGAACGAAGATGCAATCCGATTCCGCTGCATTCATACTAAGCCTGGCCGAGCGGCCTTTCTCTAATGCTAAAAGAAAACGGTCGAATCTAAATGGTTTTAATAAATAATCTGTGATATCCAGTTCGTAGCCATTGATAGCATATTGATCATACGAAGAAATAATAATGAATGCCGGATTGTTATTGGTATGCTGTTTTTTTGCAATGTTAATGAATTCAAGTCCCGATAATTCATCCATCTGAACATCTACTAATACAATATCCACGATCTGCTCAAATAACACATCAAGGGCTTCTACCGGTGAGGTATAAACACCGACCAATTGAATCCAGGATATTTTCTCCAGGTACGTTTGCACGGTTGTTAATGTTCCTACATTATCGTCAACAGCTATAAGCTTCATTTTCTTCATTCCTGCTTCAATCGGGAGTAGTATTTAATTGCCACATGAAAAAGGCAAACCTATCAGCTAACTCCTGAACATAATCCTGGCCTTGAGTTCCATGACCCGCTTGATAAACCCTAAACAAAACGGGGTGGTCGCTAACCTGCTGTAATCGGGCCGCATATTTAGCGACCGACCATAGAGGAACTCTGGGATCGGTCACACCCGATATCAATAAAACGGGCGGATAATTGTTATCCGAAGACAGATTGAAGTAGGAGTCCATTTGATAAAGGTAACTAAATTCCAGGGAGTCATTCGGATTACCAAACTCGTCATATTGCTCTTCAGCTTCCATCCGTGCAGGGTTCACCAATGGGTAACTTAATACAGCAGCACCAAATAGTTCGGGGGCTTCATTCAGCGCCATACCTACGGCAATTCCACCAGCGCTAGCGCCCATAACTCCTAACTGGTCTGCGGTGGTGTACTTTTCTTGAATCAGAAACTGAGCGCAAGCAATAAGATCTTTCCAGGAATTTGGTTTTGTTTTTTTTCTTCCGTCAGTATGCCACTGAGGGCCATTTTCTCCCCCACCTCGTACATGTGCTTTGGCTAAGATCCCACCTTGATCCAGCCACAAGAGAGATTCTACTTGTAATAAAGGATCAAGTGATATTCCGTACGCCCCATAGGCTTCTAATATAACAGGGGCTACTTGCTTTCTTTCAACCCCTTCTTTATAGATGATCGTTAAAGGCACTTTGGTTGAGTCATGAGACTGTACCAGTACTTGCTCTACGATAAGACTATCCGGTGTTTCGTATTTGCCAGCCGGTCGAATGGTTGTTTTCACCGCACTATCACTTTCAGGATGAACGTAGTAAATTCCATAACCCTGACTCCAACTTGATAAACCAAAAAAGAGGCCGGGGCCATTCATGCGAGCAGGACTTTCTGTATTGAAAACAAGATCGCCCTGAAAAGGAAGCTGAATGGTAGAGGTTGATTGGTCTTCCAGGTTTACCCGAATAAGTTCACTAAATCCTCTATACGATTTCTCGTAATATAATGCATCTTCTTCAATCATCATTGCTGCAATAAAGCCTTCCTTCTCGTTAATCAGAACTTCCGCTTTTCCGGGCTCTTGAAGGTCAAAATAGACAATGGAGGTCGTAGAGTCAGGTTCGGCCCGTAATAGATAGGCGTTATTTTGGGTAAAATCGGAGGTAATGATTTGTTGGTCGAGCGAAGTGATATGCTGCCAGGAAGTAGGTTGATCTTCCAGAATTTCTTCTAAGGGGGCCACATAATGATCAATGTACTGAGAGATGCCATAGGCCATGGAACATACTACTCGCTTTTTGTCGGGTAGCATTTGAATCGCAGGAAAATCGCCGTCATTATAGGATAGTATATCGGATGATTTTCGGTCGAGCACTAGTTGATCCATCTGTTGCGCATTCCCTATAATATGCCGCTTCACCTGGACCGAATCAAATTTGAGGGGGCTGGTCAACTGAGTGTAGAAGAACGACTTGCTATCGGGCAGCCAAAAGGGATAATAGGATGTACTTGCGTCAATGATATCCTCCGTCAAATTCCTGGTTTTGCTATCATACACCCGAATAATCATGTCATCAAACCCCTGAGGATACAACTGAAGTGCTATATAACGATTATCTGGCGAAGGATTGTAGTCAAAAATCTCGTAGACTTTTCCATTGACCGTAAACAGTTCATTGGTAAGTAGAACCTGGTAAGGTTCAGTAATTGTATCGTACTTAACCAGTTTAGTCTGGCCCGTCTCTTCAAAGTCCAGTTGCGTATAAATCACTCCGTTATTGTTCATTGGAATCGTTGCTCGTATGGGAGTGGAAGCCATTAATGCTGAGATTGAATCAAACAAGGTCGTGTAGTTGGGCTGGCCGCTTAGTTCTGTTTCCGCTTCTACATTCTTTTGTTCAATCCACTCTCTGGCTTCTACGTTGGAAGAATCTTCAAAAAATAAGAAAGGATCATCTATGATCATTCCATGTAGTGTATCATATGCACTTTTGGGTATTATAGGAATCGGGGCTTGCCCAAGTCCGATTTGAAAAGTACCTATCAGAAAGATAAAAGTTACACTAGCACTCCGCTTTACGCTTTTGGAGAGTTTTTTAATGAATAGTTTCATATTCTTTTAATGAATAGACTAGAAGTTGGTCATTCTTTGGCAAATCTAATCTAATTTTAAAAATATCATTCACCTCTTCAATAAGCAGGTTATGATGCTTACCATAAAGTCTATTAAGCATAGTTTTAGTGATAGGGATGCCTTTTTTAGTAGTATTTCTGATCGGTATTTTTCTAATCTTATTGGATACTTGAATCACTAGCACTGATTCTTCCGCAGAAATATGGATAATAATTGGAAAATCAGGATCACTGGCGTCACCATGCTTAATAGCATTCTCAATAAAGCCCATGATAATCCGAGGATAAACCATTATACTGTCAGTACTACCCGTTATTTCTAATCGGATATAATGATGAGGATGAATGAGCCGGTTAAGTGTAATAAAATTAGTAAGGTTGGTTATCTCAGTATCGAGTGAGACCGCCTGATCAGATGCTACAGTCGTATTATACCGTAAAATATCGGTAAGCAGAAGAATAGGCTCAGCGAGTTCAGGAAGCTTGATTGCTTTTGAATGTAAATACGTTAGTATATTAAAAGTGTAATGCGCATTAAACTCACCTTTATAGTGCCGAAGTTCTTGTTTGGCAAACTGTTCGTTTAATGTTGCAAATTGCACCCTTTTCTCATTAGCTTTTTCAGCCTGATACATGCCATACTTGTAGTAGTATAAGCCATACGCAGGCAAGATTGCCGTTAGCAATACAATGAAAGAAGTGAATAGATCTTCGCTAATCGAATATACAACAATTTGCCTTTCACCACTATTGTATTCCGGAATGAGAAAATTGAGCCCTCTATAACATCCGAAATACACGACGAATAACAATAGCTGCTTTACCACGAGAAGTCCAATCTTTCCATGCATTTCGGGACTGATCCAACGGTAGACCGCATAACAGGCTATGAGATCTGTTAGTACGTAAGGGGATTGAGTCCAAAGAGTGAACACGATTGGATAGCCATACTGTAATGCTGCTAGAACATACGAAAACCAGTAAATAAAGGCAACAATCACCAAAAACCGAGTTTCTTCCTTCGTAAAGGCAAATTTGCTTTTCATGTAAATAAGAAGCTTAGTATAGATTAATCCCCAGCAACTACCGTTATGGGGTAAATATAGCTCAATTTATTTGATAAGGGACTTACACCTGGCCTCACTAGTTATAGTTATTGCTAAATTTTTTGTCGTTCATGAATAAAAAAGGTCGTTGATACAAAATCAGTGTCGTTTGTGAAATATTTAAAATTGCTCTATTTTATTATAAATCAGAATGTATACTTTTGAAAAAATCTATACTTTCTAACTACAGCTATTATGAACAATTCCAGGTTTAAGACGAACGGCCAAAATAAAGTTCGTACACTTACCAAAGAACAGCAACAGGTTATTCAGGGTGGTACTGACCCGAGGCCGCCTAGAGCGAGCGTTCAAACACCAAAGAGATCTCGTTAGTTATGATCTAAACTGAGAGAATGGATTCTCTCAGTTTAGATTCTTACTCAATGACTATGACTATCAAGCAATCGTCAGATCATCAGCTGAACTGCTTAATCGTGGATGACAATGTTGCAGCCATTGATAGCTTAACGTATTACCTAGGTCAATGCGATGAAACCGTATTAGTTAAATCATTTGTTGATCCCCTTTTTGCCCTTTCCTTCCTATCTGAATCTAGTTGTCAAATTGACCTGCTTTTCCTTGATGTAGACATGCCCAGCCTGAATGGAATGGATTTTTTAAGCATCATAGAAAACGGTTTGAAGTATGGTAACCCCGCCGTTGTACTAACAACAGCGCACGCAAGCTATGCATTACCAGCACTGGAAAACTCTAAATATACCCGAGGTTTTTTGTGCAAACCGTTCGGTTATCAGAGATTTTTATCGATGTTAGAGAAGGTAAAGTCATCTACTAAGCTTGATACTGTTCTAAAACGATCGTCGCCTAAAGCAGATGACAAGGACTATCTATTGGTAAAAGATCATGGTCAAAGAGAAACCAGACATATCAAGATAGTAAAATCAGACATTACCCACATAAAAGGTGGGGCAAATTATCCAACAGTATATACCCTGGATTCAGCATTCCTTGTCCGAATTACCCTTATAGATTTGTCGGAAAAGCTGAAAGAATATATGGTTCGGGTGCATAAATCTTACCTGGTTAATTTATCACTTATTGATAGCATATATACTCATACGCTTTACCTTGTGAACGGTGTGGAAATCCCTCTCAGCATATCTCATCGTGCTTCTCTTATGAATGCTTTAAGCAAAGCTAATGAGACCCTCTCATAATATTCACGATTGCTGCTTTACTCTAAGGTAAAGTATAAAAAGAGACCATTATGTCATGGCATACGGAACCTTCTTAAGGATTTGTAACAACGAACGCCTGCATTAATTCCCGCATTTTCCACATCCAGAAAATGTCCACTAGTGTAGGCAGCTTGTGCCGTTCAATTCAAGCAAAATCTCAAAAAAGAACAAAGCAAAACCGCCCTAACTATTGGACTCACTACACATTTTGTCCCTAAAAGTAGACCTTTCCTCCCTCTCATTCTTCGTTCTTCACATACTCGTCCCTGCGATTGCTTGGATACCATTGTACTGCTATTATTACCAAAAAAAAGATATGGCATTCACACTCTTCCTTGACGATGATACTGAAACTTTATTAAAGAAAATAAAAACAGAAACAGGTATACGAACCAAGCAACAAGCAATCAGAACCCTGATTCATAACTATCAATATCAACAGGAGTTACAAAAAGCTTATTCACTGTTAAAACAAGAAAATGAGATTCTAATGAATGTTAACTTCATTAGCAAATTTATGAGTCTTGTAGAGACCAGGTTCAATAGAAGTAAGTAGCTAACCGGATAGTATATTAACTGGATAGCCTTCCTAAGACGCTAACTTTGAGACTTTTTCAGCATAGGAACACTTTAACTTATGCTGTCCTACTTAACGATCAACAAACTAGTCCCTGTTACGATATTTCAACGTATGTCCATAGCATCATTTAAACAGTATAATTTCTTCATCGGAGACTCTTCTGAGCAACTTAATCAACAAGCTCAAGATCTCAGTCGTATGCACCGAATCCCCTTTGTTCACATTGGGGTTCAACCCAATTCAAAACTAGCCCACCAAAGTGGTCCGTGGTCTAATACCCGACAAATACAAAATCTGGAAACATTACACGTAGCCATTGAACGAAATAAGGATATAGAAGTACCTCTTCAGAGATACTATGGCACATTATGCTTACGGAAAGCCCAGTTGGAACTGTTATTCTGTAAACTAATTGATTTAGAATTTAAAGGTTTGCTTCTTGTCAGTTCAGCTGAACAGTGTGAAGCGTTATACTCTATGATAACTAGTGCATGGTTCAAACAGGGTAGGTTTTCAACACTAATCTGCTGTTCTTCTGTGGAAGATGAGTATAGCTACGTGCGACCCCTTGCGCAGAAATTTCCCAATGATGTTCGATACCTATCATGGGAGCGTCAGTCGGCAAACCGTCAATGGTTACATAGGTTAGATGATTCCTATATTCAATACGCTCTTCAATTACGTGGCCCAAAACAGGCAGAAGAGTGGATAAAACAGCGGCCAATGATACGCACTTCACTACTTAAAAAGATGGCTAGTTTTTTTCACTAAAAGCAAAGAATTGGTATCTCTATTAATTTTCATTAATTTCTTTCTTCTCTGTTTGTGGGTACAACACCTCCAACGAATTTTTGTTAGTTCATCGTATTCTACTGCCTGATATTGTACGCTATACGCTTGCAGTGGTTTATCAATCAACTGGCAGAGCTCAACGCTCATCAAACGGGTTATTGACTGCTCGAGAGCAGAGAGCCCTCGAGCAGTTAGCGCATCCTTTCAAAAGCAATATATTTCATGTCTTTACAATAAGTTTATGCCCAATCATCGTTTGACTCTCTTTTTACTGGAAAGAGTACTTTTTTGGCTCTTTGCAATTTCCGTAGTCTTCCTGGCTGATCCTATTGAGATTGATGAATCGCCGGGCTGGCTATGCAGTTTATGGCTGCCTTGGTTAGGATACATGTTTTGTATTTTGCTTATCCAACGGCTAATAAAATGCTCTTTGTCTCTTTTACCTCGATTGGTGGCAATGGTAGTCATTGGTTTTGTTCACGTCAGCTATGTGGTTGCTTATTCCTACGTTACTCTGCCATTGGTTGGGGTGGAAAACAATGCGTCATGGATGGATATCATATTGCGTACGGCCATCATGTATTACATTATTGGGTTTATTACCTATGTTGACTCTACTCAGTCAAACACCATCCTAAAGTTAAACCGAGCCAGTGCAGACGAATGTTTTCAAAAGAATTTTCTAGCCAGCCAATTTGATTTCCATCTCAGCAAAAATGTGATGAATTTATTATTGGAAAAGGCCTATACTATGGATGCACAAATGGCCATCATTATTGAAACTTACTCAGAGATCTTAATACGATCCCTAAACCTAAAGCCCGACCAGAAAATTAGCTTGTTAGAAGAGATTTCTTTCATCGATACCTATATCCAACTGAACCGCCTTATTTCCCCGAAAGATTTCTACATAGAGAGTAAAAAGTGCGGAAGATTTCATCATCACCGGGTGTATCCCCGTTTGGTCTTTCCCTTGGTAGAAAATGCTATCCTACATGGGGTTACGAATCTTCCGGATCATCCTATCCAAATTCAATTTAAAAGTCGGGATGACTATTTTGAGTGTCACATCGAGAACCGAATCAAGGCAGGCTCACTTGGCAAATCGTATTCCACCGGCCTTGGCAGAAGCAATTTGATGGACACATTGGACCGGTACTATCCCGAACAGTATATGTTCAATGAGCACGTTAATGATCAAGTGTATCACACCGTATTGAAGATAAAGTTAAACGACCTTACCACCAAATTGCTATGATCAACGCCTTACTACTAGATGATATTGACACCAGCAACAAGCTAATGCTGCGTCAGATTAACAATGGCTTATTGGCCATTCAAGTAATTGCCCAATGTACTACCGTTGATCAGGTATATGACTATTTGCAACAGCATACCCCTCCAGATATAATTTTTACAGATTATCAGCTCGCCTCGATTACCGGTACTGAGTTTATTGAATCACTGCAGCAACAGCAACGTTTTCAACAGACTAAATTCGTACTTATTAGTGGTTATTCCTACCATCAACTCCCTGACTTGGGGTCGGTAGTTCTGCACGGTTACATTGAGAAACCCGTTAGTCGGTTTTCGTACAGTAAGTTTGTTAGCCAGTTCGGGAACCAGTGGCCTAGCCGAAATAAAGGTCCGACAAATTGACTAGATAAAATGCCGGTTTCGGAGTTTATAAGGGAATGAAACGCCTTTATATAGGAATGAATCCCTGTTAAACGGGCATGAAGCGACTTAGATAATTATAATAGCTTCTAGTAAGTGTCCCCTGAATGTGGGCATTTTCCCATTTAATTGCTATACTTGCTTCATCTATGGCGAGTCAACGATTTGCTACAACTTTAAGCGAAATTTCTTTATCCGACAAGGTAATTATCTACGACCAAGGGGTGCTATTGCTGAGCCAGGTAGTGGCATGAAAGTAAAGTCCATGGGGAATCAATTAGCTGGTAAAAATAAATAGAAAAACTCCTGAAGACACGGAATGGTTGATAGAGTAACTGTTGATGGCTTTGATCCAGCAAGAATGTGTTTTAATTCTTCTTACTTAAGATTTGTAATTTTGCTACTAAGCTAAGGATGATAGCCCCCAATTTGTCATAGTTCGGCGGAACAATGCTATTGAAATCAACGTGAACAAAACAGTATTAAATTGAGTAAGTATGTTAAAAGTCGCTAAATAGGAATGCAGTTTAAACTTAAAATAATAAAAAAGTTTAATGGTATTTAAACTGTTTTATTTATTTATTAGTATTTATTAATGTTTACGTATTGCATAAGACTCTGAATTTCAGATATATATAATGATTAATTATGACAAATGGGGGTTAAGCTATGACAACCTGGGGGTTGAACTGTGACAAACGGGGGTTGAGCTATGACAACCCGGGGGTTGAACTATGACAAACGGGGGTTGAACTATGACAACTTGGGGGTTTACAACTATTTTTGGATTGCGCTATGACAATTCGGAGGTTTTAATGTAATATAACAAAGCTTAATTATGATAATTCCTTGTAACTACGACAACTCGGGGGTCAACTATGACCTATTGGGTGCGTAAGCATAATCTTATATCAGTATTTCATGCATTTCTGGATTGAATTATGACAACTTGGGGGCAAAAATCAAACATTTATACACTAGACTGCCAATAGTTAGCCGATTTTGGAATTTCTTTTTAGTAGGTAAATAGTACCTAAACACATAATCTTATGATATTTAATCACACACGACCAACCAAAATAGTAGCTCAGCACAATCAGCTGCTAAATGGTCATTATTCATTTGATATCAATGAGCTACGCATCTTTGTTTACATGTTATTAAGCATTCGGAAAGACGATACTGAGTTTAAAGAAGTTTTCATTCCTTGCCTTGAGCTTACGACAAGTACTAGGGTACATTATGAGCGAATCAAGTCAGCTTGTAAAAGCCTGGCTAAAAAAACAATTGAGGTTGAAAAATTGAATAAGAAAGGGACAAAAACGTTTTCAGCAATTCCTTTGATGTCGTATTGCGAATATAAGGAAGGAGATGGTGCTCTGTCAGCACAGTTTAATGAGTACGCAAAACCTTACTTATTAAATCTCAAAGATAACTTTACCGCTACTCAGTTTAAGCAGTTTATGAACATATCTAGCTTCTGGAGCTATCGTGTTTACTGGCTGTTAAAGCAATACGAGGATTTTGGGTATCGCGAATTTACGATCAGTAAATTTAAACAACTGCTCGGCTTAGAGGATAAATATCCTCTATTTGCAGATTTCAGAAAAAGAGTCCTTGATCCGGTTCAGAAGGAGCTAGCATCCATGGATATGGCTTTTTGTTATCAAGCGAAAAAGAAGAACCGGAAGTACGATAGCCTGGTTTTTACCTTTGGTCATCGAAATAAAAGCGTTAATCTGTTCCCTTCGAAATCTATATTATCGCCAGTAGCACAAAAAGAGGAAGTCAATACCCAAATGGCTACTGGGTTTGATCAGCATATTCACATGGACCAGTTTGACCGCTTTCTATTTCAGCATAAGTTTACCCTAACAGAGATTGAAGACCTTAAGCAGTTAGCAGGTAATATAATGTACAAGAAAGTTATCTATAGCTTTCAAACTAATGACCAGCCAACGATACACCCCAAAGACGTTAGAAATAAGTTAATAACACGCTTTCAAAACTTGGCCCAACTAACTGCTTGATCGCGCCTATTTAACGGTTCAGCAATTTCGGCACCCAGGGTATATCAAGTTTGATGGTTCATATTCTGTAATGAAGGACTAGGAAGCATAAAAACCTTGGGATTTTTTAGTCTACTACCATGCTCTGTGAAATGAAAGCAGCCGGAAGAATCATATATATTAGGAGGATGTAGTTATAGAAAATGCCACAAAACATTCATTGCCCCAGTCTGAGCGACCCTTCCAGAGTGGTTACAGTTTTTTCTGCTCTCCAATAAACCTAGGTCACCGTTTGCGCTGCCCGGATTTTATCCGCCCGTAGCTTCTTCATGTGATCTGGGGAGTAGATATAATGATACTCTCCCTGATAACGATCAATCAAACTTTCGGTACGCAGTATATAGGCATAGGCCAACAGATCGGCAATTGGGATACTGGTGAGCCCTATCTGATACAATCTGTCCTTGGCTTTTGTTAATTGATAAATGGTTATAGCTCTACGACCTAACGGACACACTCACCAAGTCATGCAGGTAGCCATCAACACAGCCCTATGGTATAAGAGCAATGATCCATTGGTGCCCTTACGTTGGGTACTCATCCGAGGCCCTGATGGCCGTATTGCCTCTATGGCTTTTTATGCACAAATCGAGAACTGGACGCTCAACATATTATCAACTATTTTATTCGCCGATGAACTCTGGAGGTCACCTTTGAAGAAGTATGAAGGCACATAGGAGAAGAATCTCAAAGACAGTGGACACCGCGGCGCGGAGTGATCTGGCTATTGCTAGCACTACCCCTGTGCAGAAGAGACTATTCAGTATTGTAACTCTATGAGCAGACAAACTACAACAGCAGCAGGGTATTCAAATACATCGCAGTGCTTGGTATCAAAAACAACACCCTACATTCTCAAATGCTATTACGTTAGTAACAAAATAACTTTGGGGTAAACAAGAATTATTAACCTCCCCTCTTCAAAGGGAAGTTAATAATTTAAATAAATCCTTAAAACACATTTATATACTATGTTGGTTAGGGCCACTTAGGGCTAAAGTCGAGCTTAGGAATGCTAATTTATTATACTTCGATTATGCAATGACCACATGGCTATAGGCATGGACATAATTTTCCCTAAGCTATGTTTTCTTTTTTTACTTTGGCCTCCTTATCCCTAGTAGTATAGGTTTCCAGGAAGATGTACTCGAATGCGCGTCCCTTGATTCTGAGAAGTCGTAAATGAAATAGTACCACCACAAGCCTTGGCGATAAGCATAGAAATGTAGGTCCCTAGGCCGGTTCCTCTACTCTTGCCATGGGTGGCATATTTATCAAAAAAGCGCTCCCGTACCTCTACTGGAATTACTCCCTGATTATGGACTGTAAGTATCATTCCAGAGAACAAGTTGTGATTTTTGACTGAATTAATGAATCGTCTTAACTCCCTATTAATCGTAATTTTAATGGGTGAGCCTGCTGGAGCAGCTTCTACCGCATTTTGAATGATATTTTGTAGTAATAGTGATAAAATTTTGGGATCACTATTGAATACTACTTTTTGCTGAGGAGAAAGACGATGACCATTGACAGAAATTTCTACTGGATTATTATATGGTTGGCTGATTACCTGTTGATGGGTATGTTGAATTAATTGTAATAAATCAAAGTCCTCCATTAAAGGATGGTAGGTCCCTGCTTCCAATTGTTGATAAATCGCATGAAAGCTGGTAATATCCAGCACTTTTTGGCTCTGCTGTTCCATTAGCCTAACAATTTTGAGTCCTTCTTCAGGGAGATCATCGTATTTCTGAAGTAACTGCACCAAAGCATTGATTCTTCCGATTGGACTCCTAATATCATGCATCAACATTTGCTGAGCGGCCTGCTCCCCATCTTGCACAGTGGTGGAAGGAGTTCCGTTTTCTGAATTTGACCACTGTACCTGCCAAACTCTATTTCTGAGTCGCTTGTTTTTAGGTTTTTTCTTTTCTTTTTTTTCTAAAAATTGCAGTAATGGGCTTATCAGATGATACTGGTTACCTTCAAAGATCCTTCTTCGCTTTTCCAGCTTTGCTTCCTGGATAGTCGCTGAGTAATATGGTGCAATTGCCCTGGTTTTTAGGGGAGATTCCTGTATACTGTCTTGAAATTCCATATTCACTAAAAAGGAAAAACATGTTTTTGAACGGTTCAAAATTACATCATCCTTTTCCCTTGGCCCGATCTGTTTGTTCGCTTTCCTTACACTGGTAAGAAATTATACAGGTGGAAATTTTTTCTTGTTCTGTATTTTCAAGTAATTCTGGCAATTATTCAATACCAATACATAAAGTAACGACAATCTTCTATTTTGCTTTTTTAATGATCCCTCTTTGAAAGTACTCTTTTTGCAATGGTATGAATACTTTTCCTCTCTAGGTTTGCTTTTCACTAATTTTAACTATCACTGGAGTATACATTTAAGTGACACCAGTCATATGCATTTTTGGGGTTGCTGCATTAATAGGCCTTATGCATAAAGTAAGCTACTATCAAGAGAAATTGATCCAGTACTATCAATTGATTTTTACTTAGCGTCTATCGTTTTATGGTTGATTCTATTCGTCCCCCCTTTTCATAGAATACACACTAATCCAACAACCATGGGGCAACGGTTGTGATTTCCAACCTATAGGGCATTCAAAAGCTAAATCAGTGGCTCGCACCACTACTTGCAGTCTAATATACTCTTCATTGTACGAAACCTTGAGTTCTCTAATCGGCCAAGAAGCAAAAGTGGCACTTATGTTTTGATTGATTTGGCCAAGAAGGGCTGAAGAAAGCATAAAACAAAGGTATAAGAAGACCTTACAATAGTTTATTGGCAAAAGCTTTAGAAAAATAAACATTAATTATGGAAAGCCTATTAATACGGATAAATATCCCAATGTAATTTTGGCTACTTCGATTTGCTACTCGAAATATTTACGATTAAGATCCCCTAACCCTATAATTATCTACTGCTTGGATGTCTGTGGTTCCAAAGTCAGCGCTATTAACAATTTTTTATTATTTCCTTGCTGTGTACCTTTTTCTGCCACTAAATTACGAAGCCACCTGCCGAAAGAATAAATAATCCTTCCTGCATCGAACTGATCTGGGTCGTAAGGAATTTCCTTGATCATCGATCGGATACCATCAAATCAGCTTACTTAAATATTTTTTTACCTTTTGAGGAATTCGAAATGGTTTCATAATTATAAGCTGTCAATCTTTTTCCATTCAATTTTCCTACCAGCCAATCCCCAGGACTAAAAGTACAGCCATCCGTACTTTTACGCATCTTAGATTAAGATTAATACTTATTAGCATTTAGAGGGAGTCGATTCAATTATTGTCAAAATACCATCCCCTACTCTCCTCTTCAAGCGTTGTTTGAGGTGCGAGCTGAATTCAATTACAGGTTGTCGTATTGTCTAAATGAGTAGCCATGTGCTCTCTTTATGAATTTAGTAGCATTAAATTATCACCCCATTGTCAGTTCAAAAAAAAATTTTTTGTCAGTTACCCGACGCTGCTTTACAATTCATTGTTTAATAACCGTTCTTTGATTATTATATAACCATATGGAGTAATTACAATTATAGTTTCTCGCTAGCCTGGGACCAAAATAATTTTTACTATTTCCATTGAATTTGGTTAATTTCGGTAGGATTTATTAATACAGTAATTTATTTTGTGATCCATTTAATTCCGACTTGATAGGAACAAACTAATTATTCTACCAACCATTTTGATGATGATCTTAAGCAATCATGATTTCTCAGTATTGCGACTGTTCGTTTTCTCTACCATGAGTCTTTCTGCTCTAGACGTTGCTAATGCAACTGGGATTTGTATCCAGGAAGTAGGGACGATAATTGAAAATCTGAATCAGGTGAATTTCCTCCGGTTTGCTGCTGAAGTTAATGGCACTTTATTTTTCTCTATCACCTCCTTAGGACGTAAAACGCATAATCGTCAGATCAGGCGGTATGCTAGAGAATACCACAATAGTGTGGATTTGGAGATCACACGATAGATTCTAGCCCTTTTTTTAATTTGTTGGTCTTAGAAAAGCCTTCATTTATGAGCAGCAAATTGTTAATATTTAGCCTGAGTTTGTATCCAACGGTCTGGGATTTCCCCCTGTACTGCTACTTCATAATCACTCGAATCACATGGTACGATGGTCATACGGTTTCCCCATTCCTTAGATACTGATGTAGGTACTTCCATCCACCATTTTTCATTTTTTTTTGCTTTATAGAATATGATCTGTTCAGGGTGAATCGACAGTGGCACCAGAATTTTTATGAAATCAGAACCAGTAAAGTCTTCTTCATAAGTGCGGTGGTAATAACCCTCTATCAGATACCATACCATGACTGCCAATACAGATGCGGTTGTTTGTTGTTGATCATCCAGATCGGGATTGAACTCATAAAAACCAGCTGAAGACAACCTTTCGCTGTGTCCCGCATACCAGCAGATCTGGCATGCCTCCTGGCCGGTCAGCCCAAAAGGTTGAGCATTTGGCTGTCCGGGTGCGTCAATAGACTTAATAGATGAGATATCAAAACTTAGCATATCTGCAGCACGTATTATTGGTTCCATTGTGGCTATGTTTTGATTTACCAATCCCAACCGATACGTCTCAAAACTAAATTTATGGAGTATGTTCAGCAATTCTGTATCTACCAGAAAACTTTGGTATCCCATATGACAGTAATTAATAAGATAATTAGGCTCATGCATCAGTATATGGTGTAAATGGTTCTGATTGGCAGTCAGTTCCTTTTGAGCCAATGTTGGTTTTCCAATATCTATTTGAGCATCTACACTAAGTATAGTAATGAGTTTATTTAGATCCTCATACGATTTAAACTGCCCATAATCTAAATCATGAGAACCTCCAATTAATATTGGAAGTATTTCATTCTCTAGTAAGTTTCTACACACCTCCCCTATTATTTCATATGTTTTCTGCAGGGACTCTCCGTTAACAAGGTTACCCAAATCAACAATTTTGTAAGGACCACTTCCTCTTTTCAGTCGATAAAATGCTTTTCTAAAAGCATCCGGTGCCCTGGATAACCCTACCTTCTGATCACTACCACCAAATTCTTCAAGACCAATAAGTGCAATATCTGCATCATTAAGATCAGGAAAATTTTCAGAATAAATTTTCACTGCTTCAAAAGTGGTATTGGATTGGTTGCCCAAATCATAACTTGTGGTCTTAATGGCACGAAACAAATTGACAATTTCCATAAACACCCTTCACTTGGGTTTATTATTAAAATTCATAGCATTATATTTTCTCATTGTCTATAAAAGTCATTGTTACCTAACAAATCTTTTACGTCATTTAAAAAATATTCCTTTTTTTCTAATTCTCATTTCATGAAAATCATGGTGTCACATCTGTGTAAATTCTTGTTTTTTTGTTTTGATTCAATTTTCTTAAAAAAGATGACTTAACTCATTAAACCCTAGTATTTGTGATTAATTTAACTTATTGAATTAAGTTTTCTCCCCTAATTTTTATTTTTAATTATGGGTTACATTGAAAATTTACTTACCCACAAAAAAGAATTAGAACAATCTCCCACATTGGATAATTAGAATAAGGAAATTTTGATGCAAGAATACCGTTTGGAATGGGATATTCCTTTAACATTAAATTTTTGCAAATCACAAATCATTCATGCATTAGCCTTTGGACACCATATTAATTATCATTCTGAGGTTACCGGACATGATAAATTTGTTAAATTCAATGAGGGATCCGTAAATGACATCATCCCCTCTCTCACGATTTTATTTTGAAATGGTATTCCATGATATTTCAATATTATATTGGGCAATTTCACAGTAAAACAAAACCGTAAGCTTCTTGTAAAGGTGGCCCACCTACTACTAACTTTTTTTTCTCACCACCACTTTTTTTGGAATGTTGTAATGTACCCCAAATGTTGGACAGCTAATCAACTGTCATAAGGTGTAGAATGATCGTTTAAAGTAAAACATATTTTTCTTTTTATCGGAAATATATCTCTGCTGGTGTCCGATAACCCAACGAAGAATGAGGCCTTTCATAGTTGTATTCTTCAAAATATTGTAACAACCCTTGATAGAGTTCCAGACCGCTTTCTGGAACGTGTAAGTAGAGATAATCATATTTAACACTTCGCCAAAGCCGTTCGACGAAAGCATTATCCGTGGCTCGGCCCTTACCATCCATGCTCACTTGAATACAGTTATCTAGAAGTAATCCGGTGAACAGGTTACTAGTAAATTGACTGCCCTGGTCAGTATTAAATATCTCCGGTTTGTTATATGTGGCTAAAGCTGTCTTAACCGCCGTTATGCAAAATGATACGTCTAAGCTGTTGGATAGCTCCCAACTTAGCACGCAGCGACTATACCAATCAATCACGGCGGTTAGGTACAAAAAACCGTACCTCATCGGCATATAAGTGATGTCTGTACTCCAGACCTGGTTCACTCGGTCAATAACTACGTTACGTAATAAGTACGGGTATATCTTATGTACAGGGTTAGATTTGCTTAGATTTGGTTTAGGACAAATGGCTTCTAGCCCCATCTTACGGTACAATCGCCGTACCCGTTTAAGATTTACCTGATAGCCTAACCGATGGCGAAGATAGCTATACATCATCCGTACCCCGTAGTAGGGAGTACGCATGTACTGCTCATCTATCTGCCTCATCAACTCTAAGTTGTGAGCGGACTCGCCCGCTGGCTGATAATAGTATACCGAACGGGCCAGGTCGAGTAGTTGGCACTGACGAGCTAAGCTAATCTGAGGATGGATCGCCACCAATCGCCGCTTTTCACTAACGCTCATAGCCAGATTTTTTTTTCAGCCAGTCCAGTTCAATCTGGTACTGGCCTATCTTCTTATAAAGCTCTTCAATCAAGATTGCCTGTTGTTTTTCCTCCTTGCCCGAACTCTCTTCAAACACCTTCTCCGCAGTGGTGAGTAATTGCTGTTTCCATTGTGAAATCTGATTAGGCCGGGTGGCCGGTGCCATGCAATTCGTACTTTTGAGCCAGTTCGGCTAGGGTGGCCCGCTCACAAGCCGCTTCAAGAGCAACCTTGCTTTTAAATGAAGCACTAAAACGTCTCCTTTTCCCTTTGGTTTTCATAGCAGTTAAATTTAGTTATTTAACCACCATTTTACACCTTAACTAATTGTCTAGATTTTGGGGACTATTACATGTTACTCCTCACCTTTCTATTCTCATTCAAAATTTATTGCCTTTTTCTGCTTAAACACTCTTGTTCCATCTTCATCCCTTATACAACATCTCAGTCTTTATTTTCCTAACTTTTTACAGTAACCGCTACCTTATTTTTCTTTCTGTAGTCTGTTTTATCAGTACTATCATTACAATTATTTTCGCACATTTTAAATGTTAATTTCTTTTTAATATTAAATTTTGGTCATTTATTAACATAAATATTAATTGTATGATTCTTATATACCTTTTAATAAGTATTGTACTTATTAAAAGTTTTAATCAATTCTTAAATAGAAAAAGATAATTACTTATATTACTCTGTATATATACAGTTATTATC
>JAVKCN010000087.1:0-7805 GCA_040222715.1 Cyclobacteriaceae bacterium | reverse complement strand
CAGTGCATTAGAAACTCGTTTTTTATTACCCTGGCTAAATAAGGATCTGTTTGGTTTTATGAGTATGGAAGGAGAAGCCCTGATTGAACCTCAGTTTACCGAGGTGCTCCCCGACTACGTATGCGAAGGTGTACAGTCCGATATTATTTTTGCTTCAACCGACTCAGTACTACAGATGCTCTCTAAGCAAGGGAACGCTTACTACAGATTATCCATGGCAGAAGGTGAATTTCCAGTAATTGATGAGCTCGGCGGCGGGCTCGTGTGGATAAGCACGGAAAACTCCGGAGAATTGGTTCATAAATCCGGGGAGGTGGTGATACCCCTGGGCGAGTTTGTCGAGGAAGTATCCCTGATACCCAGCCCGACTTCTGGCATTTTAGGCAACTCGAATGCGCAGTTCATCAAGTTTCGGATAGCCGATCAGTGGGGACTCAAATCATTTACCGGAGTTACACTGGTGCCAGCAGCGTACGATGATATTCAGGAATACAATCATTTCATTGTGTTAGAACAAGGAGGACGATTGGCCGTGACAAATCGCAACACGGTAAAAAATCTGGTGGTTGATCCATCATTACCACTGGATTTTCAGTATGAAGATGTGACGCTGCTGGATGATGATCACCTGATTGCCTATACCCAGAATTACGAAGCAGTTATTGATACTACGCTTCAACCCGTGGTACCACTGGGCCGCTATACCGTATTGCGAAAAGTTGATCACGGGGCAACCCCGCAATGGCTGCTTAAAACAAGTGAAGAACAGCAGGTCGTGCAGAACGACAGTCTGATCACCAAAAGAACGATCCACTATTCCTTGTATCCCAGTACTGATGGCCGCCAGGATACTAACTTTTCCCAAGCGTTTTACAATGATCGATGGGTGACTTTGAAAACCGATCAGCAGTATTTTCTACTGGATAACCAACTTTCCACTCTCCCTACCACTTCTTACGATTCCATTAAGCTGATCAGTGACCATTTTGCTGCTATCTTTCATGGTTCAAGTCAGGACCTGGATAGCATGCGCCTGCTGATTGCAGAACAACCCTCTATTACCTTTCGGTTTTCTAAACGCCCGGTTCAGGCAAGCGACCTGCAATTCCGATTAATTCGTGTCCAGAATGCTCAGAACGGCGATCAAATGGAAGAGTCGTTACTTATCCGGCAGCCCGGCCAACCTGAGTTGCTGTTAAATCAATTGGGTGATACGGTGCTGGAAACTTCTTTACAGAGTGTGTCGGCTTACCCCAATGGCTTGTACGTGATTGAGCAGCGAGCAAAGCAGGGTATTATCGATCAGGTGGGCAATGAGTTGGTTCCGGTACAGTACGACCGAATCGGTAGTTATCACGCATCAGGGTTGCTCAGTATTTTTCATCGCCAGAAATTTGGAGCTTATCATGCCGAAACCAGTACGCTAATTAAACCAGCTTATGAGACCGCTTTACAATTATATGCGATTGTGATTCCGGACTCAGTACCTCAGCCACTTTATATTGCCCGAAAAAACGGAAAATACGGCATCATTGATAGACAGGAACAGTCTTATCTACCCTTTTCCTTTCAAGCAGTACGATACTGGAATGATACGAGCGCACTGGTACAGTATGAGAATCAATGGCTCATCTACCCTTTTGCTTCCGAAGCAAAAAACAAGCTCTCCTTTGACGAAGAAAATGCGCTCTACGCAGCTATTGAAGAGTTTTCGCTGCTTCCTGCTACTGGGCCAGAAGTGCTGATAAAGATTTATAAAAACGGGGGGTACGGAGTCGTAAGCAGCCAGCATGGTGAATTATTATCACCTACGTTTGATGATATTTTACTGATACGCAACCCGGAAGACCAGGAAGCGATTTACCTTACTGAGAAATATGTTTCCGAAGCCAAACTGCATATCCTCATTCATATGAATGCCCAGGGAGAGATCATTCGCCGGGAAGCCTATTCGCCTGATGCGTACGATAAGCTTTACTGCGACCGATAGTGCTTATTTATATACTTCAATCTCTCCCTTCCGAAGGCGGGACATAAAAGACTGCATATCTTTCTTCACCAGGGGGGCCAGCATGTAGCAGCCAATGATATTGGGGATGGCCATGGAAAACATCATACCGTCACTCAGACCGATCAAAGGCTCAAGTCCAACGGAAGCACCAACCACAATAAACAGACAAAAAAGTACTTTATAGATAATCACCAGAATGGGCGACTCACCGAAGACATAATTCCAGGCGATCTCACCGTAGTAAGCCCAGGAGATCATGGTAGAAAAGGCAAATAACAGCACCGCGATCGCCAGAACATAAGGAAACCAGTCAATCACGGTAGCGAAGGCATCCGAGGTTAGGGACACCCCGTCTGTCCTGCCTTCGTAGAGTCCGGAAATTACAATCACCAGGGCGGTCATGGTACAGACGATGACCGTATCCACAAAGGGTTCCAGAGAACCTACAAATCCCTCAGTGACGGGCTCGCTGGTTTTGACGGCTGAGTGGGCAATGGCGGCCGAACCAATTCCCGCTTCGTTAGAGAAGGTAGCCCGCTGCATACCAACAATCAGGGTTCCAATGAGGCCTCCCGCCAGGGCATTACCACCGATGGCCCCTTCAACAATTTGGGCAAAGGCAGTAGGTACCTGACCAATATTACTGATGATGACGACCATCGCTGCCAGCAGATAAATACCGCACATAAAAGGGACAATCTTCTCCGTCACCCGGGAAATGCTCTTAATACCACCAATAATTACGATAGCCACCAATGCTGCCATGATCACTCCAAAAAGCCAGGTGTGCTGCCCAATAAAAGTATTTTGCCCTCCCGTAATACTAATAAATTGCTCCGCCGCCTGATTGACCTGAAACATGTTCCCCCCAACAAACGAAGCACAGAAGGTTAACACGGCAAATAGCCCTCCCAAAAACCTTCCCAACCGCCCCCACCCTTGTTGGGCCAGGCCTTTGCGTAAGTAATACATCGCTCCACCGGAGACCGTGCCATCAGCGTGCTCATCCCGGAACTTCACTCCCAAAGCACACTCCACAAACTTGGAAGACATACCAAACAGCCCGAACAGGATCATCCAAAAGGTAGCCCCAGGTCCTCCCATAGAAATGGCGACCGCCACGCCAGCGATATTCCCCAAACCTACCGTTCCCGATAAAGCCGTGGTTAATGCCTGAAAATGCGTAACCTCACCCGGATCTCCCTCGTGGGTGTATTTTCCTTTCACAATATTCAGGGCGACCGGAAAGCCTCTGATATTGATAAAATTCAGATAAAAGGTAAAGAAGATTGCTCCGGTAATGAGCCATAGTAGAATAAACGGGATTTCAATGCCCCGAATGGTAAATAAGGGGTAAAAGATGATGGAAGTGGCAAAATCTGAGATGGGTGTAAATATAGCACCAATAACCTCATCCACTCCTTTTGTATCATCTGCCTGACTGTAGGCTGGTAAACTCAAGAAACTGAATAGTAGCAATAATAAGCTTAGAAGCTTTCGCATCATGAATGTTTTTTCAGTAGATCTGTCCTGGAAGAGCAGATCATGCTAAAAGTGAGGCCCATGGTCAATACATAACTATTGACCTTCCCGAATGGGAGTTCAAAATTATTTCAGGATACAAGACAACTCATACCCTGTTTATCACATAATAAATATCTGTCCGCTATTTGTAGACTTCTATTTTCCCTTTCTTGATTCGGGTCAGGAACGACTGCATATCGTTTTTAACGAGCGGTGCCAGGATGTAGCAGCCTAAGATGTTTGGTAATGACATAGCAAACAACATCCCATCGGAGAAGTCAATCACTTTACCTAAACTGATAGAAGCACCTATGACAATAAATATGCAGAACAGACTTTTGTAAATCGTAATGGATAAGCGGGTCTCGCCGAAAATATAGCTCCATGCTTTCACTCCGTAGTATGACCAGGAGATCATGGTAGAAAAGGCGAAGAGGATGACTGCAATAGAAAGCAAATAAGGAAACCAATCGATCACCGTTCCAAAAGCTGTAGAAGTAAGTGCAATACCATCTGCCACATTATCTCCTTTGTAAGCACCGGTAATCACGATTACCAGGGCAGTCATGGTACAGACAATTACGGTATCCACAAATGGCTCCAGAGAGGCCACAAAACCTTCGGTAACCGGCTCGCTGGTTTTCACGGCTGAGTGCGCAATAGCTGCCGAACCTACCCCGGCTTCGTTAGAAAAGGTAGCTCTTCGCATACCGGTAATTAATGTACCAATTAATCCTCCTCCCAGGGCCTCACCGCTAATGGCACCCGATACAATGGTGGAAAAAGCTTCCGGTACCTGACCAATATTTGTGATAATTACCACCAACGCAGCCAGTACATACAGGCCACACATAAACGGAACAATTTTTTCTGTGACCTTGGCGATACTTTTAATCCCCCCGATAATCACCACGGCGACCAATACTGCCATGACGATGCCGAATATCCAGGTATTTTGTCCAATCAGGGTATCGCTCCCTCCTGAAATCCCGATAAACTGCTGGGCAGCCTGATTCACCTGGAACATATTGCCACCTCCAAAAGAAGCTCCAATCGCCATAATGGCAAAAAATCCGGCCAGAAATCCTCCAAACCGTCCCATACCTTTTTCAGCCAGCCCCCGGCGCAGGTAATACATGGGGCCGCCCGACACCGAACCGTCAGCGTGTACGTCTCGGAATTTCACGGCCAGGGCACACTCTACAAACTTAGAAGACATGCCAAACAACCCAAATAGCATCATCCAGAAAGTAGCTCCTGGTCCGCCCGTGGCAATGGCTACGGCTACTCCGGCAATATTGCCCAAACCTACAGTACCTGATAATGCTGCTGATAATGCCTGAAAGTGCGTTACTTCACCTGGATCACCCGCATGGGTATACTTTCCTTTTACAATATCAATGGCGGTCTTAAAACCCCGAATGTTGATGAAGTTCAGATAAATAGTGAAGACAACCGCTCCGGTGATGAGCCATAGTAAAATAAAAGGAACTTCTACACCCCGAATGGAGAAGATGGGATAAAAGATGATCCCGGCAATAAAGTCTGCCGCCGGGCCAAATAAATCATTAATTTTTTGATCAATACTTTTTTCTTCAACTGCCTGACTAAAAGAGGGGACTTGCGCCAGTATAGATAAGATCATGGTTAGTAGTAACGGCTTCCGCATAAATATCTTCCTTTCATTAAAAACAAAGCAGGAATATACGCAATATTAGAAATTTTCCGACAAAACTATGGGTAATTATTAAGAGGTCCGCTTTTGAGCCCATCATCAACATCCTATTTGTAAATATCAGCCAGGTGACATTTGGTAGTTAATACATACTAATTAATGTTATGAGACTGAACATAGATAAAATAAAAAAATTCTTTGATGTAATAAATGATTTTTTTATTTTGGAAGCAATTAATAACTATATTAACAAAAATTTGAATCTTAATTATAATTAATCTATGAAAAAGCTCATAATTAAGAATTTAAATTTAATTATAACTCGAACATACCTATTATCAGGTAGAAAAAATGGCAGGTTCATTTTATCAGATATACATTGCTGTCACCTACTGCTAGTCTAATCAGCGGTGAGTAAATGAGATCGTAATTCTAACAGGTGTACTGAACTTGGGCTATTCTTTTAGCTCACCGAAAGGTCTTGTGTTTATAGTAAGTCTGAGACTTCAATTTGCAACTTATAGTTTGTATTTGGAAAAGAACAGTCGATCTGGCCAATTATAAATGCATATAACGAATATACTATCAGATGTAGAAGTAAGAGGGCATCGTGGCCAGCAGTACTTTGGACGAATATTACTTACATAATAATAACGATCAATTTCAAACTCTAATTTATTTCAAAAATGAAAAGCTACATTATTCGCCTGGATCAAGGGATGTATGCCCCCCATGCAAGATTTCTTCAGGAAGAATTCGGTTTTCAAGACCTTACCTTATATGAAAAAAAGAAAAATAGACTCGTAAGCAAGCGTATTACCGTTGTTGAGACAATCCTATTTATTGTCTTTCTGCTTCGCAATCTCTCCAAATATCAGCATACCCACACCATTGTGAGTATGGGTTGGTCATCACTATTTCTGAAGATATTGATTAAACTGAATATCATACAGTGCCAACGTTTCTTCTGGCTGGGATTTTTCATTCATAACAAATCTCTTTTTAGTCCTGTAAAAAGAATGCTGACCGCTACTAAAATAGATCAAGAATGCTATATCGTCAACTCTGAGTCTGATTCCTCACTCTATTTTCAACAATTGAATATTCCAAAGTCAAAATTAGTATGCCTCCCTTATGCAGATTTTTCTTCTGCCGTTGTTGAAAAAGAGCAGGTAAAAGCCCAATTAGGTTCTTATTATTTTGCTGGCGGCTTTACCAACCGGGATTATGGCTCACTGATTGATGCATTCCGGCAAGTTGACCAAAAACTAATCATTGTAGGATCACACTTAAATAAAGATTTACTGGTAGAATTACCGCCCAACGTTCAGGTGCTTCGTGATATTCCTAAGAAAAAATTCAGCGCACTGGTTCGAAATGCCCGGGCTTGTATACTGCCTTTGAAAAATAAGACCGGGGCTTCAGGGCAAATGGTGTTGCTCAATTATATGAAGCAGGCAAAAGCGATCATTGCTTCTAAAATGAAGATTACCCAAGAGTGTGTAGAAGAAGGCAAGTCGGCCCTGTTTTATCAGGATGCTGTCAAAGAAATACCCAGTATTATCAGATATCTGGATGAGGATGAAGATAAAATCATTCAAATGGGATTAGCAGCTAATGAGCAATACAATCAAAACTTTGGCAGTGAGATCGTTAAGAACAAACTCTCTGAACTGATCTCAGCAGATGTATATGTACCTCATAGCCTCTAACCTTAAGAGGTGGTTTCATGTACCAAACCTAGCCTTGCTACAGTTAAGATAAAACCCGGTTTACTAGTTAAACCAAATTCGCTTCACTAAATAAAGATTTTACTCAATATTCTACCCCTCAGAGAGTACAGAAATTTGCGGAGATATTATTTCCAAACTTTCACGAAAAGAGTGTGGCTGGTATCCTAATGTTGTTCTGGCTTTATCAATGATTAAGCCAGTTTCCAATGGGCGGCGAGCAGGCTGGCTAAACCCCGAAGCATCGGTGCGGGTAATCAGTGATTGATCCAGTTCAAAAAACTCTGCGATGATTAAAGCCATTTGATATGGCGTGAGTACTTCTCCGCCAGAAATATTGTAAATGCCAGTGGCTCGCTGCTGCACGATCAGGTAGCAACCCATGGCAAGGTCTTCGGCCAGCGTAGGAGTGCGATACTGATCATTGACTACCTGTATGGGCTTTTGTGCATCAAGACTGTTTTTTACCCAAAGCACAATATTAGAACGGCTCATGGCAGGTACAATACCAAAAACCAATGCCGTCCGTAGAATCGCATATTCTACCCGGCTTTGCTGCACAAAATGCTCGGCCTGTAATTTAGACTGCCCATAAAAATTCACCGGGTTTGGAATGGCCTCTTCCGAAAGATGTCGTTGATCTCCGGAAAAAATAAAATCTGTAGACAGATGTACAAAAAAGCTGTTGTAGGCTTCGGCAGCGTGTAACAAATGCACCACACTTTGTACATTTACTTCCCAGCAGGCATCCTGATGCTGCTCGCAGTAATCTACGTTCGTCATGGCAGCAGTATGAATAATAATATCCGGCCTCACTAAATGCACTATATTAAATACGTGGTCGCGTTGGGTAATGTCTAATGCG
>JAVKCN010000086.1:0-8970 GCA_040222715.1 Cyclobacteriaceae bacterium | reverse complement strand
ACCTGATCCGGACTTTGAGAGCCTGGTGAGCAGGGGGTATGTGGCACCTGAGACGGAAACCGAGCAGGTACTGGCCGGTATTTGGGCTGAGCTGCTCGGTCTTGACCGGGTGGGCATCCATGACAACTTCTTTGAGCTGGGGGGGCACTCGTTGCTGGCAGTTAAGTTAACCGCTCAAATACGGGATGATCTATCAACTCATGTGTCGATTAGGAAAATTTTTGAGTTAAGTACTGTCAAATATCTCGCGCAATACCTGGATTTGATTCAGCTTCACAGAAAATTAGAAGAAGCGAATACAGAGTTAGACACATTTGATCTATAATGAAACAAAGGTTAGCGAAAGTGGGAAGTAGTCCAGCGTTGATCGCGAGTTCCCGAGTAAGTTAATTAGGGCTTGCTGACAATTAATAAATGAATCTGAAGCCTTACTAATTATTCGGACAGTTTAAAAATGAAATATACTATTAACCGGGCCCTTTAGGTTTGTAACTAAAAGATAGTACTAAAAAAGCACTATTTTCCAAGAGAGTTGGGGTGAACTACGACCGGGCCAGAAACTTTCAGGTTCATGCCGGGTGCCGGCCACCGGGAATTAGTCCTTAGTTCTCTATTTTGTTGAAGCCTACGCGGCGCGGCTGTACCAGTTAGAATATTAGGTTTCCAGACCTACGAAAGGGATCAGTAGCTTCAACTATTTTTAATCTTCAACCAAAAAGCCATGAAACTAACACATTTTGTAGGAATTGACATTTCAAAAGCTTCTTTTGACGTAGCCCTATGCCGTCAAAATCAGCCCGAGTCTTTTACGTATGAGAAGTTTATCAATTCCTTCGCTGGTTGTCAGAAGCTACTCCGATGGCTCCATAAGCAGAAAGTAGATTGTTTTGAAAGTTTTTTCATCATGGAGCACACGGGCTGGTACACGCTGGAACTCTGCTGCTTCTTGCAAGAGCAAAAGCTTTCGTTTTCTCTTTTTTCGCCTCTTCACTTAAAACGATCTTTAGGGTTGGCTAGAGGTAAAAATGACCAGGTGGATGCCCTTCGGTTGGCTTACTACGGCTTTTTACACCGGCATGAATTGCAGTCTCTGACATTACCTTCCGAGACTCTTTTAAAGTTAAAAAATTTATTTGCTTTTCGCGACCGCCTAATCAAAACGCAAGCTAGCCTCAAGCAAACCCTTCGCGATCTGAAGGATACCAGTCACTTGATAGATAATAAATTTATCATTAAACAATCAGAAAAACAGTCGGGCGCCGAGCGCTAAAATTTATTCAACAACAGGTCAAGCAAACGGAACAGCAGGTTAAAGAAGCTATCCAGCAAGACCAACAGATACAAAAACACTTTAAATTGCTTTGCTCTATTCCTGGCATTGGCTTTGTGACAGCTGTGGCCTTGATCTTAGCGACCAATAACTTTACCGCTTTTGTTGATAGTCGAAAATTTGCCTCCTACTGCGGAGTAGCCCCCTTTGAACATACCTCAGGTAGTAGTATTCGAGGCAAAACCAAAACCAGCCACTTAGCGAATAAACAGATCAAAGCATTGCTCAGTAACGGAGCAGCCACTGCTATACAGCCACCGAGGCCCGGTTTGATGATGAGCTAAAGGCTTACTTTCATCGTAAGGTAGCAGAAGGCAAGCCTAAGATGGTAGTGATCAACGCCATCAGAGCCAAACTTATTAACCGGGTCTTTGCTACCATCAACCGGGGCACTGAATACGTAATCTTAAGGCAGTATGGGCGAGTGGCTTAAAATGAATATTAAGATTCGTTGCTATTGCTAAGCTGTTGGATTGTGGCGCCCACCGCGTGGGTCACTTGAAAAGTTATCCACAATTCAATAGCCCACCGAAAAAACTACATTCCTGGAAAAATTATAAACAGAAAGCTTGACTTAACCTTAGAATTCACGGAGGCCGAGAGCCAAATTATCAAAGCACTCAAGGAAAACGAGCAAGGTCGTATGGTAGAGGTTATCTGTCGAGAGTTAGGTATCCACCAAGGTACTTTTTACAACTGGAGAAAGAAATATGCTGGGATGGATACTAGCGCTCGGCGCCCGACCAACTTAAACGATTGAAAGAATTAGAAGACGAGAACGCTAGGTTGAAGAAAATATATGCTGAGCTAAGTCTAGATAATGTCATGCTTAGAGCATGTTAAAATTTTGAAAAGAGGGAACCGGTGCATAAACTTTGGGTTGTCCAGAACCTGAATATCTAAGCAAACTCAACAGTTGAGACTAACCGATCCGCAATGGGAAATTATGAAAGAATACCTGCCCATCCAACGAAAGTGAAAGTATGCTTTACGCGATATCGTCGATGCTATGCTATGCTATGGTATCTACGGGTAGGTGGGCAATGGCGTAATCTGCCTGAAGGCTATCCACTCTATGCGAGTGTGTTCTACTATTTCAAACGATGGAAGCTCAACGGTACATTAGAGAAACTGAATGCCAATCTAAATCGTCAGGAACGACAGCGCCAAGGAAAAGAAGAAACACCTAGCCTACTCTCTATTGATACTCAGTCTATTAAAGCGGCTCCTTTTGTCCAAGAAAAACGGGGGATAGATGGTAACAAACATATAAACGGTCGACAGCGTCATGTGCTTACAGATACACTTGGCTTAGTATGGGCGGTAGTGGTTCATGCGGCTCACCAAGCCGATGGACCTACGGTTGAACGAGTAGTAGCTCCGCTCCAAGGATATTTGTGTCGGATGAAAAAAATCCTGGCGGATGCAGCATATAAACATGCATTTGTGGGTTGGGTATACGCCAATTTACTAGGCGTAGAGTTAGAAATATCTTCCCGCCCACCTACCGAAGAAGGCTTTGTTCCTATTCGTTGTCGATGGGTTACTGAGCGTACTTTTGGTACCTTTAATCGCCCGGCGACCTTTAGATTAGCAGAGAAGGTGCTATAGCAGAAAAATACTATTTTTAAAGAGACTTCGGGTGAACTATGCCCGGCGCTGAGATTAAAGGTTCATGCCGGGTGCCGGCCACCGGGAATTAGTCCTGATGGTCTCTTTTTGGAAGCCTACGCGGCGCGGCCTTACCAATTATAATATCAAGTCTGGACTTATTAAAGGTATTAGTAGCTGCTTCCTCTTATAATTTGTTGACTCATTACAAATCAACCCATTATGAAAGCATCTTATTTTGTAGGTGTCGATGTGTCGAAGGCAACTTTAGATGTTGCACTTTGCCAGAAAGATTCACCAGATAGTTTTGCTCATAAGCAATTTGCTAACACTACCACTGGATGCAAACAATTACTAATCTGGCTCAAAAAGCAAAAGGTTACCGAAGAAGAGTGCTTCTTTGTCATGGAACATACAGGGTGGTATACCTTACTGCTATGCTGCTTTTTACAGGAAAAAGAAATGGCATTTAAGCTTTATTCTCCTTTACATTTAAAAAGATCTCTAGGTTTGATAAGGGGCAAAAATGATAAAATAGATGCCAAAAGGTTGGCGCATTTTGCCTTTTTGCATGGGATGAATTGTGTGTGATAGCAAACAAAAGCCGGTAAAAAGAAGAAATTTTATTTGGCGATTACTGCCTTCTGCCCAAAGCTAGGATCATATATTGTTCCATTTTTAAGGATGGCAAACACTTGTTTGATGAGCTTATTGACTACCGCAATTACCGCTACCTTATGAGGCTTTCCGTTAGCAATGAGGCGATCATAAAGCTGCTTACAAGCGGCGTTATGCTTTCTTGCCGCCCGAGAAGCCATATATAAGGTTCGCCTGACATGTCCCATGCCCATTTTGCAGATACTAGCTCTGGCTTTGATGCTTTTTCCTGATTCGTAAACTCTAGGGGAGAGCCCCAAATAGGAGATGACTTGTTTGTAGTTATCAAAGTTTTCAAAACAGTTACAGGCTACTAACAGCAACAGGGATGACTTCTTACCTATGCCAGGAATCGTTTCTATGCGTTTTCGTAGATCCTGAGTCTGGGCATCTACTAAACTTTCCATCTGCCCAGTAACCTGTTTAATGAGTTGCTGATAGTAGTCTATTTCCTGGATGAGTAGTTTCTCACAAAGGTCTTCTTTTATACCGGCAGATTGGAGTGAAGTCAACTGGTTAGTACAGGCAGTCAATTGCCTCTGGTAACGTTCTAAAAGAGTATTTAGCTCTCTGATTTTCTGTATGTTTTCCGCTTTAGGCTTCCAATAAACTAAATCCATTCTCGTACCATATTCAGCAATTCCCTGAGCATCTACGCGATCCGTTTTAGTTCTTTTCAACTGCGCTTGCATAAAACGTTTGATAGCTAGTGGATTTACCACACTTACTTGTATTTGATGATCAAATAGATACTGGGCTAACGGAAGAAAATAAGGCCCGGAAGCCTCCATGACAACCGTACAATTCTCTGGTAAGTGCTTAAGAAGACAACGAAATCCTTCTTCTTGATTTTTGAATGTTTCAAAGATAGCTTTTTGGCTAACTGGTTGAGCGTAGACACAGAAAGTCTCTTTAGCTACGTCCACACCGACGACTAAATGATTTGCATGTTGCATACTAAATTAGTTGATAAGAGGAAAAATGAAATTTACTGGCTAGTCTCTTCACACATTCAATCCATACTGAAAGCAGGCTCATGGCCTAGTGAATTGTCCTGAATTGGCGAAGAAAGGAGAAGGGGCCACCATCCCATCCAGTCTGTATGACTAATGCCCCGATGAAGCCTTTGCTCTTCTCCAGGCTGCCAGGAAGCGTCCTCCCAAGCTAACAAAATTTTATTTGGATCGTCTAATACACTAACGTATACTACAAACTTAGTATGCCCCGCATCGCCATGAATTGCGAGCCACTCCATTACCATCGGCTTGCCTATTGAAATTAAAAAACCTGTTTGCTTTTCGGGACCGTCTTATCAAGACCCAGTCTAGCCTAAAAGTAACCATTCAAGATCTACAGGACACTTCTTCTTTGATTGATAACAGCGGGGCTGCCCCAGCTTTATTATCAAACAATCAGAAAAGCAACGCTCGGCGTCCGATTGAAAGTAGTTGAAAAACAGGTTAAGGAGACTGAAGCTCAAATCAAAGATACCTTGGAAGGGGATGAAGATGTAAAAAAGCACTTTAAACTTTTATGTTCTGTTCCTGGTGTTGGGCTCATTACTGCGGTCGCTTTGATCATCTATACCCATAATTTTTCTGCCTTTGACGATAGCCGGAAATTTGTCGCGCGGCGAACCGCTTCTTATTGTGGGCCGGGCCGCCGGGCGGTAGCTCCCTTTGAATACCGATCTGGTAGTAGCATCAGAGCCACCGTGGCAGCGGGTCAAACCAGAATTAGTCAATATGCTAATAAAAGGGTAAAAGCATTATTGACGAATGGAGCCAGTTCAGCAATCCAACATGATGAGGAAATAAGGTCTTACTATCAAAGAAAAATCGCTGAAGGCAAATCCCGGTGGGGAACCACTAAAATGGTAGTGGTCAATGCTGTGAGAGCAAAGCTGATTAACCGTGCTTTTGCCACCGGGCCGCGGCGGCTATAAAGCGAGGAACTGAATATGTAGTGATAAAACAATACGGTAGAGCAGCATAAGACATCTCTCCATTTTCAGGGAAAATTCTAAAGATTTTCCCTGAAAATGGAAACACGCGGTGTGCGACACCAACCGAAGGGCGGTAGCCACTATGGAATAGCTGCTTTCCGAAGATGACTGAATCTTGAGAAATTAATATCCAAATTAGTTGCTTAAGTCTTATAATTCCCGGTTCTTCAGAAGGTTGGATAAAGATCATAAAAAAACCATGCGGAGTGCAGAAGCTTGGTTACTATGGCAAAACTGTCAAATTATCATCAACCGCTTGGCTTAATGACCAAACAGAATTTTTTAACATGCTCTTAACTCGACTTTAGCATTTTGAGAGGGATAAAAAGAACTCTTAGGAATACATAAATTTGGATTGGCTAAAATTCAAGTTTATGATCCTTATTCCCAAAGAGTTCTCCAGACAAATATCTGCATTTACCCCTTTGTTTACTAAAAAAGTTTTTGAACATGCCAAAATTTTGCTCATGGCCGGCACCCCGGTGGGCTCAATATTAGTAGTAGGTCGGCGCACAGTATGCAGTGCTTTACGAACGGTAGGGCTAGAGCAAGAAAAGCAATTTCATAAGTACCATCGGGTGCTGAATCTAGCCAAATGGTCAGCGCATCAGGTAGCCCATATCTTGTTAGAACTCCTAGTACACAGATTTATTCCAGCCTCTGATCCTATAGTATTTGGTATCGATGAAACCTTGGAACGGCGTTGGGGCAATAAAATCAAAGCCAAAAGGATTTATGGCACCGGCCACCCGGCGTGGTGCTATAAGGTCTAGCCATAGCCATTTTGCTAAGTGTAGCGGGGGCCGCCCCGCGGTTTGCGCTGGATGTGCCTGATGTTGTTAACGCCTGTTCATTGGGCTGCTCGGGTATGGGCACTACCCTTTTTAACTGTATTGGCACCTTCTAAACGATATTATCAGACCAAAGGAAGGCCACACAAAAAACTCACAGATTGGGCGCGGCAAATGATCATTCAATCGAGCCGATGGCTAACTGGCCGCCAAATTATCGTAGTAGCAGATTCTTCCTATGCCTGCTATGCCTTACTGGACGCAGTGCGTCATCGTGTTTGTATGATTACCCCCTTACGTTTGGATGCTAGGCTATTCGAATGGCCACCACCCCAACCGGCAGGAAAAAGGGGGCCTAAACCTAAGATCGGACAGCGTCAGCCTACTCTACACTAAAGACTTGATGATCCTACTACAGTATGGCAAACCGTGATAATTCCTCAGTGGTATGGAAAAGAGAATCAAGTGATGCAAATTGCGACAGGAACAGCCGTATGGTATAAGAGTAATGATCCTCTTGTTCCTTTGCGTTGGGTATTAATCAAAGACCCACAAGATCAAATACGGCCTGTAGCTTTGCTGGCAACTGATCTGAGCCTGGATGCTCCATGTATCGTTAATTTCTTTATTCGCCGATGTACGCTAGAAGCGGCCGCCGCTGCGGTTACCTTTGAAGAAACCAGGAAGCATTTGGGTGTGGAATTACAACGCCAATGGTCTGACTTGGCTATTGCCAGAACTACTCCTGTACTAATGGGGCTGTTTAGTATAGTAACACTATGGGCCAGTGATTTGCAAAAGCAGGGAAGTATCAGTACTCAAACCAGTGCCTGGTAAAGGTGTATCCAACTTTCTCAGATGCTATTGCTTCTGTGAGAAATCAGATTCGGCAAAATCAGAAACTATTAACCTCTGCTTTTCAACACAACGTTAATAATATAAATCTACCATTGTTCAACCATTTATTTGCTTTGGTTTCCAGAGCAGCTTAATGCTAAAGTCGAGCTTAAAGATGTTTTGTCAAAAAAGCCGCCGTGGCCCGGTGGTAAGCCCTGCTGTCAAAAGGCATATATGTCAGTACCTACAGGAAGCTTATCAAATTAGCATTCGTAAGGCCTGTTCTCTGGTTCATTTCTGCCGATCTATGTGGTATTATCAATCCCAAGGAGATGATAGCAAGGTAATAGAAAAACTGGAAGAGTTGGCAGGTCAGTTTCCGACAAGAGGTTTTGATAACTATTATGGTCGACTTAGACAGCAGGGCTATTCACGAAACCGGAAAAAGTGTTACGAATTTATCGGCTCATGAAACTTGGCTTGAGAAGAAAGCATAAGCGAGGGCTTCCCAGTAGAGTGAAGGAACCACTATTAGTACCCCAAGCCCCTAATCACACCTGGAGCATGGATTTCATGCGGTCGCCGCACGGAGTGATGCGTTGACTGATGGCAGAAAGATTTAAGTACTGACTATCACTGATGACTTCAACCAACAAGCTCTAACCATTGAGGCAGGGGTAAGTTTTCCTTCAGATCGGGTGATCAGAATACTAAGTACTTTAGAAGAAGTAGGGTTACCTAGAAGTATTCGAGTAGATAGTGGCTCAGAGTTTATCTCCAAAAAATTGCAAGACTGGAGTAAGATGAAGAAGGTAGAAATAAAATATATTCAACCGGGCAAGCCAGTACAGAATGCATTTATTGAGCGGTTTAACCGCATCTTTAGAGTAGATATACTGGATGCTTATTGGTTTGAGGATCTAGAACAGCTTAGAATTTTCATTGAAAAGTGGAGGTATGATTAAACATCATCACCCGCACAGTGCATTGCAGGGCTTATCTCCAGTAGTATATATGAAGCAAGCTGTTAACAGTGGAAAAGTGCTGGAGCGCCACACTACCCTTAACTTTACCACAATTAACAACTCCAATAACAATGAGAAGTAAAATAGTTGAACTACAATTGGTCCGAAAAGTAGTAAGGCTTCAACCGCTTCTTGCTATCTCGCTTTCTTACATGTTGCTGTAATTATGACGCTACTACTTTAATTGTCAACATAACATAGTCGTGTTTATAAAGCAATTTTCAATTTCTCCATTCAAACTTGATAAGTCCATGAGTTTTAATAATTTGAACAATGCGGTAAATATTATTAGGCAAGCAAGCGAAGAAGGCGTATTGATATTTATCGAGAATGGCAAAGTCAAGGTTAAGGCTGACAAAAACAAGCAGCTAAACCCTGCCCTTTTAGAAGAGATTAGGAAAAATAAAGAGGACATTGCAATCATAATCGGTAGTATAAGCAGTCAGGGGCAGAAAATTTCAAAGCCTACCAGCTCGGCCCCACGCATACCCTTATCTTACAATCAAGAAGGTTTGTGGTTTATTGACCAGTTGGAAGGCAGTGTTCAGTACCATGTTCCTGCGGTGTTGCGTCTGACAGGGGATCTGGACATACCAGGTTTGGAATCCTCGCTGGGGGAGATCGTCAACCGTCACGAGGTGCTTCGGAGTGTGATACTGGAAGAGGAAGGTCAGGCCTACCAGCAGGTATTGGCACCCGACGGCTGGTCGCTGT
>JAVKCN010000085.1:0-40585 GCA_040222715.1 Cyclobacteriaceae bacterium | reverse complement strand
TTGAAATGGGTAACTTTGATGATGCTATTGCTGATTATAATAAAGCCATTGAACTCAATCCAGAATTTGCACTAGCTTACAGCAACCGGGGATATGCTAAAGCCGAGACCGGTAACCTTGATGAAGCCATTATTGATCATAATAAGGCTATTGAACTCGATCCAAAATTGGCATGGGCTTACAATTATCGAGGATTGTTGTGGTATAAACTCGATGATTATGATGCCGCCATTTTAGATTATAATAAGGCTGTTGAGCTCGATTCTACATTTGCATGGGCTTATAATAATCGGGGAATCGCTATGGATAAACTTGGTGAATTTGATGCAGGAATTGCAAATTTCGATAGGGCTATCGAACTCGATACCATATATGCTTGGGCTTATAGTAACCGAGGTTATGCAAAATTTAATTTAGGTAAAATTAGTGAAGCAATCGTTGATTATAGTAAAGCAATTAAGCTAGATCCTAAGCTCGCACTACCTTACTATAACAGAGGTATTGCCAAAGATAAACTTGGCGAATATGAAGGAGCGATCGTTGATTTTAGTAAAAGGATTGAAATCGAGCCCGGATTTGCACCAGCCTACAATTATCGAGGAATCGCTCAAGGAAAATTAGGAAGACATAAACAGGCATTTGCTGATTTTAATGAAGCCATTGAGATTGATCCCGAATTTGCATTAGCTTACAATAATCGGGGATATGCACATTACAACTTAAAACACTACCATGAGGCACTGGCGGATTATCGTAGAGCACTAAAACTTGATCCAGATTTAGACTTGGCTATTAATAATTTGAAATCATTAAATCAAGAAATGGCTAAAATTAAAAATTAGGTTCAATACTGCTTTGTCGAGCTATTTCTTACATTGAAGTTGCCTAAAATGATGATAATCTACCCTACTAAAAAGGTTGGTGTTTGAAAGAAAGAAAGGAAACGAGAGCTTTGTAGCGTCTAGTCGGGTAAGAGCACGATTTTACCATCGCACCCTCCCCTAAGAACCGCTCGTGCCAGTTTCCTGGCAAGCGGCTCAAGCAAATGAGACAGCAGTCTGATTTGTTGACTGCTGCGGTTGAACCACTGAGCGTTTCTGGTCATGAACTTGCCGATGACAGTTGGGATGTAACAACACTAGGTTGTCTGTCGTCCACTTGCCTCCCAAATGTTTCTCCTGAATATGGTGGGTATGCCACCCAGTATCAGTGGTAATCTTGGTTTGGCAAACGGGACATTTTCCTTGCTGCCTTCGGTAAAGTAGCCGTAGCTTGGGTTTAATACGTACTTGCATTTTCTGCTCCTGTCGCCTTTCAAAGTACATTTCCCAAGCTGGATCATAGGGGTTGGCATCACTTTTCACCTTAAGGTGCCGTTTGATAATTACCGTTTGGGTACGGAACAGGCGAACTGCTTTACCCTCCCGGTCGGTATCATGAAATTGCCATCCGTCATCTGTGAGAAAGTACTTGCGTACCTTCCATTTCCACGATTTGTTTGGATGCTTCCTGTTCATCCATCGGACTAATTTGGCATATACAAATTCGTCCACGTCTGAAAAGGTTTTCTTGGCTACGATATGGCGGTGATAGTACGCCCATCCTCTCAAGATAGGATTTAGCGTTCGGATCAGTGCCCAGCCGGGGGCTGCCTTCATCTTAGCGAAGATCACTTTGAGCTTATCTTTCAAAGCCTGTACGTTTTTCTTTGCTGGTTTGATGAGCAGTGTCCCGTTGTACTTTCGGACATGCTGACCCAGAAAATCAAACCCTTCCTCAATGGAAAGAATTCGGGTTTTCTCTTCAGAAAAGGATAGCCCTCGTTCTGTTAAGAAAGACTCGATCATTGGCTTTACCTTTTCTTCTAAGATTTCCCTACTTTTAGCTGTCACGATAAAATCATCGCAATAGCGTACCAGGTTGATGCGGTCTACTGTAGACTTTCTACCTTTTCCGTGGTCTTTAAGAGTGCTACAGCTTCTGACCTGATGCTCCAAGCCATCCAAAACCATATTGGCTAAGGTGGGCGAAGCGATTCCGCCTTGCGGCGTACCTTGCTTGGTAGGGTAAAACTGATTCTTTTCCATGAATCCGGCCTTCAACCACTTCTTAAGCATTCGCTTTTCCATGGGAATGTTCTCCAACATCCATTCGTGAGAAATGGTGTCAAAACAACTTTTGATGTCAGCATCCAGAATCCATCGCGCTGACCATTTCTTGGACAATACTTTATAGCATTGTTCCATTGCATCGGCGCAGCTTCTTTCTGGACGGAATCCATAGCTGTTCTGGTCGGCTTTGCATTCCGCAATCGGGGATAGTGCCAACAGGTGTAGTGCCTGCATGGCTCTATCTTTCATCGTAGGAATACTCAAGGGGCGAAGCTTACCATTGGCTTTGGGAATATACACTCGTTTCAAAGGAAGTGGGCGGTACCCTTTTCGCTTCAACGAGTGAATGGCTTCCCATTTACCGTTTGGCGTACTCCAGGTTTTGCCGTCTACTCCGGCAGTTCGTCCGCCTTGGTTCTCAGTGACTCGCTTCACCGCCAATGCTTTGGCGTAAAACGAGCTGGTTAGTAAGCGTTGTAAAGTTTGTACTTTACTTCGTTTACCTTCCTGTTCAGCCTTCACAATCCGTACCTGAAGTTTACGAACCGAGCGGTGCGCCTTTTGCCAATCAATAGCGTGCCATTGGTCGGATGAAGGCTTCTCCGTTCGGGAAGAAACAGCACATTCACTATTCCATGAATCCATTTGCTCAGTTTCCATAAACGTAATTACCTCGTACTCTTGTGATCATTCACCAACCGGAAGTCTGCCCTCTTTCGGGTGAAGCAAAAGCTTCTATCTTGGCCATTACAGCCAAGCATTCGCTTTTTCCGGTTTCCTCTACCCGCTATTGTATCATCTTTCCTTGCGGTTGGACTGCCACGAGGGCACAACATCGGACTTACCAAGTTCCGCAGCTAAAACATTACGATGAGGGTAGGCTCCGTCTATCCACCGGTGGGGTATTGACCACATACGAAAGAAACCCAAGCTTCCGTACCACCCACGTACCTTTTGGTTTAGGCCTATCAGCACTTTTGGCCTATCGTAGCTTACGATGGTTGCACGACGATTCAATTACTTTAGCCTTACTCATCTAGCCTAGCGCATCATTCAGCTAGTGCTCCTTCTTGATGCTCCATTGTCCCCCAGGCTTCGCACATCAGATTGCTCCTTTGCACGCTGGGGTAGGCTTGCAGTGGTGATTCACTGACTCAGAATTGCGGTTATCATCGCTCACTGAGATTTTTAACTGCGACTTCTTGTCGCACAGGTTCCCTCTACATAAAGGGACGAAATTCTCGGTAGAAACATGCTAATGGCCTGATGGGCAATACTTTATATGAATTGAGATTGTCTGGAAAATTTATGAAATATCGGTAGATCATAGTGACACACTAATATTCTCTCTCAAAAAATCTAGTTTTCACCAATCTCTGCACGAAGCCAATTCTAAGAAAAATACGATTAACATTAGTGGCGATTATCAGACTTGAAGCAGGTAAAATATTACTCCCAAAGGCTAAAAATGAGTTTTACAGGAATCATTATTTACGGCCCATCTATATCAAAATGACAATCAAATTCAAAATCCTATTGAGAATTCCGTCCCTTTATGTACGGAGACCCGAATTCCCTCTGAACCAGGCGACATCTTTAGCCTCGTTGCTGCCAGCATATAAATAGTTTTGGGAATGTAATCCGCCCCTTGCGGCAAACTCCCATTCTTCCTCGGTCAGTAATCGTAATTTTTCCTGATATTTAGTATTTAACTTTTGGATATACTCCTGAACATCGTTCCATGATACTTGGTCAACGGGACAATCATCGCAGTCTTTTACATTACTCGGGTTGACGCCCATAATTTCCATCCAATCCGCTTGGGTGACTTCATATTTTCCGACATAAAAATCATCGACCGTTACAGGATGGAGGCATTCGTCGGCAATTCGCACCTCAACAGATCCGCCATCGTCCACCTGGTCATCACCCCCCATACTAAATTCCCCCCTTTGACCAACACCATATCAAATCCGGATTTACCCCTATCTGTTTTTTTTGGCCCATTTTTATCATGCGCTTCATTGGGTCATATTATTTCCATAAGTTCTGTTTGATAGACCAACGTGGAATCAGGAGAAAGAAATTTTGGATATTGCTTTCTTTTACTCAGTGAAGTAGGGATTATTAATTTCCTTATTTCCCCTTCCCGCATGCCCCTGACTCCTTCATCAACCCCCTTAATTGCTTGGCCGCCACCTATGAGGACCTTGGGCAGGTTAGCCAGGGTCATATCTTTGATAGAATACAATTCTGATCCGTCCCTATAGCCCATACTCTCTTGTACAATTATTTCGTCTCCCTGCCGCGCAATTTCGCCATGCCCCATTTTCAAAATCTCATATTTGAGACCTGACTCCAACGTGATTTCGTTTGTTGGTGTTGATTCTGGATTCTTACAACTGAATATGAGTATAAAAAAAAGTGTCGGAACCAATGATGCAGCACCAGAATTTTTCATAACCAGTTAACGTAGTAAATCTAAATATACATACTACAAAACAGCGATCATTTTCAAAAAAAAGAGCTTTTTGCGCACCCCTAGTAATGCTAAGCGTAGAGTGTCCTTTTCGTGCTTGTAGCAAAAACCAAAACAAAGATGATACTATTCCTTCTCGGTTACTCATTACGCAAACTGTTCACCGGGTTTGTCAATGCGGCTTTTACGGTTTGGAAACTGATGGTAATTCCGGCAATGACTATTGCGACTATGCCTGCAATAATGAAATAATCAGCCACCAACGGAATTCTGTAGGCAAACTCATCCAACCAATACCGGATGATCCAATAGGCGCAAGGCAGAGCAATAAGGACACTAATCCCAATTAATCTCAGGAATGAAAAAGAAAGTAATTGAGTAACCTGTAGCACTGTAGCTCCCAACACTTTGCGGATGCCCACTTCCTTGGTTCTTTGTTCTGCCGAAAATGTACTAAGCCCAAATAATCCTAGACAGGAAATAAAGACCGCTAGGCCAGCAAAGACATTAATAAGCTTACCGGAGCGGATTTGCTGATCATATAAATCATTTATACTTTCATCCAAAAAGTTGTATTCCACCGGATAATCGGGGTTAAACTGTTGGTAGGTGCGCTCGATTGCGTTCAACGCCTCGGCCATGGTACCAACGGCTATCCTGATGGCAATAAATCTTTTCCTATCCTTCGGTCTTGAGCGTAAAATCATAGGTTCAACGGGGGCAAAGGCAGTTTTGAAATTAAAATCATTCACCACTCCTATAATTTCCCCGGTCTCTAACGTCTTCCCGATAGGATCATCCATCTGCATTACTTTCAAGGCAGTTTCATTCACCAGATAATATATAGTGCTATCGCCGGGTTTGCGGGGTGAAAAATTGCTGCCCGCCAGTAGTTTTAATCCGAACGTCTCGACAAAGGCTTCGTCGGTATCAAAAGCGTACAACAAAAATTCCTGGTGGTCGTCGGGCATCCCTTCCCATTCTATTCCGCCAAAAGAGCCCTCATAATCGATGGGTAGCCCACTAGACTGGGTTACCTGCACGATAGACGACTGTTGCAATAATGTGTTTTTAAAACTTTGGTAACGGGTATCCTCTACCAGTTCTCCTTTAACGGGAGTATACAAAATGTGTTCCTGGTCGAAGCCCAAACTACGGTTGAGCACATAATGCATTTGTTGCCGGATAATGATAGCACTCACAATCAGGATGACCGAAAGGGTAAATTGACTTATGACCATTATTTTCCGCATAGAAAGGTGAAGGGTACTCGTATTTCTATGTAAAAACGAGTACCCTTTTAGTATTTTAATGGCATTGAAGGCTGAGAGAAACAGAGCAGGATACATACCGGCTAACAGCCCAGTAATTATTAAAATAGCCAGAAGCAAAAAAAGTAGATTCTCGGTGCCCAACAGCGATAGCGCCAGGGGACTTCCGCTCAACCTAGCAAAATAAGAAATCACTAGTTGAGTGATCGTTATGGCTAGCGCTGTTGCAATGAGGGTAAACAATAATGATTCGCCCATAAACTGGTAAACTAATTGTCTACGGCTGGCTCCTACTACTTTTCGGATGCCTATTTCTTTGCTTCGCTGAAACGATCGGGCAGTGCTGAGGTTGATAAAGTTGATACAGGAAATCAGCATGATAATCAGGCCAATGGCACCAAATAGATAGATGCTTTGTAGGCTGCTGGTATCGGCAAAATCCGTATTGAAATCAAAGTTTGAGCGCAGATGAATGTCCGTGAGTGCCTGTAGGTATAATCTCGGTTGCCAGTTAGGATTGTCAATATTATCGCTTAATAACGTTTGAATGCTGGTTTCAAAAGCATGGGCATCAGCGGTTTCCTGAAGGAGAACATAGGTATTTACCCAATTCCCTGCCCAAGAATCAAAATCCCGATGTGCCCGCAAGCTTTCCATGGGCAACAAGTAGTTAAACTTAATATGGGAGTTCTTTGGCGGTTTTTCCAGCACCGCCGCTACAGCAAAATCTTGACCACGATCAAGGTTGATCGTTTTACCAATTGGGTCATCTTCCCCAAAGTACTTATAGGCCATATCTTCGGTGAGGAGCAGGGCATTGTTGGAAGTAAAAAATGGCTGCAAACTACCTTGCTTTACGGCGAAAGGAAAAAACGTAAAAAAGGTGGTGTCTACATAGAACCCATCCGCTTCTTCAAAGCTTTTATCCTGGTACTGAAAAAGTTGTTTGGTAAAAATCTTGGCAAAGCCCGTAACTTCGCGTACGGCAGGATAATCTGTTTTCAAGGCTGCTACCAGGGGCGGGGGGTTATAGGCTACTCGGTATAGATCCCGGGCTTGCTCCTGCTCTTGCACTACCCGATAGATGCGCTGAGCATCAGGAAAAAAACGATCATAGCTCAACTCGTGCCACACATATATTCCAATGATCAGGCAACAGCTAATACCCAGGCTAAGTCCGGCGATAGTAATCAGGCTATATACCTTGTTTTTAAACAAGTTGCGGATAGCAATTTTGAGGTAGCTTTGTAGCATGGATTTAGCGTTTATAGTGAGCCGGAAATTAGGGTGCCCCTGCGTGCCTTTATCTTCCTAACGCAACGGCTGTGCCAAGCAGGTTAGGCATCTCTGTGGGCCATTCAAACGCAGGACTGTTTCATTCTGACACACTACGGTGTCCGGAATAGAACAGTATGGGTATCGTCTACCTAAAGGCCCATAGTAGCTTTTGGGTCATTGGTGTTGTTGATTTGGTTAGCTACCCTAAGGCAGTAAATGTTGGTAAAGTTGCCCCTTGCGTGGATACGTTGTTCCGGTAGCAAACGGACAGGAATGGGTCACCGTGAATTCTAAGGCTAAAACAAGTTTTCACCTTAGAATTCACGGAGGCATTTGTTTTTTTAAAGAGCTTAGCTTAGCAATCTATTTTGATGGTGAATACTCAAAATTAACCGCTTTTCGCTAAGTTCTTTTTTATGAAAAGGCCGTGGCGAGGCATATAACCATTATTCTTTATTCATTCTTTAAAACCTGGGCCGGCTGAGTGTTGGATAACACGATCGTGTGGTAAGCTACCGCTATCAATACCATAAGTAGCGTTACCAGCAGCGCAGTAATAGCAAATACAATACTGAGGTTGATTCGGTAAAAGAAATTCTCCAACCAACCGCTCATGAGATAATATCCTACCGGAATACTTATTAGAGCTGCCGCAGTGAGTAGATACATAAATTCTCGTAGGTTCAATAGTGTGACCTGCCAGAAGGTAGCCCCCAAGACTTTTCGCACGGCGACCTCTTTGGCTTTTTGCTGCGTCAGAAAAGACGCTAGGCCAAATAAGCCTAGTCCCGCTACAATCAAGGTCAGCACACCAAAATAATCTAAAAACATACTCATGTTAGCCTCTGATCCGTATAAACTCTTGATTGATTGGTCAATAAACTGGTAGTCAAATCCGTAGGTTGGACTTACCTGCTTGAATACATCCTGCATGTACGCTAGCGTTTCGGAAACTTCGTCTCCACTGAGCTTTACGACTAACTGATTGACACCCCAGATGGGTGGGTTGTTCACAATGACACAGGGTTCTATCTTTTGGTGCAATGATTGAAAGTGAAAGTTTGCGACAATCCCGGTTACTTCACCTTCCATAGTCCCGTTAATGGTCATCGTGCTACCTACCAGTGATGCAGTTCCTAGCAATTTGGCCGCACTTTCATTCAGTACAAAGCTTCTATTATCGGATGAGGTAGTGGTGGAAAAGATCTTACCTTCTATTAGGTCTAATTGGTAGGTTTGGAAGAAATCTTCGTCAGCAAAAATATAGCTTACTTTCGGGTAACTATCTTCATCAATTCCTGCCGCTTCTAGTTCGGTGTTGTTTTTCACGTTTACCAACGCTTCAGAACATACCGTCACACTCGTGATTTCGCTAAAAGCGAGTAATTCATTCTTTAAAACGTCAGCTTTGTTTTTTGCTTCTCCTTTAAGAGGGATAGCCACGAGATTTTCTTTCGTGTAGCCTAAAGGTTTGTCTTGAATAAAACTTAATTGCTTCTGCACTACCAAAGCACCGATTAACAATAACATTGATGCAGAAAATTGAGCGGTTACTAAGACTTTTCTGAATACTACCTTACGCGATGAGAAAACTGATTTTTGTTGCAGTGCCTTCAATGGATAGAAAGACGACAAAACCAGGGCGGGGTAGATGCCAGACAGCAAGGCAGTGGCTATCAAGATTGAGGACAACCCTAACACGAAATAAGTATTTTGAAAGTCGGCCAGCAGATCGTACCAGGTAAAATCTGAAAAATAGGGTAAGATCAGATAAACCAGCAATAGCGCTTGTACCATTGAAAGAAACGTAACCACGGTTGATTCTATCAAGAATTGTTTTATCAGTTGTGTTCGGCTAACCCCCAGTACTTTGCGTACTCCAACCTCTTTAGCGCGGGTAATGGCCCGAGATGTTTCAATATTAATAAAGTTGATGCAGGCAATCATGAGTAGGATTACGGCTATACCGGAAAACAGATAGATATACCGTACATCCGTATGATTGCTGATGCTATCGGCATTAATTTGGGAAGAGTGAAGGTGAATATCCAGAAGTGGCTGGAGCGCGATCTTGTATGAACTTGTTTCATAGTCAAAGGAGCTATCCGTTAGACGGCCGGATTGGCGCATGTAGAGTTCCGTAGCTTGCCAGCTAATTTCCTCTATAGAAACGGAAGGCAATAACTGCACGTAGGTGTTAGAACCGCTATTCCGCCAAGTATTAAACTGCCCATCGTACTGAGCATTATTGGTGAAAAAAGACATGGGTAGCAAAAAGTCAAATTGAAGATGCGAATTAGCTGGTATGTCTTCAAGAACTCCGGTGACTACTAATCGTTGATCGGTGTGGATAGTAATCTCTTTCCCCAAGGGATCTACCTTACCGAACAACTGTTCTGCTATCTGCTTGGTGAGGATAATGGAAGAGGGGGTGCTTAGCGCATTTTCCGGATTTCCTTGCAATAATTGAAAAGAAAACATATCTAAAAAGGCAGGATCAGCGAAAATATAGGAAGCCTTTTCTATTATTTTGTCTTCATAGCGGAACAGCTTAATAGCGTCTAAAAAGGATATCCGCGTAAAGTTTTCTGCCTGAGGAATTTCTTCTAAAAGCTTAGGTCCGAGAAGCGCGGGATCATTAGCTGATTGATACAGAAAACCGTCCTCGGTATCAGTCAGTAGAACTCGGTAAATAGAGTGAGCCTTCGGGTGAAACCGGTCGTACGATAGCTCCTGCTCCACCCAGCGAAAGGCAGTAATACAAACCCCAATACCGATGGACAATCCTAGAATATTGATGGTAGTATACAACTTTTTCTTCTCGAGGTTCCGGAAGGCTAAGGTAAAATAGTTCTTGAGCAGAGATATGTGCGTTTGAGGTTGTGCTCTATGAAATGGCTGGATGATCCCCGGCCGAAAAAGCCGAATAACATCTTTACCTAATTCCCAGTGGGCTTTTTTTTCTCCGTCTGCTTTTACCCTCCTCTCAAATCTTTCCCGCAAGTCGCCCTCAATATCTTCCTGATACTCCGGGTGGCAATACCAGCGGAAGAATCGAAGGGCCCATTGGGGTGGTTGGGTATTGTCAGGAGGCTTCATGATTGCGGATTGAAAGCAATAGCCGGAATGGCATTCCATAAGGATAATCGTTGATCCTTAGCCTCTTCCAGTGCCTGTTTGCCAAAATTTGTGACCGTGAAGAAGCGCTTTCGTTTACCTCCTCGTTGCCGGGTGGCTTCACCAAACTCGGATTCTAGGTAGCCCTTCTTCTCTAGTCGTCTTAATACCGTCTGTAAGGAACCAATGCTGACTTTTCGGTTAAGTCTACTTTCCATTTCATCAATGGTCGCAATACCATAGGCTTTTCCGTGTAAAATAGCGACCGTTAGCATCACAATTTCTTCAAACTCGCCCAGATGATGTTTACTCATAATCTATTATTTACCTTTAATGTAGTTAAAATACTTGTACTTGCATCTGTTTTAAAAATTTATTCGTTAAAAAGGTGTTCCGATAGCAAACGAACAATTTTGGGCGCTAAGCCTAATTATCAAATCAAAAAGGAACTCGTTTTTGATAATATGTTCTTCTGAAAAGTGCTTATAAATACTGTAGAAGCGGATTTTGAGTGCCTAACGCCCATTTCTGTTCCGTTGCTATCGGAACACCTAATGTAAACCGAGTTTCATAGCCGCATTATGCTCCCGGGCATCTTCAAAGCGGGTATAGCGCCGGATCGTGCTTTCGGTCTTGTGAAAGGTCTGCCGCATGATCTCGCTGTTACTGGCCCCGTTGCGTTTGGCTACCGTCACAAAGGATGCCCGTAAACTATGGGGCGAATACGCCTGGCCCAGATGCAGTTTGGTAATTTTCAGAAAGCCCCGAACTGTCAAGCGCCGACCGGCTTCGGTGAAAGTGGTTTGTCCAAACCCCGGAGCCAACCATTTAAGAGCCAGCATATCTTGAGGAGCTTGTCCAGCTTGTTTGGTGCAACCTGTGCGTAATACGTAGTCCCAGCCATAAGAAACAATATCGGCTTGCCAATCACATCCGTCATATTCCCCATCCCCAACAATACTGACCTGACAACCTGCGGGTATAACTTCACTAAGACGTTCTAGTAGTAGCCGGTGCATCTGCTCGGGTAAATGACCTTTCTTGGCTCGTACTACGGCCCAGACTACTGGAATAGCCCGGTTCTGATAGATGACACTGAACATCAATACCATACAACCCCGCCCGGCCGTGCTACCATTGATACATGTTTTGCAGACTTTTTCGTACTTTACTGATCAAATTTTTTATCATTCATAAACGGCTAGTTTTAGTGTGTGTGGTAACTGCTAAACTAGTCGTTTTTGCTTCTACCGCAAGTCCTATTCAAAAGTGTACGGTAGTGAAATGAGTTTATTATTTTTTGAAACATCAGTCATACCCAAACACTAAACAAAAAATTTTCAGCCAGATAAAAAAAGGGCGTATGCCCTTATAACTGTTCTCCGGCCAGCAGCCGTTGGTATGCCTGCTCAGCATTGATCTGTTTGAAATGCAGGTCCCGTTCCAATGGCAGGTTGAAAGGCGGGACTTTCATACGTTCTATTTCACTGCGAAGGACGCTACCAACTTCCACTTCAAATAAACTGGCGATACACCAGATATAGTCTTCATCTTCCGGGTCCATGTTAATGCAGTACCAGGTTCCTGCCCCATAGGGATTGAAGATTTTGCAGATGACGTTCTGTGCTTTGAGACTGCCCCCTTTAGCGTATTGGGCCGTGAGTTGCTCGATGATGTCTTTAGTGAAAAGTTTCATGATGATTAATGGTTAACGTGAATAATAGATGTGAATAAAAAGGAGCTGATGCGCCCCTATAAAATGCCGTGGTCGGCCCAGCTGAAATAGCCATCGACCGTTAGGATGACATGATCCAGTATCGGTAGATCAAGCAGCTTGCCCGCTTCTTTGAGTTTGCGGGTTAATTGCAGATCGGCTTGGCTGGGCTTTAGCTGGCCACTGGGGTGGTTATGCGCCAGGATGATCGCTGCGCTGTGCGCTTTGAGCGCTGCGGAAAAAATGGTCTTCGGATCAGCAACGGTACCCGATTGTCCACCTTTGGATACCTGGTGAATGCCCAGGACTCGATTGCCCCGGTCCAGTAAAATGGTTTTAAATTCTTCTACATACTGGATCTGGTCGGGCTGCCATTTAGCGCGCAACACATCGATAGCATCCTGCGAGCTGGTAATCTTGTGTCGCTCATAGGCTTTCAAGGTGTGAGAATAACCTACATTGATTTCAGCAATGGTCGCAGGAAACAGGATTTCTCGCTGGCCCGATTGGGAATAAGAAAGTGTGTGCATGGGATTAAGGGGTTTAGTGGAACATGCATTGTTTTAGCCTGCTACCGGGGTTTGAGACGAGTGGCTGGTTTTTGTGCGATGGGAAGCTGCAACCAAAAGGAAACGAGGGGGCGAGAATTTATGGTGCGAGGGGCTGAAGGGCTGGCTAAATCGCAGGCCCATTCGTAGTGCTTTTGGGCGCTGTCGTACCAATACCCCGACCTTTGCCTAAAACTATGCTGGCTACACTCCGTGCGGTGGGTACTTGATGGTACTACTAACTCAAGGAAAAAGGAATAATTGCTGGAGTATCCCTGGTATAAGCTCAATGAGTAATGAATGGTCACCCTCAATAGAAAGACCTGATACTCGAGTTATATGGCAAGTAAGCGGCCATACCCCTTATAGTAATTCCTGGTAAAGTAGAGTTGATGCTCTGATATTGGTGTTGAACGGAATAATCAGACTTTGTAGATTTACTGATGATAACCATTGAAAAAGAAATGAAAGACGCAATTAAAAGCGGAGTTCGTCTAGGCAAGTACCCCGGCATGAAGTCTTCCGCAAAGTTGCCGCTTCTATCCCTGCTGACTCTATTAGTATTGGCTTCTGCGTGTAAAGAGAGTGAAGAATCTTCTATCAGCCCCCTGGATCAAGATCAACTGATCGGTATTTGGAACCTTGACCAGGTAATGGTCAAGGCATCGGACGGACAAAACCTTCGTACCGTCTACCAACAATACTATGAATCGCTAGGAGTACCCCCGGGGGCTGGTCTGGAAGCGTCTTTAGACTCTATTGAGGCAACCTTCAAACAGCCTATTACCGATATATTCGGAGAAGACGTTCGCTTTATTTTTGAAGCCGAAGATGATTCTTTTTTCTATTACGAGCGCAGGCAAGGAAGTATGCAGGGCCGTTGGCAACTTACCGATGACCGGAAGCTAACCATTACAGAAAACTCCCGAACCAGCCGGTTTACGATTACTACAGCAGGTAATCCTCGCCTTGTCCTGGTACAAAGCTCGGAGGAATTTAATGATTTTACCAGTTTTGGCAATCTGAGACTTACGATTCCCCCGGGTATCGTCGTACAATATACGCTGACTAAGTAATTTTAATCCGGATCAATCCGTATCCGATATCAAAAGATCGGATCGCCTGAGGCACGCAGCCAATGCTACAGATATTCCTCACCTGGTCTGTCAGGGTGGTGGCCCCGTCACACCATGTCCAACGCTCGGTGAGGCGGCGTTAAGCTTTTTATTGATTGAGTTTCACTTTTACTCATAACGCAAACTATCTACCGGATTTCTACTAGCAGCTTTCATGGTTTGTTTCGCAATAGAAAGCAATGAAATGAATAGCATCAATATTCCGGGTACTACCAACATCCACCATTGTATAGAAATACGGTAAGCAAACCCATTGAGCCATTCCGTAAAGAAGTAGTTAGAAATCGGTACGGCGACCGTAAAAGCGATCAGCATTAACCCAAGTTGTCCTTTGGACAGCAACAGCAAAATGTTGACTACCGAGGCACCCAATACTTTTCGGATACCAATCTCTTTAGTGCGCTGTTTGGTAGTATAAGAGGCCAGACCGAACAGCCCCATACAGGCCAGCAACAGGGTCAGACCAGAAAATAACGAGGAGAGCATCCCAAATTGTTGATCGCTTTGGTATTGCTGTTCAAAAAATTCATCTAAAAAGAAGTACGAAAATACGTTACCTGGATATCGCTGCTCCCAAGCATTTTTAATGGTGGCAAGAGTTGCCGGCAAATCTTCGCGGCTAAGTTTAATAGAATACACCGGTCGGCGGGTAGAGCCTATAAAGTACAGTATAGGCTCAATGGTTTCTTTCAAAGAACTGTGATGATAATCATTTACGACCCCGATGATGTGAAATTCCCGATCGCCCATAAAAACAGTTTGTCCCAACCCTTCTTCCAGGGTAGAAAATCCAAATTGCTTGGCGGCTGCTTCATTGATCAACATGGCGGATTGATCGCTCGCCAGGGCGGGCTGAAAGTCTCGACCGGCTAGTATCGTAAGCCCGTAGGCGATCACAAAATCACACCCTACCGCAATAATGTTGGATGGAAAAAGTGCTTCCGTGTCTAAACTTGCCAGTTTGATATCAGATCTATTCCAGTCAATAGGTTCTCCGGGTACACTGGTAGAATGGGTAATACTTTCTACAGAGGAATAGCGTTCTAGTTCAGTTTTAAATGCTTCGAATTGGGCTGCGGTATGCTGATCGGTCAGATAAGGAGACCGGATGACAAGCGTTTGAGAAATATCGATGGCCAAGTCCTGACTCTTCATGTAGGAAAGCTGTTGGTCAATAATGACGATACCTGTCAGTAATATCAACGAGGCTATACACTGAAATACGATCAGATACTTGGCAACACCCATCCCTTTGAGGGTGGGCTTGGAATGCATCTTCAGGGCGCGTATTGCGGTAGGAAAGAAAGCAAAAGAAATGACCGGATAAAGTCCTGAGATGAGCGTGTTCACGACGAATAAACCTCCTACGAAAAGCCAGAACCAGCTCTGCTGTCCTAAGAAGAGGTAGGGCAAGCCCCAATGCTGAAACCAGGAAGCGACGATGAGGGAAAGACTGATGCCTATGAGTAGCGCTAAGCTATTGAGTAGTCCTGCTTCTACCAAAAATTGCCGAATCAGGTGTCCCCGGTGCGCCCCGATCACCTTTCGGATGCCGATCTCTTTGATACGGTCCAGGCTTTTGATCGAAGAAAGATTAAGAAAGTTGATCAGGGCCATCAGCATTAATACCACCCCAATCGTGAGAAGAAAGTAAACCGTTCTGGCACTACCCATTTTGATAGCCGTGGAACGAATAGCATCATTTAAATAAATATCGGTAACGGGCTGTAGCTGGTACTGATCCAAACTTCCATCGGTATGATGTTGTCTGACAACGGAGGCCAATGCAGCCTTTAGATCATCGGCTGATAAGTGAGCAGGAAGTAATAGATAGGTGTAGGTATCCTGCCAGCTCCAATCTTCATCTTTTTGACTACCCAAGGTTTGATAAGAAAGGATAAAATTAAACTGTAGATGGGAATTTTCTGGCATATCTTCCATGACCGCTTCTACGCGGTAAGGCTCCCCTTCCCCGATATAGAGTAATTTTCCTATGGGCTCTTGGTTATTGAAATACTTTTTGGCAACAGTAGCCGAAATAATGGCGGTGAAAGGAGATAAAAGTACTGCGTTTGAGTCGCCATGAATGAGCGGAAAGGAAAAAACCTGAAAAAACGTAGGGTCAGCGTAGACTACTTTTTCTTCGATGAATTTGACTGCTTCTGCTTCTTGCGCATGATAGGTCACGATCGTCTCTGGCAAAGGGGTCAGTCGGACAATGGGTAGATCCTCTGAAAAAGTATGCTGGATAGCCGGCCCTAATCCAGCGACCGTGGCGGGTGATATTCCTTGAAATTCACCATCCGTGTAATTGGAAAACACCACTCGATAGAGCCGATCCTGGTTTTGATGAAAGGTGTCATAGCTCCACTCAACGCTCACGTAACGAAAGATCACTAAACATGCCGCCATTGCTATGGCTAATCCGGTGACATTGATCAAGAAAAACAGTTTGTGCTTTACAAAGTGTCGCCAGGCGGTTCTGAAATCGTTATTCAGCATTTTTATTCACTTTAGAGCAGCAATCATCTTAATGGCTTGCCACCTCGTTCAGGGTAGCAAACTGAGACTTGTTACTATGAAGATCAAATAATTTGCAGTATAGTATCGGTATTTTGCAGGGAAATGGACGAAACAGAAGCTTTGGATGATTGCTCTCGATCAAACTTGCTTTCAGCGCCATATCACGGGACCGTTTCACGATGACCCATTGTTCGTTCCACCGGGTGCCGTGTCCACGGTGGCCGGCCACCGTGGATGCGGGATTCGATTCTGCCCGAGGGACCCCGCCAGGGCGTCTCTGTCTGTTTATCATTGGAACATCAAGATCATCGCTGATCATTATTCCTGTGAGGTAAGAACGCAGTGGGAAACAGGCCCTCTTACCCAAAAGGATCTTGTTTTGCTTTCCACCTTGACAATACAAAAGCACTCATGTCCCTACTATGTCCCAACCTTTATGCAGGAAATCGTGGGTTTTTGAAGCCCCTGAGCATATTTTATAAGATCGCTTGTCCCTACCATGTCCCCACCTATTTCAAGATATAACGGGCACTCGTCCCAGATTTGCCCAGGTTAATGACCATGCGTTTTTCAACCAAGTCTTGTAAATCACGCGTAGCGGTTTTCTTGGTGGTTCCAGCCAGGTCCTGATACTCGCTATTGGTCATAGCCTGCCGGGTTTCCTGCATATGCCTTAGCACCTTGATCTGACGTTCGTTTAAGTTGGCCTCGGCAAGTTGTTCCTGGGTAAAATATTCGCGTCGGAAGGTGAGTTCTAACCCGCCGAAGGCCTCCCGAAATTGGGGTTCCGGAAGCCCTTCCTGCCGACAGCTCTGGGTGATCGTCACTGTTCCCCGACCCCAGGCTTCAATATAACCCGCCTTGTAAAAGATCTCCGAAAGCAACTGATTGCGGGGGCGAGAGGGATGCTTCTTCTTCAGATCTTCTATGGTGATGGTACTCGGGAGCAGGCCTTCATTCCACACCATCAACTTATCATCGTATACGCTAATTTGCACTGGTGGTCCTATGTAATCTTTATGAACAACCGAATTGATAACCGCCTCTCGTAAGGCATTCTCAGGGTACTCCAGCTTTTGTTTTCTCAGCCACTGCTCATAGTAAATCTTCGGAATCAGGTGCTTGCTTTTCAGCACCTCCAGGGTTCGCTCGACCTGCTCAAATAAATTACCCTGGATCACATCATCGGAAAGAAGATCGGCATCACTAGCGAATAGCCCTACTTTTATATACGACTGGGGGTAGAACCGTTGGGGGTTCTTTCCAAACAGTAACACGGCTGCGCGTTTGAGATGCTTGCCTTCGGCTAAGTTTAACTTCTGCAAGAGTGTCAGTAAATCTTCTTCGGTATGGATGAAGGGAATACGAGGAGCCGAGAGCCTTCGGAACGTTTCCACGGTGGAAGTTTCAATGTCATCCAGCGAAGCAGTCACTTCCAGCTGACTGTCCCAGCCTTTGGCGCCCCGATCTAACAGAAAAGTAGCCAACGACTGTCCTTTTAGTTCCTGATTGGTTGAGCCCACCCGTTTGTAATATTTTCCATGATACGAGACAGGTAAGGGCGAGGCTTCTACCGTAATATGAATGATCGCTTGCCCGGCTTCTTCTACGAGATCTACTTGAGGATATACTCCTAATTTCTGAATAATCTTTCCCGGCAGACTTTCCAACAGCTTTTTAGTATCATTCAGGGATACGGGTTGGCCTTCATCATTTTTGCCTAATTGAATGGTTCCCCCTTCCGTATTGCTAAAGGCACATAAAGTTTTCAAGTGGTCGTCTTGCCAACTCTGCTTAAAATCTAATCGGTGTGTTTCCTGTAATGCCATGACCTAAAGCTACAATGCAAAGATGGGATGCGCAATAGTACAAGTATGGGCGGAGGGCCAGCACCGATACCGCATCTTTCCGATCCGTCTCCAACAGGTTAAGATATAGGGCATTACCCGACACCAGCCCGAGACGATCATACCACTTTACTTTGAAAAGTTGGCTGAGTTTGTTTACTAGCTATGATCTAAAAAAAGCCATTTCGGTATTAGATGCTCAATGGTTTGTAAAACCTTCGTTTTACTTACATAATAGTCAATAAGACATATTGAACCACATCAGGATTAAATGTAAATGCTGGAATATGTTATAAATTCTTTTAATCTTGCTCTTTAAGGATGAAATAAAGAAGATGAATATCATATCCTATCATCAGCCGCTATATGACGTTGAGAAATGTTGTAAACCAAAAAATAAAGTTAAATATGACCACTTGAAAACATCATCAAAGTGAATATCCCTCAAGATAGCACTTCACTCTTCCCGTTTGGGTTTATGGTATCAAGTAGAAAACTATCTGTGCATTTTGCAATTTATTCAACCCGAAATTTTAGAAAGGCTTAATTTATCAATCCCATATAACTGGAGGTTCATTTAGAATTTCTAAACTATTTAATGAATTATCGTACATTGCACTAGAGATTATAAACTAAATGACCAGCTTAGGAAAATATTTAGAAAAAAAGGCTATCAACAAAGCAGCAGTAGCAAATAGAACAGGAATTAGTCGCTCACGTATTAGTGAACTGGCAAATAATTCATCTACTCACCTTAGAGCTAAAGAACTATATTTAATTGCTCTTGCTATCGATGTTGAGCCAGATGAACTTCTTAAAGAATTGTTTAAAGATGTAAGATTATTAAGATGAGCAATAACAAAACGTATATCGATCTTTTTGCTGGATGCGGTGGCTTATCACTTGGTCTTCACTTATCAGGATGGACAGGCCTTTTCGCTGTAGAAAAAAACAAAGACGCATTTTTAACACTGAAACACAACCTTATAGATAAAAAAAAGCATTTCGTTTGGCCTGAATGGCTTCCACAAACACACCATGATATAAATCACATTCTTGAAGAATACTCGGAGAATCTACATCAACTTAAAAACAAGGTTGACCTAGTTGTTGGGGGACCACCTTGTCAAGGATTTTCTAGTGCTGGAAGAAGGTATGAACATGATGAAAGGAATACACTTATAGATAGCTATATCAATTTCATAAGAATAGTGCAACCAAAGGTGATTTTCTTTGAAAACGTTAAAGGTTTTACGCAACAGTTTGATAAAAATAAAATTAGAGGAAGAATATACTCAAATTATGTTACTGACTCTTTAAAGAGAAAGGTCAAAAATTGCGTTGGATATCAAGTTTACGGTAAACTTATAAATTTTGATGAATATGGAATTCCTCAAAAAAGAACTCGTTTTATATTGGTTGGAGTTAGAAAGGATCTTACCGAAACACTCGCGCCTAAGCTCTTTTTTAATCTTTTAAAAGAGAATAGAGAAAAATTCTTAGTTTCCAGAGGAATTCGAATAATGACATCTTTAGAAGAAGCTATTTCAGACTTACTTTATTCAAATGGACAAATAGACTCTCCAGATACTTCTGGATTCAAAGCAGGCTTATACGGAAAAATTCAGTCAGGTTATCAAAGGTATTTGAGAGCTAACGGCTCAAGTAATATACCAGACAGTCATAGGTTTACAAATCACAAAGAAACTACCGTGAGAAGGTTTCAGCATATTCTGGGGAGTGCCGCAAAAAACAAGACCTTAAGTGATGACTTAAAAAAAGAATATGGTCTAAAAAAACACACAATAATACCTCTCGCTGGTTCTACTCCTGCGTTTACCATTACAACGCTTCCCGATGATTATTTGCATTACAGCGAACCTAGAATATTCACTGTCAGAGAATATGCAAGAATTCAATCCTTTAAAGATTGGTATGAATTTAAGGGGAATTATACTACAGGAGGCAAAGTTCGAACTCAAGAAGTCCCCAGATATTCACAAATTGGCAATGCCATTCCTCCTCTTTTCGGAGAGCAGGTTGGGTACATACTAAGCAAAATGACTTAATAATGCAGAAACCACTAAAGTTCAAAATAAGTGCTGCATTAAAGAATATAATTGGGAGCGACCTAATTAGTGATGATTTCATTGCTGTTTTTGAATTAGTTAAAAACGCATACGATGCTCACGCAACTAGAGTAGAAATAAGGTTTGAACAAATCAATACTGAAAGTGCCAAAATCATAATAAAGGATAATGGCAAGGGAATGAACTACAATGACCTAATCAATAAGTGGTTATTCGTCGCATATTCTGCTAAGCAGGAAGGGACTGAAGAAGAAGGTTATGATTATCGTGATAAAATAAAGGTTAAAAGAGCATACGCTGGTGCCAAAGGAATTGGCCGATTTTCCTGTGATCGCCTTGGCAGACACCTCTATTTGGAGACCATAAAAGATGAGGAGGGAGCAAAAGCCGAAGTGCTATACACGAACTGGGATAAGTTTGAAGGAGATATTAAGAATGAGTTTGTAAATATAAGTGTTTTACATGATACCATTGAGAAAAGTAACTACGGTTTAAAGCACGGTACAGTACTTGAAATAACTAGCCTAAAAAGCGAATGGCATCGAAAAAAATTTTTAGAATTAAAAGATGCACTAGCCAAACTAATTAATCCAAATACTCAATCTGAAGATGACAAGTTCGAGATAGAGCTTATTGTTCCCGATGAAGTAAAAAGTGACGAAAACCACTCAGCTTACGGGAATATAGTAAATGGTAAAATTCAGAATCTTATATTTGAAACTCTAGACCTTAAGACTACAAAAATAGTTTCAAAGGTATCTAATAAAAAAGCTAATGAAATTGAGACTTCACTTTTTGAAGGAGGCAAATTAGTTTATCGAATTATAGAGGAAAACTCCTTCTCGAAACTATACAATGTAGATTTAGAAATATATTATTTAAATCGCTCGGCTAAAATTACTTTTTCTCGAAGAATGGGCGTTCAGCCTGTAGAATATGGACATATATTTATATATAAAAATGGTGTTAGAATCTACCCGTATGGTGAAAGAGGAGAAGATCCTCTTAAAATGGATAACCGGAAGACACAAGGTCGCACAAGGTACTTGGGAACAAGAGAGGTGATTGGTTATGTCTCTATTAATGAACCTAATGAAGAGCTTAGAGAAACTACAAGTAGAGGTAATGGGCTGCTGAAGACACAGGAATATTTCGAGCTGATAGAATGGTTTTATCAAAATTTAAAACGGGTAGAGAGATATATAATAGATATCGTTGACTGGGGTAATTTTCTTTCAAACGACGATTTTATCAATTTCAATCAGGTATTTACTAAAGGTGAAGGTGATGAAATAGAGGTAAAAAATGTCAATGAGAACTTTTTAAAACTAATTGAATCAGTATCATCCTCAAAAAATATTAAGAGTGTTGAGCTCGCTCCAGACATAATTGATATTCTTGAGCAAAAAAGCGAAAAGTCAGTTCAAAAATCTCTCAGTAATATATCCAATGCTCTTGAAAGCGAGGTATTTGATAAGAAGGAAATTCTTGAAAAGATTCGTGAAACGAGCGTCAAGTTTGAACAGTTAAAGAAGTCAAAAGATGAGGCCGAAGATGAGGCATTTGAAAAACTTATTGAAAATGAGACGCTTCATGAAAGCCTTGAGAAAGAGCTGAAGAAAGGAGCTTTTCAGGGGGCTTTAATCGGTACAGATAAAGAGCGAATTATTTCAATGCAGCATCAGGTTTATCATTCTTCTAGTCGTATTCACAGAAATATCAATCTATTGATGAAAAAGCTTGACCCTAAAACTCTTGATGAGGGGACTAAAAAATATATCAGGGTAATTTCCTTAGAGGCATCAAAGATTAACTCAATTGCCAACTTCATTACTAAGGCTAATTTTAACTTAAAAGCTTCTGAAATTGAGACAGAGTTAGTTGATTTTATTACTGACTACTTGAATGAAGTATACATTCATGAAGATGCTGTGATTGACACAGAGATTAATATAATAGTGGAAAAAAACGGCTGTTCATTTAATTCTACCATCCGACCACTTGAAGTGACAGCCGTTTTAGATAATTTTATTTCTAATGCAGAAAAGGCAAATGCTTCTTCAATAAAATTTATATTCAATCAATCCGAATCTAACCTTGAAATCACTATTAAAGATGATGGGAAAGGGATAAAGTCGGAAAATCTTAATGAAATTTTTGATCTTGGATATACCACTACGGATGGTTCTGGTATTGGTCTGTATCAAGTTCAAGACATCATTGTGAATAAAATGAAAGGCTCAATTGATGTAGAATCTGAAACGAATATTGGCACAACATTTAAGATTACTCTCCATGAAACTAACCTATAAAATCCTTTGGCTTGATGATAAAATAGAGGAATTATTTATCGAGGATGAGTATGATCAAAAGCTTAAAGAGTACTTATACGATCAAGGATTCAAATCAGAAATTGTTATGGTTTCAACTGAAGATGAATTTTTTGAAAAGCTAGATTCTTCATATGATCTAATAATGACGGATTATCATTTGAAACAGAAAGAGGGCGAAACCAGAGACGGAGATATGATTGTAAAGACTGTCAGAGAGCAGTCTATTTTCACCGAAATATTATTCTATTCTGCACGTGGAGAAGTGAAAGATACTCATAAGCTTGACAGAATAACTTTTGTTGAGACCAATAAAATGACTGACACTCATCAAGAAGCATTAATAAAATCAGCAACCAAACTCATTAATTTGACAATAAAGAAGTTTCAACATATTGTTGTCATGAGAGGCATGATTATGCATGAAACCAGTACTCTTGATGAAACTACCTTAGAAATACTTGAGTCTTATCTTGGCAAAGTCCAAGATAAACAATTAACCAATTTTATATTTGATTCCATTATTTCTTTTCATGCTGAAAAACATAAGAAATCTTTGGAATATAAACAAAAAGGGAAATTAAACAAGGTTATCGCTGATCCGCTACTTTTATCTTCTGCCCAAAGAGCTAATGCTATTGGAGAGCTCATCAACAATATGGGACTGGAGAATTTTATGGATGACTTTAAAAAGGAAGTGATTAAGGTTAGAAATCAGTTTGCTCATGCAGTTTTGGATAAAGACGAAAATGGACGTGAATTCTTTAGGAACAAATCAGAAGGTGTTACTTTTGACGATGAACTCTGTAAGAAAATTCGAACTGACATAAATAAGCATAAAGAAAATTTGGATAGCCTCATTGCAAAATTGAAAGAGTAAATATTGCTTAACTACTTTGTAATAACACATAGGAGTTTGGGGAAATATGGAAATCTAACATAATAGAAGCATAGCACTCACTTTGAAAAAGGTAAAAGCTCAAATCTTCTCGTTCGCACTACCGACTAGGAAATTATAATGTTTATTATAATCTTACTATAACTCCCTGAGAACCAATACCCATTTCTGAACCCAGCGCGTTCACATACCTAAACCCACCCCCCTTATTCTTGAAAAATTGGGAGTGGCCAGAATGATGATGATTTCGGACTTAAGGAATGGACACATAGATTATTCCTAATTTACCGGATGATCGGCTTCTGTATAGCAATTCCGTTGGGGTGTTTCAGCGTAATGTGAGTAGACTTCAGAAAGAGGGTATCTTTCCCGGATACCAACCAAGCAGCGGTATCACTGGTAATATTCTGCTGGCTTACTGTGGTTGGCTCTTTAAGCAATCCCGCTTGCTGCAAGCGTTTTGCCTCGCGCTGAAGATTCTTTATGGTGATGCGGCCGATAGCACTTTCAAGACTATGCTCGTTGACCGGCAAAGCATATATCAACTCGCCTCTACCCTGTACGCTGCTATGCACCTGGATAACGGAGTATCCCACACCCAGCAATACCAAATAAACAATGGGTACTAATCCTACTATTCGTTTTAAAGACAAACCAGAGATAATTATGAAGGTTAAAATTCTACTATAGATCTACGATCAACAAAAATTTCGCTCAACCATCATAGCAAGACTATCCATATTCATTAGGACAGACAACCATTTCAACGGAACCATACGCATTTATTCCTCAATCACTAAGAGACACATGGTAAACGCTGTCGATAGAAATGCTGGTAGGAGGATTCTCTGAGCTAGCCCGGATCACTCGGTGATCAATAATCGTATCATTGCGCCATACCGTTAAGGCTACTTCTATTTGGTCGGGGCCTTGCCAACCGGGAATCAACGCGCGGGCATTGTTCCAGCTCACATCAACCAAGGGTCTTAACTCCTCCATGGGAACCTTCGTTTCTAACTCGTATACCTGGTCTAAAAGCCCATCGCCAGTAAAATAGGAAGGTGCTGGCTGCTTGGTATCGTACCAGACAAAGTCCTGATCCGTGGCTGAGTCGGTATCGCACTGAAACGTTTTTACGAAACCTACCAGGTCGCCGCTCTGCTGGTACCTTACCCTGAATACAGCATGGGTCTTAAGGGGCACCTTATCATTCACCGGAACCAGGCCATCATCACCTTGGCAGCCCCAAATAAACCACAAAAGGGAAAAGAATATACGTTTTTTCATCACTGGATTGCTTTAGTCAACTTCATACACACGTTTGTCCTTTCTAGCCCGTTCCACTAATTGCCTAATTACGTCCGGAATATTGCTACGGGGGATTCCTTCCATTCGGAGAATAGGATGGGAATTATCTGAGGTAGCCAGGGTAAGGTGCATGATGCCAAATATCCTTAAATGCAGAGGCCTCTCAACGGCAAAATCTTTAATCCGGTACATCTCCAAGAAGTCTGTTTTGTAGTTGAATACTCCTCTATAGTACTTAATTTGATACTGGCTTACTTCATAGCGCAAGATGGCAAAATACACTCCGCGGTAGGCTGCGTATAGGAACGGCACGGCTGCCATCCAAAGGACATAGGGGATCAGTACCATTTCGGCCAGCACCACGATCAGGATACCAAGTGTCGTAGGCATGGAAACTTTTAGAAACAGGTACCATCGCGATGGACGTAGGGTGTACGCTCTCTCAGCGCTTCCAGTGGGGTTGGACTTTGGGGGTTTTCGCATGTTGTTGGGCGTGAAATCGATCTTGGACCATCTGATTGAAGTCTTTTCCCTGGCTCCGATGCTCTCGCATCAGGGGACGAAGACCGCTTAATTTTTTAAATGCTTCCAGCCGTAATTGATCGTCCGGTATGGTGAACTTCTTGTTGGGCAGCTCAAAGAGAATGTCGCCTCTTTCAGGTTGCCGGGTAATGGTCAACGGTATCTGGCTCTTGATGGCCGCTAAACGGATGGTGTACAACCTACCGCTGAGATCATTATCAAAAGCCGTATGTATTTTAGCATCAGGGTATTGGTTGATGATGTTCAGCGCCTGTTGGTTAGACATGGCACCTCCGAAAGAAACGTACGCCGTACTTTCTCTATGCAGTCGGTGCTGGTACAGCTGATAAAAGCTCATCGCATCGATCGCTGATTCACTTACTACAATATGGGTTGGCTTCATTCCTTCCGGGGTTAGGGAAGCAAACCAAGAGGCCCCTACCCTACCCTTGTATTCACCCGGGGTAAAACCCTTAAAACGATAGTTGACCAGCTCATAGCCTCGCACCTCTGGTTCTCCGGGAACCTTGAAGGCAAAACCCGTATTTCGGTAGTTGTATTGATGATTGGTTGTCTGAACAAACGAAATATAGGGTGAGAATACAGCTAAGGTCTCCGTCGTAATTTTTCGTTCATGAGTCAGGTATGATAGGTCAGCGGGGTCCTTGGGCTGGATCACTTGATAATTACGCTCACTGAATTCGCCTGATTGCGCTTCTGATGGGTAACGGTTCTGGCCAGTGGCTTTGTCAAGATCAAAAGGAACGTTGACAAACCTATCAAGTACCTTTTTAATCCCATGGATAGGGTTATTATAGGTAATACCGAACCAGTCCAGACGATGCCTGACAAATTCAATCACATCCCCCCGGTTACTATCCTGATTACGCGTGAAATAAACCTGACTAGCAGGGTTGCTGGGGTTGGTAATCACGATATTATCTTCGCTAGGATGGGTGTACTCCACGGGGTTCTGCCCCGCCCGTGGATTATGCGTATAGCCCAGCGATTCAGCAACCTGAATGACAGAGACGTTCTGGCGGTAATATAGAAAGTCAGAAGCCATCAGCGCTTCACTCCGTTGGTGCGCCTGTCAGAGGCTTCCAGCATTTTTCTGGCATTTCGTTCCACCTCAGCGCCCAGACTTCTTGCTTCCTCTTGGCCTTTACTAGTCTGCTTAGGATCGGTTTCTCGGCGGATACCGGGCACTTCCTGAACCGAGTACCCTTTTGGCTTGCTCAAATCAATTTGAACCACTTTCGTGTTGTGCTTACTCTGCACCAAAACTTCTTTTCCTTTCAGCAGATCATCCTTCTGGGCGGCCGTAAGATCCGCGCCGTGCAATTTTTGGGGAACATTGATCTGACTGATGCGAATACTCTTGATCTCGTTAGTTTCCTGATCCAGTTTAAAGAGATATTTTCCCGGCTCGCCATTCAAGCTGGTCTGCTGTTTAATGATCGCCTTGCCATCTTGTAATCGCTCGATGTCCGATGCTTTGAAGTTGTAATCGTGCTGGATTTCTTTTCGTATCGGATGAACTTTGATGCCCACCGAGTTATCGGGAAGGGTATACAAACTTAACTTGGAGCAGTTTCAACCCCCTCCCGTCGGTAGTTAGTATTCACTGGGCAAAAGCAAGACGTGATCGGTGAAAAACAGCGTGATCTGCAGCAAAGGAAAATTAGTACATTCTATGTCCTGCCGGGCGATTTGGCGATCATAACCATCGGTGGCCCTTAATACTTCACGTTCAATGTCCAGTTCTGTAATGGCTCTGCTTTCCCCTTCGGCGCTGTCAGCCATGAAAATATGGCGTCAATCAGCCAATAAGCCCCGCCGTGCCCGGCCATATACTGAATGCCCTCGGTGTAGGTGTGCCGGCGGAAAAGCGGATGCCTAAACCACTGGGCGGTTCCGGTGAATGCCAAAAGGTCAGATTGTTTCAATGTCATTTTTACTACCTCCTTCAATGGGAAATTAGGTTCGTTTATGAACCCTTGCCCTTCGGCGAGAATGGGTAGCAAGGGCAACAAGAATTTTGTCTCCGCGAGGAATCACCGATCGGTGAGGGGAAAATTGTTGTTGCGGGCGCGAGGGCCAAGCCCTTAGCACGACGGTATGAGATTGATACCGCATTAACTTAAGCCGTGGTGGCCTGCGCTGCGGGAACGAAACTTTCAGAAATACGGGCGTCGGTGTATCGTTTGCGGCCACACAGTGAGTAGGGACAAAAGGAAAATCCTACCGCTCTTGAAAAGATTTCCGTTCATGGCGGCGCTTTACATGGCAAAAGCTGCTCGTGTTACAGGCTCGTTTCTGGTTTGAACTCCGGCGTAAATATTAAATATCGCTTTCTCTCACCAGTTTTATAAGCTCGGCGTAAAACTGCGTAATTAAGACGAGGTCGCCCCCGTCAGCAGGACGATCTGTAACGCACAGATCATATAATATTCTGCCACGCACGCTGTCTTCTCCCCATTTCTGATAAAAGGGGATAGCATACCCGCCTATGGCATCGGCAAAATCCGCTTCAAGACATTGGCCGTAAATAAGATTCAATCCGTCCCACATCGGAAAATCTAATATATCGGGTTCGCGGTAGTGTCTCAGATGGTTGGAGAATGCTTGGTGTTGCTGCGCAAAAAACTCTTCCGGCTGAATCGGTTCGAGCAGCTCTAACAGGTAAGGATGATATTTTTTTTCTCTCATGGTGTGGAAGGATATTTCCTTACCCCTAAAAGTAAAAAATCGGCCTGAGAGATGCTCGATTATTAACAGAAAATGCGTGGTTTGTTATAGCTGGTCATAATGCCTGATAAGAACTTGGCGAACATTTAAAAATCATTCACATAATGGCAATTATCAGTTTCTGAAAAGTACGGCTCTAGATACTTTTGAGTTGCCGAATGGAAATATGTTCGCTGTCCTAAATCGGATACATACTGTCCGTACACGAACAATAGGCCATATGCTCTTCACCTAAATTCTCGTTTTCCTCGGTCTGACAGTTATCTAAAATTATGGCAACTTATTTGACCTGCATAAAAATACATCCCATATATAACTAAACAACCAGACGAATAATGAAAAAAATACTGCTCATTTTGTGCTTACCTATTTCTTTTGTAAATCTCTTTGCTCAAGATAGCACAAAAGTAGATTATGGGAACAACAGCGAAGTAGGACAGTACTACGAAGTTAACAACATCAAATTGTATTATGAGATTTATGGGAAAGGCGATCCATTAGTTTTGCTTCATGGGAGCATGGGATCAATTTCAGGTCACTCCCAACGAATTGAACATTATAAAAATAACTATCAAGTGATTGCTATCGATAGCCGGGCACATGGAAAATCATCTGATAACGAAGATAGCCTCACTTATGAGTTAATGAGTAATGATATAGCCAAGCTTCTCAATCATTTACAAGTCGACTCAACTTATATTTGGGGCCAAAGTGATGGAGGAATCCTTGGCTTAATGCTTGCTATGAACTATCCAAAGTTAGTTAAAAGAGTAGCAGCTTTTGGAGCGAATGCGAGGCCTGATACTACCGCCGTCATTGAAGAAATCGTCAATGGCGTTGACCAAACTATTAAGGACACTACCACCAGTGCACGGAAGAGAAAACTTTTCAAGCTATTATATAATCATCCACATATCTCCGTTAACGAATTACAAAAAATAGAAGCTCCGGTACTTTTGATGTACGGTGATCGTGATTTGATAAGGCTCGAACATGCTCTAGAGCTATTTTATAATATTCCAAACTCGAATTTATTTATCATGCCAGGGTCAACCCACTATGGGGCCTATGAGAAGTTTTCATTATTCATTGAAGCGCTCGATAGTTTTTTTGAAGAACCTTTTTCCAATCGATCTACGTTGGATAAACTTCTTAATTGAAAGTGAAACTAAATATTGGCTTCGTCAATATTCTGATGACAAGTTGTCACACTAAAATATGAAGGCCGGGCGTGGCCTTTCCCATACTGTGAATTATAAGTTTTAGTTACGGAATGTCCACACCCAAAAATTTACTCTTTCTTTAATGGTTCGGCAATTTGAATGCCTTTATTATTTATAATCCATAGGTTTGTTGCCTCTGCTATTTCTAACTTAGTATTGTCTAAACTCTCCATGTTGAAGGTGGCTATTTACTTACACGTTGAACATTACTTTGATAATATTCCAACTTTTCGGCGTAATCTTCTTGGTCTATTTCTCCTTTATACTTTGAAAGCACCTCTACGGCCTTCATAAAGGATGTCTTAGCCTTATCTAGCTCTCCGATTTTTTCGTGAAATTCTCCTTGACTGTCGTAAAGGTTGTGCGCGTTGGGAAATTTCCCGATGGCCCAATGGATTACTTTAAGAGCCTCTTCGGGTTTGCCGTTCCAAAAACATTCATAGGCCAATGTATTGACAATTTCTGGGTTCAGTTCCAGAAGATTTTGCTCGGCCATTCGGTCGTAATAAGCGATTACATTTTCTCCCGTTCTGAATTGATACTCTATAAATGATTTAAGTCCGTAAAATGCTCCAACGGGAAAAGTCGTTCCGTGATTTTCAGTGGCCGAAAAGTCCTTAGTCTCTAAATGGATTTTCGATTGGAATTTAGGTCTTTTAAGTAGCTCGATAATTTTTTTGATTGATTCCAGGTACTCACCCCATCCTTGCTCGGCCGTTTCGTTGGAGTGGCTGATGAACATAAATTTTTCCTTTTTAAGGTGATCAGGATGTAATTCCGCCAATTGGGTTGCAAGTTGTTCCTTATTGTAGGTGTAATTCGGTGAAATGGCAATGTAGGCATCGAATAGATCGGGTTCGTGTAACAGGCTGTAGCTGATAAAAGTCCCTCCGTTAGAATGTCCGACAGCAATTCTTTCTGGTAAAGTCCGATAGTTTTTATCCATAAAAGGAATGACTTCGGTTTTGACGAAACGTAAAAATTTGTCTGCACCCCCAGAATATCTACCATGTTTTCTGATGGTTTCTGGGTCAGTGGCTTGGGGCAGAAAATCCGTATTCCTGCTCTGATTTAGTTCCTCGATGAAAGGCGATTCTATTCCAACCACGATAAAACTAAATTCTATTCCGCCAAAGAACTGGAGGGTGGAATGGACCAAATCAAAATATTCCCTTGATTGAGCGTCGAAGACATAAATTATTTCTAGGTTCTTATCGGGGTATTCTTGGTATTGCCAAGGGGTATAAATCCAAAGCATTCTTTCTTGGTCTAAAACAGTCGACCGGATTTTTTCAGTCTGGATTTTTTGTCCAAAAGTTGAAAAAGAAATATATACTAATAAGATGGTCAAGTATTTCATAAGTGATTTTTATGATCATACATTACAAAAAGTATAGTCGCGCTGGCAAAGCAATTGGCAGAAGATTAGCTGCTAAATCCCAATGTTTAGATGCTCAAGTTCCGAAAAGGGTTGCTTTATAACGATGGATTTTTGATATGATATAGTTATCTGACTAAAAAAAATTAAGACAGGAAATCCCGGCTTTTTACATACTAGGTATACTGTTTTGTCGCCGAGCAGCAGTGGCACTCGGATCAAACAGCGCTGTTGCATCAGTCTGAAAGTAAACAGGTGCTAAGCGAATCGCTGCTAACCCGCCATCCACTTCGTATTACTGGGGCATGGGCTATGAAAGATGGTAGGAGCTGTTTACTTAGGATGTCGCGCCAAGGATGGTATATATCTTACGGGTTTAACCAAACAGAGCCGTTTCCCATTACCTATATTAACTTGTTAACGACTCAACACCTAGAAGTTAAAGGCTTTGGTGAGTTAGTCCGGTAGCTACAACATACTACATCCGGGGGCGCTGTTTCCTAGAACGCTGGTTAAACTCAAGCTTCTGCGCCCGCGTTTTTGCTATATTCTCACTTACTATTTTAAGGTTTTTGTTTACCCCCATTGCATCTATGTGCTTTTCAAGAGCTTGTATATTCTTGGCATTCGGGCGCAGAAAATCACCGCTCATTTCCTTCTGGTATTTTTTGGCCAGCACGGTGATTCGGTATTTTAGGTGATTTCGTTCAGTTGCCCGCCCATCAGGATTAGGCAGTTTTTGATCGATTTTATAGTTCTTTTCAAAACGTTCCAGATGCGCATTAACCTGTAATCGGTAGGAATGCTGCTGCTCGTGCTGGTACTGCTGTTGATTGGGTGTACCTGGAAAATTATTGTTTTTTATTTCATTCTTATGAGGCACATAGATCCGGTCACGGTTATAACCTTTGATAATATGCGAAATTTCAGTGATCGCCGATTTAGGATCTTTATTAGGCAGTTGTAGGGCCTGCTGCAATCCTTTCCAATGTTGCTTCAGCGTAATTGGCTGCTTCAGCACATCGCGTTGAACTGATTTTTCGTACTCATGGACTGATTTTCCAAGCTTCGCACTTTCTTTGATAACCTGCTCCCGGTACACCGCCCGCCTAATACCGTCTACTGATTGGATGATGCGTTGGTTCTCGCGCTCAGCATCACCAGGATCGTTTGGCTTAGAACGAGTCATCTTATCTTTGTTGGACTGTAACTGCCCTCTGGCGCGAACCATGAGTTCTTTATAATCCTTTTTATCGGCGATATTAAAGCGTATTCGATACTCAATGATGGCGAGCTTTTTTTCATTGTTCAGATATGTGTTGATGCTGGATTGATCCCCTCCTCTTTGTAATCGCTGCTGCTGCGATTGCTTCTGTAACTCCTTAGACAAGTCGATGAGATGCTCTTTTCCGGTTAGCTGTTTAACAGTATCTGCATCATTGCGTTTGAGCAGCTGTCGGGATGCTTCCGTTCGAGCCACTACGGCGTTAATGCTATTGTATAAATCATACCGCCGATTTTCAGGCATTTCCAAAATGCCGTTTTGCACGAGAAGCTTTTTTTGTTGGTACTTCGGATCATCCCGTGGAAGGGCTTTCATCTGCTCCCGCTGTAGCGCGCTGGCCGTTTGTTTCATGTCTTTGACAATATGCTGAGTAGCATTAAGGACCTGTTGTATCAGCTCCTTTTGTACTTCTGCCGGTGTTTTTTTTGAACCAACCAATTTACCGATAACCTGGTAACTGTTCTCTAGATTATTCGATGACAGTGTGAGAACCCGGGAGGTTTCCTTCTTCCAGCTAAGTTTTTCTGGATCGGACAGGTACCGTAAGTGTTCGTAGTCCGCCAGGTCTTTGGCAATGGTTTGGACTTGCTGAACGAGTTCTTTGGGAAGTTTCTTATTCATAGTTTAATCGTTAGGGTAAGATGATTGCTACCGAATTTTTAGTTGAGGTACTTTGGCTTGTGATTTTTGCTTCGCCTGGACTTTGGGCAGGCCGGCCGCTTGTTTCATCCGCTTTTCCTGCATGGCTTCTTTTGGAGTCTGGCTTGTTTTTTTCTGCTTCTGTGATGGGCTTTGTGCGATAGCTACTTGTTCTTTGTTGGTATGCTTGATCTGATTTACGGATTCTTTTACCAGAGAATAGGAACCGGCTACTGACACATTTTTACTAACCGTCGGGATAGCTTGCCCTGCCTTAGCGTCCACTTTCGGGGAAGCAGCCATGGGCTTTGTTTGTACCTTACTGTTTGGCTGAGCGGCTACCGATTCGGCTTTCCCGGGATTTGCTTCGTAGGCTGAATGCCGATGGAAAGGCCCCTTGGCTACGGTAGTCTGCTTGAATACGTCTCTTACCTGTTCTTTCATGGCTGACTCCTGTTTATTGGGTTGGAGTAGTTTTGCTGATGAGAGCTGCCCGATCCAGCGTTGAACGCGATCCGATACCTGCCCCACATTGCGTTGAATATTTTCTGATACCTGGTCTACCTTCAGCTGAATGGATGATGATACCTGCTCGTTTTTTTTCTGTGTTAAAACGACCAGTTTATCTACTTTTTTCTGAAAGGGTGATACCTGTTTAGTGGCACTGGCCTCCTTACCCCCTACCCTTGCCTGACTAGGTGCCTGTGCCTCTTTCACCGATGGTTGCAGCCTTATTGCTTGTAGTGATGTCGGTGGTCTCTCCGTCTTTACTGCGGCTGTAGGTTGAACCTGGGCCAGAGTAGTGTGGGAAGCAGACGGTGGTCCGGTTGGCCAGTTTGCTGCAACTTTTCCCCCTTCCTTATTCGGTGCAGGTTTTACCTGTTGGCTTGTTGTACGATTATTCGTATTACTGTCTTGAGCACTTCCCCGCAATAAAGTTTGAACTCGTTCTTTCACCCGATTTAGAAATGTTATTTCTGGTAACCTTTGCTCATTATCCTGCTTTCCAGTCTGCTCATTGCCATTGGAAAAGCGTTGTTTTTGGCTGTGCTGAGTGACATTTTTCAGGAAGTTCTTGCTGAAATTATCAGCTATGTTAGAGTCATCTACTTGCATCAGGAATTCCACCTTTTGTTTAGGATCCTGGCCTAACACTGCCCTGCTTGGTGAATTGGCTGGTTGTTGCCCCCTGGATGGGAATCGTTCTAGTTTAGCAGAAGAAAATTTTCCAACCAGCTTTTGAAGACTCCTGGATGTTTGTTCTACCTGGCGCTGCATGGCGGATGAAACATTCCCTACCCTATTTTGCAGGGCATTGGCAAGGTTACTAACGCTGTTCTGGGCTCGTTCTGAAATGCGATCAACCCGTTTTTGAAAGGCAGATTCTTTCTGCTTGGGTGCTTGGGCGGAAGGCCCCTGGTTACCGATGCGTTGCCGCTGGGCTTCCGAAACATTTTTGGTTGGATTAAGCATCATCCCTTTCTGGCCCAAGCTTCTGGATGATTCACCAAGCCGCTGCCTATTGTACAGTGTTCCTTGGCTGGGGACTTGCTGCTTTAATCTATTGTAGGTGTTCGTATTAACCCTTGCTGATCGCAACGGCTGCCGTATTGTTTTTCCGACACTTTTTTTCATGACTCATTAGTTATGGTTTGTTCTTCGTTTTGCTGCTCATAAGCATCCAGGATGGCGGTTTCTTCTTCTATCAATTCCACGATTTGGTTCTGTATTGTGTAGAAATTACCCTCTACTTCTTTGTATACATTCTCTTCCTGCTGCCAGGTTAGGGAGGGGTATATTTCGGGTAAGGGTTTGTAGCGTTTCTCTTCCTGTTGGATCTTTTTGGCATCCACCAGAAACTCTGCATGAAAGACCTTTAGGGGGTTTACCTGATCATGGTTATCCGAGGTGAGGCCTACCATATGCCCCTGGGGTAACTGGGCTATCTTGGAGGCGGGGATCATGGTATCCATCTGCGTACTTACATTCCGGGACACATCGGCATTGTGGGTGATGCTGGTCTTGATTTGCTTGTTCTTACCCAGGGCGTCGGATATTTTCTTGGCTGAATCAAATTGAACCGTGCCGACAAATATATTGCCCACGATGGATATCATGCTTTCGGCTAATTCACGGGCGTAGCTAGACCGTATTTGAGGCATATCCTGAACCCCCATGCAACAGGCAACCATATTGGACCGACCAGTAGTGACTAATTTAGATACTTCACTGGCGTAGATCGTAGGCATCTCATCCAAAAAGATGCCGCTAGGCAGTTTGTGTTTTTGGTTGGCAGTCTTCATGATTTCAGCCATATACAGCCCTACATAGCTGGAGTAGACGGTAGACTTTCTTGGGTTATTGCCGATAACGATGATCTTGGGCTCTTCCGGATTATTAAAGTCCAGGCTAAAGTCATTGCCTGTTACGGTCCAGTACACATTTTTGTTGCTCAACCGGGTTAACCCAATCTTGGCTGAATCAACCATCCCCTGAAGCTGCTCTAGTGCCCCACTTTTTAGACTTTCCACAAAGGGGCTTATTAAGTTGGTGACCTCGCCTTCGGCGGCAATGATCCGGAAGGTCTCCGTTGGTGGGTGGCACATCAGCTCAATGGCGTGGGCTAATGTGCAGTAGTTTATCTGCTGATCAAAGGGGCGAGTGCGGCGGTGCTGATTCGTTTTAAGTTTCAAGTACCATAAGATTGCCGCAAAAAAGTTAATCGGCGATTCTACGAAAAAATCACCGCGCTTATTGATCCAACTGCGGTTGATATTGAGCAGCAGTGTCGTTGAGATCTCTACGGCATCTTCCACGGAATCCATCTGTTGTAGCGGGTTACACCGGTGGGAGTACTTGGGATCGTCAAAGTTGAGCACACAAAACTTTGTGTTCTTGGGGTATTTCTTCGGGTGTGCCTGCCAGTGATTGTAGGCAATTTCACTAAGATCGGGATACTTCCAATCGTATACACAAACAGGGTACCCCTTTTCAATAAATGTTTTCATCAATGGGATGATAACGGAGTATGTTTTTCCTGAACCCTGAATTCCCATTACCAGTGTTGCCCGGAAGGGATTTAACAGGTTAACCCAGCCTTTGCGCTTTTTGCCTTTATAGTAAAACCGGGTGCGAAAAGAATGAGAGTACCCATTAACCATCTTTTCCTGTTGCTGAGGAAAAGCTTCTTGCTCGTCATTGAAGGGGTCATCCTTCCCTAACCCGGCATTCATATGGCGATGAATACGGGTACTGGCGTACATCAGTAGCAGGAAGCTAAATAGCTGTTCGCTAATGTAGAGTATTGCTAAATTCTGCTCTCTGATCGGTAGTGATAATAGATACGGACCTAGTAGCATTCCACCTGTGGCAAGCAGTAAGACACCGATGGTTCCTACTATGTTGATTGGCTTACGTTTTCTGCCGCTCATGCCTAATGCGGTCATCAGCACCGTAATCACGATAAACAAATGGCAGATAAAGGGATTGTGAATGAAGAATAGCTGGTCTACGATTCTCAAATACCGTTCAGCCAAGGGGTGCGTCATGCCCCAAAGAGCAAATATTCCGTACAGGCTATGGTATACATGGGTAGACAATAGCCACAATGCCAGTGCCCGGATACAGTCATTGACTTTTCGCAAGCCTTCCTGCGATTCGCCCGTTTGTTTCATGATAGGATGTAATCTGGGGTTGAATGAACGTAGTACGCCCCAATATCCGCTATGAATTAGTGATTTACAATTGGCTTTAATTTCCTGAACGGGTTCTGTAGTAGCCAGAACGTCGCTTAGATGGGAACGAACGAGCGTTTTACGGGAATGAAAGCTGCCTCACAAAATAGTACGAATAGTGAGGAAATATGTCAGGAAATTCCTCGTCCCTTCTTTTGGTTGAGGGAATGGGCTTTTGCCAAATGATCGGCCTGTTTGAAGGCTCTCTGGTGAGCGATTTCCCTATTTGATAGCGGTGGTACGAGCTTTTCTTCATTACGTAAACCCTTCCCTTGTCCTATTGCCTGCTGTTGCCGTATAATTTCATCCACCCGCTTAACCAATCCTGGGGCTTGGTACAGCAGATCTGAAGAGCGTATGGGAGCACCAATTGCCCGGTCCTTCTGCAGGGCTGTGAACATTATTCCCTTTTGTTCGCCCTGTGGGTTGCAGATGCGAACAGCTCGCACCTGATAGGTTTTCAACTGCTCGTTAAGCTGCTCTAACGAAGCAAAGTTCTTTTGCCCTATGATGTGATACACAACCGTTGAAATGGATTTGCGTAGCTGCGAATCAGGATACTGTACCGGGGTAAGGTCGGCTACGGTAGGCGGTGTTGATAAGGTTTGGCTTCGACGGTTTTTACCCGTTCGCTGTAAGTCGTATTGCTGCTCTATCTTTTGGGTTTCTTCACGAATTCGGTAAAGGTTGTTACTGAGATCTATCCGAGTTCCTCTAGCAGTAATGGGGGTGCTTACGACATGAAAGTGATCGTGTCCGGCATCACTATGGCGGTACAGTACGTAGGGCTGCGCTTCTAACTTCATGGCTCGCATCAATCGGTGGGCAATGTGGCGCATTTGCGCCTCAGTGACCCGGTCGCTAGCCGCAAAGTTCACGCTCATATGCACTGCTTGCACCCGCAGGTGCTCGGCTCGTTGGACCCGAAAAGCGAAAAACTGGGCCCGCTCGGCATCGGATGACAGCCACTGAGGTAAGTTCGCCGTTCCGATAATACGGGCCTGGCCCTGCTGGACTTTCTTTTCATTATAATGCAGTGCTCCGCTTACTGAGTGGCCTCTTGATACCTTTGATACCATGTTTTCCAGGTTTTATCCGCTATTTCATCATAAAAGGTAATGATCTGCTGAGTCAGCCCTTTCAACTCTTCCAGTTTGACCTGCTGCTCGGCTGTCATCAGTGTTGGTTGGGTTAAGGGGGTGCGGGTACCCTCCAGCTCTCCAACCAGGTTTTCCATTCCTAGCGAAAGTTGGGTGGAGAGCTGGCAGTAGTGATTGAAAATGAACTCCATGGTTTCATCCACGACTTTGATTCCTGAGGGGTCCTGAAAGAGTAGTTCGTATATCAGCTTGCTACGATCCGCTTTACCGTGCTGGACGACCAATTGATCCAGGTACTGTCTCTGTTCTTCGGTCACGCGCAACTGAATGACTGTCCCGCGGTTCTGATCTTGGGGCTGGGTAGGCCTGCCACTGCTTCTTTTCTTTTTCAATGTTATAAGATGGTAAGGTATACGGGGGTTTGTCCAGTGACAAACGCAAAACAAGAAGGGTAATCCCAAAGAAAAAAACAATATTGTTTTATGTTTTACGCAACTCACTTACCGAGTTTGCAGGTACTGCAATTTAATAATACAATTTACTGATCCCCTACCCTACGACATTTTTGTATGACAAAAACGTTACTTGATACACTTTGAAAAGCGGGCATATGATAGGCTTGATTTCGCGAAGATATTTAGAAGAATTGTGCTATTATCAATTCGTGCTGATGCAAAATGAAGCCTATTTGCTTGAAAAGCTACTAAATAAGACTCGTAATACTGGAATATATTGTTTAATTCTATTCTATTTATAACGTTATTATTCCGTATAATGCTATTCTTACTTAATTATAATAAACAAAGATTCATTCATTTAGAATATTACGTTATTATTATTTAATAAATATGTATATCGTTAATATTACGTAATTGTAATGTATTCATACTGTATTTATTCTGTTTCAAATTTTACTCTTTGATTTAATTAAAGATTGGTGTAGAATTACACAAGCAATGTAATGTATGAGTGAGTTGACCAAGGAAGATGTACTGGAAGCCTGGCATAATAACAAGCGCAAGAAGCATTGGTATATTTTTGAATACTATAAGCACTCCTTTTTTCAGCGAGCCTATCCATCCGAGTTTATTGCTAAGCAGATTCGCAAAAAGCTAGGCATATCGTATACTGATTCCCAGGTTAATATTGTATTTCATCGCTACAAGAAATTGATCGCATCACCTGGGCAATCATCGTCTGTACCTCCGCCATCGAATACAGATCCCCAGCCAATAAAGCCGGCGAAAGATGATCCAGAGACTGAACTTGTTAAGTATCAGTTTACCAATGCCTCAGACCTGCCCCTTGATCCTGACCCCAATGATTTCATGGTTCAGTACAAGGCACGCCAGAAATATTTTGAAGAGCTGGAAAAAAAGAAAGCGCAAGACGATTCCAGTAAGAAGGATCAGTGAGAGTGTAACGTATTCGCTTTCCTGGATCTTGCCAATATATCACATCTTATAACATAAACATTTTAAAAATGAACAAGAAGATTGTATTGATTACCCAGAGCAAAGGCGGAAGTGGCAAAAGTGTCTTGTGCTATCTACTAGCTGAAAAGTACCCTGATGCTTTAATTGTTGACATGGATCAGTCTACCAAGACGACCTCACGGCAGCTAGCCTACCGGAAACCCATACTTCAATCCTTACTGAGCGATAAGAATAATATTGACCGGGAGAAGCTAGCCTACTTTTTAGAAAGCTTATCACAATCAAAGGATGAATTAATCTTCTGTGATCTAGGGGCGGCCATCTCTGAGCAGCTTCCCTACTTCATTCAAGACACCCAGGATGATCTAACTGAGCTAATGGAGGAGCTACAGATTGATTTGTATCTGTACTGCGTAGTCACGGGTGGGGATATGTTTAGTGCCTCTATGGAATATTTGTCTGCGCTCAACCAAAGCTTGATACCTCCAGGTACCGCCAAGAAAAAACCTCCGCGCTTACTATCGCTCACGGCGATGGTGAATGATTTTCGTCCAATGAAAGACGCTCAACAGCAACAGTTCACCCATTTTATGACGCAGGAAGGTATCTCCCATTATACGTACAATCTGCTGGAAGTAGAAAGTGAGTTTGCCCGGGAGCGAGTAGAAAAAGTATTAGCCAGTGGACAGGGCATACAGAACCAGGCCGTCTTTAGTAAACGCTACTTTCGCAAGGCTATAAAAAAACTGGCAGTATGACACAGGATGAAAATACTTCCTTGACTTCGGTACGCGATATGGAGTATCTGAGTGAGGAAAAAAAGGTAGCGTTTAAGGCTTTTATTCTTAAGCGGTTCGGTATCATGATTGATACGGGGGATGAAGTTTTCCCCCTTCTGTACCTGACGTATCACAACGTTCTGGAAAACTCGATAAGGGAAAAGAAGACATTAGAGCAATTGAATCATGTCCAGCAGTTGGTTCGTCGCCAATCGGTCAAGCAATATCAATTTCCTAGCGCTCAGGCTGCCTTTGGTTATAGTTTTGGCAAGGTTGGATTTCCCATCATTTTTGCACTTAGTTTGCTTTTCATCGGTTTCCTATTATATCAATTCAATCAACAAGCTCAATACCGGAGCGAGCACCTTCAGCATTGGATTGACCAAGCGTCTATAAACCAAGTGACTTACGATGGAATGACTGTTCCCAGTATCCAGCTGACTCAGACTAATTCTATTCAACAGGCTCAGGCGGGAAAACACTATCTCGTGGATTCTGCGTGTCAATGTATACAAATACCGCTATATTTTCCACAATAAACATTTCTAGTATGGCTATCATTTCTCCCTGTGTTAACCACAAAGGCAGAGTAGACAAAACTATGACAGTCTTTACTTTGGGGTTTTGTCTGGCTGATCTGGGGCAAGGTTCAAGGCATTGAAATTTTGCATTATGGCTAATTTTCATACATTTGGTATATGTTATAAGATGACTAAAGTAAGGGGCGGAGGTTTCTTACTTTTTTTATCTTTTGCAGTCTTTCTGCTAAAATCTACCATAAGCGGACCTTTCAACAATAATTCTTTGCTGAGCAATATGGTTCAGAACAGTATATTACTTCGCATTAGCTTCATGCTTTACCTACTACTGGTTGCTAGCTGGAACCCTATCCTTATCTATTCTGAAACTGGTAAGTGGGTGATTGATAGTTTGACGGTGATAAGCGGTTTCGGATTGGTAGAAACTATCGGGTATTTTACGAATAAATGCAGGCCATCTGCATCGGTATTACCCGCGGCGTTGATCATTATTTTGGCAACCCTTCTTATTACCATCGTTACGTTAAACACCCAAATTACGGATAACCA
>JAVKCN010000084.1:0-19440 GCA_040222715.1 Cyclobacteriaceae bacterium | reverse complement strand
ACCTCATTGAAAGATGCCAGCGGAGAGAAAATAGTATCCCTGCCCGCAGGAGGCTATAATAACCACTGGACCCGAAACATTATCACCAATGAAAATCAGGATAAGATATACATCTCGGTTGGCTCGGCCAGTAATGTGGCTGAACATGGTTTGGAGGAAGAGGAACGGCGGGCCAATATTCTGGTCGTGGATGTAAACGGCAATAATGAATCTATTTATGCCAGTGGGCTGCGAAATCCGGTCGGTATGGACTGGAACCCGGCCAACGGAGAATTATGGACGGCAGTGAACGAACGAGATGAGTTAGGAGACAATCTGGTGCCGGACTATATTACCAGCGTGCAGCAAGGCGGATTCTACGGATGGCCATTTTCTTACTATGGCCAGATTGTTGACCCTCGCATGGAAGGACAAGGGGAAGCCCTGGTCGATGAGGCGATTGTACCAGATGTTCCAGTAGGTGCCCATACAGCCTCCTTAGGGTTTACTTTTTATGATCAGGATCAGTTTCCTGAAGAATATGCGAACGGCGCATTTGTCGGGCAACATGGATCATGGAACCGCTCTGTGCTCTCAGGTTATAAAGTCATCTTCGTACCCTTCGTAAATGGCAAACCATCAGGGGCTCCTCAGGACTTTTTAACCGGATTCATGGCTGATGAAAGTAGTGCGGAAGTATACGGACGCCCGGTTGCCGTAACGGTTACGCCAGACGGTGCGCTGCTGGTAAATGACGATGCCGGAAATACTATTTGGAAAGTCAGCTATACCAACTGATGTAGTCGTAATCTAAAGAAAAATCTTAGGCTGGTGGTGTACTGTTTCACTACCAGCCTTGATCCTAACACATACTCACCGTTCAAGCCCACTTTCCTAAAAAACATACTCCTTCAGGTGACCAACTATGTTTACCCCTTGGCTCCTTTATTTGGGCAGATCAGCGCCTCGAATAAATTGGCCTGGTTCATACCATATCGTCATAATGCAGTAGGAATACTGCTAAACAGCGCCTTATTTCACAAATTCCAGATCAATTGTCCGGCGGTCCATATCCGTATCGATGACTTTCACATTAACTTTATCACCTAACGCGATGATCCGCTTACGACGCTTACCGATAATGCGAAAATTCTTGGCATCGAAGTCGTAGTAATCGTCTTTCATGTCGGCCAGGCGAACCATGCCTTCACATTTGCTGTCCACCATTTCCACATATACGCCCCATTCGGTTACGCCTGAAACAATGCCCGCAAAAGTTTGCTGCTCACGCTGGGACATGTACTCCACCTGTTTGTATTTTATTGAAGCCCGTTCCGCGTCAGCCGCTCGTTTTTCCATCTCCGAGGAGTGTTCGCATAATTTTTCGTACGGTTCCACCTCGGGAGGATTTCCTCCTTCCAGGTAATGCGCCAGCAACCGGTGCGTCATCACATCCGGATAGCGACGAATGGGGGAAGTGAAATGAGAATAGTGCCTGAAGGCCAGCCCAAAGTGACCATCAGCTTCGGTGGTATACTTTGCCTTCGCCATGGTCCGGATCGCAATCGATTGGAGAATATCCTGCTCGGGCTTTCCTTCCACATCCTCCATCAATTGATTCAGGGAAAAAGAAATATCTTTTTCGGAAGTATGCAATTTGTAACCAAACCGCTGGGCAAATTGGGCAAAATCAGTAACTTTTTCCACATTCGGATAATCATGCACCCGATAGATAAAGGTGTTCTTTTCCTTGCGGTTTTTATACTTATAGGCAAATTCCGCCACCTTCTTATTGGCTAGCAGCATAAATTCTTCAATCAGCTTATGGGCGTCTTTCCGTACCTTCGGTATCACCTCAATAGGGCTCCCCTTCTCATCCAATCGAAATCGCACTTCCGTGGTCTCAAAGTTAATGGCCCCTTTGGCAAACCGCTCTTCGCGAATTTGCTTCGCCAGTTTGTTGAGTTGCACTACTTCTTTAGCAAAATCTCCCTGTTGGGTATCCAGTCGCTCCTGCGCTTCTTCGTAGCTAAATCTACGGTCTGAATAAATCACTGTACGGCCAAACCATTCATTTTTAACCTGTCCATCCTCATTCATTTCAAAAACGGCCGAAAAAGTAAGCTTTTCTTCCTCTGGTCGAAGGGAACAAAGCTCATTCGACAGCTTTTCCGGCAACATGGGAATCACACGATCCACCAGGTAAACTGACGTTGCTCTTCGCTGCGCTTCCTCCTCCAAGGCCGTGTTCAGTTTCAGATAATGGGTAACATCGGCAATATGCACTCCAATTTCCCACAAGCCATTTTCCAGTTTCTGGATAGAAAGTGCATCATCAAAATCCTTCGCATCTTCCGGGTCAATGGTAAAAGTAGTGACTTTACGGAAATCCCGGCGCCTGGCAATCTCCTTTTTGGTAATCCCCGCCTTGATTTTACCAGCATCCTGTTCTACATGCTCAGGAAAATCAAAAGGCAGCCCAAATTCAGCCATGATGGAGTGCATCTCCGCCTGATGTTCACCGGCGGGCCCCAGCACATTGGTAATCTTTCCAACGGCATTACGATCTTCTTTCGGCCATTCCAAAATTTCCACAATCACTTTATCTCCGTGGGAAGCCCCGTTGAGGTCATCGAGGCGAACGAAAACATCTTCGTGTAACTTGCGAAAATCAGGAATTACAAAAGCATAGCGCGCCGACATCTCTACCCGACCGACAAACTCCTGCCGGGCTCGCTTCACTACCTCTACGACCTCACCTTCGGGCCGTCGGTCCGCGCCATGTCCGGCACTATAGCCGGGACCATAGGACAATACTTTCACAGTATCACCGTCCCAGGCATTCATCAGCGCATCTGATTCTACCCGAATATCTTCTTCCAGTTCGTCGCTGACAATAAAGGCAAAGCGAGGGTTCACATAGTCTACTTCTCCCAGAATATATTCCGGCTCTTTCGTAGATTGATACTTGCCATTTTGAAGCTGGCGTATCTGTCCATCACCCTCCAGTGCGTCCAGCACTTCAGGCAAGGTTGCTTTGGTCGTTCGGTCAGATAAAGAGAATTGCCGCAACATTTGCCGGCCCGTAAAGCCTTTGGTCACGTTTGCGTTTAATAAGGTTAATACCAGCGAAGTCAGTTGCTCGTGGGTTTGGCTGGTTTTTTTCGTACGACTACGGGTTTTTGTTTTTTGTTTTTTATTTCGTTTGGCCATGAATCTGGTTAGTCTTAGGGGATAAAAATAGCGATGGCATGTGGGGCTTTATGGAATTGAGAAGGGGGAACTAGTTACCATCTATCCTTGTAACTGTTGTTGTGTATAAAAGTTCAAAAAACCGGCATCCCAACAGACTAAATAGCTTTTTTAGTATCTTAAAGTCTGCTACACCATTGTGATCTGTTCGGATGGAATACCTGGCTGAGACAACATACGCAGATAAACCTGCGCCAGCATCCGGATATTCTGATAACAGGATTGGGTGATTTTTTCCAGATCATTTTCCTCATAATACACCTGCTGAATTTCGGACGGTTCCAACAATTTGTCGGATTCAACATCGACGGAAAATAAGGAAGCCAGCAGATCCAAGGGCACAAACTTCTTATACTCTCCAAATTTCCACATCTCCATCGTATCCAGATGGGGCACTTCCCAGGCTTTTTTGTTCATCAGATTCAGCGAGGCTGGTAGCTCGATCCCCTGAATAAGCATGCGGCGACACAGATAGGGATAGTCAAAATCACGTCCGTTGTGGGCGCAGAGGCGAAGCCGGTTCTGGTCGAACCGGTTCACGGTCTCTTTAAATTCCTCCAGCACCAACGCTTCCTCAACATCGGTAATACACTTGATTCTCAGTTCAGTGCGATCATCTTCCAGCGTATGAAAATATCCCACAGTAACACTAATAATTTTGCCAAACTCAGCGTAGAGCGCGGCCCGGTCTCGGAATAATTCGGTACTACTTTTTGTATCAGCCTCGCGAAAGAACTCCGCCTTACGATCCCAGGCTCGCCGCACCGTGGGAGAAAGTTCTTCATAAGTAGCCTCTACCGTAACAGTTTCGATATCGACAAATAAAATATTACTGGATAAAACGTCGGTTGCCATAACTGTATTATTCAGGTGATTTGTACCCTTTAAGGTTTCTCAAAATCCTTAAACAACATACTAGGTTGAATGCCCCGGTTGTTCTGATATTTGCCCCCCTTATGGCCAGTGCCTTGACGGTACTGATCATACTCTCCCTCAATAGCGTGGTAGAAAACCTGGCAGATCTCTACTCCGGCATAAATCCTGATCGGTTGTACACAAAACATTTCCAGTGTCCAGAACCCGGAAAATCCCACATCCCCAAACCCTGCCGTAATATGAACAAACAAGCCCAAACGACCTATCGAGGACCGCCCTTCCAGCATGGGTACATACTGATGGGTTTCCGTAAACTCCAGCGTGCGGCCTAAGTATAATTTGTGCTGCTCCAACAATAATCCTTCTTCGGGAATAATCACTTTTTGGGCGGTATTTTCCTGCTTCATATCTAGTTCGGCATGGTCATATACCAGCAGTTCGTGGTGCAATCGCAGATTATAACTATTGGGATTTAATTGTTCCTCCCGAAATGGGTCAATCACAATATTATTTCCTAACTGTGCCTGAATAGATTTACCCGATAAGATCATAGAAAACTACATTCGTCAAAAAGATGGGTAAATGTACTGAAAAAATGACGCAAGCGTTAAAATTCCAGGCAGGCAAAAAATTTTTAAATTGATTCTTGACTATTAAAATCGGATGTGTACCTTTGTAATCCAATTTTAAAAGTGAAAGTAGCTCAGCTGGTAGAGCGCAACCTTGCCAAGGTTGAGGTCGCGGGTTCGAACCCCGTCTTTCGCTCAATGGCAAGCCCCAAAGCGACTCACTCAGGTCGCTTTATTTGTTGATTGCCGGGATGGTGGAATTGGTAGACACGCAAGACTTAAAATCTTGTGACCGTTAGGTCGTGCGGGTTCAAGTCCCGCTCCTGGTACAAAAAAGCCTGTAAGTTATTGACTTACAGGCTTTTTTATTCAGGCCGTTTTTTTGGTAAAAATGAGTCCAGCATTTGGCTTATTCATCTAACAGGAACGTAGGACACGGAATATCTTTAAACTTCATTTTAGGCTTGCGGCGATTCGGATTGTGAAAATGATATGCCAATGAAATTTCATGCGCCCCTCCTGAAGTAGGTCCTAAGGAAGAAATAGTAACATCATAGCTATAACCGATATTAAATTGCTCATACTTCATTCCTAACAGGAAAACTACAGCATCCTGGCTTACCTGATTTAACTCCAGGTCTTTGCGAGCAGGCAAGCCACGATACCAAAACCCAACCATAACCGGGTCGTAATGAAAGTTAACTCCCAGATCCAATTGTTTAACATTGCCTTGCTGCTTAAAAATAAATGACGGAGCAATACTTGGTGTAATGCTTCTTTTAAAAGGGCCTTTGTATAACCTAATTCTAGCCCCACCATGCACCGAAGCCTTCATTGGTAATCTGCTTTCATCTCCAATCATACTTATATTAGGTTCATTCATATGAAAAGCAGATGCTCCGACCCATAATGATTTATTATAGAGTAATAAGCCAGACCCGACATCAAAATAATTAGAATTTTTTATAGAGAATATCATCGGGTCATTGGAGGGTATAGAGGTATTGCCATAAGACAATTGATCAAGCAGTACCACTTTATCCCGATTAATCCCTCTGGAAGCGTAAGCAAAGTGCAATCCGGGAGTTAAGATCCAATTGTTGGAGAGCTTAACTTTGTAAGAATATAGCAACCCAACATTGGTGGTCCCCATCCCTACCGCACCTGCTTTGTCTACCGTTGCTATTACACCAAATCCACTTCGAGCGTCTTCCATATTATAATCATAGGAAAAAGCATAGGTAACATAACCATTAGCGATGTTTCTCCACTGATTACGATAATTTGCGGTGAAGCGGTGCTCTTTGGTGACACCGGTAAAGGCCGGGTTCAGATATAAAGGCGCGGAGAAAAATTGACTAAACTGCGGATCCTGGGCAAAGGCAAACTGAGGACTTAATATTTTAAAAAAGAATATTATGAAAAAGCTTTTTAGTATAGTGGTTCCCAAAAAAATCTCTGTACTAGATTGAGCTTTCACTTTTAAACTTGCTTTTTTTCGTAATACTTTCATATCTAAATCCTTAAACTAAATCAATATAATATTGATATAATACAAATATATATAAAAATAGTTAAATTAAGAAAACATTACACATGAATTATTTATATATTTTTAGGAAATTTTATGTACTAATCAAGAAAGGGAGAATAGAAGCCAGACAACCAGAAAGTAAAAAAACCTATATATTTTGGCTCTTGAGGGCGTTTGTGAGAGGAATTAACTTATCTAGAACAGATACCTAAGTTAACTAATACAGGTATTATTAGGGGCAAAAAAAAATAGCTACCGACCAAAAAACTTTCTTAACAACCATTCTTACTACGTGAGGTTAATGCACAAAAAATTAAAATATGCACGGAAGTTTGCAGAATTCTCCCTGTTTGAAGGTATAGTTTGTGTTTATGATACCAGATACTTTCAAGTAGATAGCAATTATTTTTCAACTAAAACACTTTGGCATTAATAGACAAAAAAAAGCCAGCCTGAATCCAGGCTGGCTTAAAAAAGAGAACGAGAGTACAAAAGACCCTTCTTCTACTTCTACCGTATTAAGGTCACATCTCCGTAATCGGTCTTCCGTTCTCCATTTGAGAACTTCATCTCTATTTTATAATAGTAAACATCAGCCGGACAAAGCTGCCCTTCATAGTAGCCGTCCCAGCCTACATTTCTACTATTACTGGAGAACATCACCTTACCCCAACGATTGTAAATGGTCATAGACATCTCAGTTATTCCATCAATCACCGGAATAAAAATATCATTGCTTACATCACCGTATTGATAGTGCCCTCCGTTGGAGGCATTGGGATTGGGAGTGAATGAGTTTGGAATTCTTGTCTTACCTGCTTCCGGCTGTTTTACATTAACCACTCTTTCAATTAATAATGTGTCTGAACAGCCTTGATCATTAAAAGCAATCAGCATAACATCATATACTCCTTCCTCGGTGTATATGTGCGTCGGCTCAAATTCATCAGAAGTTGTTCCATCTCCAAAATGCCATTCATAAATTGTAGCACCGATGCTCTGATTGATCGTGGCTATCGGTCGGTCTGGTAAGTATACTGTGGGAGGCCCTGCGCTGAAAATGGCTCGCGGCTGCTCGTAAACCTCAACCAGAAACTCTTTCATGATAAGCTTGTACTCACCGTAAACATTTATGGCTTCCAGTTTAACAGAATACTTCCCTGGTCTGTCATAGGTATGCACCGGATGTTCGGTACCCGAGGCCCCGGTACCATCCCCGAAATCCCACTGGAATGTGGCGGGATCTACGTATTTGGACTCATTGGTAAAGGTTACCTGCAAGGGACCACAACCAATATGTGTATCAGCATGGAACTCTACAAAAGGAAAATCAGGGTCAACATCAACAATTACTCTTTCTTCGTACTCTTTCTCACAATCTTGATTTGATACGGTGAGCGTAATGTAAAACTGTCCATACGTTCCGTAGGTATGCTCACCGGGATTTCTCTCGATACTAGTCGTTCCATCACCGAAATCCCACAGGTAATCCCAATCCCCTTCATTGGTTTTATTGGTAATGCTAACCGTAGAATTCGGAAGATACTGCTGCCCTGGAGTTACCGTAAAGAAAGGCTTTAATTCAGGATGTACGACTACCTCAAAAACCTGCGGTCCTGATGTACACTTATTGGTACTAGCCTCGTAAATCACTTCGTATACCAGGGTTTCAGCGGTAGTATTAGGCAAAATGTAAGATACTGATTTACTGGATGTTTCTTCCAGCATTTCACTACTACCTTTTACCCGATAGTACCAGCGGTGGGTTTGAGCCCCTAAAGAATTATTGATAAAGTTCACCAACAGAGGGCCACAGCCTTCTTCCTGATCCTGCTCCACCCTCACTTCCGGTGTCGGATACACATGCACACTGGTCACCGATCTATCCACACACCCAATACTATCATGAGAAGCAATTAAGGTAACCTGATATGCCATATCCCGGCCACTTGTATAATTGATAAAAGTGTGTTCAATCACTGCTGAATCAGCGGCGGTAGTCACATCATCTTCGGTACCATCTCCCCAAACCCAGGTGTAAGTTACACCTTCGAGAATATTTTCATTAACGAACGTCAAGGTATGAGGGCTACAAGCGGCATCTTCACCTTCAACCCTAAACTGGGCTACTGCATGCCCTACATTCACAATTGCCTCCTGATCAGTGACACCCTGTTCACAACCGTTAGCATCTTTTACCGATACTAAAGAGTAGGTTGTATTGACGGCTGGCTTAACATTGAGAATACTTTCGTAAGCCAGATTTTTCAAAGTAAACTCACTGGTTCCATCCGTATACACCACCTCAAATGGCATTTTACCAGTCATATTCAGGATAAGACTGGTCTGACTACCTGCACAAATATTGGCTGATCCGTAAATAGTAGCCGTTGGCAGATCATTAACTATGGTAATAATATCATCGCTCAACGCCTGACATCCTTTTAAATCAGTACCCAGCACATACACTTCATCCATATGCACTAGACTATTAGTGATATACGTATTATTGGGAGAAGGCCCTTGAACAGAGATACCATTCAGGTAGAATTCATATTCATCAGCCCCCGCAGCGGTAAATGTCACTTCAGTACCATCACAAATGGTATTGTCGGGAACAGAGCTTGTAAGCGAAACACTCGGTAATGGATTGACAATAATGGCCAACTCATTAGATATTACTTCGCTACATTCACCGGAGCTTACTCTTCGCACATAATAAGTGGTAGCCGCTAACCCTAATGGAGATTGGTAATCGGGATTGACTGCCCCAGGAATTTCCTGATACGGTCCACCTGACAGAGTAGCTGATAGCCACTGATAATCATAACTTCCATCTCCCCCAGCAGGTGCTGTTTCCTCCTCAAATCTACCGGCTTGTTCGCCAAAACAAATTTCATCCATTCCCACATTTTTGATGGACCCCGCAGTGAGCAAAGGTTGAACAGCGATGGTTATGTAGTCAGCCGTTATTACCGGAGTATAAACCCCAGAGCGCACTTCTCTTTTCAGGTAAATCGTATCCGTCAGAGCCTGAACAAATTTGAGCTCTTTGGCTTCAGCATCCACCACCCAACTGTCAATGATATCTACAAAAGGATCAGCCGGGTCCATGGCATATTTCCATTGGTAGGTATAAGTTCCATTACCACCAGTCGCCGGTGTCAATTCCACCATACCAGTGGGAATACTGCCTTCACAAATCACCTGATCGTTACCAATGGTTCCGGAGGTAAGCGTTGACTCAACTGTTACTTTCAATACATTGGTAAAGACGCTATCACAAACGCCTGCTGACACCATTCTACGATAGTACGTGCTTTGAATTAAACCTAAAGGAACATCATATTCATAAGTCGTAGCACCTGGAATATTAGTAAAATCTATACTATCCGGCGAAGACTGCCATTGGAAAACATATGTTCCAGATCCCCCCGCTACCGGGTCAACTTCTTCAAAAGCATCCGGGTCACCTCCCACCACGATGGATTGATCAGCTTTCACGCTTCCCGGTTGTAAAGTAGGATCTACGATAATGTATACTTCATTGGAAATAGTATCCTGGCATACCCCTGAGCTAACCCCCCTCACGAAATACCTGCTTTTGGTGAGTGTATCTGGCGCATTGTACGTTGCACTATTAGCCCCAAGAATATCGGTATAAGGCCCTCCGGAAGTTAGCGATGACTTCCACTGGAAAATATAAGAACCGTTTCCGCCAATAGGATTAGTAACCGAAGTGAAAGGCTGCGTAATTTCACCCTCACAAATATGATCATTCCCATCAATCTGTCCGGCTAGCAATGTAGGCTCCACAATAATAGCAATCTCATTAGAAAGCTGCTGGGCACATACTCCTGATATTATCTCCCTCACGAAGTACGTAGTTTGTTTCATGGCATCAGGAATCGTATAATCTGCCTGATCAGCTCCCGAAATATCCAGATAAGGTCCACCCGAACTCAGTGAATATTTCCATTGATAATCATAAGACCCGGTTCCTCCGCTCGCAGGTTCATCTTCGGTTAAAGTAGCGGCAAAAGCATCTTCACAGAGCGTCTGGTTCCCAGCTATTTTACCTGCTTTTAAGGTAGGCTCAACCGTTACTTTAATTTCGTTGGAAAGTATAGAACCGCATATCCCAGAGCTCACTTCTCGTACGTAATACGTAGTTTCAGTAAGCCCAGTGGGCACATCGTACAATTTGTTAGTTGCCAAAGGGATATTAACATACGGCCCACCAGCGGTTGTAGCTTTTTTCCATTGATAGCTATAAAAACCCGATCCACCAGTGGCCGGACTACTTTCCAGGAATATCAACGGATCTCCATTTTCACAGATGGTTTGCTTGTCTTCAACCGCACCAGCCGTTAACGTTTCTTGGACGGTAACCTGCACTGGCGAAGAATAGACGAACGGGCTCACTCCAGAGCGTACCGCGCGACGGTAATAGGTAGTAACTGACAATGGTGTGGCAGGAATAAATTCTTTGTCTACCGCTCCCACAATATCCGCATAGCCCGTAGTTTGATCCGTAGACGACTGCCACTGATATAGGTAGGTACCAGTTCCGCCAGTAGCCGGGGAAAGCTCGGTAAAGGGAGCTGGCACTGAGTTTTCACAGATCACCTGATTGGACCCAACCATACCCGCTGCTGATGTAGGCTCCACTGTGACAGTAATAGGGTTTGATGCTATCGGCGGGCACTGTCCAGACTTAACCTCGCGTACAAAATAAGTCGTGGCTGACAGGTTTCCGGCCTGATAGGTAGGATCATTGGCACCGAAGATAATAGAATATGGCCCGCCAATACTGCTGGCGTATTTCCATTGGTATTGATAACTATTCGTGCCACCAGTAGGGGCCGTGTCTTCATTGAACATCAACGGCGCAGTATTGGCCGGAATGGTCTGATCAATGCTAACACTTCCCGGCGTAACCGTAGGATGCACCGTTACTTTAATTGTATTGGTATATTTTTCATCGCATACACCGGCACTTATTTTTCTACGGAAGAAAGTGGTAGCGGCCATTGGGTCAGTAACCTGATAACTAGCTGATGTAGCTCCGGCTATGTCCTGATAGGTACCTGTCTCGGTAGCTGCATATTGCCATTGGTATGCATATGTTCCGCTACCACCCGAAGCTGGGTTTTGCGCAAAAGCTGCCGGAACATCTCCTTCACAAATGGTTTGTGCTCCGCCTATACTGCCCGGGTTGATTGTGGGTTCAACGGTAACTTTGATCTCGTTTGAATACTGAGCACCACATACGCCAGCCGTTACTTTTCTGACATAATACGTGGTAGTATTCATCGCTGTAGCGACCTGATACGTTTCGCTGGTAGCACCGGGAACGTCGGTGTATGGCCCACCTGGATTATAAGACCATTGCCATTGATACTGATAACTATTGTTACCACCACTTGCTACAGCAGTGCTACCAAACTGAGCCGGAGTACTTCCCTGACAGATGGTAGTTGCTCCATCGATAGAGCCAGCGATCAAAGTAGGTTCTACCGTAATGGTAATGATATTAGACTGCTCCGGTCCGCAGCTACTGGAAGTTACTTCTCGTACAAAGTACGTGGTTTCGGTAATACCTGCCGGAGGATCATACGAAGCATATACCGCTCCGGGAATTGTGGTGAACGGACCGCTGATTGTATTGGAAGATTTCCACTGGTACAGATATGTTCCTGTTCCGGCACCACCGCTAGGGGCAGCAATAGAGGTAATCTCAGCAGGATCAGCATTTTCGCAAACTGTTTGCTCTCCGGCAATACTTCCCGGATACAATGTAGGCTCAACGGTGACTTGAATTTCGTTAGAGAAAGTTTCTGCGCATGTTCCTGAACTCACTTTTCTACGATAAACTGTGGTGTACTCAATGCCAGCAGGCACATCATAAGTATCCTGGGTAGCTCCGGCAATGTCCACAAACGTTCCAGCGCCTATTTTTGCTTGCCACTGATACACATACGTTCCGTTTCCACCTGAAGGAGCCACTGAGCTACCAAATGCCACCGGATCACCATTGTAGCAAACAGTCTGACTACCAGTGATCGAACCAGCAATTAACGTAGGTTCTACTATTACTTCCAGCACATTGGATAGCTGTGGCGAACATACCCCCCCCCGGACTTCACGTACATAGTAAGTAGTACTGTTTAGTCCGGATGGCACATCATACGTTGCATTAATAGCTCCGCTAATATCGGTAAAAGGTCCACCAGCACTACTAGCTTGCTTCCACTGGTACTGATAAGTACCTGAGCCCCCTTGAGGCGCTGTATCTTCCGTAAAGGCAGTAGGATTCCCGCCCTGGCAAACCGTTTGACTACCCGCAATCACTCCCGGGTTCAATTCGGCTTCTACCGTTACTGTAATCACATTGGAGCTTACCCAGGCCGCCACTCCCGATTGCATTTCTCTTTTATAATAAGTAGTCACTGTTAATGGGGCAGCAGGAGTATAACCAGTACCAGTTTCACCAGGGATAATGGTAAACCCAACTCCATCTTCAGAGAATGACCAACGATAAGAATACGTACCGGTACCTCCGGAAGCCGGGTCTTTTTCCGTGATAGGATTTGGAATTGTATTCACACAAATCACCTGATTATCTTCTATAGTACCCGCTTCCGAGGAAGCCTCGACCGCGATCGTTACAACATTTGATTCAACTGGAGTACATACCCCACCTGAAGCTACTCTTTTAAAGAATGTTGTTGTAGAGAGCGATCCTGGTTGATATTCAGCACCAATAGCTCCGGGAATATTTGAGTAACTGACACCCGCTCCCGTTGCCTTTTGCCACTGGTATTGTAACCCTACTCCTCCGCTGCCAGCAATAATACTAGTCAATTTAACAGGAGTGCTTCCGGCTACAATGGTCTGATCACTGCCAATAGCGCCAGCCACTAATTTTGGTTCAACGGTTACTTCTATGGAAGTGGTAATTTGCTCTCCACATACCCCTCCGCTTACTTTTCTTCTGTAAAATGTTGTAGCAGTTAACGTTCCTGTTTCTTCATATAAAGCAGCATTTGCCCCGGCAATGTCGGCATAAGTAACTCCACCGTCAGTAGACTGTTGCCACTGATAAGCGTAACTCCCATTACCCCCACTCGCCGGGTTTTCGGTAAATGCAGTTGGAACTGAGCCTTCGCAAATTGTCTGGGTTCCACTGATAGTGCCTGCCTGCAGTTGCGGCTCTACGGTAATGGTTACCTCATCAATGGCTGATACGCAATTGGTATTAGTATCTGTTACTTTCAGGGTATAGGTGCGGGTAAATGCCGGAGTAGCAGTAGGGTTGGCCAATGTAGGATCATCCAGGCCAACTGCCGGTGTCCAGGCATAAGTATAACTACCTGACCCACCCGTGGCGGAAGGTATATCACCTAAAGTAACTGAACTTCCTTCACAAATTGTATCATCACTGCCAGCGTGGGCAGTTGGTAATTGATACGAATTAATAGTAAGCTTTTTAGTAGCCGAGGTACACCCATTATTGGTTTCGGTAACGCTCAGTTCACCCGCCCATTCATTGCTACCAAAGTCCAGTGAAATCAGGTTATCGTTAATGCCTCCCCCAAACTTAACGGTTGGTGCATCTGTCGCCGGTGAAAGCGTCCAAGCGTAAGTCGAACCAGAATGAAAATCTACCTGATATAATACGTTTTGCGTATTCACACAAACTTCTACCTGACCGGAGATATTAGAAGTAGTTGGACCATCCTTAAAAGTCAGGCTCATGAAATCTATGTCGGTGCCGCAGCTACCATTCGTAAGTGTCCAGCGAAACGCATAGTCCCCAAAAGCACTCACTGTTACTGGGGTATTCGGATCGGTATCATCATCAAATGTCACCGTACCTGGACCACTTTCTTTTATCCATTTTCCAGTCCCTACTGCAGGTGTAGTGGCCATCATGGTATAAGCCAGACCACATATGGCATCGTCTGCACCAGCATTCGCTTCGCTTATCGGAGGGTTTACCGTAATAACAACTTCCTCAGTAGTACCTGCACATCCGTTGGCGGTGGGAGTGACACGATAGGTGACCTGCTCCTGCGTAGTACCAGTGTTGGTTAGCGTCTGGCCAATGCTATTGCCTGAACCTGAAAATGCGCCGCTTAGTTTACCTGGGTCGCTCACTGAAATCGTCCAGGTGTAAGTGGTATTGATAACCGTGCTGCTAAAGTTGATTTCTGCATCAGCACCGCTACAAAGCTCCGTTTCAACCGGTGTTAAGGTTAACACTGGTTCAGGGTTCACAGTAATCGTTATATCCTTGCTTTCACCAGCACACGAATTGGCTTCCGTAGTAACATGATAGGTTACAGTTTGAGCAACATTACTGTTATTAGTCAAAGTTTGCTCGATACTGGCACCTGTACCAGCAGCAGCCCCACTCAGTTTAGCAGGATCACTTACGGTAATTGTCCAGTCAAATGCCGTTCCGCTCACATTAGAAGAAAGAGCAATATCAGTTTCTTCGGCACTGCATAATTGAGAAGCAGCAGCTGTAATGGTTAGGTCAGGCTTCGGATTTACCGTAATCGTTATATCCTTACTTGCTCCATCACAGCCATTAATTCGCGGAGTTACTGTATACGTAGCCGTCTGAACTGTATTCGTGCTATTTTCTAAAGTCTGCTGAATGGTATTGCCACTACTGGCAGTTGCCCCCGTCAGCCCTGCGCTGCTGGTAGTTACTGTCCAAGAAAATGTTGTTCCGATTACATTACTAGACAAGCTAATATCAGTATCCTCCTCAGAACAAAGCGTGCTGGAGGCCACGGTAGCCGATAGCACAGGGGTGGGCTGAACAGTGATTGTTATTTCCTCAGTCGGCCCACTACAACCGTTTGCAGTAGGAGTAACAGTATATTTGACCGTTTGGGGTACAGTGCTAGCATTAACCAATGTCTGATTGATCTTGTCTCCAGTATCGTCACTGGCTCCGGTTAAGGAAGGGTCGCTAATAGTGGCGGTCCAACTGTAAGTGGTTCCGGATACATTGCTGGTTAGCGTAATATCTGTTTGATCACCATCGCATAATGAAGTGGCAGCAGTGCTGATAGTAACGGCTGGTAATGGATTGATGGTAAACGTAACATCTTCATAATCACCATCACAACCGTTAAAGCTGGGAGTAATTCGGTAAGTAAGGGTTTGGGGAGTTGTTCCGCTATTGAAAAGTTGCTGCCGTAACTCCGTAACATTTACATTATTAACATCACTGCCGCCCGTGATATTTGATCCTTTACTAATGACTCTCCAGGAATATAAGGTGCCAATGATGTCGCTACCTAAAGCAACTACCGCTTCTTCAGCGTGGCAAATGTCAGTATCGGCAGCCGTAGTACTGAGTGCCGGACGAGGCTTTACTTCAATATTGAAGGATGAGCTTAGTCCTGCACCACATGAATTTTCCCCGTATACACTAATCGTATGATTACCGGGAGCAGTAGTTGAGAAATCTACTGTAATATTTCGGGTATTGCTTCCGCTAGCAATGCTGGCACCAGTGGGTAAAGTCCACACATAATCATCGGCATTGGTAATGGCAGGAACGTTAAAACTAATACCAGTCTCTTTTTCGCAAATCTGATTGGTTCCCGCAATAGCCCCTGCATCATCCGGTTTTCCCGGACTAACATTTACAGTGAAATCCTTTGTATCTCCTTCACACCCATCTTTGTAGGGGGTTATATGATAGGTCACCGTTCCAGTAGTAGTTCCAGTGTTGGTCAGTACATCCGAGATTTTGTCAGTTCCAATGGCCTGATTAGTCCCCGTACTGCTCATGCCTGACACCGGACCGGTAACCGTCGTCGTCCATTTGAATAATGAACCTCCCAGCACCGAAGAAGGATTAAATTCTGCTGTTTCAGCTGAACAGATGGTTACATTATAATCTGAAGCTGCATTAGATAGCTGAGGAGTAGGTTTGACTTCTACTGTAATATCATAGGGAGTCGAAACACTGGCGCAGCCAGAGGCCGTTACGGTGATGGTAGCCGTACCCACAAAACCGGGTGCCCAGTTTACCGTAGCTGAAGAAGTTGTTCCTGAGATTGTATTACCAGATCCGGTAATTGTCCAGGCATAGCTGGTGGCGCTGGCCGCTGATGTGGTGTAGGTACTTGAAATCGTACCCTGACATACTTCAGTATCTCCTGTAATAGAAGTAGGGTCGCCTACTACTGGGGTCACATTGACATTAATGCTTTTAGACTTATTTGCACCACACCCTTTGGCCGTAACCTTCACCGTGGCAGTTCCGGTAAAACCAGCGTTCCAGCTTACTTCACCAGTGGCGTTGATAGTACCCGCAGTAGCAGGCGTTAATTCCCAGGTATAACTATCAGCATAGCTGGCGCTGGCTGTATATTGGGTAGTACCATTACCCTGGCAGCGCGCCAGAAGCGGTGATGAAAATGTCGGAGTTCCTACATTAGCTTTTACCTCAATGGTTTGCCAGGCGGAAGTATTGGTGCATGCATTGGGAGTATTCGCAATTAGTTTTACATAGTAAGTAGCGGTAGCCCCGGTACCAAAATAAGGAAGATTGGTGGTGATATCCTGGTTGGTTGATGCAAAGCCTCCGGTGTTGCTTCCATTCACATCTACTAACTGCCCCGTATCACTATCTTTTCGGATTTCCCACTGCCAGGTGGTGCCCGCCGGGACATTGGCCGAAGTGTTGGTAATATCTACGTTCGTGTTTTCGCACTGGGCAGCTGCTGGATCAATGCTAAAATCCGCTACGGGCTGGGGAAGAATATCAATCGTTTTAGAGATGGTCGTAATACAGGTGCCGGTATTACCGGTAATCTGATCATCGGTTACCGTTAAAGTTACCGTATGGCTACCGGCAGTAGTATAGGTTTTCGAGGGATTTTTTACTGTAGAATTAGTGCCATCGCCAAAATCCCAGGAATACTGAAATCCGGGTGTACTGCTGTTGGTAAACTGAATAGGGTTATCAACACAAGCTGGGTTATTATCAACACTAAAACCGGCATTCGGCGCATCTATTATGCGAATATATACGGTCTTCGATACCGGCGTATTACCGGTTGGGTTTCCGAATTCATCCAGATAAGGATTACAACTGTTCCAGTTATGAAGCGTGACTTCAAAAACTTCCCCAGAAAGTGTAGTACTGGGTACGGTAATATCCAGGGTTGGCACCCCGGAGGAAGTGTTTGTTTTATCCAGCCAAATGGGTGTCTCCTTATAAGGAAAACTTCTTACTGCACCGTCTATTTCCACATCGCCGGTGATAGTACTGGCCGTACCATATTCCCACTGTATCCAACGGCCTACATTATACGCATGATCTGGCGCAAGACAGGTAAATTGGGTAATATCGGTGAAGTTGACAGTTGTTTCATTACCTGCACAGACTTTATATTGTTCAACATTGGTCTCCAAACCATTACCTAACACATCATCTGTATCCCAGACTAATATATTTGCTTCTATGATATTTTCATTTTCATTACAGTCTGTTCCATCTACCCGCAAATATGCAGAAGCCTTGTAAGTACATTCACCATCCCCTTTAGGAAATATATGCGTTGCTATCGTTTCATATTTTCTTAAGGCAAGTGGCCCGGTAGGATTGAGACAGGTAAGTGTTGCAACTTCCAAAGCAGATCCATCCCCCCAATCTATAACAACTTCGTTGGTCCGACTATTATTCAAACCGTAATACCAGAGATTCCAGTTTACCTCGGACGGAGCACATAGTTTACTCTGATCTTGGGGCAAGGCCTGCCCTTTTCCAGAGTTGCTACATATTTGCGCGTGTACATGAAATGATAAGCTAAAAAAGAAGAGAAGAATGAAAGTTTTGACAAAGTCCATCATACATATCTATCAGAAGAAATCCGGCGTCAGTAATTTTTGGCAAATTATTGTATTTATTATTTAAATAATACATTAAATAATTGCATTAATTACATTCACTTGCAATATGAAAATTAGATAGACACAGCTTTGATACTCTTACTACTATATGAGTAGTTTCGCTGATAACTTAGACGCGCTCGATATAAGTATCTGTATGAGAGGGGGTTTAAAAAGGTACTTACGGTTATAATTAGCTTGTTTTAACCGAAAAAAGACCTATTCCAGGATATAATGACATCCAGTATTTGCGTTTGATAACTTTTACTTATTTTAAAATAAGCGTTAGTAATACTACTTAGCAAATAGCAAGGAGCATTACAATCAATCTATATTCTGTATACGCAATATGAATTTATTGCCAATTTTTCATCTAAACAGTACATTATTTGCATGATGCCAATCATTCCTGACAAAATCTATTAGGAAGAGTGCGTGTGTTTATACAAAAAATATCACCTTTCTAAATACGCAACTATCTACAGCACAGACTCATCCCCAGGTTATTTTCCTTTTTAGGTATCTCAGCTTTGTTACCAAGGAAGGCTTGTTCTTACTGTAATAATACTGGTGCTTTGACTTGCTTGTAATTTCAGGCAATGTATCGGGAAGAAAAAAGTAGAAATGTTCTTATCGACTATCATAAATCATAAGAACATACTACCTCATACATCTCTTAGGGAATTAAGTGTAACTGAGCAAGGAGATGGAGTGCTCCGTTTGTTTTGCCACCTTTGACGTTGGTTAGCGATCTACACATACAGTGTTCGCGATAAATAGCCGAAATAAATTTAACCCTGCTCACTGGCTCACTCACAGCCACGGATTCAAAGTTTTGGGAAATAGCATATTGCCTTTCCTAAGACTGACTATTAGCAAATGAGGGTATCATTACCGCACTGCTCTTTAGAAAGAGGAATTCAGGAACTGTACATCCCTGAATACCCAGTCACACTTATAATTAACTATTGGCTACTTCCGAAAGGGCTTCTTTGAGTCGGGTAGCGACAATTTGCTCCTGTCCGGGTCGTAGCATCCAGGTGGTGATGCTGATGGAGTCTTTTCCCCCTCCGGCTACTTCAATAGAGGGATGACCGCTGCGCAGCACTTCTTTCAACGCATCACCTGAGATGCGTACCTTCTTTGGGTTCCAGGATACCCCCAATGTAGGTACATGGTTGGCAATGGGGGGCACATGAATATTCGTTTCCACACTGTTGATGTCCTTAATCGCCTCAGCAATCAGACTCACCTGATCCTCCCAGAGCTTCCACTCCGCTTCCCGGTCCCCGTTCACGTAGG
>JAVKCN010000083.1:0-38436 GCA_040222715.1 Cyclobacteriaceae bacterium | reverse complement strand
CGGCAAGTTTTGAAAGATCTCGTGAACAGGAATTACTATTGGAAATAGAGCAGCTGCCTTCAAAAGAAAAAGTGAGAGAGTACCTCCAAACCGCTAAGGAGCGAGGAGATTATTTACCGAGGCTGGTGTATGCCCGTGCATATGCTATTTTAAATGATCAGCCCTGGATAATGAACAATTCTCTTGACTTTGAGCAAAAAATTAACTAACAAGCATGGACAAAGTCATTGTTTTTTTATAACTAACGCTTGTGTAACTACTAAATTCAACGAGAAGAACAGCTAAATCGCTTACTATTTTAGTAGTTCTATCTGTAGTACGACTGTTTTTTGAGGCTTTTTCTACTTCATTCGAGAGCGTATAAACTGACAACAGAGAAATACTTCTACGAAAGAACTACGATCTTACGATGTACTTTTGTTTCTAAAACTAACTTGTATTCTTTAGTGACCTATTCCTAGATTGGCACTTCATTTAGCGTTTAAAATTAGCTTACTATGCCAACTGTCAGTGTGAGTATTGATCGTTTTGTAGAAAAGAAGTTCGAGAAACTTCTTTCCGATTTTGGCTATGAATATAGTAAAGAACCGGAAGAAGATGTTGTTTCTTTTGTACTGACTTCAGAAGAAGAACTTGATTTGGTTGAGATCAGTCTATTAAATGAGTGTGCCCGTCAGATCCAGCAACTGGAAGATTTAGATTTACAGCATTACCGTTCTCTTCCCCGGAAAGCCCGTTCTCCCCTTCGGGACCTGGAGCTGTTCAGCAAGCATAAAAATTAAAAAGCCCCTGCACCGTGGCAGAGGCTCTCGTGGTTATTCATTGGTCATTCCCAGCGTATCAACATCAGGTTCCCATCCGGGTTCATATTCCCGCCCCCACATCTCCATTGCTTCTTTATCATCTTTGATATGCCCATTGCCTGGGTCAGTATGAAGCATCCGTCCCGTTTTTTGGGAAATATTTGCCAGGTGACACAGAAGTACACTTTTATGTCCCTCTGAAATAGGTGAGTGAAGTTCCGCTCCGTCTACCACGCCGTCCCGGAAATTAAGCAGGTGCAGATTGGTCATATTATCTCCTCCCCGGGTATCCATAGAAGCGGCTTTAGAGGCTGCTTTTCCTTCTTTCACCATTTTATTATCCATGTCATACACTTCGTATCCATCGCGATCGAGGATGACAGTTCCTTCGGTTCCGTAGATGGCTGAACCACGCCCCCGGCCTTCTACCCCTCGAGGGTTGCAGCTCCGGCCTTCCCAGGTAATCGATTTGTCACCGTCAAAATCGTAGGTCACAATCTGGGTATCGTAAAATTCCCAATCGTCATCGTAGGCGTAACGCCCTCCCTGTGAGGCTACACGGGTCGGATAATCCACTCCCAATGCCCAGCGGCAAACGTCAATTTCATGCGTGCCGTTATTGCATGATTCGCCGGTGCCCCAATGCGTAAACCAGTGCCAATTGTAATGGATCAGGTTATCCTGAAATGGTTTGCGGGGAGCAGGTCCCTGCCATAACTCATAATCCAATCCTGCTGGCACGGGAGCTGATTTACCCACTCCGATTGGGCCACGGGCATTGGCGTACCAGCATTTGGCAAAATAAGGGTTGCCAATAATACCATCTTTAATTTCCTGTACAATCTCAATAGATTCCAGTGCCGAACGTTGTTGGTTGCCCATTTGCACTACCTTATCGTAGCGTTTCAGAGCTTCCAGCAGCATTTCACCTTCCCGAGGATTATGTCCACAGGGTTTTTCTACGTATACGTGCTTACCAGCATCCAGCGCCATCAGCGTGGCAGGAGTGTGCCAGTGGTCCGGTGCAGCAATTAACAGCGCATCCACATCTTTATCGTCCAGTGCCTTACGGAAATCGATAATACCTTTGGGCTGCTTCTTTTGCAGCTTAGATTCTTCCACACCGGCAAGCGATTTATCGAGCACGTTCTGGTCTACATCGCAGATATAAGCGAGGTGCATCCCATCCGTTTTTAGTATTTCATTGACGTGAGCCGCTCCCCGCCCATTAACGCCCATCACCGCGATATTGAGTTGATTACTGGGAGCATTTTTCCCAAATACCGGCACCGCGCTGCTGAGAAAAGTAATTCCCATGCCCGCAGCACCTGTCGTTTTCATAAAGTTTCTCCGATTTACGTGTTTTGTCATCGTCTTAGGTAATTAATAAAAAGTCAGGAATAGGACGAAAATTTACGAAATTTTGGGCAGAATACCGCAAACTTCTTTTAGCATGCAGAATTTGGGCAGTGGTCATAAACCCTCCACCTTACTATGGCTAGCCCCATTCATATTATTATTCATTCCTTTAAAATGTCAAAGTAACTGTTTGGTGTCTGACGTGGGTTTATCTACTTTTGCGAACTTACGACCGAATAAACGATTGTATGATTATTTTCACACTACCTATTATTGCTGCCCTCACCGGATGGATCACCAATTTTATTGCGATCAAAATGTTGTTCCATCCTCGTGAAAAGGTGAAGATTTTATTTTTCGAACTACAGGGAATTTTCCCCAAGCGCCAAAACAAGCTGGCTGAGAAGCTAGGAAAAGTTGTGGCTGATGAGCTTTTCTCCATGGATGATGTAAAATCAGCGATTACTAATCCAGACAATCTGAAGGATGTACACCAGGTGATTGATGAGAAACTGGATGATTTTCTGGAGAACCGTATGATGGAAAGCATGCCCATGCTGTACGTCTTCATGAGTGACGAAATGCGGGTTAAAATTAAAAGCACCTTGCAGCAGGAATTACAGATGATGCTCCCTGATCTGATCAACCGCTTTGCCGAAAAAATTGAGAAAGAAGTAGATGTAGAACGCACGGTCTACGAAAAAGTCGTGGGATTTTCCTCCGATAAGCTGGAAGAAATCCTGTATTCTATCATGAAAAAGGAGTTCAAATTTATTGAGATTCTGGGAGGTGTTTTAGGCTTCCTCATTGGACTGATCCAGATCGCGCTGCTGCAATTGCAGTAAACTGATATTGCTGAAAACATCCTTAATCACCAGCCGCTGGTCATATATTCGTAATCGATAAGTCCGTTACTTCTACCAGATGTGCCTTCACATCGGCATATTGCTTACGTAAATACGCCTGGCTGATCTCGAGCGAGCGCTTTTTTTCCTCCCGGTCGTGGGGTAAGCCAAAGTTGATAAGGATCACCGATTGATCTTCAATCAGTACCCGATCTACGCTCAGATATTTCCGACTTTTTTCCAGAAACAAAGGACGTTGGATGTACAGGGTCTTTTGAGGCTGATACCAGCCTACCACCTCCGGTCTGGTTAGGAAGTGTTCCGCCTGCTTCTGCAATATGAGCCGTTCCCGCTCAGTCAGCCCTCGCTCAAACGAAAGTTTCTCAATCCGCCAGGCCAGTTCCTGTGGGGTGCGTACCTGAATGAGTAATAATTGCATGAGAGCGGCCTGACTGACCGTCCAGAGCCCGACCTTGGATTGAAACAGCCCTCGGGAAAAGGGCCGGATGCTAAGCCGATTGCGCCAGCGTACTGAAGGATAAGTGGTAAGTTGGGCCACCTCTGGTCGATCGTTATCTGCCTCTTCTTTTTGCTCGGTATTTTTCACCAAACGCTCTCCTACTTCGTAGATTTGGGCCATTTCGTCCCAACCCGACAATGCCCCTCCTTCCTCCGGTTCGAGATCAGGCAATGCCGTACGTAATAGGTTGGCGATGCCTTTGAGGGGGAAATTGCCCTGACGGGTACTGGTAGGCCGGGCAAAAGCATACAGTCCTTCTTCGGCCCGGGTAAAGGCCACATACAGAAGATTCAGATGGTCAATGTGAATCCGAATTTTTTCTTCGTAGTATTCCTGACTGAACAGCGTATGAGTCAGTTGAGAGGAATACTTCATGGGCAACAAGCCCGCCCCTTCCAAAGCCGAGTCCTGAGGGTTGGTCCATAGAATATTGGTTTTAAACGGATGGTGGTCCAAATTCCAGTCGCAAAACGGAACAATGACGACCTTAAACTGCAAGCCCTTCGCTTTGTGGATGGTCATCACCCGCATGGCATTCACTTCTTCGGATAGTTGCACTGAGCTCTCCTTTCCCTGATCCGTCCACCAGCCCAGAAATGTATGCAAATCGCCCTGCTCGATTTTGGCGTACTGAAGTACGACATCCTGAAAAGCCTGAATGTACGCCTTTTCGTGATAGGTGCCCAGGTCAAAAATCTGGATAAGATTCTCTACCAGTTCGTACATCGGAAGCTTGTTGAGATACTGATAGAATGTTTGAAAATCTGTCGGAAGCTGCTGAAAAAACAGTATCAGGCTTTCCTCAGCATCTGAAGCTTCCCCACCAAAAATCCGGTGCAATTCGGATGAAGGAAGGCTTTCCCGGGTGAGTTTATGGTACTTGTACACAATGCTGCCCCGCACCAGCAGGTCATCCGGATTATCCAGAAATTGCATCAGATCAACCAGCAAATTTACGCAGAGAGAGGCATTCAGAAATAGTGATTCTGAGGAAACCACTTCGTAATCGTACTGAGGCTTCGCTTTGCCTTCATTTTTGTATTGCATAAACGTATCCACTACGGCCCTTCCGTCTCGCTTGTCCCGCACCAAAAACGCTATATCTTTGGCCGCATACCCTTCTTCCTGTAAGGATTCTATCATACCCGGAAGTTCTTGCCGTACATAGGTTCGCCAATCGGTCGGCTCCCCCTCTTCGTCGGTGCAATACTCCTCATCCAGCAATTGAATGCGAATGTGCCCGTGCCATCCGGCATGATGGTCGTAGGTTTCCGGTAGTTTCTGCGGAGCATCTTCGTAGGCCCGCTCCACGATCGCAGCTTGCTGTAGTAAACGATTGCGCAGGGTTTCATCCTCCAATCCTTCAATATCTTCCACCATCTTCTGGTGAAGGATCGCCGGAAGGGTTTCAAACAGGGCATTATTAAAGGCAATAATATTTCGTTTAGATCGAAAATTTCGATCCAGGTTCTTTACCTGCGTTCTCCACTCCTGCACATCCTCCTGAATGGTTTCCAGCAACAATTTCCAGTCCCCGCCTCGCCAGCGGTAAATGGACTGTTTCACATCCCCGACCACCAGATTATGATGCCCCGAATCCAGGCTATTTTCTACCAACGGACGAAAATTCTGCCATTGCAGCCCGGAAGTATCCTGAAATTCGTCAATCAGAAAGTTTTGGTAGTAGCTACCGATTTTTTCGTAAATGAAGGGTGTATCATCTTTCCCGATAATGTCCTGCAAAAACACGGGAGCATCGGAAATCAACATGAGATCATTTTCTTTTTTGTACTGTTGAATGCGGTCCTCCAGATGATGCAGGATGCCGTAAGCGTACAAAAAACGCTGTAATTGGATGACTGAGTGGTACAACGGCCCGTATTCCTGATAGGCATCAAGCGCTTCTTCCAAACGAGGGTGAAGCAGCGTGGCAACTGACAACAAGGACTCCCGCTGAGGGTGTTTTTTGCTTACCCATCCCTCAATATTTTCCTGTCCCTGCAAAATACGGGTGCCCGGTACATAAGCATCGCCTTCGGTGATTTTAGCAAAATACCCCACTACTCCGTTTTTACCGTAGGAAAAATCCGCCACAGTAACTCCTTCCTGATCCAAAAGAGATAAAGCAGCTTGTCCAATCTCTGCCATGTGCTGCTCAAAAGCCTGCTGCAATTTCCGTAGTTTCTCCAGCAAGGTAGCGGCACTCTGGGTCGTGACTGCCTGCGTAGCCAGCGAACTTTGTTTCTCCCGGTAGCTTTCTTTGAACAGCTCAAAGGCCAAGCTTTTGATATCCTTCCGAAAATCCCAACTATTGCCTTCCTCTACTTTTTCTTCGGCGTAGCGGGTCAGCCATTGACGCAGGGTGCGGTGTTGCGGATCGCTGATCTCCAGCAATAATTGATCAATCACCGCATCCAATACTTTGTTCAGATCCAGCTCGATATGAAAACCGGCCTGCAAACCCATTTCCCGGGCAAAGCCTCGCACTACTTTCTGAAAAAACGCATCGATGGTCATGACCGAAAAGTAGGAATAGCCGTGCAGCAGGTACTGCAAAACAGTTTCGGCTTGCAGTGAAACCTCCATCTCGGGCATGTCTAACTCTTCAGCCAGCTCCTGCCTAAGTGAGCTATCCTTTGCCTTGGCAACCTGATAGAGCGATTGCAAAATCCGGCTTTTCATCTCCTGGGTAGCCTTATTGGTGAAAGTAACCGCCAGAATACTCCGGTAGGCCATCGGCTGTCGTAATGCCAGTTTCAGATACTCCCGGGCCAACGTATAGGTTTTTCCGGAACCGGCCGAAGAGCGATAGATGACAAAAGGTTTTTGCATGGGCAAAAGATACAGGATGCCAGTTCAGAATCCAACCATCATTCTGAAAGGATTTCCTGAATAGATTATTGTAATTTCCCAGCGCTTTCTAACTTTATTTTTGCTTATGGCCCGGAGAGGTTTCCGGGTCTTACAACAACCAAACACTTCATGCCCTGTTACCATCAGGTACTTTCGTATATAAGCTCCTCCCTTTGGGGGATCAGCCTGCTGTTGCTAGCCGCATGCAGTCCATCGGCTGAGGAAAAGAGCCATCAGGCTATGCTGCAACTGCTCCGGGAAACCCAACAAGTGGTTGCCCAACCTGATAATATTTTTGCCAACGATACCCGGGTTCATTACTTTGATAGCCTGATCAGGCTTCATCCCGATCAGTATGGCTACTACTACCAGCGGGCTTTAGATCTGCTGCGTCGGGGCGATTCCGAGCAAGCCGCTCGGGAATTTAGTGCTTTACAAACCCTCCGGGGCCAGGGGAAGCTCGATGGTTTTCTCAACCCGAAAGAGCAGCAATCGCTGGATGCTTACGTCGGCTTAAGCTATTTACGGCGGGGCGAGCAGGAAAACTGTATTCTTAATCATACGGCCACGTCCTGCCTCTTCCCAATCCAGTCGGCCGGTTTTCATCAGTTGACCGATGGGTCGGAACAGGCGATTGACGAGTATACGAAGATATTGGAGGAAAACCCGGATGACCTGAGTACTCGCTGGCTACTGAATGTTGCGTACATGACATTAGGCCAGTATCCCGATGGAGTGCCGGAAGACTGGCTGATACCTGAAAGTGCTTTCCAGTCTGAATTTCCGCTGAAGCACTTTCCCGATATAGCCTCAACAATTGGATTTGACACCCGCAGCCTGTCGGGAGGATTGGTCGTCGATGATTTTACCAATGATGGTTATCTCGATATCATGATTTCCGAGTGGGGACAGGACGACCAGCTTCGCTTGTATGTGAATAATGCCGACGGGACTTTTGCAGAAAAAACCCAGGAAGCCAATCTCATTGGGCTGTACGGCGGCTTAAATATGGTACAGGCAGATTATAATAATGATGGCTGGCTGGACGTGCTGGTGCTGCGGGGAGCCTGGTTGCAGGAGTACGGCCAGCACCCTAACTCTTTGCTAAAAAATAACGGCGACGGCACTTTCACCGATGTTACCTATGCCGCTGGACTCTTATCCTTCCACCCTACCCAAACGGCTACCTGGAATGACTTTAACCGGGATGGCTGGCTCGACCTATTCATCGGCAATGAAACGGCAGGCGCCCAGTCGTTTCATCCCTGCGAGCTCTATCTCAATAACCAGGATGGTACGTTTCGTGAGGTTGCTCAGGAAGCCGGAGTAGCGGTGAGCAAAGAAGGCTTCCGCATCCCGCCCATCTACATCAAAGGAGTTACTTCCGGCGATTTTAACAACGATGGATGGCCCGATTTGTACGTTTCCACCGGAGGAGGAACGGCTTTGCATACCAATTATCTGTTTCAGAATCTTGGGGTAAACCAAAGCGGGCAACTCACCTTCTCCGATGCTACGGAAAACGCTGGTCTGGGAGGAGAGAATTCTACCTTCACCACCTGGTTCTGGGATTATAATCATGACGGTTGGCTGGATATCTTTGCCGCAGGCTACTGGAAAGGCCGTGATGGGGTAATCACCGAAGATATTGCTGCCGAATTTCTCAGTTTGCCCCACGACGCCCAAACGGGCCTATTGTACCGAAATAATGGTAATGGCACCTTTACCGATGTTTCCCAGGAAGTTCATCTCAGCCGAATTCTGTATTCCATGGGAGCCAATTTCGGGGATCTGGACAACGATGGCTGGCTGGATATGTACCTGGGAACCGGTGATCCGACGCTTTCCTCCATCATCCCAAATCGGATGTTCAGGAACTCGGAGGGAAAGTACTTCCAGGATGTAACCACTTCCGCAGGAGTAGGGCATCTTCAAAAGGGACACGCTGTTTCATTTTCAGATATTGACAATGATGGTGATCAGGATTTACTGATGTCGATGGGGGGAGCATACCAGGGAGATGTGTATCAGAACGCGTTCTTTGAAAACCCCTACCAGGATGAAAACCACTGGCTTACCCTGATTCTGCAAGGGACCACATCCAATCGTTCGGCCATCGGTGCCCGGGTGGTAATCACCGTGGATGATCAGGGGCTGGAGCGAAAGATCTACCGTGAGGTCAATTCCGGGGGTAGCTTCGGGGCTTCTACCCTCCGATTGGAGATCGGATTGGGAAAGGCGGATCTGGTTGAAACACTTGAGATTCAATGGCCTAATACCCCTTCCCAATTCTTTCAGCACATTCAGGCCAATCAGTTCTACCGTATCACCGAGGGCGAGAATCAGATTCATCCGGTTACCTTAGCCCGGTTGCAGTTTAGCAACAATATTCATTCCCATGCTTCTGCTAAATAAAAAAAGCGCTTCCAATCCGGAGAGCGCCTTTTTAGTAGTCTACATTAGAACTAATATCCCGGATTCTGATCAGCCTGGTTGATCATGGGATTGGTTTCCAGTTCCTGTTGGGGAATAGGCCACAGTGCATCCCGGTCAGCGTATGGTTTGCCAGAAGCTTTAGCCACATCGTCATCCAGTCCCCAACGGCGAAGGTCATTGTAGCGATGCTGCTCCCCGGCCAGTTCCACTTCCCGCTCGTGCATGATGATGGTGAATACCTGATCTTTGGTAGCAGCCGGGTAGGCTGCGGTCGGATATAAACCCAGTTCATTATCCAGGGTGCGAGGCATGTACAGATTGATGTTTGGATTCATCTTTTGGTCAAGCGCCCGGGCTCGTACCTGATTGACCAGGGCTAATACCTCGTCTAAAGGTTTGTTGTTATTCAACTTGGCTTCAGCCGCCATCAGCAGTACATCGGCGTAGCGCATCAGCCGGAAGTTGATGCCGGAGCTCTGGTTGCTGTCATCCCGGATATCGTAATTATGGTATTTTCGCCAGGCGATCAGATCTCCGAATGCTGCACGGGTGTAGATGCCATTGTAGAAACGAACGCTGTCATCGTAAAACGTTTGCTCGTAACGCGGGTCTCCCAGTTCAAAGCGGTCGGCAAAGGCCTGCTTGGGGCGCACGTTGTTAAAGCTGGCAAAGGCATATTCCACTCCCCGAAAAGTACTTTCTCCTCCTCCCGCATTGTCCGTACTCCATTGGGCACCTAGTCCGTCCTGAAATTGCACTTCGAATAAAGATTCAATGCTGTTTTCCGCAGCGGGCTCCTGCTCTTCCCCAATGCCATTCCAGCGAAAATTCTCTACCAGACCGTAGGTTCCGTGTTGTCCGTCAATAATTTCCATGAACTCAGTTTCGGCTTCCGCCCATCGCTCCAGGTACAAATATACTTTCCCCAAATAGCCCGTCGCGGCGCCGCTGGTAGCCCTTCCCAAATTTTCCGCGCCGTAGGCATCTCGGGTAGGCAGGTTTGCTTTGGCAAATTGCAGATCTTCAATCACCAAATTATAGATATCTGCCGCCGGAGCGCGCGGCTGCTCAATAGACGCAGTCGGAGGTTCGGTAATCAGGGGAACATCCCCCCACTTATTGACCAGATCAAAATAAAAGGTGGCGCGCAGAAAGCGAGCCTCACCGATAATTCTATTCTTCAAGGTTTCGTCCATTTCAATCTCCGGCACCTGCTTGACAATACGGTTGGCGCGACCCACCCCGGTGTAATAAGCATCCCACATGCCGGTAATCACTTCATTGTTGGCATCCCAGGTATAATTCAGCATCTGGGCCAGGGTAGCCTGAAGGTTATTGGTGCCAATGCTCTCATCCGAGGGCATATCGTTTCCAAAAAAGTAAAAGCGCTGGGCCAGGTTGGTGGCCTGCCAGGTTGCGTAAACGGAGGTCAGTCCCAGCAGTGCGTCCTGGGAAGTTTGGTAAAAGGTATCCGGGGTCGGGCGGTTCGGATTATCTATTTCCAGCAGTTCTTCGTCCCGCTTACAGGATACGACAATGATCAGGTTGGCCATCACAAAGATCAGCAGGAATTTGAGGGATAAACTATATTTTTTCATCATGTTAAGTCAGTTTAAATCTATATACCTTAAAAAGTAACCTGGATGCCCAGCATCAGGGTACGGGCCTGGGGAAACTGCCCGTTGTCGATGCCTCGCCCCCGGCTGGCCTGGTCCGGATTGTTATCCAGCGAGCCAATTTCGGGGTCATATCCCTCGTAGTCGGTAATGGTGAAGAGGTTCTGGGCGGTGGCGTAAATACGGGCCGTAGAAATAAATCCGCCGATATTTTCCAGTGCATTGAACGGCACGTTATATCCCAGGGTCAGATTCCGGCAGCGCAGAAAGGAGCCATCGCCAATAAAGCGACTGGATTCCCGGGTATTGTTGGCCGGATCACCACCCACGGCTCGGGGAATGGTATTGCTGGTACCTTCGCCTTTCCAGTAGCCCAACGTACGTTCTTCAAAATTAAAGGGCCGTAGCATTCCTTCGGCAAAGTAGCGGTAACCGTAGTACAGTTCTATACCGGAAACGCCCTGCAAAAACATATTAAAGTCAAATCCCTTGTAAGAGGCATTCAGGGTCAGACCGTAGGTTAAATCAGGAATAGGATCGCCGATATAGGTTTTATCTTCTACGTTGATCATTCCGTCGTCATTCAGGTCTTTAAAGCGGATGTCACCGGGCGCGGCATTGGGTTGTTCGGCATGGGCATCTACCTCGGCCTGATTCTGGAAAAGTCCGTCCATCACATAGCCGTAGAAATGACCGATGGGGTAACCTTCAATAATCCGGGTTACCCGGGTGACATTGACCCCGCCATCGATGATCGGCTGCCCTCCTCCCAGGTCCAGCACTTCATTATCGAGCGTGGCAAAGTTACCGCTGATGCTGTACTGAAAATCACCGGACGACTTGCGATAGGTGGCGGCAAACTCAAACCCCCGGTTCCTCACCGAGCCAGCATTCAGCGTGGGAGAGTTATCCACCCCCGTGCTGGGCGTTGGGGGAATGGGAACCAGAATATCTTCGGTTTCTTTGACGTAATAATCGGCATTAATTAAAACCTGGTTATTGAATAACCCCAAATCAAGTCCAATATCGGTTTGGGTGGAGGTTTCCCATTTCAGATTGGCCGAAGCCAGATTGCGCTGGGCAACTCCGGTGGCTACATTCCCATTGAACAGGTAATTAATGGTATTGTCGAGCGCGGGTTGGAAAGAATAGTTACCTATTTCCTGAAAACCGGTTTGTCCCCAGCTGGCCCGCAGTTTAAAATCACTGATCATGGTTGCTCCCTGCATGAAGCCTTCTTCGCTAACCCTCCAGCCCACCGATGCGGAAGGAAAGACCCCGAATTTATTACCCGGTGAGAAACGGGAAGAACCATCACGACGAATATTCGCCGTCAGCAGGTAGCGGTCGTTAAAACTGTATGTCAATCGGCTCAGATACGACACCAGGGCAAACTCTCCCTCGCTACCGCTCACGCTAGGCACTTCATTGACTCCGTCCAGCACCCGTACTACTGAATTTACGGTATTCCGGCCGCTCGCACTGGCAATGTGTTCCAGGTAGCTCTGTCGCGTGTATCCGACCAGTACCCCGAGGTTGTGCAACCCAAAGGTTTTGGAATAGTTCAGGGTATTTTCAATCAGCGGAGATACGGAATAGGCATTACGATCAGCGATGGTAGCAAAAGGCTGGTTCCGACGATCTCCGAATTTGAAGGGCGGAGTGTATTCGTAGCGGTTGCCGTAGATAAAATCTCCTCCCAAACTCAGTTTGTAGGTGAGCCCTTCCATAATTTCATATTCACCGTAAATGGTCCCGATCACCCGGAAGCGGGTGGTGCGGTCAGTAATTAGTTCCGATTCTCCTACGGGATTGTTAGCATCCTGCTCATCGATAATACGATTGCCGGAATACAGGCTGGGGTTGGGCCCGGTAGTGCCCCCGACATTCTCCGGATCAAAAACGGGGCGGTTGGGCGGGTAATGGATAATAGCAAAGAAGTTGGTAGTCAGATCATTAGACTGAGTACGACTGAAAGCCAACGATTCACCAAACTTAAAGCGGCCGCTCTTAAAGTCTGTGTTCACCCGTAGGCTTAAGCGCTCAAAATCGGTTTCTCGCAGAATGCCTTCCTGTTTCATGTAGTTTCCCGATACACTAAATCGAGCATTCTCTGACCCGCCGGATACGGTCATATTCACACTGTTCACCGGAGCAGCGTTAAACATCTCATCCTGCCAATCCGTCTTGTTCACCAATTCTTCGGGGCGTTGCAGTGCTACTACGCGAGGCAGTCCGGCATTGTCGGTGAGGGCATCGGAGATCTCCTTATAGCCGTTGATGTCCGTCAGGTCCAGTAATCTCCAGGCTTGTTGCACTCCGGTATAGGCATCCAGCGATATTTTTGCTACCCCGGCCTCTCCCCGCTTGGTGGTGATCAGCACGACCCCATTGGCGGCCCGGGCTCCGTAAATGGCGGCAGCGGAGGCATCCTTCAAAACTTCAATGCTGGCAATGTCGTTCGGGTTGATGCTGTTCAGTGCGTTGGTATTGCTCTCGCCAGTGGCCCCATTATCATTAATCACTGGCACGCCATCAATCACGTACAAGGGCTCAGAATTGCCGATGGACCCAATACCCCGGATTTGGACCTGCATGCCGGCTCCCGGCTTCCCGGATTGTTGCACTACGTTGACTCCGGCCACCCGTCCCTGTAACCCCTGCTCTACGGAGGTCATGGAGACATTCTGAAAATCTTCGGCATCCACCGAAGAAACTGCGCCGGTCAGGTCGCGCCGTTCCTGCGTTCCGTACCCAATCACCACCACTTCACTCAGCGATTTGATATCGGGTACCATCAGCATATCAATTTGTGATTGATTACCTACGGTTACCTCTTCGCTGGTAAAACCTACCGCCGAGAACACCAATACGGCATCTTCACCGGACACATTGATTCGATAGTTACCGTCGATGTCGGTAACAGTACCCTGGGTGGTACCTTTCACTAAAATATTAACTCCGGGTAAAAGTCCGTCTTCTTCCGTAGAGACTGTCCCGGTAACGGAACGTTCCTGGGCAAAGACAGTGATACTCAGCAGGCAAAAAAAACAGCCCGCCAGTAAGGGGTGTAGTCTGGTAAAAACTCTCATAGATCAGGGGTATTAGTAAAGTATATGTTTAGGTTGATTGTTATTGAGAGCCTGGAAAGCAGATCAGTCATCGGCCACATATTCTGAGTCCCTACCCACTGCTGAATGCTGCTTGTATTTATATCATTTACTTTCCGGTGCATGTTTTCGTGCCACACCACTTCGCCCCAAGCAAATTGCAATGCACTTAATACGATCACTCATATTACAAATAATATTATGAATTCTTTGATATTAATAAAATCACTTTTTCATTTTTCCAAAAAATGCAGATTGTAACCGTTTGCAATACTTTTCTGTAAAATTTGAAAGAGTTTTGCAGGTGTTTTTTTTAAAACTATGCGGTTATCGATTCTGATTGCCAGGCAGCATGGTAGCATAACCGCCGATCCTCAAATAGGATTCGTAACTTGGGTGAGATTTAATCGCTGAAGTACGGAGTCGCCCTCTATCAGCTTATAATACTGTCTGATGGGTAAATCCTGCCAATGTTGGGTTGTCTGAGAACCATTCCACACAATTTCTACTTCTTTGATCTGATCTGCTTTGCCGATACCCAGCTCCACCCGCAGCGGTGAGCAGCCAAAGCTACCCCCTGAATTTACTTCCCGATACACACTTCGCACTACTCCCTCTTCTTTAAAAGTCAATTTTACTTTCGTACCGATGGCTGAGCGATTGGATTGTCTCCCCTCCAGCAGGAAACCAACCCAGTGATTGGTAGAATCGCAGGGGTTGTTGAACAAGGCATTTTGAAAATTATCGCCTTCGTAGGCCCCGCCCATCACCGCATATACATCCTGATCACCATCGTTATCCCAATCGGCAAAGGAGATGGCATGGCCCTTTTGCAAATGTCCGAAGCCACCGGCTGTGGTTACATCCTGAAATTGCTTTCCCGCAGCATTACGGAACATCCGATTGGGAATGATTGAGGCAAAATTGACTTCGCCGGTACTCATGTACATATCGAGATACCCATCATTATCCAGATCACCGTAATTGGCTCCCATGGCGTAAGTGATACGATCCAGATTTACTTCTGAGGATACGTTCACAAAAGTGCCATCTCCCTGATTTCGATAGAGTCGGGCTGTCTCAGCGGTGTAAGGCAGGTTTAAGTATTCCGCAGCTACATCGAAAGTAATGGAGCTGATGACGCTACCGTTTCGCATATACCCGGCCACAAAAAGATCCAGCCAGCCATCGTTGTCATAATCAAAAAACCAGGTAGGAAAAGTGGATATTTTTTCATTGAGTCCTGCTTCCCTGGTCACATCCTTAAAGACCGGATTTCCCATTGAATCCACCCCCTGGTGCTGGTATAAGCGGTTGGAGGTGCGCTCATCCAGGGCTGACACAAATATATCCGGCAAACCATCCCGATTGTAATCTCCGGAAGTAACTCCTTTGATATACAAATAATCATCGGACTGATTTACTGCGATCCCCGCTTCCTGAGCAACGTCTCGAAACGTACCGTCCTGGTTATTGATGTACAACTCACAGGAGTGTACCTGGCCCTTGCTGCTGCTTTCATTCCCAATAAACACATCCAGCCAGCCATCCTGATTAAAATCATTCCAGGTCGCCGTTTGGGTAGGATGATAAGAAAGCAAACCGGCTTCTATGGTTACATCGGTAAATGTGATGTTTCCTTCCGCATCAGGCCCATTATTCTTTAGTAACGAATTAGGAATTTGACCATGCTGGCCTAACCATGCGCCCCGCAGTAACAGCACGTCCAGCCAGCCATCATTATTATAGTCTGCCTGCACCATGTTAAGTCCTCCCGCCACCGAGGTCAGTCCGACTGCTTCACTCATTTCGACAAATTTTCCATTTTGCTGATTCACGAACAATCGTAGCGGATCATCAGGAAACCAACTGGAAACCAGCACATCCAGATAACCATCGTTGGTAAAGTCATCCACCACACACCCACCCGACAGCGCATTAACGGCCAACCCTAATTGGGGGGCAATATCTGTGAAAGGCTCTAATGGATAGGCTGAGGCCAGGGCTTCTTCAGGTATCACCCACTGCGCCGGAACCTCCTCCGGATACTCTCCCAGGGTCATGTACGCTACGTTCAATAACCAGCGGCTGTGCAGATCTCGCGGATTCTCTGCTACAATTTTCGTTAATAATTCTCTGGCCTGCTCAGAGCCTCGGGGATATTGGTGATACCCCGCGGGTTGAATGGGGAACAGGCAGGAAGCTGATGTATGATGATGAATGCAGTTCTCCTGTTCTCCCAGCCGCAGATAGGCCAGCGCCAACAGATCGTCCAGCTGACCTTCTTCGTAATCGGATAACCCCGGAACCATTACCTGGTTATGACTGATTTCCAGCAATTCCTCGAGAATCTCAATAGCTGATTCCGTTTGCCCCCCAAACAATAATGCCCGGGCCTGCTGAAAGCGAAAAGGGTTTTTCCGATACGCATCCGGTGCGGTTTTCACCAAGCTATCATAATAAGCAATGCGCACCTGGCTGGCATACTCGTTTTCGGGAATCCAGAAGGCAGTATCGACCACTTGCTTAAGTAGTTGCTGCATCGTAACTGGTTCAGGAGAATGGCAGGCGGCTACCAACACAGCCAAAACAATGTATATAGTTCTCATGTGCCCCTAAAATAAAAAAGCCCTTTCCAAAGAAAGAGCTTTTCAGAAGATTTTCACCCTGGTTTAGTACCCGGGGTTTTGGTCCTGGTTGGTCAGGGCGCTGTTGTTATCAATCTCAACAATGGGAAGCGGTAATAAATCATAGCGGGGTTGATACGCGGCAATAGGCTCTGTGTCCAGTTTGCCCATCCGTCGCCAGCGGCGAATATCCCGGTTACGAACCTGTTCTGCCGACAGTTCTACCCTACGTTCGTGTACAATAGCATCAAACATTTGATCAGCATTGCTGCAAGGATACAAAGCGGTAGGATACGGAGGCATGTTCACATCTGCCCGGGCGCGCACCTGGTTAATGTACGGTAAAGCGGCAGCGGGGCCGCTCAGTTCATTTTCTATCTCGGCCATCATCAACAGTACATCAGCATAGCGAATGACCCTGAAATTGATTCCCGAACGCGAATCTTCGTTGGCACGCTTATAAATGGTTTGGTATTTTTTCCAGCTGGGCTTGTCTCTATCTCCCTGAATACTAAGCAGGGTATCCGTATCATTATTAAACATATCTCCAAACTGGTAGAAAGAGTACCCCCGGCGAGGATCGTCTTTCTCAGCTCCATTCGCCACGGTCTCAAATTCGGCCGCTATCGAGTTTGAAGGAATAACGTTACGCCACGCATTTGGACCGTACTCCTGGCCTCGAAATGTGATCTCGGCAATGCCTTCCCCATCCGCACTCCAGGCACCACCAGTGCCAGCACTTTCGGTAAACTGCACTTCCCAGATAGACTCCGCATTGTTTTCGTTTTCCTCCTGATGATTATCCAAAAAGCGAGGCACCAAACGATACTCACCAGAATTGATCACTGCCATGAGCGGCACACGAGCGGCCTGGTAATCGCCTCGAAACATGTAAATCTTTCCTTTTAATGCCTGCACGGATCCCTGCGTTGCTCGCCCCAGATCTTCGCCTGCATAAGCAGATTTCATCGGCAGATTTTCCTCCGCAATGTCCAGATCCTGAAATATCAAGGTGTACACTTCTTCTTCAGACGCTGCTCGTGGGTTCCCTTCCGGACTGGTAGAAGGCTCCAGCATGATGGGAACCGCCCCCCACAGGCTCACTAACTCAAAGTAGGCTAATCCCCGCATAAATCGAGCTTCACCTTCCAGGCGGGTTCGTAAATCGGCCGATACATCTTCAGCCTCGGTAATGTTTTGCAGCACAAAGTTGGATCGGAGAATGATACGGTACCATCCCTGCCATACATCGTTGACCAGCTTATTAGAACCGTCAAACGCATGATTGAGTACTTGTCCACGCACCGCTTCCAACTGCCCGCCTCCAGACTGGCAATCATCAGACAGCAAGTCATGCAGGAAGAAGTATTCCCGGTTGTACAGGTTATTGGCCTGCAACCCAGCGTAAATGGCGTTTACGGCAGCAATTGCCTGATCGTCACTCCGGAAAAAGGTCGCAGTTGATAACTGGGCAGGATTGTTCTTCTCTAAGATTTCATCGTTGCAGGATGAAGCGCAGAGAAATACCAACCCTATGATGATAAAAGCTTTGGTTTTCATATTTTCTAATGCTTTATTTCGAGTTGTGTCTCAATTAAAATCCAATTTGAATGCCTCCGATAAAGGTTCGAGGCTGCGGATATTGTCCATAATCTACCCCGCTGGCGAGCCGTCGTAGCTCCGCATCGTTGTTATTGACGCTCCGGGCACCAATCTCCGGATCATAGCCTGAGTAGTTGGTGAGGGTGAGCAGATTCTGGGAAGACACATAAATCCGTACATTGGACAGGAAACCGTTACCCAACGATCCTAACACACTTTCGGGCAGGCTATAACCAATCGTCAGGTTCTTGATTCGGAAATAAGAACCATCCTCAATATAGCGGGTAGAGAGGCGCGCATTGTTATTAGGATCTGAGTTCACAGCCCGCGGAATATTTGTATCGGTATTCTGCGGAGTCCAGCGATCCAGAATATCCGTGCCCCCGTTGAATAAACGGGTCATTCCCTGTAAATCATAGATATTGGTATTCAGAATATCATTACCCGAGACTCCCTGCATAAATAAGGTCAGGTCAAAGCCTTTCCAGTTGGCAGTGGCATTGATCCCGTAGGTAAAATCCGGTAAAAAGTGGCCAATATTGGTGCGGTCGTCGGCATTGATCACTCCATCCGGTACGCCATCCGGGCCGCTGATATCTCTGAAGCGAATATCGCCCGGGGCAGTCTTGGTAAATAATTCATCTTCAGTAAGCAGTTCTCCATCTTCATCAAAGGGAGAGTTACCCTGGTCGGGGCTGTTAGCAATCTCATCGTAGCTCTGGAAGATGCCATCCACCACATACCCGTAGTAGTAAGCAATGGGCTGCCCGGCTTCGGTATAGGTCACCGGAAGTCCCTCAAAAGCTGGCCCGGAAATAGAATTACCAATACCCAGCGACGTCATTTCATTTTTTACAAAAGAAACGTTACCGTCTAAAGTCCAGCGGAAATCTCCGTTGTTATGAGCATAGCCGGCCGTAATCTCAACCCCCCGGTTTTCAGCATTTCCCACATTGGCAAACGGAGCCTCATCGTATCCGAGTGAAGGAGGAATTGGCACCTGCAGCAGCATATCCTGGGTTTCGTTATTGAAATACTCAAAGCTGGCCCGGAAACGATCTTCAAAAAGCCCCAGGTCAAATCCAATGTTGGTCATAACCGTAGTTTCCCACTTAATTTCTTCGTTAGCCAGGGCCCGAATGGTGCTGGCGGGGACCAGTACACCATTGAAATTGTAGTTAAAGTTACCAGAGATGGTAGCTTGGTATCGATAATCACCGATTTCCCAGTTACCTGTTTGCCCGTAGCTGGCTCGGATTTTGAAGTCACTCAGGAAGGTGGCTCCCTGCATGAATTCTTCTTCACTAACCCTCCAGCCTACGGATGCAGAAGGGAAAGCTCCCCACTTTTTGCCCGGACCAAAGCGAGAACCTCCATCATAGCGGATAGACGCCCCCACCAGATATTTACCGGCATAATCGTAATTAACCCGACCGATATAAGAGATCAGGGCTCGCTCATTTTCGGTACCGCTTATCGTTGGGTTTTCTACTCCGTTTACCACCTCAATGTCATTGGTAATGGAATTTTCACCAGCAGCCTGTACCTGCTCATAACGCCAGGTCTGCTGCTCAACCACCGCCACGGCACTCACGCTGTGTGAACCAAAAGTATTGTCGTAAAATAATTGATTGGAAATTAAAGGAGAGACGGAAGTATTACGCGTTTCCTGTAAAGTAGCCACATTGCTGATACTATAGTCACCAGCATTAAACGAAGGGGTAAACTGCGAATTTGTTCCGTAGTTGAGATCCAGTCCGCCTAACAGCTTATACCGCAGTCCCTCTATAATTTCTACTTCAAGATAGGCCGTACCCAGCAGCTTAAGATCCAGCAGATTATTTTGCCGTAAGGTGGCATTCAGCACCGGGTTCTCCGGATCGGAACCATCCGCCTGATCGGTAGCCCGGAACCCGCCCAAACGGCTGGGATCATACACGGGAATGTAGGGAACACTTTTAATGATGTGCTCAATCTGGGAACGTCCACCGGAGAATGGCTCTACATTCCGGTTGGTATGCGATACGGTCAGGGTTTGTCCTAATTTAATCCGATCCGAGATATCAAATTCCGTATTAGCCCGGAAGGAAAGACGTTCAAACCCGGTACCGAGCATGATACCATCCTGCTTAAAATACCCTCCGGACACCAGATAGCGGCTGGTTTCAGAACCGCCACTTACCGACAGATTATGTTCCTGTATGGGTGCGGATCGGAACATCACATCCTGCCAATCGGTCTCTATATTGGCAAATTCACCCAGGTCATTCAAGCGAGGCGGCACATCTTCCCCGGCATTGGCGAACAAGTCACGTCCAAAGTCCAGGTATTGATCCCGTTTGAGCAGATCCAGTTGTTTCCAGGCATTCTGCACTCCGTAGTAGGATTCTAAGCTCACCTTTGGCTTTCCGGCGACACCCTTTTTGGTGGTGACCAGAATTACTCCATTGGCCGCCCGTGAACCGTAGATGGCCGCGGCCGATGCATCCTTCAGCACCTGAATGGATTCAATATCGTTCGGGTTGATGGAATTGATCCCCCCCGCTGGTACTCCGTCGATGACGTATAACGGATCACTGTTATTCACCGTACCGATTCCCCGAATGCGGACAATAGGGCTGGCCCCGGGAGCACCCGAATTGGTTACGTTCACCCCAGCCGCCCGGCCTTGCAATGCAGCATCAAAGCTGGGTACAGGAAGTTCGCTGATCTCTTTGGAGCTAACCGAAGAAATGGCCCCCGTCACCCGGGCCCGCTCCTGCGTTCCGTAGCCCACCACCACTACTTCCGACAGGGATTGAATATCGGGTAGCATCAGAACATCCAGGGTAGATTGATTACCCACCGTAATTTCTTCCGAGGAATATCCCACAGCTGAAAAAACAAGAACCGACTCAGGTCCAGGAACTGTAATGCGGTAATTCCCCTCAACGTCAGTTACCGTACCCTGAGTAGTTCCTTTGATCAGAATATTGACTCCCGGCAAAGCACCTTCTTCGTCCGCAGTAACCGTACCGGAAACTGCTCGATCCTGGGCATACGAAGGACTGATAGATAACCCCAGGAACAACAACAAAACACAAAAAGTAAGTGTGTGTAGAAAAGTTTTCATATAAAAGTCAGATTGTGTAGAAACAAATATAAACGATCGCCTAAAATATACTGCATTATATATCATAAAATTTAACCGATTGCATTATAATACTCACAAAATTTATAGCATATTCAATGTAAATATTGCATTTACACTACAGAATGGTATTATTACTTAGCCAGCAGAGCGCTACGGTTTGCCAATGGATATGCATCTTCGGGTTTATCCCGAGGTCATCACGAATTACAGACCGCAATAGCCAATATCAGTGGTGGTAAGCAGCGTTTGGTTAGCGACGGAAAAAGTAAAGCCCGGCTACGGCTCCCAGTATCATTCCAACCAACGCAACATAGTTGATGTGCCCGCCAAAAAATGTATTGATCACATACAGGGCCACTAAAAACCCAATGGTCGCTCCGCATAATGCGCGCACCAGGTAGGGCATTCGTATTTTTTTAAGCATTTCTGATATCTATTGAGTTTCAGTGCGCTAAAGCTACTAATTACACCGACAACCACATGTCTGCCGGTTGACACGCATCCCAGATCACCCGTATTTCTGTAGCAAATCCAGCATCTTTCGGTCTAACTGATGCCCCTGATAATCCTCATACTGAACATCAGTACGCTGGCTATCCAGAATCCCGAAGGAACCCCGGAAGTTCCACAACGCCCAGCCCCAACCGGCTTCCTGCCACAGTTGCAACAAATCCTCCATCCAGGCCAGCGCCACGTCGTGCGGAGTATGGTTGTAGGCTCCCCACTCTCCTACGTGAACTTTCACTCCCTGCGCAATCACCTTTTGCCAGGGGGTGATCAATCGCGTTTGCAGCGTATTCCGATCTACCGTGTCTCCATCCTCCTCGGTAAGGGGCCAGGTTGGTTCCGGCCAGGTGTCACTCCCGGGAATCCAGGAGGCCTCATGGTGACTGACCTGCATGGGATAATAGCCTCGCGTGCTTTGTACCAGCTGCTGATCTACAAACCCCAGAATGGGTTTACTGCCCACCGCCAGCCCATCGGCCACAATGAGACGGTCAGGATCAGCGTCGCGAATAGCTTCTATGACGGATAGCATCACCGGATTGTGTTGTGACTCCGGAATATTGGGAGGCTCGTTGAGTAAATCAAAACTTAGTTGGTGGTTGGGAATACCCCGGTAACGCTTGGCAAAGGTACGCCAGTGAAAGCGGGTAGCATCCTGGGCTTCTTCATCCTCAAACAACTGGTAGGGCTCTAATTCTCCCCGGTTAATGCAGTAACCGGGAGCCCGGTGAAAATTGAGATTTACATGAATATTATGCTTTTGCCCGTAACTGATAGCATCATCAATATGTCGGAGCGTGGCCTCGTCTATTTTACTCCAGTCGTTCACATCTCCCCAGGTCCAGTACGACATTGGTAACCGCACAAAGTTGAACCCCCAATCGGCGATCATGGCAAAATCAGTTTCCCGAAACGGATCATTGGTCTCTCCATTGAATTTCTCCAGCAGGTTGAAACCTTTCCAAAGCGGAATATTGTCGGCCGTCACTTCCGGCACCTTCCGGGAAGATTGACAGCCCGGTAGTCCGGAGGAAATTAGCACGGTAGAAGCGACTCCGGCTTTGATAAAATCACGTCTTTGCATTGTCATACGGGCAGGTTATGTGCTGAATTGCTGGCTTAACGTTACAATTTCCAGGCAAGGCCATTTTAAATTCTATCAAAACTACTATTATCTTTGATGTGAAAAATAACAACTTTTAAAAATTAATCTATTTAATTCACACTTAATTTTAAAAACCACTGACCTCCCTGTGCGTTAAGATCCGTATTCATTTAGAAAAAAATAATTTCGCACTACCTTCGTTTTCCCATCATTGAACGATAAGAACCTATGAGATTTTTTTCATTTTTTTCCAGTTTAGGACTGCTGGCCGTGGTCATGATCGGAAACCAAATCAATTCTGCTGAACCTACCCTCCGCACGCAAGCTGATTTTCCGGTGGGGGTGGCGGTCATCCCCCACCGACTGGCCAACCCCGAATATGCCGAAGTAGTTGCCCGGGAATTCAGTAGTCTGACCGCAGAAAACATGATGAAACCCCAGTACATCTGGACCGGCGAACGCACCTACGATTTCAGCCGGGGCGATTCGATCATCACTTTTGCCCAGGCCCATAGCATGCAGGTACACGGACATACGCTGGCCTGGCACAATATGCAACCGGCCTGGTTGAAACAGTCTATCGAGTCTTATGATTCTGCTACGCTGGAAAACCTGTTGCGGGAGTACATTCAGACCGTGGTAAAGCACTATCGGGGCAAAGTAGTGAGCTGGGACGTGGTGAACGAAGCCATTGACCCGGAGGGAAATGGCATGCGGAAGTCGGTCTACCAGCAAAAGCTCGGCGACGATTATGTGGCCCGCTGCCATCAGTATGCCCGCGAGGCCGACCCGAAGGTGCTGTTGTTTTATAATGATTACGACGTAGCCGCCAAGCCGGAAAAATTAAAAACCATCCTGGCCATGGTCGACGATTTTCAGACCCGGAATATTCCCATTGATGGGATCGGCATGCAAATGCACGTGGGGTTGAACCTGTCAATGGAAAATTTTCGTCATGCCCTGGAGGAGATTACGGCGCGGGGACTAAAAGTACACCTGTCCGAGGTAGACATTCAGGTAAATACCCACGGTAAAGCCTCGGAATTCACCGATTCACTGGCCCTGGCTCAAAAAGAGAAGATGGAAGAAATCGTCCGGGAGTACAACCGCCTGCCGGATGAGAATAAGTTTGCCATCACATTCTGGGGCCTGCGCGATAACGACAGCTGGCTCAGTAACCACACGGGTTTTCGTCAATGGCCATTACTCTTCGATCGAGACCTTCAAAAAAAGCCCATGTACCAGGGGTTTCTGGACGGGCTGGAAGTAGCACAAAGCACAATAAAATAACACTTTAGCACTACCTGCTTTATTTGAACCAATGCACGCTCATGAAAAGACGCCACATTCTGATTGCGGCTCTGTTAATTATTATTCTTGGCCTGGCCGTCATCTTATTCGGTTATTCAGTCTACTCTTCCTGATTATTTAAGAAGCTTACCCTCAAATCTTCGGAGTAGAAGCTGGAAATTCCCTTTGAATTCTCTAGCTTTGGGCCTGGTTGAGGTGGCTTTCACGCCTGTTGCGTGTTGGCTGAAAAGGGAATCCGGTGAAAATCCGGTGCAGTCCTCGCTGCTGTAACTCCGCGCTGGGTACCACCAGATTATTGCTTTTGTCTCGTTCATGTCACTGTCTGCCCCTGGCAGATGGGAAGGCTGCAAAAGCATAGGAGAAGCCAGAAGACCTGCCCCAACCTACATCTGCATGCTTCCGAGGATTGAAGCGATAACAGGCACGTCTATGGCTCTACGCTCACGCATTTTTACATGCTTTTTTCAGCGCATCACCGCCCTTCAGGTAAGTGTGAGCATCGCATTATGCCTAATATTTGCACGCTGCGATTCTCCGAAACCATCTAGCGAAAAACGCACGGCCGCTCCTTCTGATACTGTGCAATGGTCGCCGCTGGAACTTCAGCATGCCCAGGGCTTCGGACTGCGCTATTTTTCTAATTACAAGCTACTTTCGCTTTTTCAACCCACCGATACCCTTCGTTACTTATTGCTGCCCCACCATAGCCCTCCTCCTTCAGGTGTAGACTATGATCAATTAATTCGCATCCCGGTGGAGCGCGTGATTGTACAATCCACCACCCATCTGGCGCTGGCACGTTTTCTCGATGCCCGGGATGTCATCGTGGGTATTGACCAGGCGGCGTATGTTTACGACTCGGCATTTGCCCAACGGGTGAGTGACGGAAGTATTCAGGAGGTAGGCAGTGGCACGGCTCTGAACCCCGAACGCGTTATTGCCTTACAGCCGGATTTGCTCCTCATCTCCCGCATGCCGGGAAGCAGCCTGGACCCTTACCAGAAATTCATGGACCTGGGCATTCCCGTACTTCCCAATGCCGAGTGGATGGAACCGTCCCCGTTGGGTAAAACGGAGTGGGTGAAGTTGATGGCCGCCCTGCTCAACCGGGAGGAGTTAGCCGTTGCTCGCTTTACCGAAGTTGAACAGGCCTACGATAGCCTGACCCATCTCGTTCAACAGCCCCCACTCCAACCGTCGGTGATTGTGGGATCGCCTTTTCAGGGGACCTGGTATGTGCCCGGTGGCAACAGTTATCGAAGCACCCTGTTGCAGCACGCCCAGGCCCGCTGGCCCTGGAGTCAGGATAGTTCGGCCGTCAGTTTTCCGGTAGACTTTGAACGAATGTACGCTTACGGACTTACCGCTGACTACTGGATTGATCCCGGGCAGGTCCGTACCAAAGCTGAGTTACTTAGTATTGATGCCCGTTTTGCAGATTTTAAAGCCTTTCAGCAGGGCAAGATTTATAACAGCAACCGCCGTCTCAACGCTAACGGGAGCGGCAATGATTATTACGAAAGTGGAGCAATCTACCCGCAACGGGTGCTGGCTGATCTTATCAAGATACTGCATCCCGAGGTGTTGCCGGATCATGCGTTATACTATTACCAACCGCTACGCTAATGGCAACCACCACCCATCCCTTACCTTCCCAGCAGATCAACACCAAGCGACGCTTACCTTTAGCAGCGTGGTTGCTGATACTGGGGGTGGGGGTCATCGTCACCGGAATTGCTGATATTGCCTGGGGCTCGGTGCCCATTCCGGTAGCGGAGGTCTTCCGTTTATTGGTCGGTAAAAAGACTGATTCGGAGATATGGAGCAATATTCTGTTTAAAATCCGCATCCCGAAAGCAGTGACTGCCCTGCTGGCCGGCATGGCCCTATCAGTGAGTGGCTTGCAGTTACAAACCTTATTCCGAAATCCGTTGGCCGGCCCCTCGGTACTGGGGATTACTGCCGGGGCCAGTCTGGGGGTAGCCACGGTGATGCTGGCTTCCGGGCAATCGGCCACCTTATACGCCATTCAGCAATCCGGTATCGGGCAGGGATGGTTATTGGTGGGAGCTGCCAGTGGAGGGGCCGCGTTGGTCATGCTGCTGATTCTGGCGGTATCCTTGCGCATTAGCGATAACATTGTGCTGCTGATCATCGGTATCATGTTCAGTAATATCACGCTCTCGGTAGTCAGCATCTGGCAGTATTTCAGCCAGCCTGAGCAAATCAGGGATTATTTACTCTGGACGATGGGGAGCCTGGGCAGTGTTACTACCGATCATCTGCGCATTTTGTTACCGCTGACCCTGCTGGGAGTATTGGGTACTTTTTTGCTGTCAAAGAATCTGAACGGTTTATTACTGGGCGAACAGTATGCCCGAAGCATGGGGTTACCCCTTCTGGGAACCCGGATCGGCATCATCGTGGTCACCAGCGTGCTGGTCGGTTTGGTCACCGGGTTTTGCGGCCCCATCGGATTTATTGGTATTGCCGTTCCCCACCTGGTTCGCTCACTTTTCAATACCACCGACCATCGCTGGCTGATTCCGGGTTGTTGTCTGATGGGGGCGCTGGTACTACTGGTCTGCGATCTGATCTCCCAGTGGCCGGGCAGTGCCTGGGTGTTGCCGATCAATGCGATTACTGCCCTGCTGGGTTCACCGGTCGTCATTTGGGTTATCCTGCGTCGTCGTAATTTACGGGCTCATTTCCACTGATCTCTTGAAACACTCCTCTCCCATCCTGACCCTTCAGCAGTTGCGCCTCGGCTACGGCCAGCACTCCGCAGTGCAGGTGGTGGCGGATGCCTTGCAGGAAGATGTGAAGTTCCAGGAAATGATTGCCCTCATTGGCCCCAATGGTACCGGAAAGTCGACACTGCTGCGAACGATGGCCCGAATGCAGCAACCCCTGAGCGGAGAAATCATACTACAGGGCAACAATATGGCCGGAATGTCGGCGAAGGAGATTGCCAGAAACGTGAGTGTTATTTTAACCGATCGAGCGGATGTAAGCTCTATCAAAGCGGCTGAGGTGGTAGCCATGGGACGTTTTCCGCATACTGGTTGGTTGGGGTTCCTGTCTGCAACAGATCAACAAAAGATTGATCAGGCCATTGCCCAAACCCACATTGAACCCTTGTTAGAAAAGCCCTTGCATCAACTCAGTGACGGAGAACGGCAGAAGGTGATGATCGCCCGGGCACTGGCCCAGGATACCCCCCTGATGCTGCTGGACGAGCCTACTACCCACCTGGATATTGCCAACCGGGTCAATATTATGCAACTGCTTCGCTCGCTGGTTCGGGAAGCGCAAAAAACCATCATTTTATCTACCCACGATCTTGAACTGGCACTACAGGTAGCGGACCGATTATGGCTGATGCACGACCGCTCCCTGACCAGTGGCGCGCCCGAAGATTTGGTACTGAACGGAAGCCTCGCCCGGGTAATGGGCAGCAAACACGCTCCCTTTGATCCCCAAAGCGGCACGTTCCGGGTGCAACACCCCAAGCACTACTGCATCTCACTGGAGGGCTCCGGTACGATTGCCGACTGGACCCGACTGGCATTGGAAAGAGTGGGCTACCAGGTGCAATCCAATACTACTACGAATGCAGCATCGACCTCAGTAATCATTACAACCCATGGAGAATGGCAACTCAGGCAGGCCAACCAACAACATATTTGCCATACCATTGAAGAGCTGCTTCAGCAATTATCAACCGCCATAAGAAAGGCTCCTTCCGTTCCCAACCCTCTCGATAATGCATAAGTTATTGTCAATTACCCTGTATTCTACAAGTGCGGGTGACCACTACTATTGGCAGAAGTAGTGCTCAACAGGAGCTGGCGAGCACTGCTACAGTCAGAAGTTGTGCTCGCCAGGTGTTTTCAAGCATTGCTCTGGCCTGAAGTTGTGCTCGCCGAGTGTTTTCGAGCGCAGCTCCAGTCCGAAGTAGTGCTCCCAAGTACCTTTTGAGCGCTGCCCCAAAAATGAGTAGCTACTAAAAAGCAAAACGGCCAGAGAGAGCACATTGGCAAAAATGACTATACATAATTCATGAGTGGGTCACGAGCGAAGAAACACCTGTAACCGAAAAGCTTACCCAAAAAATGTTACATCGGTAAGATCACGATAGCGAACGGTGCGCTACCTGGGCACGACAGGGCATTTTGGTTACGAGTGATTTAACCTACGGTTGAGGAAGCGAACAGGTTGGTAATCGGCTTTCCGTTACTACCCTTATAGGAATTTACTGAAAAGGCTTCTATCTTTGCCCCCGCAATAGGTTCTGGGAAGATCGTTATCTGATCGCCCCGGATGAAAAGGGAATCCGGTGCAAACCCGGAGCTGTCCCCGCAACTGTAAGCTCTACATCATACGTTGTGGCCACCTTATGCCACTGTCTGCCTTCGGCGGATGGGAAGGCCGCCCCAACGAGAGCAAGCCAGGAGACCTGCCTGCTGTATTTTTCATTCGGGCTTTCGGAGGAAAAGCCGGGAAGGTAACAGGGCTCCTGCCTTCGTGTCTTTTAAAACACCGGGCGCCATTATGGCTGTATTTCAGGATATACCTCTGCTCACTCCCCTATTTCCTCTCTCGAAAGCTCGTGGTTTCGTCATTCACCGGCATGAGTTTACCGTTATCAGTAATTTACATTCTTAAACGCCTCTTTTTAGCCTCACTAGCGACTGCCGGAATGAGTGTGTTTGCCGTTACTCATACATCTGCCCAATCATTAGAGGATACGATACGGGTACTGGAGCCCCTGGAAATTACGGATTCCCGCTTGCAATCCTTTTCGGTGGGCGACAAAATTGAGCCGGTACAAACCCGAACCATCGGAACGGTGGCGCACAGCAACCTGGCCCGCATTCTCGCCAACTATTCCGCCGTAAATGTACGCTCCTACGGCATTAGCGGCCTCTCTACCGCTTCACTCCGGGGCAGCGGCAGCAACCACACTCCGGTATTCTGGGAAGGCATCAACCTGCAAAGCAGCATGAACGGCAGTCTGGATCTAACGCTGATCCCGGTTTCATTCATTGATAAAGTATCTTTACAGTACGGCAGTGCCGGTTCGCTCTTTGGAGCAGGCACCATGGGCGGGGCCATCCATCTTCAATCCGATACCCGCATGGAGCCAGGCTTTGGGGGAGAGATTTATCAGCAACTGGGTAGCTTCGGTAGCCGCTACACCGGCATTACTAGCAGGTATCAGAATGAACGGTTTTCTTTTCGACTCCGGGCTTTCACCAATCAGGCGAAGAATGATTTTCCGTACTTTAATCGTTACCGTAACCGTGAAGAACGGCGGCAGCACGCGGGTCTGGCACAACAGGGCTTATTGGCGGAGACGTCTTTTAAACCGGCGGATCACCACCATCTTTCGCTTAAATACTGGCTACAGGACAATCAGGCGGAGATTCCGGGAGTAGCGGCCGCTGGCGGGGAAGCCCGGGCTACCCAGGATGATCGATTTCACCGAGCAGTACTGCGCTGGGATTTTACCCGCAGTGAGTATCAGCTTCAGGCCCGTACCGCCCTGCTTCACCATCGTCTGCTGTACAACGATCACTTACAGGAAGCCTCCCTGAGTCGTGCTGCTTCCTGGATTTCTGAAGTAGATAACACTTGGTACTTCAGTGAAACCCAGTGGTTCTTTCTGGGGCTGAACCATACTTTCGAGCGGGCAGAAGTTAATAATTATGGTAGTGAGCAACCCCAGCGGCACCGTACCGCCTTATTTCTCTCTTATCGTACGCGGCTGTTCCATACACTTGAAGCCTCCCTGGGGTTAAGACAAACCCTGGTAAGCAAAAAATGGGCTCCGCTACTGCCCTCAGCCGACCTGGCTTATCGCCTGGGAGAGCATTGGCGGTTCCGCACTAAAGTGGCTCGCAGTTATAACCTGCCCACCTTTAATGATCTCTACTGGGCAGGTGCCAGCTCCGGCAACCCCGATCTGCAACCCGAGACAGGGTGGAGTACCGAGCTTGGAGTGGAAGGTAAATTTACTCTCACCCAACACCTGCGACTCAGCGGTGAAGTAACGGCCTTTAGCAACCTGATGGATGACTGGATTCAGTGGGTTCCCCTTAGCGGTGCAGGCTGGTCTCCGATCAATGTGCAGCAGGTATGGGCCCGGGGCATGGAAGTGAGCGCCGAGGCAAACCATAGTTTCTCTACCATCCTATCAGCCCGATTCTGGGGACATTACAGTTATACCCGCGCTACCAAAGAAGAAATTGCCCCGGCAGGCAACCCGTCGGATTTGCATAAACAACTTATTTATACACCCAACCACCAGGCCAAAACCTCGGTCAATGTGCGCTACCGGTCTTTTGACGGAGGACTTTCAGCATGCTACCTGGGAAAGCAGTACACCAACGCCAGCAATCGACAGGTATTACCGTCTTATGCGACCACCGACCTCTCGCTGGGTTACCGGCTGCGCATTTACAGGGCTCACCAATTACAGCTCAATACCACCCTGTATAACTTGTTAGATCACACCTATGAAGTCCGACAGGGATATCCCATGCCGGGCCGCAATTACCAAATCAGTATTATTTATCAATTACATTAACGAAACCTTCACAATGAACATCATTTTTCGATTTATTCGCATTTTTTGGGCATTTCCCCTTGCCTTCGCCCTGTTTTTTACTTCCTGTACCGATGATGATCCCACCCCTACTCCACCTTCTGCTGCCCAGGATGGGTACTTTATTGTCAATGAGGGCGGCTTTGGCAATGCCAACACCTCGCTCTCCTACTACGACCGTCAGCATGATACCATCCGTAATAATATCTTCCAGCAAACCAATGGCCGCCCCCTGGGAGACCAGACCCAATCCATGAGTGTATTTGATGAGCGGGGGTTTATTGTGGTGCAGAATTCTGCCAAGATAGAAGTCATTGACCGGGAAGATTTCACTTCCATTGCCACGATTGATGCTGATGAGGGAATTGTCTCGCCCCGCTATTTTCTGGGTATCAGCCCCACCAAAGGGTATGTCACCGACTGGGGAGCTGACGGTGTAACCGGAACGGTGAAGGTACTTGATCTGGCCACGTATGAAGTAACCGCCACGATTCCGGTGGGGCAAGGCGCAAATACGCTGATTGCTCACAATAATCAGGTGTATGTCACCAATAACGGCGGGTACGGTTACGATAGCACCATTATGGTCATCGATCCGCAAACGGATGCCATTGTGGATACCATTACCGTAGGCGATAATCCGGGCAGCCTGACGGTGGACGCCAATGGACATCTGTGGGTGGCCGGTAGCGGACGCATCGTCTATAATGCTGATTACTCCATCAATACCGCAGAAAGCACTCCGGGCTTTATTGCGCGGCTGGAAAATGATGAAGTTGCCTTTAAACAGAGTGCCGATCAACTTGGCACCGGACCAGCAACCGTGACGATAGACCCTGAAGGGCAGCAATTGTATTTCCGCTATGCCAGCGGGGTGTACCGGATGAATATCAATGAGACAAGCCTACCGAGTTCGCCCTTCCTGGACAAAAGCTATTATGGGCTGGCGGTTGACCCGGTTAGTGGAGAAGTACTCACGGGAGAAGCTCCTGATTACAGTAATGATGGCTCCTTTAACCGTTATTCCTCCGGAGGCCAGCTCATCAAAAGCTACACCGTAGGGATCGCTCCCAGAGGCTTTGCTTTCTAGTAATTCCCCAATACAGTCTTTCTGGTAGAGGGCAGGCTTTCGTCTCGGAAAAGGTTATCTTTTTTTAGGGCGAGAGCCTGCCCGAATCTACCGGAGTAGATGACTGCTCAAAATTCAGCATAAAGTCTACCAGGTTTTCTTCCCGATTCAGCCCCATTTTCTTCCGCAGGCGATAACGAGCGGTCTTAACACTATCCGGGGAAATACCCAGGATGTTGGCCATTTCTTTCATGCTCATATTGAGCTTAAGCAAGGCACAAAGCTTGAGTTCATTGCTGGAAAGTTCGGGGCAATGACTTTTGAGGTTGGTGAAAAAATCCTGGTATACCTCTTCGAAATGCCGTTTAAAGTCCTCCCACTCACGGTCAATATGTAGGTTCTGATCTACAATACGGCTGAGGGTATTCAATTGCTGCTTCACTTCCGGTCGGCTTTGCCCTTTCATTTGCTGGATACTGGCTTTGAGTTCTTCCATCAGCTCATTCTTTTGAATAAAGTTGATGGTATAGCTGGTCAGTTCTTTATTTTTATACTCCAACTTGTGGGCCAGTTCCTTCTGTTTGAGGCGAGAATTTTCCAGTTCAGCCTGGGCCAGTGCCTGCCGGGATTGAAATACTTCCCGGTTTTTATCCAACACTTCCTGGTTCTTCTTAATTTTCAACCGCTGCCGACTGTTGATGAGGTAACCAATGAAGGCCAGGGCCACAATGCCCACCAACAGTCCGTTGCGGAAGAAACTTTGAATCCGGGCCTCCTGCTGCATCAGGGTCATGGATTGTTCCTGCACCAGTATTTCCTGCTCTTTTTTTTCCAAGGCAAGCTGATTTTCCAGTTGGACGATCTCCCGCAGCTTTTCAGCATTTAGCAGACTATCCTGCAATGCGACATAAGTTTCAAAATATGTAAGCGCCTGTTGATAATTGTCGGTGGCCTGGGCTACTTTTTTCAATTCCAGATAAATGTCTCTCAGGTTTTGCTTGGAACTCACCTTTTCGGCTTCGTCCACTGCCTTTAGCAGGTACATTTTTGCTTCCTGAAAGTTACCCTGAGCACGCTGGATGCTGCCCAAGGTATGATAGGTCAGCGATTTGCCATGCCCGTCACCAATGGCTTCCTGCAATGGCAACGCTTGTTGACAGTACTCCAGGGCTCGATCCAGTTTTCCCCTGGATAAAGAAAGCTGCCCTAAATGGAGATTGGATGAAGCCATTCCGTATTGATGCTCAATGGAACCACTGAGCATTTGCGCCTCCTCAAAGTATTGTTGTGCCAGATCGTATTGATCTTCCGCCTGATAAAGTTCACCGATGTGAATAGCGGTATGCAATTGGCGATCGGTTTTTTGCAAAAGCCTGAATGTCCGATAGGCTTCTTCGTAATAAGCCAACGCCTCTTCATAACTATGCTGATCGCTGTAAATAAGCCCGGTATTCATGAGTACATTGGCAATACCCAGGGTATCATCCAATTCCTGATATTGCACCAGGGCGTCCATCAGATGGACCAACCCTTCCTCATAATTTCCCTGAGACCAGTTGGCCACCCCCACTACTCGGCGGGCAAATGCCAATCCTGGAGGATACTTAAGTGAATCAGCCAAGGCCAGCGCCTCATGGCCATACGTCACGGACTGCACCGGATCAATGATCCAATAGCGGTACCCCAAATTATTCAATATGTTGACCCGCACTGTATCCTGGTGGGAATGATTTTGCAGTAAATGTTCCAGACTATCGATGCTTTGCCGGTTTTCATCAGCAGCAGTTGCCATCGAATAAATTACAATGGTTAGTCCGAGAATGATCCATAGACTTTTCATGGTGGTAGGGTCTGAGAGCAATTATACGATAAGACTAAGATACAAATATTATGACAAAACTATGATTATTTTTGAAGCATACAGGATTGGTTTTTATTTGACTTTCCTGTTTACATAGAATTGCTTGACAATTGCAAATTAGGCGTTATTTCCTGTGCAATTATTAAAAAATGGTAGTATCTTGAAATACAATTTTTTATGGCATTTTAATATTTTTGCTATGAAAGCAACTGATCAACCTTTTGTGGCCGAGCTTGACCAATTACTACACAAGCTTACACTTTCTACCGGGTATGCTGATTCCCGTACGTTACAAAAGCACTTAAAATTTGTTTTCCAGGTCATTCGTGAGCGCGTCAGCTTTGAGGAATCCATTAAGTTCATCGATTTACTGCCCATTTCTTTTAAAGCCTTGTTTTTAGATGAGTGGCATATCCACACTACTTCGCCCAAACCATTGCAGGGCATGGATGATTTTGCCCAAGCAATCGTGCAGGCCAGTGGCCATATGATTGCCAGCCCTACTGAAGCACGACAGTTGCTTCGCCAGGTGTTTACATTTTTTGGGCAATTTGCTTCTCCGGATCAAATGAAGGAAGGGCTGGCTTTTCTACCGCAGGAATTTCACTCGTTACTGATGAATGATCCGAGCCTAAAGTATTCGTACTCTGACACCTGCATCTGGTTGTCGTAGTTCTTACAGAAAATTTGTCAACTTGCTTACGGATTTTATCCTGCCTAAGCCTGCTCGGCTATAAACTCCTGAATATTCTGGCATACGCGATCCATAAGCAACGTACGGGCTTCTATACTGGCCCAGCCTATATGGGGCGTCAGAATCAGTCTATGGGGATATTTTACCAGCAAGTAGGGGTGTGATTCGGGGAAAGGCTCCGTACTGAATACATCCACCGCGGCTCCACCAATACGTTCATCGTCAATCGCCCTAACCAGATCAGCTTCATTCACAATGCCTCCCCTACCGGTGTTTACCAATAATGCATGTTTTTGCATCATGGCCAATTGCTCGTATCTTAACAGGTCTTGGGTATGTTCGTTTAAGGGGGCATGAATGGAAATGATATCTGAGCTTTCTAATAATTGTTCCAGAGATTGCTGCTGATAAGAGGCATTGTTATTTTTACCAGAAGTAGAATAGTAGGTCACAGTAGCTCCCAGGGCTTCGGCTACCCGGGCCACCTGTTTCCCAATATTCCCCAACCCGATAATACCAAACTGACGTCCCTCCAATTGCCAGAACTCATGCCCCAGGTGGGTGAAGAGTTTCTGGTGACTATACTCCCCTGATTTCACATAGGCATCAAAGTAATTGGTGCGATGCAGCAGGTGCAGTACGGTACCTATAGTAAACTGGGCCACACTATAGGTGGAGTAGTTTTCTACGTTCTTGACCGGAATATTGCGCTTGTTGGCGGCATCCAGGTCTATGTTATTTGTACCCGTGGCCGCTACACAAATAAGTTGTAAGGAGGGTGCCGCATCCATCGCCGAGGCATCAATACGCACTTTGTTGCTGATAATAATATTAGCATCGCGAATGCGCTCAGACAGTTCTTCGGGCTGAGTTTGAGGATAGGAAGTGTACGAGCCAAATTGCCGAAAGCGTTCCAGATTCGGCACTTTCCCTACGGTGTCAGTATCTAAAAAAACAATGTGGTAATCTGACATGCAAATTAATTTTATAATACGGCTTTTTACCGTTTTGTGTAACGCTAAGTATTAGAAATATTAACAAATATCCAAACATTATATTAGTTTTGGGGAAACGAGTTGTGATGAGTGAACGAACTGATTTCTTTATCGTCGGAATAGGTGCTTCAGCAGGCGGGCTGGAAGCTCTTCAAACGTTTTTATCAAACCTACCTCATAGCAGTCCGGCGGCTTTCGTAATTATTCAGCATCTTTCTCCGGATTTTAAGAGTATGATGGATAAGATTCTGGCCAAGCATACCGAGATGCGGGTTACAAAAGTAACTCGCAATACAAAGGTAAAGCCCAACCACATTTACCTGATGAGCCCCAAAAAGAATCTGGAGCTGATGGGTGACACACTCACGCCCAGGGATCATCGGCCTGAAGACAAGCCCAACCTGCCCATTGATATGTTCTTTACTTCTTTGGGTAAGCATTGGGGGGCAAATACAGTAGGTATAATTCTATCAGGTACCGGTACCGATGGAAGCCGGGGCATTAAAACCATCAAAGAACAAGGCGGCATTATTATGGTGCAGGTGCCAGAGTCTGCTAAATTTGATGGCATGCCCAATGCCACCTTACTCACCGGGCTGGCTGATTTTGTGCTAAAATTACCGGAATTGGCCCAGGAGGTAGAGCGGATTGTCCATTTCATTCCGCAGATATCTAGCGAGGTAAAAAAACTCCCATCCTCGGAGAAGGATTATCTGAATGAAATATTACTGCTCGTCGCCAATGAAACCCGGATCAATTTTGCCTTATATAAAGAAGCGACCATCCTGCGGCGAATGCAGAAACGAATGCATATCACCCATGTAGATACGCTTAAGAATTACCATGAAATTCTGACAGATAACGCAGCGGAGATAAAACAACTCAGCAATGAGTTTCTTATCGGAGTTTCCAGTTTTTTCAGAGATAAATATCCCTGGGACGTCTTTCGGGATAAAGTGCTGCCGGAAATTATTGCTCAAAAAGAAAGTGGCGATACCATCCGCATTTGGGTAGCTGGTTGCGCAACCGGAGAAGAAGCTTATACCATCGGAATGCTTATTGACGATTACCTGGCCAAGCATGAGCTAAACCTATCGTACAAAATTTTTGGCTCCGATGTAGATCAGCGATCTATTTATACAGCCGGTATGGGAGTGTATAATAGTGCCATGACTGATGCTATTCCTCCTGAATTTCTCACCAGTTATTTCGACAAAAAAGGCATAACTTATAAAGTAAAAAAATCTTTCCGCGACTGTTTTGTGTTTGCTGCTCAGAATATCATCTCTGACCCGCCTTTTATAAAAATGGATGTAGTCGCCTGCCGAAATGTACTCATCTACCTGAATAATGATGTCCAACAGAAAGTACTTTCTAATTTTCACTTTTCACTGAACAGTGGTGGCTATCTGATATTAGGCAAAAGCGAAAATATTGGTAGCCTGGGGGTTTTCTTCACCCCTATTGGCGATAAAACTAATATTTTTCAAAACCGCGTTCCCTTCAACCGAAAGTTACATCAGGACTTTCTGCCCAAGATCTCTATTGAGACTCCTCCGCATAAGAATATTTTACCCGAGAGTACTCGCACCCTGAACCCGGCTTTTTTCAATAGCCTCATTACCAAGGCTTATGATGAAGATGGAGTAGTTGTAAACAGTAACTATCAAATCCTGCATATTAAGGGAAATCTTGATCGCCACTTTTTCTTTCCAAAAAACGACCTTAGTCTATACCTGGAAGATGTACTGGATAAAGATGAATACTGGCTACTCAAAGGCGGTATTCAGGAAGCGTTGCGACATACCAAAGCCATTTACTATGATGATGTAATTTTTAAGAAAGGCCGTAAGGTAAGTATGCTGGATCTGCGGTTCAAAGCTGTAAATACTGACCCTCAGACACTAAAGCTTGTTTACATTGAATTTAGGAATGAGCGTGATCATCACGCAGATAAGCCCCTTATTATGCCTTTCTCATCGGAGGACCAGGAGCAACGTCTTGCTTTACTGGACAAAGAACTGGATGAGAAGCAGCGAAACATTCAACTCCTTCGGGAAGAACTTGAAACCAGCAGCGAAGAACTACAAACCAGCAACGAAGAGCTTCTCGCCTCTAACGAAGAACTTCAAAGTTCAAATGAAGAATTACAGTCAGTAAATGAAGAGATTTATTCTGTCAATTCAGAGTTACAAGAAAAAATAAAGGAAGTAACCCATATCAACAACGACCTGGTCAATGTGCTGAATAGTACTGAAATTGCCACGATCTTTGTCGATCATGATTTTAAGATCAGAAGATTAACTCCCAAAGCATCTGAAATAGTCAATATTACTCAGAAAGATATTGGCCGATCCATTGATCATTTTACCACAAATTTGGCAGACCTTTCCCTGATGCCCCTGGCCAAACAGGTTGTTGATACCACGCGGCCCCTGGAGCGTGAGGTGTCATTGAAAACGGGTGCATGCTATTATTTAATGAAAATCCTACCCTATAGAAAAGCAGATGGGTCGATTGAAGGGTTGGTCATTACTTTTGTGGATATTACCGAGGTAAAAGAGGCGCAGATCAATGTTCAGAACGCCCGAACTTTTGCCGAAAATATTGTGAGATCAGTTGCTGATCCGTTGATCGTGCTGGATGCTGATCTCAGAGTATTCTCTGCAAACCCGGCTTTTTACTCAATCTTTAAAACCAGTCCCAGAAATACCGAAAATCAGTTTATTTATGATCTTGGCAATGGCCAGTGGAATGAGCCTCAACTTCGAAATTTGCTTGAAAATGTCATTCCTGAAAATGCTATTGTAACTGATTACCGAATTGAAAGAAATTTTAAAAATATTGGTTTCCGTGTGATACTGCTCAACGCAGTTACAATTCCTCAGACGGGAGATATTCCAAACCTCATTCTCCTTACGCTTCGCGACATTACCGAAAAAGAGCAAGCAAGAAAGCAAATGATAGAAACCGCCAAACGAATGAGCCTGATCATTCAAACTTCAAAAATTGGCACCTGGGAATATAACATACAAACGCAAAAAGTAATCGCTGACCGGCGCTTACGCGATCTTTTTGAAATTTATGAAGAGGATGAGCTTACGCTTGAAGGATTTGCTCATCGTATCCACAAAGAAGATTATGAAAGGGTATACAATGCACTTAGCGAGGCAATAAACCAGAACAAAACCTATTCCTCTGATTTCAGGATTGAGACAGATAGTGGTGAGATTCGCTACTTAATCGGGCACGGCAGTATGCTTACAACCGAAGAGGGTACTCCTTATAAGATGTTGGGTATCAATATGGATATTACCGAACGAAGAAGGGCAGAAGAGAATATTACCCACTATGGAAGGTTGCTGGAAGCATCGTATAAT
>JAVKCN010000082.1:0-31143 GCA_040222715.1 Cyclobacteriaceae bacterium | reverse complement strand
AATACATTTTCAGAAGTAAGCCGATGGATATTCTGTTGCAGATTTACACCGAATGCAACATTCTGGGTGAAAGTCTGGGGTTTGCCTTTTTTATTAATACGCTGCTGCATTTTTTCCAGAGAACGCTTACCACTCAGGGCTTCGGCCATTTCCGGAGAAATAATGATCAAACTGGGATTGTCCTTTTCTTCAAGCTGCAACTCCAGCGAAGGACTGTTGGCCGCAATGGCATAGCGGCGCAGATGTTGTTCAAAATCATCGTCCACCACCATGACCAAAGCGGCGCTTTCTATCCCTGCAATGCTTCGCTTGGTGCCCAGGCTGGCCATCAGGTTTTGGGTAAAACGCGAGGGATTAGTTGTGTTGGTCACATAATACTGACCGTCCCGGCTTACTGGCTCTCCTGCCAACACCATCACGGCCTTGTGTTCTACATTCAGTCCCTGATAGTCATCATATTTCTCGCTGGCAATGCCGTATCCGGCAAAAGTGATCTCGCTAAAAGAAGTATCCATCGGTTGGGTCAGTCGGAAAAACGAATAGAAGTCCTTTAAAAAAGCGAATCGCTTTCCTTCAATTTCCACGTAGGGCTCTTTCCATTCACTTTCAGCAATGGGGTAAGTTTGATAGTAGGAAGTATCTCCGATGATCGCGGGCAGATCCAGTCCGGCAAAATATCCGGCGATGTAAGCCGCTGCTTTTTTCTGACCAGGCATCCCGGTTTCTCGTCCTTCCATATCATCGGCCGCCAGTATTTGTAAGTGCTCCTGAAGTTCCTCCCGAGTAATCGTTTGAGCATAATGGTAGGCAATAGAATCCGGGGAAGAGGCGGTTTGTGCTGGTAAGGTGCCACAACCCAGCGTAAATACATAAAGAAGGGTGTATCTTAGCATTTTTCTCAATAAATCAGCATGATTGTGTAATAAACACAACCCATTAACGACTAATTCAATGTACCACAAGTTCGCTCAAAGTTACTGTTTTCTTATTACTTACCGAATTTGATTCATAAGCGTTAATTTGTGTTCTTAGCATTTAAAATAGAACGACCTTGCACTTACTTGAAGCACAACATATTTATAAACGGTACGCCAACCACGAAGCTCTGCGGGATGTCAGCATTACGATTCCCCAGCAGTCGATCTTCGGCCTGTTAGGCCCAAATGGTGCCGGAAAAACAACGCTGATCCGCATCATTAACCAGATCATTACGGCTGACGAGGGCCGTATCCTGATTAAAGGCGAACGGCTGGTGCCCAAACACATTGCCGATATTGGTTACCTGCCCGAAGAACGGGGTTTGTACAAAAAAATGAAGGTGGGGGAGCAACTCATTTATCTGGCCCGCCTGAAAGGGCTTTCCCGCTCCGAGGCCGTCAGTCGCATTAAGAACTGGTTCGAGCGACTGGAAATCTCCGGCTGGAGCGAGAAAAAAATTGAAGATCTCTCCAAGGGGATGCAGCAGAAAATTCAGTTCATTGCCACCGTGGTGCATGAGCCGGACCTGATCATTCTGGACGAACCCTTCACCGGTTTTGACCCGGTAAACGCCAACCTGATCAAGGATGAAATCTTAAAACTGCGGGAACAAGGCAAAACCATCATTTTTTCAACCCACCGGATGGAGTCGGTGGAAGAACTCTGCACACATATTGCCCTGATCAACAAATCAGAGAAAATACTGGATGGTAAGAAGCAGGATATTAAAAACCAGTTTCGCTCCAATACCTTTGAGGTAGTACACAGCGGGGCCATCAACGGATTGGATCTGGAGTATCAGTTACTGCAGGAAGAAGTGTGGGAGAGCGAATATACCAAATCCACCCTGCAAGTAGCGGAAGATATCAGCCCGAACGAGGTATTACTCAAGTTGATCCCCCATGTGGAAATTCATGCCTTTCAGGAAAAAGTACCGACTATCAACGAAATCTTTATTGCGGCAGTACGATGAATAAAATAGGACTGATTATTATACGGGAATACTGGACACGGGTCCGCAAAAAATCATTCATCATCATGACGGTGCTGGGACCTTTGATCTTTGCGGGCATCGTCGTTGTACCGATCTGGCTGGCCTCCAGCGAAAGCACCGACGAAAAAGTGATTGCCGTGATTGACGAAAGCGGCTTGCTGGCCAATAGCTTTGAAAGTGATGAAGAAAGTAATATCCATTACAAGTACATCAGTATCGGGCTGGACCAGGCCAAAGCAGAATTTCCCAATAGCAACCGCTACGGATTATTGTATATCCCGAAAATTGACCTGAGCGACCCACAGGGCATCACGTTCTTCTCAGAAACCAACCCCAGCCTGCAACTGCTGGGTAATATCAGAGGCACGCTGCGGCAGAAACTGCGCGATATAAAGCTCGAGCGCTCCAGCATCAGCCGCGAAACGCTGGAAGCCCTGGAAACCAGTGTCGATATCAATACCATTAACCTAACGCAGACGGGGGAAGAACAACAGGGAGATGCCGGTGTGGCTTCGGCCGTCGGCTACGTCGGTGCTTTTCTCATCTATATTTTCATTTTTCTCTACGGAGCCCAGGTCATGCGAGGAGTGATTGAAGAAAAATCCAGCCGGATTGTGGAAGTAATCATTTCATCGGTGCGTCCGTTTCAACTCATGATGGGCAAAGTGATCGGAGTGGCTTCGGTAGGATTAACGCAGTTCCTGCTCTGGGTAGGTTTCACCCTCATTATTGTGACCGTAGCGGGTAATTTTTTCCCGGAGCTGGCCAACCAGCCTCCATCCACCATGCCGATGGGGCAGATCTCGGAGAATAGCCCGGAACTGGCGGCCATGCAGAATATATCCCAGGCATTCCAATCCGTTAACGTGCCACTGCTGATTTTCTGTTTTATCTTTTTCTTCCTGGGTGGCTACCTGATGTACGGTGCCCTCTTCGCGGCAGTAGGTTCGGCGGCTGATTCAGACACTGATACCCAACAATTTATGCTGCCGGTCTCGGCTCCGCTTATCATTTCCATTGTCACGCTGGCCGCTATTTTGAATGAACCGAACGGTACGCTGGCTTTCTGGATGTCTATGATCCCTTTCACCTCTCCGGTAACCATGATGATGCGGGTACCTTTTGGAGTACCCACCTGGCAGTTACTCCTGTCGATGGCATTATTGATTGGCGGCTTCATTTTTACTACCTGGGTGGCTGCCAAGATCTACCGCATTGGCATTCTTACCTACGGCACCAAGGTGAATTATAAAACCATTGGGAAATGGCTGTTTCAACGGGGATAAGCACTTGGAAGCATACACTTCCTTAAATATGTATGCAGTACGTTGAGGATAAATGGATGGCGTTATCAGCTTGTCTTTTCAGGATAGAAAAAAATTCACGGGCGCTCTAGCCAATGCCGGGCTTCTTCCGGGTCTTCAAATACCTGTAACTGAATCAGGGTCACCTTGCTGATGGCATCATTGGCAGAAAAAGCAGTGAAGATATCTTCATTCAGTACCATCGCGCCTTTCTTCAGGCCTAATGCTACAGCAGGAGTCAGGGTTTGTATTACCCAATCGTTCAGAAAGGTAAAAGTGCCTTTCATCGCTCTAAAATCCATCATGAATGACACTACTTTATGCTCTTTCGCAAACTCCATCGTCTTACGATACATAGCTTTATGTTCGTCAATGACCGCATAGCCGTTGAAAGAATAGAGCATTCTATCATTTTCACTATCGTATACTGCCTGACAGGTTTTACCGTGAAAAACTTGTATCATTTTCTCTTTGGGTAATTAAAAAAGTCGTTAGCCAAACCTTGAAATAGTTTTCACAATGTTGCTGCTCACCAGCAATGTGCTCAAGTATAATCAAACCACATACAACAGAGACTGAGCTTTTTTTACAGACCGAAAACGAGTTACCGGACTGAAAAGGACAGTTCCCGGGAATCTTCCCGCCCAAAGCCCTGCATTTCCAAATGGTCAGTATGCACATGAATGGCGGCAAACGTATTCTGATCCGGAGTATCTATCATCCCTTTAAAATTTACATAATGGATGCCTTTTTTTTGACCGTAGTTTCCGGCATGGTTGTGCCCGTTAAAGTACGCAACTACGTTTCCCGGCTGTTCCAGCCGGGAAATTACCGCTTCTGCATTCCATAAATTATGCGGGTCTTCGGGATATAACGGATAATGGCCAGAAACGATTACCTTCTGTCCCGCAGACTGTGCTTCCCGAAGCCGTTGCTCCAGCCAGGTTAACTGCTGCTGGCTGACTCCTGCATTCCATTCGTTGGCATTGGGCGCCCCCTGCTGCTGTAATTTCTCCAGTAGCTTTTCTGCTTGCTGATAGGCTTCACTCTGGGGTAAATTGGAAAATACACTCACCTCATTTCCATTCAACACAATGAAACGCCAGCCCAGATACACAAAATCGTAGTAGCCGGAAGGATGCAGCCCCACTTGTGCTGGTACATCTGCCAGCCGTTCAGGTGCCACTGAGTAATCATGGTTCCCCAAAGTACGGTATACCCGTGCATTCAAGGATTTGTACTCCGAGAGGATCGTAGCAAAGCTGCTGAAATCACGATCTATCAAATCACCTAAATCCAGTGTAAAAGCTAAATCCTGTTTGTTGAGGGTTGTAATGCATTCCTGCAACTTATCGGTTGATTTTCGGTAAAAGCGCACCGGGGAGGGAGGACAATCACAGTACTGTACATCGGCAATCACGCCGAACGAAAATAGGGGTGTCTGTTGTGGCACACGAAACAAATTATTTTTCTTTAAGGTACGGCATACTCAGTACGAAGGATACCGCTTGAGTATTTTTTCTATGTTAAGAATAGATTTTTTAGCCCACTCCACTCTTTTTTCCCACTTCTCGGTTTCGCTCAGTTGCCAGCAAACATCAACAGTTTGGTGTAATCGGTTTACCAAATCATACAGCAACAGCGCCATGGCCACGGAAACGTTGTAGCTCTCGGTAAACCCAAATGAGGGAATGGTAATCAACTGATCGGCCTGTTCCATCACCTCCTCGGACAGTCCTTTCTTCTCATGCCCGAAGAAAAAAGCTGCCCGTTCACGAATATCAAAGGTTGCCAACCCGTTTGCTTCCTGATGCGGTGAAGTGGCGATGATGCGGTATCCCTGCTGCCGCAGTGTATCCAGGCAGGCCCGGGTGCTATTGGAGTGCGGTGGTTGCCGGTAGTAATGTAAATCCACCCACTTTTCGGCTCCGCGTGCAATACTTCGGGCAACTTTATACTCATTCCCCTGCTCTACAATATGCGCGTCCTGAATACCCAGACAATCGCAGCTGCGGATAAGGGCGCTGGCATTCTGCTCCTGATACACATCTTCCACCACCACCGTAAAATGCCGGGTTCGATACTTCAGCACCTCCTCAAATCGTTGCTGCCGCTGCTCGGATAAGAAACCGCATAAATACGCATACAACTGTTGCTGGTTTTCCACTATTTCTTTCCTGGTGATGGGTTAAAATAATCAAATAAACTTACCAATACTTGCCACCTTAGCAATTCGGGAATTTTACATCAGTAAAACCTTGCACTACTAGTGCATTATTCTGTTCTTAGCACAACATTCAGAATAATATACTACTACGCTATGATTAACCGACGGAGTTTTCTAAACAAGGCCACGATGGCCGGAGTTACCTTGGGTGCTACCGCTTGCGCCCCTTCTGCCCTGCGCCTTGCCGAGAAACAGTTGAATATACGCTATTCTTCCCGCTACTTACCCAAACTTCGTATATCCATGGATCGGGTAGTGAAAGAAACCGTCGGACTGCGCCCCTATCGTACGGTAGGTCCTCGCATAGAAAAAGAAGACCTGGGCAGCAAAACACTGATTCACAACTACGGGCACGGGGGTAGTGGCTGGTCGCTTTCCTGGGGTTCAGCTGATCTGGCCTCCCAACTGGTTGACGCTTCCTGGAACGAGGGACTGCCCCTGGCCAACATGACGACGGGGGCTGCATCAATGAACAACGCTACCTTGATTCCGGCGGCCTCCCGGAAAGTAGCCGTGATTGGCTGCGGGGTCATCGGACTCACCACCGCCCGCACCCTTCAGCGCAAAGGCTACGATGTAACCATTTATACCAAAGAAATGGCACCGGATATCACCGCCAGTAAGGCTACCGGCACCTGGTCACCCGATCACCGCCTGATCGACGAAGAAAAAATCACCCCATCCTTTTTCGAGCAGTTCAAACAGATGCATGAGACAGCCTTCCTTGCCTACCAAAATATGCTGGGCCTGAGAGAATATGTGGTGTGGACCGATAGCTATGAAGTGCGACAGGAAAAAGGGCTGCAACCTCACAGTGCCCGGGCGCAAGACGCGCAGTACGCATTCATGAAAGTACTGCCGGACCCAAAGCTACTTTCCAACAAAGAACATCCTTTTAATGCTCCCGTCGTGTATCGCCATACCTCCATGGTGTTTAACATTCCATCGCTACTGAAAATGTATACCGATGATTTCCTGCGATTTGGAGGAACCGTAAAAATTCAGGAATTTAACAAGCTGGAAGACCTGGACGCATTACCGGAGAGCTGCCTGGTGAACTGCACGGGCATTGGTGCCAAGCAGATCACCGGTGACCCGCACCTGACTCCCATTTCGGGACAACTGGCGTTTGTCATTCCGCAACAGGAAGTAGACTACCGTATTGCGGCTGCCGGGGCGTATACCATTAACCGGAAAGACGGTATTATTGTAGGAGGTACGCATAAAATGGGCAGCTGGGATACCACCCCTTCCCGGGAAGATACCGAAGAGATGGTGGCGTCCATCAAAAAAGTAGCCGATGCCATGTATACCTGAGTGTATTTCAATAATATGTCCCGGCCGGTTTTGTGAATTATCAGCAGCCCGCTCCAGACTTTTAAACCTAATACCCAACTCCCAATACCTGAATCCCTATGACGCATCTACGACGCTCCTTCCTGAAAAAACTAGCCGGTGCCAGTGGTGCGCTATCGCTTAGCCCTTTTGTGAGCCATGTTTTGGCCGGAGAACTATCCGATTCGCTGCTTCGGCTTAACCAATTATCTCCCGCCGAAGCGGCACAGGATGAAGATTTGTGGCGGGGTATTCAGCAGGCCTATACGGTTTCTCCCAATATCATCAACCTCAACAATGGGGGAGTCAGCCCGCAGCCTAAAGTAGTGCAGGATGCCGCGGATCGTTACTATCACCTATCCAACGAAGCTCCTTCTTACTACATGTGGCGTATCCTAGATCAGGGACGAGAATCGCTGCGGATGAAACTGGCCGATGTGGCCGGATGCTCTCCCGAAGAGGTGGCTATTAACCGCAATGCCACCGAAGCCCTGGATACCATCATTTTTGGCATGCCCCTGGAAAAAGGCGACGAAGTACTACTCAGTAAGTACGATTACCCCAATATGGTGAATGCTTATAAGCAAAGGGCCAGACGCGATGGTATTCAACTCAACTGGATTACGCTGGACCTGGGTATGGAAGATGAAGATGCCATTGCCCAACGTTACATCGAGGCCATCACCCCGAAAACCAAAGTAATTCACATCACCCAGGTGGTTAACTGGTCCGGGCAAATTGTCTCTCCCCGCAAGATTTGCGATGAAGCCAGAAAAAGGGGTATTAAAACCGTGGTGGATGGCGCCCACGCTTTCGCCCATGTTGACTCAAACATTCCTGAACTGGGTTGTGATTACTACGGTACCAGCTTGCACAAATGGCTTTGCGCTCCCTTCGGCACCGGCATGATCTACGTCAAAAAAGAAAATATTGCTGACCTGTGGCCCCTCATTCCTGACCACGACCCGGAGCGGGACGACATCCGCAAGTTTGAAAGCCTGGGCACGCGTTCTTTCGCGCCCGAACAGGCCATCGGTCAGGCCATTGATTTTCACAATGCCATTGGAGCCGAGCGAAAACGCGCTCGCTTACACTACCTCAAACGCTACTGGGTGGATCAAGTGAAAGATCATCCCAATATTCAGATCAATACTCCATTATCTTCAGCATTTTCCGGTGCGCTCTGCAATGTGGGGGTTCTGGGCATGGAAGCTGCTGAGGTGAATAACCGGCTTTTTGATGAATACAAGATTCACGCTACGCCGGTTAAATGGGAAGCGATTAACGGAGTGCGTATCACCCCCCATGTGTACACCAAACTGAAAGATCTGGATAGACTGGTTACTGCCTTGCTGGCGTTTGCCGATGAGCAGCCGAAGCAATCAATGCGGTAAAGATAACAGTTTGGCGCACTTTTGGCATAAGCTTACCTAAGAGCAATCATGTAAGCTTATGAAACCAATATATACCCTCAGCATTCTGCTAGCAATGATATTTGTCGTGCAGTGTACCTCCAGCAAAAAGCTGCTGGAACAGGGAAATTACTATGAAGCGGTTATTAAAGCCACCGAAAAACTGCGTAAAAGTCCCAATAACAAAAAAGCCCAGGCCGCTTTGCGGCAAGCCTATCCACTGGCAATAGACTATTTATTAGATGACATTCGTCGGGTTGAGAAAACCAACGATGCCCAACGCTGGAGCACTACGGCGACCATCTACCAGCAATTGAATGGGATGTACGAAGCCATTCAAACCTCCCCTCAGGCACGCCGAGTCGTCTCCAACCCGCGATCGTTTTATGAGCAGTACGGAGTGGTGAAAAACAAAGCCGCGCAGGAGCAGTACACCGCTGGTGAGCGGGAGTTACGAAAAAATACAATTGAGAGCGCGCGCCAGGCTTACTGGCACTTTCAGCAGGCTCGACAGTACGTGGCAGGGTACAAAAACGTGGATCAAAAGCTGGCGGAAGCCAAAGATGCCGGTACGCTCAGAGTAGTGGTAGAAACGCAGCCCGTCCCTTCTCGCTATTATCAGGTAAGCGCCGACTTCTTTTATGATCAGGTACGAGACTATCTACGGAACTACGAGCGGGGAAATGAGTTTATTGCTTTCTACCAACCTCAGGAAGCGCGCCGTATTGGTCTGGATCACCCGGATCATATTGTAAACTTGCAATTCGAAGACTTTGCGGTAGGTCAGTCCCGTACTTTGCAAAAAGAAGAAACAGTCACCAGTGCCGATAGTGTTAAAGTGGGTGAGGTAGAAATTGACATCCCCCAAAAACGCAAAAGCCGTACCCTGGCGCAAAATGCCGAACAGCAGCTTAACGTAGAGAAACATACTTCCAAAAGACCAGTGTACGATAAGGTAACCGCCAAACTCATCACTACTCGAGTAGAAATCAGCTCAGGTGGAATTCTCGGACTCACGGTGGTGGATGGCGGCAACAACCGTGTTTTACACCGGGACGACCTGCAGGGAGAACACCTCTGGTTTGCCGAGTGGGCCCGCTATCAGGGTGACAAGCGGGCACTGACGGAAGAGCAAATGGCTTTATGTAATCTACCCGAAGCAGTTCCTCCTCCTCCTCAGCAACTCTTCGTAGAATTCACCAAGCCTCTTTACGATCAGTTCACGGCCAGTTTAAACCGATTTTATCGGGATTATTAAGACCTGAAGCATCACGCTATTCTCGCACCAGCGAAGAGCGATGCACTTCACCGTGCCGGGTGAACACCACCACCTGATACACTCCCTGAGGCAGAAAACTTACGGAGAAGCTAATTTCCCCAGCGGTGGTAGCTGAGTGCTCATAAAGCTTGCGTCCCTGCGGATCATAAATTTCCAGTTTTTCTACCTGGGACTGCGCCACTGTCACCCAGTCGGAGGCCGGGTTGGGATACAGGCGCATCGTTGCTTCTGCCTGCGCCGAGGCAATAGCCGTGACACGGACTACTGTAAGCGTGAAGGAAAAAGAAGCGATCCCGCCCGCCTCATCCCGGGCCGTTATGGTTACGGTAGTTTCACCTGAGGCCAGTCCGGTGAGGTTGATCGATGTTGATGCTACAGAGGCAGCAGCCACGGAAGAATCTGCCACGGCTACCTGATACGTTAGCACATCATCATCGGGGTCACCAAAGAGTGTAGAGATATCTACTATCAACTGATCCTGCTCAATCAATTGTTGCGGATCGATAGTTTGATCAATAAAAGGGTCACGATTGAGTGGTAATACAGAAAAAGACAGGATGGTTGTCGTATACGCTCCTCCCGGATCATAGGCGTAAACAATTACATTACCATCCCCCAACGCACTTGTCTGCCCAATCAGTTGTTGTTCCTGAATGTTTAACCTCACCACAGCGTCCTCCAAAATCACGATATCACCGGTGGAGAATGAAGGTCGGGCAAAACTATAGATCAGTGCATCACCGTCCGGATCAAAAAACAGGGAATCCAGGTTAATTTCGAAATACTCATCCGAGAACCGCACCTCCAACTCCACCGTAGCACTCACAGATTCGGGTGGTTGATTGGGTGGCAAGACCTTCACCACGGCTTCAACCACTGATTGATTACCTCGTTCGTCAGTAGCCAGAATTCTCCCACGAAAATTACCTACGGTTTCTGGCTTCAGCGTCAGCACACTACCCACAATCTGCACCATGGCATAGGTTTTACCTTCTGGCTGAAATTCAAACCGCAGGGCATCTCCTTCCGGATCACTGATGGCTTCGGCTAAATTGAAGGTCGCTTCAGCTTGATCCAGATGCACCCGATACTCCAACAGTGAATCGGCCCACACCGGAGGTTGATTGGGCGTCACTACCTTCAGGGTGACAGGAAGAAAGATCGAAGTTTCATCCGATAGCTGAAAGTTGATTTCTGTGGAGTACCTTCCTACTTCTGCCCCGACCGCTGATAATATAAATGGCAAATCCATGACGGCCCGGGGCTCCAGGCTTCCCGAGCGACTGGATAGTGCCAGCCAGCCAGGCAAGGTATCACTGATGACCCAACGAAGGTTTTCTTTGAAGCTGGTATTTTGTAACCGCACCTTTTTCTGAAGGCTATCTTCTTGCACTATCTCCGCCACTATCTCAGCCGGACTCAGCAACAATGAAGGCGGTATCAAGCCACTGCCCCGAAGTAACATGGTATAGGATTCATTCTGCGGATCATTGCTATAAATAATGAGCGGGTGCTCGTGTGTACCGGCAACGGGCGGAGAAAAAGTCACCTCCAACTGCTGCTGCTCTCCGGGGGGAATATCCACCGTTGGAGTGACCACCTGGAATACGTTGGTTTCCGTTTCAAAATCTTTAAGCGTAAGGGTATCGGTACCGGTATTACGCGCCGTTAGAGAAACCTTCTTAGAAAAACTGAGATACACATTGCCAAAGTTTAACGTAGAGGCTGAAATGCTCAGGGTCGGCGTACCCCACACGGTCAGATGCACTGGTATTTTTATGATTGGCTGCTCAGGATCATTGCTGCGCAGTTGCAGTTGGGTTCGGTAATCACCCGCATTCAGAGTCCGGGCATTCCAGCTAAAGCGAATGATTTGAGACTCTCCGGCAGCCACCATCCCCGAATCCAGTGACCATTCCAACCATTCGGCGGATGCATCGGCACTATCTAATGACAAGTGAAACGATAAGTCACTTTTACCTAAAGAATTATCTATGATAAAGGTATCTTCTACCGTTTCTCGGGCTTCAATGGTTGCGCTCAATGCTACTGGCTGTAGCTCAAGGCGAGGCGGTTCGGCTGTCGTGACTTTAACCACATTCGACAAAAGCGACTGATTTCCGAACAGATCTACCACCTTGAGGGCAAAATAGTACGAAGAATCTGCCTGTAAGCCCTTAACTGTTATTGAGTCCAGTGCTCCTGCCAAAGCAGGGACTACGCCCGAAACCACCCGCTCGGCCTTAGAAAAAGTACTATCAACAATCGGTTTGGCGGCCATCCGCAGATCGTACTGCATTGCCGTACCAGCCGTGCCATCGGCTCCAGTAGCCGTCCAGGAAAGTACAGTAGTGTTAAACGTGGTATTTGACGAGGCAAGATCGGCAATGGCTGCTGGTGGATGCTCAGTGTCTGAAGACAGCAATCTATAAGCGTTGATGCGTCCGCTACCCAGCTCTCCGGCATACGATGGGTTCAATTCATCAATATTATCCCCACTCGCCAATAAAACCCGACGCAATTGGTCGCTGGTAAACCCCTCATGCTGAAACCGGGAAATCGCCAGAGCCGCCACACCTGATACCTGCGGGCACGCCATGGAAGTACCCGACAGATAGCCGTAGTCATCACCGGGGAAAGTGCTGAGAATCTCCGAGCCGGGAGCAGCCAGATCCACCCAATCGCCATAATTTGAGAAATCCGACTTGGTATCCTCATGATCCAGGGAGGCCACGGTCAGCACCGATTCCAAAGAGGCCGGATAATCCAGGTCTGCCTGGTCAGAACTGTTATTGCCCGCCGCAAAAAGCACCAGCCCGCCAGCCATAGGTCCGGTTTGAATATACTGGTCAAAGTTTTCATCGGTATTATCGTAGCCGGCCCGGTCCGTAAAATAGTCAATAGCGTCTTCCAACACCTGGCTTTTTTCGCCTCCCCCCCAGCTATTCTGGGCAATCACGGCTCCATTATCGGCGGCATACACAAATGCTTCAGGAAAACCTCCCTGTCCATATGAGCCAAATATTGCACAGCTCATCAGCCTCACACCTGCATTTTTCCCATCACCGCCAGCTACCCCGGACACGCCGATGCCATTGTTGGTGACAGCTCCTATGATGCCTGCCACATGCGTTCCGTGCCGGTCAGATTTAAAACTCCCCCGTTCATCGCCAAAACCATAGCCATATATATCATCTACGTAGCCATTGCCATCGTCATCTACCTGCTCGGTACCATGCAGCTCCTGCTGATTCACCCATATCGCTCCCTGTAAATCTTCGTGTTTCACATCAATCCCGCCATCAATTACGGCGACAATAACCCTTGAATCTCCGCTGGCCAGAGGCCAGGCATCGGCCAGGCTGATATCGGCTCCGGGCGTACCTCCGCTTTGCCCGGTATTCTCAAAATGCCACTGATCTTCGTAACGGGGGTCATTCCCCCATACAACCGTATCCGCATTATAAGCAGTTGCCGATGTGTAGCGGGTGCGTACCGGAATAGTTTCGGCGGTAGTCACTGAAATATTTTTGCAAAACAAGGCGGCCAGTTCCTGCACGGGCGTGGCCAGCGTATCGGCAAACTGCACTTCGTACCACAAATGCAACCCATAGTGCTGATGGGCCTTTTCAAACTTCTGCGTTGGGGAAAACACCCTTCGTATCCGAACCACTCCACAATCCTGGTTAAGCTGATCCAGGGAGGCCCGGCCCGTTCTGACAATACCATCCTGTAGCGAACGCTGATGCAACGCACTGGGAATCGGGCGATCCAGTTTCACCCATATTTTGTGATGCAATAGTGAATCAGACTGTGCCTGCGCGACCAGTCCGGTAACGGAAATGAAGATACAAAGTAGGATAAGCCCACGTAGCCTGGCCGGGTAAAAATGCTTCATTCGGAAGTGTAGTTTCAAAAATCAAAAAAAGAGCACACGCGGCTCACTATATTTTTTCAACCATAAACAGGCACAAATAACCTTTAAAATTACTTGTGGTCTATTTTTACATGCTAAAGTACAAAAAAACTTACATATGTACTAATTCCGCTGAAAAAGTACATGAAAAAATCATGTTTTTATGTCTCAGAAACAGACGCTAACGGCAGGGTTATGAGAAATTAGAGCAGACAGCTATTTGGATTTTCCGAACTTTGTCCTCAACTTATAGTTTTCCGTTTCACCTTAATTTTTCAGGATATGCGGATTACTATACTTATTTTTTTTCTGTTTGGCATTGCCTGTACAACAACCTACGGTCAGTCTAAAGAAGCAACCCGCCGCTTTGAGGAAGTGCTTTCGCTCCGCAGCGCATACAACCCGCAAATTTCACCCGACGGAAGCATGGTGGCTTACCTGGTGCGCAGCACCGACTGGAAAGAAAACCGTTACGACGAAGAAATCTGGCTCTACAAAGAGGGGGTTGATCCTTTTCAACTTACAAACACCAAGAAAGGAAGTAGTACCCAGCCCCAATGGTCGTTTGACAGCCAGTGGATTGCTTTTCTGGCCGACCGTGATGGCGAGAATCAGATTTATTTGATTCGGGCGGCCGGAGGCGAAGCCCAGCAAATAACCTATGAGGAAGAAGGTATTCAGGATTTTGCCTGGTCGCCAGCCGAATTGCGTATCGCGTTTACCAAAGCAGACAAGGACAAGGAACAGGAGAAAGAACGTAAAGAGCGCTTCGGAGAGTTTACCGTGGAAGATGAAGAGTACTATCAGCATCATTTGTGGGCGCTGAAGGTGCAGCCCGATATGTGGCCCCGCCCGGAGGAAATGCCCTGTGCCAACGACTCTACCGACAATGACGATTGCATTGAACATCCGAAGCCGGTGCGGCTCACGAAGGGGGAGCACTTTTCTGTCAGTAGTTTCTCCTGGTCGCCCGATGGGCAGCAGATTGCCTTTCAGCTCCAGAAAACATCTCAATTACTCTCTTTTTTCACTGCCGACATCGCCCTGGTTAACCCAAATGATAAGAAAATTCGCACCCTGGTGGAGGCCCCGGGCTTCGATGGGAACCCGGTGTGGTCGCCCGATGGGCAGCAGATTGTCTATCAGTCCAGCGGTGGCGATACGACCTCTAATTTTTATAAAAACGGGCAGATTCTCAAACTGAACGCCGACGGAAAGGGCGAGCCACAACCTTTGGCAACTGATATTGATGAAGAGGTATACGACCTTCACTGGAACCCCAATGGCATGTATGCCCTGGCCCGCGAGCGCACCCATCAGTATGTATATGAGATCAATCCGAAGTCGGGTAAGTCGAAGACGGTACTGAAAGATCCGGATAATGTATATGCGTTGAGCTTCTCCCAAAACGGGGAAAATCTGGCCTTTCAGGGGCGTTCGGCCACCCAGCTCACTGAAATCTACACCACCAATACCAAACAGTGGCAACCCATTGCCGTGTCCAACATGACCCAGCAGATTGAAAGCTGGAAAAAGGGCACCAGTGAGGTAATTGAGTGGGACAGCAAGGACGGCACCCCGATTGAGGGAGTTTTGCACAAACCGGCAGATTACGATCCCGGCAAGCAATACCCGCTGCTGGTGGTGATCCACGGAGGGCCTACGGGCATTGATACGCCTACTCCCGTATTGTCTTACGTGTATCCGGTCAACCAGTGGCTGGAAAAAGGTGCGCTGGTGCTGCAACCCAACTACCGGGGCTCGGCTGGCTACGGTGAAAAATTCCGGTCCCTGAATGTTCGCAACCTGGGAGTAGGCGATATGTGGGATGTGATGTCGGGAGTAGATTACCTGGCCGAGGAGGATATGATTGACACCACCCGCATGGGCGCCATGGGCTGGAGCCAGGGTGGCTACATCTCAGCTTTTCTGGCCACCAACACCTCCCGCTTTAAGGCAATCAGTGTGGGAGCGGGCATTTCCAACTGGATGACCTACTATGTGAATACCGATATTCACCCCTTTACCCGCCAGTACCTGCAGGCTACTCCCTGGGATGATCCCGACATCTACGCCAAGACTTCTCCCATGACCAACATCCGGAATGCCACCACTCCTACCCTCATCCAGCACGGAGAGAACGACAAGCGGGTGCCCATTCCCAATGCGTATGAGTTGTATCAGGGGCTACGAGATGTAGGAGTGGATACCAAGCTGATCGTTTACAAGGGCTTTGGCCACGGTATTGATAAGCCCAAAGAACGGCTGGCAGCCGTATGGCATAACTGGCAATGGTTCTCTAAATACCTGTGGGATGAAGAGGTAAAAGATATGGTAGAAGCAAAACTGGAAAACTAATATCGGTATCACCTGCCCAGACCTCCCTTCTCCTTCGGATTACTGCGGTTTTTCCTTTTATCATTGTGGCTTTTCTTTTATATTGAGTCAAGTCCTAACCGCAACCTGCATGCCTATCTATCCGGACTTTTTACATACACACGCCTTACAATTTTTTTCACATAAACCAATATCTTATGGATCAGATGAGTTCAGAGTCACAGAAGCTGTCGATGGAGCGAAACATCGAGGAAATGTACCACAATAGCCTGGAATGGCAGTCAGAGGTATCGTTATGGAAACAGGAGCTGAAGTTTTTCCAGAAGATGCTTGATACCTACACCGGAAAATGCCTGTCGGTAGAACAAAAACAGCGACTCAGCCACCTCCAAAACCTGCTGATTTACTACGATGGCGAACTGTTAGACCAATTCAAGCAACAAAGCCGCCGCCACGCCAAATACCTGGCCCACCACATGGAAGAAGACTCCCTTGACCAGAACGAATACCAACAAAAGTTTGGTGGCATGAGCGGCCACCTCTCGGCCTTCGCCTCCGAATACCGCCGTTATAAAAAAGACTTTTTCACCTTAATGGAAACACTGATCGACCAATCAATGGCCGAACAACAGAAGATGAACATGGCAGACTCCGGCTACGCACCGGAGATGGATCACTGATCATACAAAAACATTCACCCAGAGTGGACCCTTGCCGGTCCACTTTTTTATGCCGCTCCTTTTCCCTTCCCAGGCCCGCTTCGCCCAAATGATAGCCCTGGTCTTTTGTGTCCTTACCTGAGGTTTGTGCGGGAATGTCCGCTGGCTTACACGCAGGCTGCCCGCAAGCACTTACCTTGTTATCGTACATGATTTTCCAACCTAACCATTAGATACCATGTTTCGACGACACAACACCAAAGCCATCATGTTGAGCCTGCTGCTCTTCGGCACCTTCGGCTGTAAAGAAGTGCTTAAGGAAATCCTGGACGAGCACCGGCCAGATGCGGAGCCTACCACCTTTATGGTGAAGATTGAAAACGTTTCCGTACCGGGCACCGTGGATACGGACCGGGCCGACGGGGTTGTGCCGCTCTCGCCGGGGGTATATGCCACCTACAAGCACCCGGCCGGAGCCAAAGCCGTGTTTGAAGAAGGAAAACCCGCCGACGAAGGCACCGAACTAATTGCTGAAGACGGCATGCCGGCTGTAAAGGCGGAGCAACTGGAAAACGAACCGAAAATCGGGATGAGCGGAGTGATAGAAGGACCCGGCGGCCCCATCTTACCGGGCGAATACGTGATGATTGAGGTAGAAGCTACCCCTGGATATTACTTTCAGTTCGAAACCATGTTTGTGCAATCCAATGACTGGTTTTATGGCTTTAGCGGCAAAGGACTACCCCTGTTTGACGGTGATGAACCCATGTACGGCGACGTAACCGAGTACGTGGCCCTCTACGATGCGGGTACCGAAGAAGATACCGCCCCCGGTACCGGTGACTATCAGGTGCTGGCCCAGGAAATGGGTAACGCAGGCCCGGACGACTCGGTGAACAAGATCCTTTCGGCCAGCGAACGCCACCCCAATTTCACCATTCCGCATACCGCCTCAGTAATTAAAGTAACCGTGATGCCCCAGTAAGCCAGACATGCTTACTTACAGTGCAAATACCTGCGAAGAAATCTACTTCGTGGGTATTTTTTTGTACGCCCCTTCTTTTAATCCCCATACTGATTCCTTTACAGCCGGTGCGGAGCCGTTGGATAGTGTTACGGAGTGACTGAACAGTGGTGCAGAGCCGTTGGTCAGTGCTACGGAGTGACTGAACGGTGATGCAGAGCTATTGGATAGTGTTACGGAGTGACTGAACAGTGGTGCGGAGTCGCTGGTTAGTGCTACGGAGCGACTGAACAGTGGTGCGGAGCCGTTGGTTAGTGCTACGGAGTGATTGGAAAGTGATGCGGAGCCTTGGAGAAGTGATGCGCAATGGCTTTAGGGTGGATATCACCGGGGCGGCAGCGTATAGCTACCTAAGTCTAACGCTAACCCGCGTATGGAATGATACCAGCAAGAAAATCGTCACATGGCGGTTGTATACCGTGTAATGTGAGCGCATGTGCTGAAAACGCACTTCGGATAGAGTCAGCTCGGAGATGACTTGCCTGCATAAGCAGCTGGATACCAATACCTTGCAATGAGAGAATTTACTCAAAAGCCATCACTCTTTCTGCTTATACTTTTTTAATACCCCACTCTGCCGAAAATGGAGAGACTGTCTGTGGGATCACCCGATCCGGTCAGGGTACGATCTCGAATTTTTTTCGCCCAATCAAATCTCCCTTTTCATTGTATAACCGGACTTCATTTTTTTCCCCGGTGAAGAATTGCCGGTCAAATTTCTGCAGGTTCCAGACTCTATAACCCGGCATGGTGTTCGTCTCCACCCCAACAGTATCCTTAAATATCAATCGTCTCTTAGAATACCACTCTACCGTCAGTGTCTCCGGTTTAGGAGCGTTGACCCTGGCCCACATATAAATATTTCCCAGGCTGAAAATACTGGCCGTATCCACGGGCATGGGCGGAACGATGTCATGCGCCGTAAGGAAATTATCCTCACTCAGGATGACGGCATGGTTCTGTATGAGTTGTTGCAGCGAGTCAATCTTCACCTTGGCCGTGTCAACCTGTGCGGTATTTCTGGGATATGAAATGAAGTATCTCCATTGACTTAATTTTTGCTTCACCGTCAGCGTATCACTTTTGTTCATCTCCATCAACTCATCAAATTTTCTTAAGATATCGATCTTTTCAGTCACATTAATCAGCGTATCCGCCTTCAGGGAACCGCTATAATCCCGAATGATCGGCTCGTACTCCCGCAAAAGGTCCGTGTCGCTGGTCCTTTCTTTTTCTTTCACCACCACCTCCGTAAGGGCCGAGGCTGCCTGATTGATCGATGCCTGATTGTTTTCTCCTTCTACCTTTGAGTTGTATAATTTGGCCAGTAGTTCTTTCTCTTTTCTGGCAGCAGAGGCAATGCTATCTAACTGCTCCTTCTGGTTTTGAAGCGTGATATTCTGGGCTTCCGACAGCACCAGTAAAGAATCTGCCGTGAGTTGCAAATGCTCGGCCTCCGATCGCTTATCAAAGGCATATACCATAAATGCGATAGAGACAAGCGCGGCAACTCCTACCACCGCCGCCAGGCTTCTGGCTCTGCTCGTTTTGCGCTTTTGCTTTTCTTCTCTTACCTGTTGTTCAGCAATGAGCTTTGCCTTTTTTTCTTCCTCTACTTTGAGCCAATGCACTTTACTTTTGTTCAGAAAGCCCATGGTCTCCTCAAAATTTTCGTCATACCGACGGGCCCAGGCCACATTAGGCTGCTGGGTCTTTTTCCAGTTCAAGGCAAATTGCAGATACGGATCACTTAACAGGGAAGATTTGCCCTCTTTATACAGCGTAGATGCATCTGACAAACGCTGGTAGGTGCGCACCGACTCCTGTTCTTCTTCTGTCCAGCGGATCAGCCTTTTCCAGATACGCATGAAGCTTTCGTGCGAGATATCAATAATGGTATCCTGATCGAGCTTGCGGTCAGCGGGTGGCATGAGGAAAGAGCGGCTGGGTTTCCTGAAAGTCTCAATTACCTCGATCACTTCTTTCTCTGAAGCCTCAATGATTTCACAGAGCATTCCCAGCTTGGTAGGCCGACGGATGCCCCGGTTATGTGATCCAACTTCGGTGAGGGCTTTAAACATCAGCCCACAGATATTCTTGGCCCGGTCGGTTTCCAGCTCCTGATACGCCTGATTCGCGTGCTGGTCCAGGGAGGCAACCATGGTGCCAATTTTCTGATAATGCTCCAGATCAATAGGCTGGTCATGATCACTGGTTTTGGTCCACTCGGCCCAGGTTCGGTTCAGGGCATGCTGGAGAATAGAAAGCTGGTCCGGATTGTCGCCCACATCGTTCACCAGCCTCATGAGTAACCGCTCCGTCATGTGGGCTCCCATCACTTCCACCGGACCCAGAATGGCACTTTTCCGCTCTTCCCGTTTCATACGGGATACCAGGTACTGCCCTCCGTTGATGGCCTCGGGCAGTCCCCGCAGGGTGGAACAATCCCCCAGAAAGTCGGACCGCATGGTGATGACAATGTAAATAGGAACTTCTGATTGGGCGGCGGCTTCCAGCAGCAGATTCACAAAGGCGGTGGCACTGTTGAGTTGATCCGTCTGATTTTCCTGGTAATCATTCCTTAGTTTACTGAACCTGAACAGCTCTTCAAACTGGTCTACCACCACCAGCAGATTATCATCCGAAGACAAGCGGGCCTGCCGATACGTTTCTATCAGCCCCAGCTTACTTCTTTGGAGATTGGTCAGAATCACCGAAGCCAGCGGAAGGTTACCAATCATTTCTTTCTCGAACAGCACATGTTTCTGGGCCAGTGCCCAGGCCATTTCCCGCATGGGGTCATTGCCCGGCCGGAACTTGGCAATTCTCCACCGGGATCCCGCCCGGGACATGTAACCACCGTGCAACGCCGGGAACAACCCGCAGTTGACCAAAGAAGATTTCCCACTGCCGGACGTACCGACCACTGCCAGAAATTTGTGGGTACTCAACTTGCTGATGAGGGTATCTACCTGCGCTTCCCTTCCGAAAAATAAATAGTTTTCTTCCTCAAGAAAGGGGCGTAACCCGGGAAAAGGGTTGGTGTTAACGAGGATATCAATCATTTTGTAGCGGGTACCAGCACTTTTTTCATAAAATCCTGCATCAGATCTGCGGAAAAGCCCTGAAGACCATTCATCAGATTAGGCATGCCCAGGGCAACCATTTCCTCTTTGTCAATCATGCTAGGGTCGGCCAGATACGTATAAGTGGCCAGCAGGGGTTTGCTTCTACCGTAGCTGTTGATCTTCTTGAGTTCGTTTACTTTGCTTCTTTTCCAGAACTCATCTCCTTTTCCATAGAAAAGAATCACCGCATCGCAATTACGCAAATTCTCTTCCTGATCCAGGCGGATGGCGGAGGGCTCTCCGTCAAACAGGGGAATGGTGACTTCGAAACCCTGTTCAATCAGGTATTTTCTTAGCGGAAAAGTTTGCTCACGATCCCGGGCATCACAGATGACATACACTTTTTTATCCGGGTCAACCACGGTCAGCTCTTCCGGTTCAACCGGATTTTCGAGCTGGATAATTTTGTCGTGCATCACGGCTTTCAAATCCTCCAAAGAGCCTTCCACCAAATCGGCCCCATAGTGCGCTTCCTGGTTTTCGTTGAGGAAGGCGACAAAACGCTGTTGTTTCTCATCCTGAAACTCAGCACCCGGGGGAAGCCATATCACGCGGGGCAGACCGCTTTTTTTACTCTGCAAGGCGGCTATTTCATTTTGCAGTATCGTCGTTGACTTTTGGGAGGGACCATCCGGAACCCCGCCGTAGGATTTACCCACCAGGTGGATCGCCAACTGAGACTGTTCAAGATAGTCGGCCACCTCTTGTTTAAGCACATCTTCGGTAATGGACAAAGGTTTGTCCGGAAATACCGTATAGCCATGATCCCTCAGTTCCCTGACCAGCATATCTCTTTCTGAGGAAAGGTCGTAACTGCTTTGGGCCAGGTATACGGAAACCACTTTCTTAGAAGCTGGAAAAGTGTCAGTATCAGGCCCCTGCTCGGCTTCGTTTTTGGTCAGGAGGTTAAGCAGTTCCTGTACATCGTAGGCCAGATCATCTACCCGGTTAAGGTAGGCTTGTTCCGCATCGCCGCCAAATACTTTATTAAACTCCTTAGGGCGGCCATTCTCGTCCAGCTTAAAGAATTCATAGCCTAAAGAACCTTCCATTTCCAGCGGAATTTTATCCCGATCAACCGGCGTTTTGACCACTTTCAGAATCCTGGACTTATTTTTTATTTTAACTCCAATATTTTGGATAGCGCATTGGTAAAACTCTTTAATCTCTTTAGTACACCATTCTGAGTTGATATACCGGGGAGTAATGACCGAAATGAGCAGGGCCGTTTTGGGAAACTGCTGGACAATTTCATCGCTGAAGATATCCATCCCCTTGAGCTTATTATCCCGCCAGATATGCACATTTTCGCCCAATTTCATGCTCACCAGCGATTCGAGAGAGGTATGAAAGTTGGAAATCCAGCCCTCGTCATCCTCCCGGATCGGCTGATTGTCGATGTGTGCATAACTGATAAAAGCATGCTTCTCGAAATTCATGGTTGATTGTGGTAAGGTTGGCAGTAAGTTCTTTAATTAAATTTAGAAGTATTATCGGAATTTGCAACATAAATGTATAACAAATATTGCTTCTCTTATAATCTTTATACAGCTTCTAACTCGTATACATGCACTTTTTGCCCTATCGGCAATTTATTTAATATGTAAAACATACTACCATTTACTAAAGAAACAGTACGCACCTCCGCTCCTACTTCTTCATATATTTACTCAGTATGGTGACTACAGCGAGTCTCTCAATTTTCCCCCACACGCTCCGTAAGGTGTTTATTTTCTTTTTTCATGGATTGCGACCACTGGGTATTTTCTTTGGAGATCAGCCCCTCTACCCGCTGTACCAACAGATTAAAAGCATCTGCCTCATGATAGGGCTCCGTGGTGGTGAGGTAGCGATATTTCTCCTGCTTCAATGCCTCGCTCATATTACGGTAGGCAATCCAGTTTTCCTGGTATTTGTTTAAGCTGATAATGGCGGTAATAAAGGCCACCACCATGCCCATCACTCCAATAAGTATGTTGATATAAAACCTTTCCTCAGAGGCATATGCCGCCAGAAAGGGTATGGTTGCCGCTGCCATAATCGTAGACACCTGCATCCGCTTGTACATCTTATGGTTAGAAGCACTTTTCCTCGAGTACCACTTAAGCTGATCATCGAGCCTTTCTGTCAGGTAGTCTTCTTGTTTAAGTTGCATGTGCTTAGGTTTCAGAGTAGTTAATGTAGCATTTTTTCCGCATAAGCCGAACCTATTATGGGTTTTCCTTCCGGATTTTCTTTTTTAAACAAGGTGTACCGGGCTGTTTGTGCGCTCTTAGATGCTAGCCCCTCTTGGTTGTTGGCAGAAGAAACCGTAAAAGCAATGTGCTGAAAACCAGGATGAGCGAGAGTTCAGATAATTGCCGGTGTTTTCTGCAATTAATACTATATACACTTTAAACTAAATATTTGTATGCTCTATAGGCCATTATTAAATAACAAAAATGAGATTCATTATAAGATATACAGTACTGATAACCACCGCCTGGTGGTTTTGCTCCTGCGAAGAAGTGTTGATTGGCGAAGAAAGGCCCAATACCGTTCTGAACAACTACGGCTATTTTTGTGCGGAGTTTAGAACAAGATATGGGCTGTTTCAGGTAAAATCTGTTGACTGAAGTATGCGGTGAGCGCATACTATCGGGCGCCTTTGGTACGTAGACCTGAAGGATCAGGCGGACCTCAAACCCGTGTTGCTGCTTACCAACCGATACACGATTAGTGCCGGGGAAACTTTTACGCTGGCCATGCACTCATTTAATCAGGTGACCCAGATGGGAGATACAACGACCGGAGCGTTCTCTGATGCGGTGGGCCGTGAATTACCCAACGGCTGGATGTTTAGTTTGGGGGACAGGGGCGGAGTGTCCGAATTATATGTTTGGTCTGATCCCTATGAATGAGATATCATCAATCTGGCGTTCGACAAACTCTTCAATATTCATCCAGTTATGAAGCAGGGTTTCCAGTTTCTCTTGCTGAACTTCCATGGGTTCGTTATGGATGGTGACGACAAACTCCTTCAGCGTTTTTATGCTTAGTTTTTTGCGTTCTTTGCCCCCAAACTGATCCTGAAACCCATCCGAAAAAAGGTAGATTTCTGTAATTCCCTCTAGTGGAATTTCATGGAGTTCTATCTCTTTCTTAGAAGATTTACGATTACCACCGATAGAGCATCGGGAGCCCTTGATAGTAATGCATTCCCCATCCTTAAAATAAAGAAGCGGGTTATGGGCCCCACTGAAATGGAGCGTATTGGTATGCTTGTCAAGACAAATCACGGCAGCATCCATGCCATCCTGATTTTCGTTGGTGTTCTGGTTTAAAATCTGGGCGACTCCGACATCCAGGTTCTTCAGTATCTGGTCTACCTGTGAGATTCCTCTCAATTCTACGGTTTCTTTCAGCAAGGTCAATCCGATCAGGCTCACAAAAGCCCCCGGCACCCCATGTCCGACACAATCAAAAACCCCGATGAATTTATAGCGATCGTTGTTCCAGCACCAATAGAAGTCCCCTGAAACAATATCTCGGGGCTTGTAAAGCACGAAATGTTCCGGAAACATGGTTTTAAGGGTGGTCTCGGTAGGAAGAAAGGCCGTCTGGATTTTCTGGGCATAGTTGATGCTGGCAATTATTTTTTTATTACTCTCCTCAACTATTGCTTTTGTTAATGTAAGCTCGGTTAAAGCATTATTGAGTTCTTCCTTACTCTTTCTTTCTCTCCAGGTGGCCGCAGCCAGGTGCTGGGTGGTTTCCGAAAGTTCTTTGTGAAACATTTCCAGATTATTGATTTTCTTCTCGTACTTCTGGTTTTCTTCACTCAGACTAACACTTTCCGTTTGAAGGACTGAAATTTTCTCCCCTAAATTGTTGAGTTTTCGGAATTGATCAATGGCCGAATCTATTCTTGCGCGTAACACAACGTCGTTCAGCGGCTTGGTGATGTAATCATATGCTCCGGCTCGAAAACACGCTTCCATAGTGGAATCATCCTCTGCGCCAGTAATCATAATCACCGGAATATTATAATAAGATTCGTCAGACTTTAAATTTTTTAAGACATCCGTACCATTGGTATCGCCCAGATATATGTCTAACAGCAGCACATCTGATTGATCCAGCAGTTGGCTATCAAAAAGATCCCGAGGATTTTCAAAGACGGTAACACTATAATCAAATTTTTCAAGCTTCGATTTTATGAATGCCCTCGTAAACTTATCATCGTCTAAAACTAATACCTTGTTCATTCTATTCTTTGGAAATGGTAAATCTTTGTGTTAGAATATATTAGGAGGAAATTAGATTAATCCCTGGCTTCACATCAAAAAGACATCTGGATGTAAAATAAAATGGTTATATGTGCTTAAAAAATTTGAATTGGATATAAAAACTACATCATAAGAAAAGAGGCAATTCAACCGATTCTAATATTTGAAACGTTATAATCTTCCTGAATTGGGTATTCATAGCATAAGCCACCAGAGCCTGGTCATTTACCACTACCCTGGTGCCTGGGGTAATGGCAGAGTTTTCTATCAGGCTAATAGCCGGGTTTCATACGCTGAGCAGTGGGTGCACCGAGGTTCACTGTTTGTTGCTTTTTTTCCAGGTGAGATCGTGGGGGTGTTCAGACATTTTGTCAATTCAATGTTGGATTGTCATGATACGGTTACATTGAAGTTCCATGATCTTGCTGTGGGTGCTTTTTCACTTTGCTGGTTGATTGCCCTGAGATTCCATTCATGCGCATGAGTTTTTTTAGTTTAGTCTTGCTGCCCGGATTAGGCTATCTACGTTTTCGTACATGGTGGCTGTTCATTTCTTCTTGTGGCTTTGCTGCCCGAATTGGGCTATCTACGTTTTTGTATACCTTGGATGTTGACTTCTTTGTCTACTATATACAAATTGCAGCTTAGTGATTTCTAGGCCACAGCCTTGAGCTTGCTTAGTTGCTGTTCAAGGTATTTGATCTTATGCTCCTTCCACTCAATGAGCAAACACTCATGTTTATGAATAGCTCTTTAATTCCAAAAAAAGCACCGACATAAAAGCGAGTAGGAGCCCCCGTCCCACAGCAGCCGGTATTTGCTACACGCAGTCAGGCGGGAGAAAAAAAAAGCCCCCGTACCACGGCGGCCAATAGGCTTTATGCCGCCCAGGTTCCTCTCAACCGAATGCGGTGCAAGGCAACCATAAGGGGCATACGAAAAGGTAAAGAATAGTGTGGGAAGCAGAAAAAAACCTACACCCTAGGCACTTCCAAGAGGTTCATCACCTCCACCTCCCCCAATCACTTCTCCCCCATCACCCATGCTTTCCAGCTTCTGGGCATGATCCTTCAGCGCCAGGCGGGCTACCTGCCGGAAATGCCGCATCCAGCGTTTCAGTTCTTTGCGGGCCGCATCCCGTTGCCGGGTGCTCTCCCGGGCCTCCTTCTGCTCCTGTTCCCGCTTCCACAGGGCCTCGCCGACGGACGCTACCAGCTCCCGCGCCTGCGTCAGTTCTTCTGAGGATACTCCGTACTCCGCCAGGGCTGTTTCCAGGCCATCCAGGTTGGCGTAGAAGACCTCAGCCTGCGTGAGCCAGCCGGAAAGGCCACGCTGGCGGGGACCGTTCAGTTGCAGCCGCTTGGCCGTGCCCCGCTTCCCCTCAAAGGCAATGCGGCCCAGGGTGAGGTGCTTCATATACAGGTCGTGGGCCCGCTGCCGGGTCCCATTCAGTATATCGGTGGCATCAAACTGCTCGCCATACTCTTTATCCTGCAAGTCGTTGAGCAACACCAGTGTATTGAGCAGGGCTTTGCCTTCCAGAATACGGGCTTCGTCGTACTGATACGCCTCCAGCATTTCGGCAATTTCGGCATCGTTGAGGGCGGCGTCCAGGGCCATCTGGTCGCGTAAGATCTGATCAGCTAGTTTCATGGTCTCTATCTGTTTAGTAAATAAATGAAATAATGTGGGTACTGCATTGTTTTTTAAGGCAAAGATGGAGGTAGCAGGTATTTTGGCAAAACACAGCCCGAGGGAAATATTACCTAAGCAATATTTTTGTGTAACTTATTGGTTTACTGGTTTTTATAGTGGAAAAAACCTAGACAAAAAAAGTCCGGCGGGTGAGGCCGGACTGGGGTGGTTTCTGCTATATCTACGGGGCTTTACTGTACTCTGGCCAGCCGCAATACTTTGCTCGTATGGTTGTTAAACTCCAGTTGCAGGAAGTATACCCCCGACTGCATGGGCGAGGTGCTCAGGTCAAAGTCCAGGTGGCGGCTGTCGCGCTTAGAGAAGTTCAGCGGGTAGCTGCGGCCCAGCAGGTCAACCAGCTGCGCGCGGCGCAAACCTGCTTCGGTGCTACCCAGGTCCAACACAAACTGGTTGCGTACCTCGTTGGGGTAGATGCTTACCGGAGCTTCCGCTGCGTCGGCCACAATCAGGTTATCCAGCCGAAGGGCGGGTTCATCCTCTTCTTCGAACGGATCACGCACCCGGCCGTTCCAGCCCATATCGTCAAACATGCCCTTCACAATCTGGCCAGGCGCGTTAAAGGCCACACCCTGGGAGAGAAAAGGCACCATCAGCCCCTCTTTGGTACCAGTATAGGTAAGGTAGTCGAGGTGGGAGTAGCTGGAGCCCGGCAGCCAGATGTCTGTTAATCCGGGAATGTCGCCCACTTCGTCTGAATCCAGTACGGTGAATATCTTGGCCCCTTTGCCGCGCGTGCGGATGATCGTATTCCGTCCGCGGAACAGCAGGGGGTCATCCAGCAGTACCTTGCCCAGTTTGGTAGAGAAGTTGGGGTACTTTTTGATCAGCAGCTTGCCCGGGCGGTCGTAGGCATAGCGGTCGTAGATGGCCGGAAACACCGGGTCGGGAATGCCAAAACCCCAGTCGCCTACGCCGGTGGCATTGTCTACGTACATAGAGCCAAAGAAGCCCAGGCCGTGGCACAGCTCATGCAGCACCACCGACCGGAAATCATAATCGGTATCGGGTGTGTTGCCGTCGGTGCCGAAGTACCAGTTGGGAAACACGGTGCTAAACCGGGCCGTGATGTCGTACACCTCGGGGTTCACATCTTCCCCTACCAGCTTATCGGCCAGGGCATTGCCGTACCAGGTATCGCGCTGCAAACCGGGAACATTGGCATAAATGAAGCCGGAACCGGCGGAACCCAATACCCCTTCGCCCAAGGGCTGAAACAGGGCAATCACGTAGATGGGTACTTCCGAGTCTACATTCTTCGCCCAGATGTCGATCGCCGACTGAAAGGACGCTTTGGCTGCTTCAAACTGGGCCTCGGTAAAGTTGGGGTCCAGGTTCAGGTAGTCGACAATGATGGTCGCTCCTTTTTTCTTCCACTTCTTTTTGTAGTAGTGCTTGCGGGCGGCATCCATCCGGGCATTCTGGTCAATGGTGCGGTTGTGTTCATCTGCCACCGCATCGTGGGCGTGAATCTCACACTGAATACGGTTTTCCGAGTCCATCGTCAGTCGGCTGACAACCCCCGGCAGTGCTACCTGGTCTTGCGCCAGGGCCGGGGTTACGAAAGTGCTCCAGGCAATCAGGGCCACCATGACCCAACCCAGCCTGCGTAATTCTGTAGAAAAATTTCTCATAGATTCGTAAAGGTTTGTGGTAATACACTAATAATACAATTTAATTCTTTACTATTCCAGTAGAAGCCAAGGTTCTTGTTGACAATTATTCTTTACGGTAATAAAAATAGTTTTGGTAGGGTATTCAAGCTGATATGCGGTGGTATTCTCAGGATTATTTTCAGTATATCGACCAACAGCAGCGGTAAGCATCAACCAGAAAATTACTATTTGGCATATAAACTCTTCCTGATTTACCTATTCCTCCCCGCCTTGGGTGCGGTTCTGAAAAGTAAATAATGGCTGTCCGGCTCAATACTCCCTCAGGCAGTGCCTTACATACATGCGGAGGGGAGCCCAATGCAGTTAAACTTGGCTTCGAAGCAAAAAAGCCTGCTCCGGGAGCAGGCTTTTTTCATACAGAGTCTTTTGTTATTTCAGGCCAGTCCGAAGATGGCGTCCATCTTTTGGGAGATGGTTTGCAGGCGTTCGCGGCCCCCCCCGGGTACTTCGGCAGAAGCCCAGCCTTCGTAGCCAATCTTCGCCAGGGCTTTATTCACCTCGGGCCAGTTGCAGTCGCCTTCCATCAGTTCTACTTCAAAGCCTTTCCAGATACCTTCTTCCTGCTGCTTCTTACGGCTGTATTCCTTGATGTCCAGCTTCATGATACGGTCGCCCAGGGCTTCAATCCAGTGCTCGGGCCAGCCGTAGCGCACAATATTGCCCACATCGAAGTACCAGCCGATCATGGGGTTGTCAAACTCATCAATATAGCGAGCTGCCTCCAGCGGGCTGATCAGCATATTGTTCCAGACATTCTCAATGGCAATTTTCACCCCGGTTTCTTCAGCCACAGGCAGAATCTTACGGATCTCCTCCTGCGAGCGCTGGTAAGCATCGCGGTAGCTGATCTTTTCGTTGGCCACGCCTGCTACCAGCAGCATGGTGGTGCCGCCGTAGCGTTTACAGTCGCGCAGGGCTGTTTTAGAGGCTTCTACGCAGGCGGCCCGCACCTTGGGGTCCGGGTCAGAGAGCGGCATTTTCCAGTGGGCTGAGTTAATGACGCCGGGAATTTCCAGGCCAGTTTGCGCTTTGGCCTCCAGCACCTCCTCAATACTGATGTCACTGGGGGAATCCATCTCCACCCCGTCGAAACCAACCTCCTTCAGCATGCGGAAATGGTCCAGCACACTGCCGGGGGCATCCACCATACTGTACTTCAGGCTCTTCTTGATACTGAGCTGGGGGCGGGAGTGGGCAAAGGAATGGGTAGAAACAAGCGGTAACGACGCCAGTGTCGCACTGCTCAGTTTGATAAAATCTCGTCGGAGCATGTTTGGGGGTTAAAGGTTAGGGGTTGAGGGTAAACGGTCCAAGATTGAGAGGGTGAATGGTACAGGTGAAGGGTGAAAGGGTGTAGGTTATTGTGTTAGTGTAACCTACACGATAAAACCGTCAACTGTTTACCCTGCACCATTTACCCACTACCATTGTACCCTTCACCACTTTTTTATCCGATTTGGGTGATACCGGGCTGGGCTACTGAGGCCACGGGGTATTCCAGATCCCAGCTGTATTCTGAGGGTCCCAGTTTTTCCTGAGAGTTGAGTGCCTCTTCGTAGGTGATGGTCTGTCCGGTGTAGGCGGCCATACGGCCCATGAGGGCGAGTAATGTGCTTTGCGCCATAAAATCACCATCGTTGATGGGCGAGCCATTGCGGATAGATGCAAACAGTTCGTCGTGCTCGGTCTGGTACATGTCGTTCTTCTCACCGCGGTAGCGCCACTTCTCGCTGCCGTAGATCTCATGCACGCCTTTGATACAATCCACAGTAGCCCGTCCCTTGTCACCGGTGACTTCCACGGCGTAGCTGTTGGCACAGTTGAACTGCTGCCGGCTCATGTGGATACCCTTCTGTCCGTCGCCGTAGTCGTATACAATGGCAAAATGGTCGAAGATATGCCCGTATTTATCATCGGTACGCACCTGTCGTCCGCCGGTGCCCACCGCACTCAGGGGTTTCTTGTCGCCCAGTGCCCAGGACATCATGTCCAGGCTGTGTACGGCCTGCTCGGCAATGTGGTCGCCCGATAGCCAGTTGTAGTACAACCAGTTGCGCAGTTGGTACTCCATTTCCGTCCAGCCGGGTTGCCGCTCTTTGCTCCAGAGCGTGCCGGTGTTGTAAGTGTTATAGATGGTGCCGATATTCCCGACCGATCCGTCCAGGATGCGGCTGAAGGTTTCCCGCTTAGGCATATGATAGCGCCAGCAGAAGCCCGACATCATGGCGGTATTGTTTTCTTTGGCCTTCTTGGCTGCTTCCATCACCTGCCGAACGCCCGGACCGTCTACGGCCATGGGTTTTTCGCAGAAGACATGCTTTTTGGCTTTTACTGCTGCCGTCAGGTGCTGAGGGCGGAAGCCGGGAGGGGTGGCGAGCAGCACTACGTCCACATCGCTGTCGATCAGTTTCTGGTACGCATCGAAGCCGATGAACTGGTGTTCGGGGTTTACCTGTATCTTATCGCCGTGGCCTTTTTTCAGGTTTTCAAGGCTGGTTTGCAGGCGGTCGTCAAAGGCATCAGCCATGGCTACGAGCACCACATTGGGGTCGGCTTTCATGGCCTGATTGGCGGCTCCGGTGCCGCGTCCGCCGCAGCCTACCAGGCCTACCCTAATGGTATCGGCATTGTTGCGGGCGAAAACAGGGGTGGTGTTGATCATCGGCAGGGCAATGGCGCCGCCAATAACAGCCGAGCCAGTAGACTTGATAAACTGCCGGCGTGATTCATTCTTCGGGGGTCGTGGAAAATCTTTCATAGATAAAAATTCGGTATGCTTCCCAAGTTACGAAATATTTGGTTTTGAAAAAGGGTAACGTTACCGGTTAAGGAATTTTATAGAGAAATTTTGGTTTAAAACGGGGTTTTGTGAGGGGGAGGTGGGTCTTGTGGG
>JAVKCN010000081.1:0-67809 GCA_040222715.1 Cyclobacteriaceae bacterium | reverse complement strand
TTCTTGAGCTGTGAGGTTTTCCAATCCAAAGCTATTTTCTTAAATTCGTTCAATAAGTGAGTGTACATACTTGTCGTTATTGTTCGCACATAAACAACAAGCTCTTGTGCCTCACTTATCCATTTGTACCGTAGTATGGTTGAATAAATAATATATCAGCCTAAGGTAATGCGGGCCTTCTTCAGAAAGAACCTTTAATGTATAAGTGGCAGTCGCTTATTCGTGGGTGGTTGATTTCTTCCCATAAGTGGTTTTTTCGTTCAAAAAAAGGCCTAAAACCGCTTTCTATCCAGAAGCATGATTAAGCGTAAACTCTAACCAGCTATTTGATAGAGTCAAAAAAATGAGTGACCACTACGATCTGTCTTAACGCCTCCCTTCTTAAATCAGTGCTAGCCAAAGACCAAGGGTCAGGCAACATATTTGCCATTGATGTTTTATAAACAGCTATTATGGAACTTGAGATTAGCTCAGTGGCAAACGGGTTGATACGATATGTAAAACCGGAATACCTCAGCCGCCATATTAGCAGTAATAGACATTATTCTAATTTTTTTAGACGTAATGGGAAGTAGGCGGCAGGAGACAGAGGCTACCCGTACGGCATCCGGCAACGCTAACCTGCCCGGTCAGATAAGACTTTCGACAGAAAACTGCTTTTTAACCTGATTATCAGCATAAACGCTCATAATACGCACTCTTTTTCACCCAATATTCAATCCGCACAATCATAGAAATTCTTCAAAGAACCCATCTGATCTTTGACAAAAAGATGGCTTTGCGCTCTTATTTTTAACTGTTTTCTATTTTTTTAATTTCTTTGAAAACCCATAGTGTAAAATCAGCCCACTGTGTCTTTATTTAATAAAGGACATTAAAACTCAACCGATGCCTGATTACCGCTACCGGGTTCATGATTTTCTCTTAAATCTACATTTTCAAGCATGGGCAGAACCTTCCAATGCTGAAAATAAGACGTGCTGGTGGCATTTTCCTTACTATTATCCGGAACCAACTGCTGCCGTAACCCCTCCCGAACCATCAGTGATGATGATTGCAAATTCCACCCTTCAAATTGAGGATTCTACCTTATTAAAAAAAATATTGACTGGTGTGGCATTTTCTTCCAGACCAGCTATCTCTGATACACCATTTAATCATCCATAAATTCAGTTAGCCAATCATTGAATTACTAAATACAACAGCTTATGAAACGAACACTCCCTTTCTGGTACTTTTTACGAATGTTCAGCATGGTCCTGCTCACCCTCGCAACCCAACAAGCCTGGTCGCAGACCATCGCCGCTACTGAGAGCCTGCCCGTATCGATCTCGCATCAGAATTATTCAAAAGATCTTACTGTCGTACTTTCGGAACTGGAAGCCAGGTTTGATACTAACTTCAATTATGACAGGGAAACGGTCTATGGTAAAAAAATAAACCAAAATTTACTTCAGACCATCGAGCACAATGACAAGCTGGAAGGCACGCTAGAAGTACTATTACCGCCTCTGGGGTTAAATTTCAGGAAGTTTGAAGATACCTCCTATGCCATTTTTCCTCAACCCAAACGGGAAGATATCGAGAAAATGCAGAACGAACCTCATAGATCAACTTCTTCCGGCATGCATGGAGGAAGCGTAAACCATGAAGCGCTGTTTCCCCTTATCACTATTAATAAGACCAGTGGTCATTTAAAAACGCTGGAACAAACCATTACGGGAAAAGTCACCGACCTTTCTACCGGAGAAACATTACCGGGAGTAAACATCCTGGCCAAAGGAACGGCTACCGGAACCGTAACTGATGTAGAAGGAAGCTACCGCCTGACCGTAGCCGATGAAGTAACCACCCTGGTTTTTTCATCCATCGGCTTTGAGACGGTTGAAGAGAACATCAGCGGCCGTAACGTGATCAATATCAGTCTCTCACCCGATATTCAATCTCTTTCTGAAGTAGTGGTAGTAGGCTACGGTACGCAAAAGAAAAGTGATTTAACCGGAGCCATTTCATCCATCACCAGCAAAGACTTAACCGAAACGCCGGCCGGTAATGTGCTGGAGCAGTCTCAGGGAAGATTGGCTGGCGTGGACATCGTAAGATCCAACGGTTCACCGGGGTCGCCGGTGCAGATCAGGATTCGAGGCAACCGTTCTATCAATGCCAGCAACGATCCTTTGTATGTGATTGACGGCATTCCAACGTCGGCCAATATCAATAACTTCAACCCGAACGATATTGAATCGATGGAAGTATTGAAAGATGCCAGTGCCGTGGCCATTTACGGTTCTCGGGGTGCCAACGGGGTTATCCTCATTACTACAAAAAAAGGTAAGCAGGGCAAAGCGGTCATCAGTTACGACGGCTACTACGGTGTAAAGCAACCGGTAGAAAACCTGGATCTGATGAACGGGCAGGAATTTGCCGCTTACTCCCGAATATCACGGGGCATTCCTACAGATGATAGTAGTCAGGATGCCAGCTTTTTCAGTGATATTGAGATGAATAATTTACAAAATGGAGTAGTAACCAACTGGTTGGATGAGGTGATCCGCAACGGTACTCAGCAAAACCATCAGGTATCGGTCAGTGGAGGTGGTGAGGATGTTACTTATTACTTGTCAGGCTCCTACTTTGATGAAGAGGGCATTATCGAGAAAACAGACTTTAATCGAGTTGCTTTCAGAGCCAATATTCAAGCGAACCTTACCGACAAACTCAGGGTGGGCCTAAGCTCTACCGTGGCCACTACGCTGAGAAACCAGATGAACAATGGTCCCTACAACGGCGCCCTGTTGTTTTCTCCACTGGTTACGCCGTATGATGAGAACGGCGAGTTTCTTCCCTATCCCAATCCCCGGGAAGGGCTGCTAACCAATCCGCTTCTAAACTTTCAGGCCAATCAATACCGGGATGAAACCAAAAATTACCGCGTTTTTGCCAACATCTACGGTGAGTACGATATTACCAAAGACCTCACATTCCGGGTAAACTACGGCCCTGATTACAGCACCTCCCGCCGGGGCAGATACACCGGTTCACTAGCTGGAAGTACCAACACGGCCTCTATTGATGACCGGAATGAGTTTGTGTACACTCTGGAAAACATACTGACCTATGACAAAACCTTTGGCGACCATGCACTAAACGTAGTAGGACTGTTCAGCACCCAGCAAAGCCAGGTTGATACAACCAGTGCCAGTGCTCAAAACATTCCTATAGAAAAATCAACTTTTAACGATCTGGGCAGTGCCTCCACCATTACAGGTATCTATAGTGCCTTATCAGATTGGGGGCTTTTGTCGTATATGGGCAGAATTAATTACAGTTTCAGAAACCGTTACCTTTTCACCCTAACAGGTCGCGCCGATGGTTCTTCCCGCCTGGCCGAGGGAAAAAAATGGGCCTTTTTCCCAGCTGTTTCTGCGGGGTGGATCATTTCTGAAGAAAACTTTTTTGATATACCTGCTCTTTCTTTTGTCAAAGTGCGGGCAAGCTACGGGGAGATTGGCAATACTTCCATTGATCCGTACCAAACCCTGGGTGGCCTGGCCCGGTCTACCTACGCCTTTGGTAATGAAGGGGCTTTTGGCTATGGGCAAAATTTAATCGCCAACCCTGATCTGGGATGGGAAATCTCAAAAACCACCAATGTCGGACTGGATTTTGGTCTGCTAGAAGACCGGATTACCGGTACGTTTGAGTACTACAACACCAATACCGAAGATTTACTGCTGAGAAGATTTATTCCCATTACCTCGGGCTATTCCTCCATCTTACAGAACGTCGGTGCTACCCGTAACCAGGGCTGGGAATTTAGTTTGTCGTCCAATGTTATCAACAGTCCGCAGGGTTTTACCTGGGATGTGAATCTCAATGTTTTTTCCAATAAAGAGGAAATTGTTGAGCTGTTTGACGGACAAACCGATGACGTGGGCAACGAGTGGTTTATTGGCCAGCCCATCAACGTATTCTACAGTTTCCAGCAAACCGGCATCTGGCAGCAAGGTGAAGCCACTGAAGCAGAAACGCTCGGGCAGGCTCCCGGCGACATTAAAATTGCAGATGTCAATGGCCGGGATGAAAACGGTGAGCTGACCAAAGCGCCTGACGGCACCATCAATTCTGATGACCGAACAGTACTAGGTTCTACCGTACCCAACTGGAGCGGCGGTATCACCAACCGAATTTCTTATAAAGGTTTTGATCTCTCGGTGCTGGTATATGCCCGGCAGGGTCAGTTGCTACGAAGCGATTATCATAACCTGGGGGGCAACAACTGGCAGGGCCGATATAATAGCCTGAACCTGGATTACTGGACTCCTAACAACCCCACCAATGCCTATCCGTTGCCCGATGCCGGAGAAGCGCCCCTCTATTCAAATGCGGTGCGTTTCTTTGATGGCTCCTTTGTGAAAATTAAAAATATTACGCTGGGCTACAATTTTGAAAATGAGCTACTTAGCCGGGTTGGGTTATCCTCTCTAAGATTGTACGCTACTGCTAACAACGCCCTCACCTTTTCGGCTTATGACGTGGTGGACCCCGAAACGTCCAACGGTATTGTGGGAAGTGGCAGCCCGCTTACAGCAACCACTTATATTTTTGGGATAAACCTTAAATTCTAAACCATCATTCTGATATGAAAAATACACTTAAAACTTTAAGCCTGATCGGCATACTACTGATCCACTTTTCTTGTGAAGATGCGCTGGTTGAAGACCCGGTCAGCCTGGCCACCGCCGATGGTTATTATACTACCGCCAGTGGCATAGAAGATGCCCTGAAAGCCACCTACACGCCCTTGCGAAGTTTTTATGGCCGACAAGAAGGTTTCTTCCTGACTGTGACTGGAACCGATATCTTTACCAACGGTTTCGGCGGCATTGCCAATGCGCCCGATATTAATAATTATTCTCCTAACCTGCTGGGTACTAATGGTATGATCACCACCATCTGGGATCAATTCTATGTGGGTATCAATCAGGCCAATACTGTGGTTGACCGCGCCCCGGAGGTAGAGGATATGGATGAAACGGAAAAAGCCCGAGTGATGGGCGAAGCCCGTTTTCTCAGAGCTTTATACTACTTCCACCTGGTGCAGCAATTCGGCCCGGTTCATTTTACGTTAGAAGAAACGGCCGGAGTGGAAACCGAAGCCAATCGTACCCCCGTTGAGACCATTTATGATGAGGGAATCGTCCCTGATCTGGAGTATGCAGCCGATAACCTACCGGCTGAAACAGATGAGTACGGCCGGGTGACCAAACCCGCCGCCGAAGCCCTATTAGCTCGAGTTCACCTCACCCTAGGAAACTGGGCAGATGCTGAAACCCTGGCGGCCCGGGTTATCAACGAATATAACTTCCAACTGGTCACTCCCTACGCCGACTTGTGGGATATTGAAAACGATGCCAGCAATGAAATTGTCTGGGCAGTACAGTATACCGGCGATCCGCTGACGAATGATCAAGGAAACTGGGGACACCTGTTTTTTATCTTCGATTATACCTTTAACCCCGCCATGACCCGGAACCTCAACTACGGACGGCCCTGGCAACGTTTCTTACCCACCAATTACCTGCTTAACCTGTATGATCGCTCTATGGATGCTCGCTGGGATGGTTCTTTCCGAACGGCTTGGTTAGCTGACATACCGGCCGAAATCAACGGACAAGCCGTCAATCCGGGAGATACGGCCATTAAAATCGTTATGCAGGAGGTGCCAGATGAAGTGCAGGAAGCAGCTCCTTACTGGTTATTTGACTATAAAGATAACTGGATCGGATCCGTCACGGACGAATGGGAAGTTGGCACCAACCAGCGCAGAAACTACCCTTCTCTGCTCAAGTATATGGACCCCCTACGATCCAGTGTAAATGCCCAGGATGGCCGCCGGGATTTTCCCGTCATCCGCCTGGCCGAAATGTATTTGATTGCCTCCGAAGCCGCCTGGCAGCAGGGCAAGAATGATATAGCCGCCAACTATATGAATGTGATTCGAAGCAGAGCCGCTATTCCCGGCCAGGAAGCTGCCATGCAGGTATCTGCCGGAGATATTGACCTGGATTTTATCCTGGATGAGCGGGCCCGGGAGCTGGTTGGTGAGAAACATCGCTGGTATGATCTGAAACGTACCGGAACCCTGCTCGAGCGAGTACGACAATATAATCTGGATGCTGCCCCCAACATACAGGAGATGCACCTGATCCGCCCTATCCCCCAAACGCAGATTGACCGGGTGGCCAACCCGGGAGAGTTTACCCAAAATCCTGGTTATTAACTATGACGAAACTACTAAGTCTAAGACTTGCGCCCTTTGCGCTATTGCTATTTTATGGCATTAGCGCTTGGGCTCAACCATCAGCAGAACGCCCGAACGTGTTATTCATCTGTATAGATGATCTTCGTCCCGACTTGGGGTGTTACGGAAATGATGTGGTTCAATCTCCTCATTTAGATAAGCTTGCCTCGCAGGCTTATCTTTTTACAAACTTTTTTACTACGGTTCCTACCTGCGGCGCATCTCGTTACAGTTTGCTTACCGGTACACATCCTCGTACCCAGGTAGCCCTATCCAACGATGCAATTCGTAAACTGATTGCCGAGCAACCTAACCCCGATCAGCCAGAGACTTTCGTGGAAAACCTTCGGAGGAATGGCTACTATACGGTAGGAATTGGAAAGATCAGTCACTATGTGGATGGGCTGCTATACGGTTATACTGATCCTGTGGGAACCGATTTAGAACTGCCCAATAGCTGGGATGAAATGCTTTTTGATCCCGGTAAGTGGGGCACTGGCTGGAATGCTTTTTTTGGCTATGCTGATGGTTCGAACCGACAAAGCAAACAGAAAATGGTGAAGCCCTACGAAAGTGCAGCCGTAGAAGATGCCGGATACCCTGATGGTTTGACTACCGAACTGGCATTGCAGAAACTGAAGGAGTTGTCGGAGAAGCAAAAACCCTTTTTCCTGGGGGTAGGATTTTTCAAACCGCACCTTCCATTCAATGCTCCAAAAAAATACTGGGACTTGTACGAGCGCTCCGAAATTCCCTTAACCCACTCACCTGATATACCCGAACATGTGAACCTCGCCAGCTTACACGAAAGCGGAGAATTTAACCAGTACAAACTGGGTGAAGAAAAAGCCTCCCTGATTAAACCCGTTTCTGACGCCTATGCCCGGAAACTAAAACATGCTTACTACGCCAGTGTCAGTTACGTTGATGCGCAGGTGGGAAAAGTGCTTGATGAGCTAACCCGCTTAGACCTGGATAAAAACACTGTGGTAGTACTCTGGAGTGATCACGGCTGGCATTTGGGAGATGACCGGGTTTGGGGCAAACACACCAATTTTGACTATGCGCTGAAGAGCGTTCTCATGGTAAAAACTCCTGACAGCGCACCTGGGATAGTGCTCAATAATGTAGTAGGTGCGGTAGATATTTACCCAACATTGATGGAATTGTGTGATGTTACCATTCCTCATCAGATCGATGGAAGCAGTTTCGTGCGTTTAATGAAAAACCCGGAGGCTGATGTGTGGAAAAATGTAGCCTATAGTTATTTCAACGATGGGATTACGGTCCGTACGGAGAGATACCGTTTTACAAAATACTTCCGCAAGGAGCAACCTACCGTAGAACTGTACGACCATCAGGCCGATCCTTATGAAAACATCAACATCGCCGCGGATCATCCTGAAATTGTTAAGTCCCTTGCTCCTCTCTGGGAAAAAGGTAATACCGGCCTTTTTGAAAGTCCGTAGTCTTGTCACTGCTTTTCTAAATACTCCATGTTATTTCTCAACCGACCTATTACCGATTTTCCATGCAAACCAGCATTCAGTATTTACAATTGAAATTTTATCAAACAGCCTACTTTTTTCAGGCTTAAAATAATTATTAGACAGAATTCTTTGGGTTTACCTCAAATTTGATTTTATTCAATACAAACCCAAGGGGCGCGGCGAGTGAACTACCTATCAGCACATAACCATCATCACTTAGACGAACAGTATGAGCCAACAGAAACTGCGTTGGACAATTGTTCCGATACCCTCTTATGGGAACAGTTTCGGCAGGGCAACAAAGCAGCCTTTGATTGTATCTACGATCGGCTCTTCCAGACCCTCTGTAGCTATGGGGATAAAATTTGTGATGACAAAAGCCTGGTTGAAGATACCATTCAGGACCTCTTTATTTATCTGTGGACGAAAAGAACACGTTTAGGCAAAACCAATGCCATCAAATTTTACCTCTTCCGATGCCTGAGGCGCAACCTGATCCGGGCCATGTCCCGGGAAAAGAAACGGCCTGATCCCTTTTCAGTAGTTGAAAAATATCACTGTCACTTTCAGCTATCTCTTAAAAAATCATCGGCACCAGCCTTTGAGGAAAACGAACTTCGAGACAAGTTAACCCGAGCTTTACATCGGCTTACTGACCGGCAGAAAGAGGCGATCTATCTTAAATTCTATAATAACCTTTCTTTTCAGGAGGTGGCCGCAGTTATGGAAATAGAGGTGCGCTCGGTGTATAACCTCATCGGTAGAACGATAGATATATTGAGAGCGGATGTGCAACACTTCGAAGTACCGGCCTCCACCCTGCTGATTCCTTTCATCCTTTCCTTTCTTTTAGAAGCGATTTAACCTCTCATCGCCAAAAACCTCTTAATAAAACGATTTGTCCATTATCAATCTATCAATACTACTCCCTGTTCTTTGGTGATCTCCTATTTTTTCAGAAAAATCTAAAAATCATAGTGTAAAATCAGGCGGGCATGTCTTTGCTTAATAAAAGACACCAAAGCACTCCTTATGCCTGATCACAATCAACAGGTTCACGCCTTTCTGTTAGACCCACATTTTCAAGCGTGGGTAAAAACCCCCAATAATGAAAATAATGCTTACTGGCAGGAATTTTTACGCCTTCATCCCGAGGCTGCCGAAGATATTGAGGAAGCCAGAAATTTGATTTTACAACTTGATTTCCACGAAGAACCCCGCAGTGAAGCCACCAAACAACGGATTAAATCAACCATAGACCGGGCCATTCAGGAAAAGGCTTTGCCGAAAGAAGCGCTGTTACCCCCTGAAATACCTCCTTTCAGAAAGATAGCGTATCCCCGGCAATGGATCGGCGTGGCCGCCAGCCTCACCGGGGTTATATTGCTCGCGGTGGCCTATTTTATTGCTTTCCAGCCCTGGGAACCTACTGAATATACTACCACTTACGGCGAAACCAAAACCGTAACCCTGCCTGATCAGTCCGTCGTAACGCTGAACGCCAACTCCTCGCTCAGGATAGCCGAAGCGGACTGGGAGAATCTGGCAGAGAGAAAGGTCTGGCTGACCGGAGAAGCTTTTTTTGATGTTGAGAAACGAAAAACCCGGGAGGGTGAACCGGCTAAATTTTTGGTACACAGTGGCAACGTGCGGGTGGAAGTGCTGGGTACCCGGTTTAATGTCAATAGTCGGCATCGCGAAACAAAAGTAGTGCTCAGTTCCGGAAAGGTAAAGTTGAACATTGAAGGCCCTACAGAGCAGGCCAACGAAGAAGTGCTTATGGTGCCCGGTGAGATGGTTGCCGTAGATCAGCACCAACAGGCCGTAGAGAAAAAGACAGTAGACCCTTCGCACTACACCGCCTGGACGGAGAACAAACTGGTATTTGAAAACACTCCCATTGCGGCTATCAAGCAATTAATAGAAGATAATTACGGACTTCAGGTATCCATTGAGGACCCCAACCTGCTTCTGAAAGCATTTACGGGAACGGCCCCGGCAGACGACCTGGACATTCTATTAGACAAGCTCTCCCTGGTGTATAGGCTAAAAATAACAAGAAGTGGAAATGAAATCACCATAACCGAAAAGTAAAGAAATCTGTACCGGCACAAAAGGTCATTATCAGCAAGATACTTTTCACGCACTCAATTATTGAATTACAAAACGACAACAGCTTATGAAACGAACACTACCGTCATGGTACTTTTTCCGCATGCTCAGTATAGCCCTGCTCACCCTGGCCACCCAACAGGCCTGGTCGCAGACCATCGCTTCTACTGAGAGCCTGCCCTTCTCTATCCCGCATCAGGATTATTCAAAAGATCTTTCTAGCGTGCTTTCCGAACTGGCAAAAAAATTCAGCACGGAGTTTAACTATGATCACGAAACGGTGTACGATAAGAAAGTGAGCCGAAAGCTCCTGCAAACCATTGAGCAGGAAGACAACCTGGAAAGCACTCTGGAAAACCTGCTATCACCTTTGGGCTTAAATTTCAAGAAGTTTGAAGATGCTTCCTATGCGATTTACCCTCAGCAGAAAAGAAAGCAAATTAACAGAATACAGACTACTCCTACCAATCTGGACACGTTCAGTAGGGCGAGTGAAAAACTGGGGCGGGGAGTGCTGGCGCCTGCTCCCGATGGGAAGTCTCTCATAAACTACGCGCGAGCGCTGGAGCAAACGGTGAGCGGAAAAGTTACCGATCTTTCTACCGGAGAAACGTTACCGGGAGTAAACATCCTGGCCAAAGGTACCGCCACCGGAACCGTAACTGATGTAGAAGGGAATTACCGACTAACCATCGCTGACGAGGTAACCACACTGGTCTTTTCATCTATTGGTTATGAAACCATCGAGGAAAATATTAATGGCCGAAGTGTAATCAATATCAATCTCGCCCCGGACATTCAGGCCCTTTCTGAAGTAGTAGTGGTGGGTTATGGTACGCAGGAGAAGTCAGACCTAACCGGCTCAGTGGTGAGGGCTGACATTGAATCCTTCCGGGAGTCTCCGAATGTGAATATTGCCCAGTCACTACAAGGTACCGTCCCGGGGCTGAATATCGGGCAGGTAGATGCTGCCGGTGAAAACCCGTCTATTTCTGTACGCGGAAGAAGCACGATCAACGGCAACCAGAATGTGCTCATTGTTGTAGATGGGATCATCTATACGGGTAGCCTGAATGACCTGAACCCTAACGACATCGCATCGATTGATGTTTTGAAAGACCCCAGCAGCAAAGCCATTTACGGGGCGCAGGCAGCCAATGGGGTGATTCTGGTGACGACCAAAGGCGGCAAGTCTTCCTCCAAGCCGGTTTTCAATTACACGGGTTCTTTCACTACCCAGACGCCCAGCAATGCCCTAACCCTGATGAACCGGGATGAATTTGTCCAGAAGTCGTTTGATGTGGACTGGGAAGCATCGTACGAAGCACCGGAATACACCCAACTCAAATCCGACTGGAGCTACCTTGATGTGGTAGGAGACCCGGAATTACGCATTGGTTTTGAAAACGGGTATGATTACGACTGGTGGGATGCCGCCACCGACCCCGGCTACATTAATGCCCACAACCTGAGCGTGCGCGGCACCAGTGGTGATGTTTCTTACTATCTGTCCGGTGGCTACACCAAACAGAAAGGGTTTATCATGAACGATGAGTTTGAGAGAATCACCACCCGCATCAATATTGAAAATGATATTTTTGAGTGGTTTACCATCGGTGCCCAAACGTTTGGCTCTTTTTCAGATTATTCCGGTAGCTCTCCCGCCCTGGGCAGTCTGGCCCGCATGGCACCCGTCATCCGGCCTACCGACGAGAATGGCGAGTACATTCTTAACCCGAACGGAGCTAATATTCCCAATCCCTTTTTGGTATCAGCCGCGGACGACCTGGACAAAAGGAATAGCCTGTTCGGCAACTTTTACGCTGATATAGATTTCCCCTTCCTGGAAGGCCTCAACTATCGCCTCAACTTTGGGAATAACTATTCCTGGGATCGGCACTACAACAGCAATGAATTTGACAATGGTGCTTCAGGGGGCGCCTACAAAGAAAATAAAAGCTGGTACGACTGGACTTTAGACCATATTATCAATTACAAAAAAACATTTGCCGAAAAACACCAGTTGGATCTTACCCTGGTAGCCGGGCAACGGGAGCGGAACTACGAAGTAACCAAAGCTACAGGTTCTAATTATAATAATCTGAGACTGAGCTATAACGACTTAAGCCTGGCCGCCATTCAGAATATTGAGTCTGAGGCCTGGAACGAGAGCTATCTGTACCAAATGGCTCGGATCAATTATGAATTTGACTATAAGTATTTAATTACGGCCACCGTGCGCCGCGATGGGTTTTCCGGTTTTGCAAAAAACGAAAAGACGGCCCTTTTTCCGTCGCTGGGTTTGGGCTGGATCATCAGCGAGGAATCTTTCATGGATAAAACCTGGCTCAACAACCTGAAACTGCGTGGTTCATACGGTAGCAATGGTAATCTGGTAGACCGATACTCTTCGCAGGCCATTCTGGAAACCTACGCCGCTTATGTATTTGGAGATGGTGGCTCTACCTTGTTTGGGCAGCAGGTACAAAACCTGGCCAACCCGAACCTTACCTGGGAAACGACTACCGGGTTCAACTTCGGCCTCGATTTTTCCGTGCTAAGCAACCGGTTTACGGGTAGTATCGACTACTACCGCTCTACCACCAACGATCTGATATTTGATGTAGCCATCCCGGAAGTAACCGGGTTTAATCAGATCACCTCCAATGTAGGGGAAGTGGACAATCGCGGGATAGAGGTAGTGCTTAATGCCGACGTGCTGCAAAAGAGTGATTTTACCTGGAACCTCAACGTTAACCTCTCCTCCAATAAAAACGAAATCATATCACTAATAGGTTTGGATGCAGATGGTGATGGGCAGGAAGATGACCTTCAGGCCAGCAACCTGTTCATTGGCGAATCGATCAATTCTATTTTCGACTACGAGTCGGGCGGAATTATTCAACTAGGCGAAGAAGCTCCCGACGGTTTTTTTGTAGGCACCCACCGAATTGTGGATCAGAATAAGGATGACTTTATCGACCCAAATGACCGGGTTATTATCGGTCGGGAAGAACCGGCTTACCGCTTTGGCATTCTTAATACGTTCAACTACAAAGGTTTTACGCTTCGCGTCTTTCTCAACTCCATCCAGGGAGGAAAAGACGGGTATCGGGGAAGAAATATGCTGGAAGGTTTTGGTAGTGCCGACAATATCAAGCGAAATAATATGTGGAACGGATTTGATTACTGGACCCCCTCGAACCCCAATGCCCGCTACCGCCGATTAGATCAGGAACCTTCCTTTGATTATATCTACTACGGAGACCGCAGCTTTGTCCGATTGCAGGATATTACCCTGGCGTATAACCTCCCCCCTTCTATGCTGGAAAACATTGGCATTCAGAGCTTGAAGGTCTTTGCCAGCGGTAAAAATCTGGCTACCTGGACCAAATGGGAAGGCTGGGACCCTGAAATAGACCGGGGTGCTGACCAAACCCAGTCAAGTGGTGGTTTTGGCGCTAATGGGCGCCCCATTCTACAAGGTTTCTCTATCGGACTGGACATGAGCTTTTAATAAAAAAACTAAACACTATGAAATCATATCAACAACTTTATATTCTTTTCCTGACCTTAGCTTTGTCCGTTTTTAGTTGTAATGAGGACAAAATTCTTCAGGAAACTCCGCTGGATTTTGCCAGCCCGGAAACTTCCTTTATTACCATAGAAGATTTTAACTCTTCGGTCTACGCGCTTTATGACAATCTTCGCGTCATGCTTTCGGCCAGTGAACACCGACCGCTGGATTATCTATACGGCACCGATATTGGCTACAATGGAGCACAACAGCTCAACGTACGTTTCGGTAGTTACTTAGCCACACTTACTCCTACATCAGATCCTACCGAATATCACTGGAACCAGTATTATAAGATTATCTCCTCAGCCAATATCATTCTGGAGCGACTTCCTGCATCTGAGCTGACCGATGCGCAAAAAACGAAGATTGAAGCAGATGCCAGGCTTTTCCGGGGACTCTCGTATCGTAACCTGGGCTATCTTTATGGCGGAGTGCCAATAGAACTGGAAGCGGTTAGTTCACCTAAAACCGATTATCAGAGAGCCTCCCGACAAGAAGTATACGAACAGGCCGCTTCTGACCTGGAATTTGCTGCGCAAAATCTACCCGGTATCACAGAAGTAGCCGACGGGCAGGTATCCGATTTAGCAGCTTACCACCTGCTGGCCGAAACCTATGTAGCGATGGAACGATGGACAGATGCGATTGCCGCGGCTACGGTCGTAATTGACGACCCAGGTACTGCCCTGATGACGGAACGTTTTGGCTCCCGGCAGAGTGAGCCAGGAGATGTATACTGGGACCTGTTCCGAAGAGAAAATCAAAACCGGAGTGCCGGGAATACCGAAGGTATCTGGATCTTCCAGCAGGAGGTAGATGTGCTAGGCGGGGCCATTTTCTCGGGGAGCAGAGAGGGCGCTCAACTGGAACGAGACCATGCTCCCCGCCCCTATGCCTTCAGTGTTAAAGATTCATCCGGTATTTCTCCGTTTCTTCCCCTGGGCGTTTCCTATACCTCCGGTAGAGGCATTGGCCGGTTACGGGGCACCGACCATCTGAATTATGGTATCTGGCAAAGTGACTGGAATGATATGCGAAACTCTGAATATAATTTCATCCGGGATGTAGCTTTCAACAATCCTGAGTCTGAGTGGTACGGTCAAATGATCTCTGAGCATATGGATCTTTTCCGGCAAACCAATGAAGACACTATCCGACGCTTTTATCCTTTCCAGTCTAAAGTATTTACTCCCGGCAATCATCCGTCAGAATTATTTGTTGATCCCGAACTGCAAACCCTGAACGCCTCTACCGCTGGCGCTACCTATACCGATCAATACTTCATCAGGTTACCCGAAACTTACCTGCTACGGGCCGAAGCACATTATGGCAATGGAGATGCCGCCAGTGCTGCTGCCGATATCAATGTGGTTCGAGGACGTGCCCAGGCAATTCCGGCAACTCCCGGTGAAATAACCATTGACTATATCCTGGACGAAAGAATGCGGGAACTGGGGGTAGAAGAAAAAAGAAGACTCACCCTCAATCGACTGGGATTACTCTACGACCGAGCCAATCGTTATTGCAACGGCAACCCGGTAGCCACCAACTTCGGTTGCGATGTACAACCTTACCATAACCTGTTCCCTATTCCTTTTAGCGAAATAGAAAGCAACACCGGAGCCACTTTGGAGCAAAACCCGGGTTATTCAGCCGAGTAATTCGTACACCACTACGAAAAAAGCCCACCTCCGTTATTAGCGAATGGGCTTTTTCATTTTAACTTTATGCCACCAAATACCCCACGACAATGCGCAACCATCCCGGCCTTTTTATTTTTTCTTTCTTCCTGATTTTATCGCTCTCCACCAGTTGTTCAGAAAAAGAAGAGCCGGTAAAAAGACCCAATATTTTATTCGCCATCAGCGATGATCAATCTTTTGAGCACACCAGCTTCACTGGCAAAACCTGGGTGAAGACTCCGACCTTTGACCGAATTGCCCGGGAGGGTATCTACTTTAAAAATTGCTACGCCGGGTCGCCAGGTTGCGCTCCGTCCCGCAGCTCCATTGTAACCGGCCGCTACCACTGGCAGAATGAGCAGGCCGGACAACATGCCGCTGGCTGGTTCGACAAATATGTCCCTTTTGTGGATCTGGTTGCGGCCAATGGATATCATACCGGATATACCGGAAAAGGTGTCGGCCCTTTCAAATACGGTGAGGCGCCATTACGCGCGCAAAACGCGGCGGGTGAAGCGTACAATGAGATACGCTACGAAAAGGGTAGCCCGGAAGACGAGCGTTTTGCCGCGGATATTAACACCATCAATTATTTTGCAAACTTTCAGCAATTTATGGAGCAGCGAGAGGCGGATACGCCCTTCTTCTTCTGGTACGGAGCTACCGAACCTCACCGCAGCTACGAGAAAGATTCCTGGAAACGCTATGACAAATCTCTGGAGGAAGTAGACGTCCCGCCCTTCCTGCCCGATACCGAAGAAATCCGGGGCGATTTGCTGGACTATGCGGTTGAGATTGAGTGGTTTGACCTGCACCTGAGCCGGATGCTTGCCTACCTGGAAGAGATTGGTGAACTGGAAAACACCATTGTTATCGTAACGGCTGACAACGGCATGCCTTTCCCCCGGGCCAAAGCCAATGCCTACGAGTACGGAGCGCATGTGCCCCTGGCCATTCGTTTTCCTCAGCAGTTTCCGGGAGGAAGAACGATAGAAAACCCAGCCAGTTTCGTAGATCTGGCCCCTACCGTGCTAGAACTTACTGAAACAAGTTCGGAAGGCATGTTACCCATTTCCGGGCGTAGTATGGTGAGTCTGCTGAAATCAGAGCAAGAGGGCAATGTTGAAGAAGCAAGAATCTATGCCCTGGCCGGACGAGAACGACACTCCTCTTCCCGATACAAGAACCTGGGATACCCTCAACGACTGATGCGGAAAGGGCGCTATCTGTATATCTGGAATATGAAACCCGAGCGCTGGCCCGCCGGAGCTCCTCAGCGGCTGGTACCAGATTCTACGGGCAATTTATATCCCATGTACGGTATCGACGAAGAAGGGATACACCACTCTGAATGGGCCTTTACAGATATTGATGCGGCTCCTTCTAAATCGTTTATTGTAGAACACCACGATGATCCGGAATATGCCGAATACTTTGAACTGGCGATGGGAAAACGCCCCGAGTATGAACTCTTTGATGTAGAGCGTGACCCCAATTGCCTGGACAACCTGGCGAATGATCCTGAATTTACCGGAGTGCTGGATCAGCTAAAAGAAACCATGCTGGAGGAATTGAAAGCTACCGCTGACCCCCGGGTGGTCGGACCGGACCCGGAAGTGTTTGACTCCTACCCTCGCTACAGCCCCATGCGCGAATTCCCCGAACCCGACTGGCTTCCTTCTGATGATTGATGAATAGTGAGTAATGACTAAATCTAGGATAGCAGAGCCTTATTCTTCCCATCAATCATCAGTCATTCGTCATTATACGGTGAGTGCTTCTTTGTTGTACTTGTGCCGGTATTCGTTGGGAGACAAGCCGGTAATTTTCCGGAAGGTGTTACGGAAGGCTTTGACGTCGGAATAGCCCACATCATCCATCACTTCATAGATGTTCTTACGGGTCGTTTCAAAGCCTTTTTTGGCAACTTCAATCTTTACCCGCTGAATGTATTCGGTCACGGTATTGGCGGTAGCTTTTTTAAAGCGTCGTTCCAGGCTTCGGCGGCCTATGGCAAACTGATCAGCCAGTTGATCTACCGTAATCTTATCCTGAAAATGGTGTTCAATAAATTCCTGCGCCTTAATCACTGGCTCATCTTCGTGTTCTTTCTGTCCTTGGAAAATGGTGAAGGATAACTGATTATCCCGTTCTATTTCTATGGCAAACACCTTGGCGGCCAGTACGGCAATATCCCGACCAGCGTATTTTTCAATCAGGTACAAAATGAGGTTCATGTATGAGAACGCACCGCCGCTGGAATAAAGTCCTTTTTCATCGGTAATGATTCGCTCGGTTACAAGATCTACCTTGGGAAACATCTCCTTGAATTGGTTGGCCGCCATCCAGTGCGTAGCACATTTCCTTCCATTAAGCAAGCCGGTAGAAGCCAGCAAAAAGGCCCCCATACACAGGCTGGCCACCTCGGCTCCCTGCTGATACTGCCGGATAATCCACGGAATAAATTCCTGGTTCTTTTTCAGCGCCTGCGTAATCTCTCCATTCATGGCGGGAATGATGACCAAATCCGTTTTTTTAGCTTCATCCAACACCAAATCCGCATGCACCGTAAAGCGCCCCCGGGCCAGGGGTGTTTCCCGGTCAATCCCTACCAACTGCACATTGAATAAGGGCGGCTTACCCTGAGCACTCATAAAATTATTCACTTCAGAAAATAGCTGCCGGGTGCCCTCTAAGCTGCCTAGAATAGCTTCTTTGGGGACTAAGATTGAAATATGCTTCATAAATGATAGAAGAAGTTAGGTTGATGAATATCACATTAAACCTCAAACTAAGATAGGATAAGTGTCGCAACTTCCCCCTCACAATGCCGCGTTTGCCCCCTATCAAATGAGAGAACATCTTGTATGTTTGCAATATACTTATTTTAAGTACATCATAAAACAAATAGCTGTGATAAACTATAAAATTGTGAAGCTATCCAGCCCTCTTATTAGCATAAGTACTGCCTGTAAAAAATGATTCTATGGAAAACACAGATAAGAAAAATTCCTTCGGACTAAACTTCACCCAAATTGCCTGGGTGGTACAAGATATTGAAACAGCGAAAACATTTTTTCAGGAAATGCTGGGCGTAAGCAATTTTAGTGAGACGGAGATCTCTCGATTAAAAGAGTATGACGGAACCTATTATGGAAACCTGTCAAATGCCGAAAACCTGGTAGCGATGGCTTATTCTGGGGGAATATTTATTGAGCTCATTTAACCACTTTCGGGCAAAAGTATTTTTAAAGATTATATAGACCACAACCCTCTCGGGGGTATTCAACATATTGCTTACAGCAATAGCATTACCAACCTTGACAAGATTATTGCTGATTTCGAGAGTAGGGGCCTTTCTGTTGTAAGTAGCTTCGATACACCAATCGCTAAAATTGTGTTTTTTGATACCCGAAAAGAGATGGGTGTTTTTACGGAAATAATGGGCATTACCGAAGAGGGTGAAAAGGCAGTTAAGAAAATGAAAATATGAACAGGTGCATATTATTTATTCAGGGAGGAGGCGAGGGAGGCTATGAAGCTGATATAGAGCTGGTGGCTTCCTTACAAACAGCCTTAGGAAAAAATTATGATATAAACTATCCTAAAATGCCGTCTGACGAATCTGCATCTGATTTTGGGTGGCTACAGCAAATTGGTAAAAAGATTTATGAAATTAAAAGTGATGTTATTTTAGCGGGACACTCTTTGGGCGCGTCAATGATATTGAAATATCTTTCCGAAAATTCTGTAGACAAAAAGATTGAAGGAATTTTTCTTATGGCCACACCATTTTGGAGCGGCAATGAAGATTGGAAACAAGGTTTAAAGCTTCATGAAAATTTTGCTGATGAATTACCTGACGAGACTCCAATTTTCTTCTACCATTGCCAAGACGATGAAGAGATACCTATTTCTCATCTTAACTACTACAAGCAAAAGCTTACCCAAGCAACTTTTCGTGAAATAAAAAGTGGAGGACATCAACTCAACAACGATTTAACTTTAGTATCTAACGACATAAAAACATTGTAAAATACACCTAATCAGACTTTGTCGAAAGACTTTTCAAATAGCATTTTCAAACAAGTCCAAAAAGATGAGAAATAAAACAACTATCGTTAGCAATAGATACTCAACGGGTGACTGAAACATTTCAGGATTAAGAACACCTGCAAAAATATGACTGAGCAAGCAGATACAATCTAATCTGTTACAAGCTATAAGCTTGCCGAACACTTCATTTTTTTCACTACATAACTTTTATTAATCATGTTAAAGCACACAAAAGCATTCAGTGGATTTTCAGTCAATGACCTGGAAAAAGCAAAAGCCTTTTACGGTGATGTTCTGGGATTGGACGTTAAAATGCAAGATGGCCCTATGGAATTGTTGGAACTGCACATTGAGGGAGGGAATAACATACTGATCTACCCAAAACCCAATCACGAACCAGCTACTTTTACCATCCTTAACTTTCCGGTAGAAAATATTGAAGAAACGGTTGATGAACTCACCAAACGGGGCGTGCATTTCGAGCAGTACGAAGGAGAAATAAAAACGGATGAAAAAGGCATTAGCCGCAGTGATCAAGGCCCTGACATTGCCTGGTTCAAAGATCCGGCGGGCAATATTTTATCGGTGCTGGAAATCTAACTCGTAGACAAAGGTATCCCAGTCTTACGCCCTATGAAGGAATGTATGATCAACGCAAAGGCCAGAGTTCGGGCTGGGTAGTGAAACGCTCCCGCAAAGTTTTGATGGTATCCACAAAACACTTGCTGGTGGCATAAGGATCGCCCCCAATGCCCCAACCCTGGGTGGAAATCGGTCCTTCGTACCCGAAATCGTATATGTTGGCCAGCATCCAGGCCATGTCAATCTCGCCAGTATCGAAGCGGACCGCCGGGAAATCTGCCCCGTTGAAACGACCATTGGTAAGCACCACGTAGTTGAGACGCTCCATGATAGGGTAATTCAGTACTTCATCCAGTTCGGCGGAGTTCCGGTTGGCGTACCAGTGGTGGGAGCAGAACGCCGGGCCGATGGTTTTCGCCTTCGCTCCTTCCAGTATTTTCACCTGCGACTGAGGAGTATCACAGAGCCAATGGGTGTGAGGATATAAGGCTCCCCGGATATTATGTTCCTGACAAGCCTGATCAAATGCACTGATAATTTTGTAAGCCCGTTCCCAATGACGGTCTTCGGCCTTAGCCGAGCCGCTCTCGTGAATGGTTGAACCCCGCAGTTCTCCCGAACCACTCAGCGATAGCGACATGTACTCAATAGGCGACTGAGCGCAGGCCGCCACAGCCCCCTGAATCTTCTCAATATCCGAATCAATCTTTCCGGCATGATCATCTACCACAGCATTGGTGGTCCAGTGAAATCCCCAAACCTTGAAATCGGTAGAAGGTATAAGGTCCATCACTTCCTTCCACCCGTCGGACTGAGGATCCAGGGTGACCAGCTCAAAGCCATCGAAACCGGCACTTTGGGCGGCGGCAAATTTTGCTTTCCAGGAATAATTTCTGCGGCTGCCTACGTGGAAGTTGTCAAACAGTACCAGCGGATTGTTGGGTAGTTTGTCTGGTATAGCAAAAGTCCGATCATGCTGATGGTCCACCGAAAAGTCTTTCTCCGAGCGGGCCAGGGTAGGCAGACTTACTCCCAAACCGGCCCAAAGACCAGAAGCTTTTTTTATGAAATTACGGCGGTTGTTGGTCGTGTTGTCAATCATCGTATTATTATTTCAATGAGGCTAAGTAGGCAATCAGGTGATTGAATTCTTCTGCAGTCATGGTATTTTGTAAGCCCGTAGGCATCAGTGACTGATTCAATACTCCAAATGCTTTTGGATGCTCATAGCGGTCGAAGGCTCCCTCCTGGTTTAGCAGTTCGGTAAAATTGGAGTTAACATCAATTTGCCGACCCTGATGCCGATTTCCCTCCTGATCTACCACAAACCAGCCCTGCCATTCCGGAGCAATTTCCAGCGAAGGTTCTAAAATGGCATTTGCCAATTGGGTTTTAGATTTGCTGCTGCCAATGTTGGAGAGATTGGGTCCGTAGGTGCCTCCCCAGCCACCTACCTGGTGGCAGGTCTGACACTGTGCCTGCACCGATTCAAAGACCAGCTTTCCCAACACCGCATTCCCATGCTCATCTACCGCCGCAGTCCATTCCTCCTGCGTGACTGGCTGGTTTTCTGCTTGCCCGATACACTTATTCCAGGTAGCCTGTAGGCTTTCGCCGGCATTGGCAACCCAGGCCGATACTTCTTCTTTCGTTTGCAGGTCGGTACTACAACGGCAGAGGTATTTAATGGCCGATTGCCTCAGGAGAACCTCGTCTTCCGTTAGTAAATTCTTAATTTCGGTACAATAATCAGCCTGCTGATAGGTCAGTAGCATTACCGCCTGAGCGCGCAGGGCTGGGGTCGCTTCCTGATCCAGGGCGATGCCCGCCATTGCCTGAGCAACTTCTTCGTCGACCGAAAACCTCAGGGCGTTCAACAGCCCAACGCTAAAATCATCGTTGCTGGATTGTTGCAGCAGGTTAAGTAGCAATGACCGCTCCTGCTGAGGTTCTTCCAGATACGGCAACGCTATCGCCCTAGTAGCTTCGGGAATAGCCGTATGGTTGATGAGGGTGGCAATGTAGGCCTCTGGCAGCTTTGGTTCTATTTTGTCAGCGGAAATGCCACTGCGGGAGGTATAGTTCTCAATGAAGGCCGGTTGCAGGTGTTGAATCGTAGCCAGGTAGGTATCGAAGAGGGGTACGCCAATTTTGTTAGCGGCAAGTGCTTTTTGCAATCCATCGTTCAGGTCGGTTCTCATCATGGTGCCAATATAGATCAGTGCCATCTTACGAATGTCCTCATTGGGGTCCATGAGTAGTTTTTCCAGTTGGGTTTTGTCCAGTGAAAATTTTGCTTTCTGTAGGGTCAATACCGCCTGAAGCTGCAGTACCGCATCTTCACCATCGATCAGTTCAAGCAGTTCTTCCTGATAGCGGGGGTCCGTCAGCGTGCGACGGGCAATGGCTCGTTGAAAATCATCTCCCGAGCGAAGTATCTCAATAAGTTCTTCTATCGATTGATTCGTTTTCGCGAAGCGATTGATTTTCGGTTGAGACTCTTCACGAGTATTTTCAGAATTATCGTTCCCGCCCGACAAACGCCATATTTTTCCCTGCCCATGGTTGGGATATTCCCGAACCACCCAGTCGGTGATGTACAGATCACCCCGGCTGTTTGTCGCCAGTGCTACCGGATGAAAGCTGGAGTCGCCCTGTACGAGTACTTTCGCTTGTCCGGCAACGGTGCTGCCCTGCGGATGAAGCGGAATTTGAACAATATTATTCTCTTCCCACACATTCACCAGTATGCTTCCGGTATAATCCTCGCCGAAATTTGCATAGCCAGCGTCCAGCAAAGCACAGGGTGCCTCGCCCAGGGCTGCGGCAAACGGCAGGGTGCCGGGTAGCTCCCCATTCCAGGCTACGTAGGGGTGCAGACCATTCCCCCCGTACAGCGACTTAAAACCGTAATCTCCCCCCGGCACCAATTCAATCAGGCGATTGGGCCCCCGACTGTCGGGGTCATTATCGGTCAGCATCAGGCGGCCATCTTGGGTAAATTTTATATCGAATGGATTCCAGAAGCCCGAAGCCAGATACTCCAGTTGAGCACCGTCTTTTTTACAGCGCATCACCACGCCACCATCTCCGTACCCGTCAATGGTTGATCCGTCAGAACCTGCTATCTTCCAGGCTTTACTTCCCAGATTTCCTCGGGAGACGTATACCCAATCATCCGGCCCCAAAGCTACCCCCAGCAAACCGGCATGGTCGTATACATAATCGGGTAGTGGCATCTTCAGCAGGGTGCTTCGCCCATCGCTGATACCATCTCCATCCTGATCGCGGAAAGCCAGCAGGCTCTTTTTGGCGGCCAGGAAAACGGTACCTTCCTGATCGATGGCCAGGTTAATGCCATTCTCGATGCTATCGGCATAGATTTCCCAGCGGTCTGGTTTACCATCCCCATCCTCATCAACACCTTTTTTTATCCGGTCAAACTTAGGCCCGGCATAATCACTGGGTGGAGAATGGGTGTGCGACTCCAGCACATACAGCGCATCCTGATCATCAAAAGCCATTCCGATAGGGGTCATGATATCAGGTTGTTCGGCAATGAGTTCTATTTTCAGATCAGGATCAGTGACCTGGAAAGGGTTATATTCTTTTTCGTTATTTTCTGAGCAGGCGAACAGACTACCCAGGGCTATACTGAGTAGCAGCACAGGTTTGACACCTGAGTCCCCTACAAGACTACTCATCTTGACTCACCGTTGAGATACAACAGCATTTTGATTTGCGGGGAGATATCATATATCATGTTAGGTTGTTTTGAGTATTTGCCTTTCAAGTTACAATTTTTTCATTTCCTGAAGAGAATTAATGCACCGGACTGTATCATTTCCGGTTTTCGGCAATAACAAAGTATAGCAATACCCAAACCTTCTATGCTTGTTTGAACCCTGCCAAAACATTACATTAGAGCACACAGTCGCTATTTGTTTTATTGCTGCAAATGTCTGTTGTAACGGATGTTTGTCGAGATACTATTTAAGCTCTAACTCTTACTCTAATATGGCTACCAACCGCTTTTCAGCCGCCCGATCTTTCCTTTCTACTTCAATCATTGGCGCGCCTACTTCCCGAACAGACACTCCCGCTACCGCATCTGCGAAGAATATGCCACCCTTGCAGGCAGAAAAACCCAAACGCCTACTTTCCATAGATGCGCTGCGGGGTTTCGATATGCTGTTCATTTCTGGCGCGGGCACATTTCTGTTATTGCTGGATGGCAAAACCGGATTGGCCTGGGTAGATACTATTGCCCAGCAGATGGAACATCCCGCCTGGCATGGCTTTACCTTTTATGATTTTATTTTTCCCCTGTTTCTGTTCATTGCCGGAGTCTCTCTGCCATTCTCACTGAACAAGGGGCTGTCCCTGGGTATGGGCAAATCCGAAATTTACCGGAAAGCTTTTCGCCGCATGCTGATTCTGATTGCCCTGGGGCTTCTGTACAAAAACGCTCCGTTTCCGTTTTTTGAACCTTCCCAAATTCGCCTGGGCAGCGTGCTGGGCCGAATCGGATTTGCAGGCTTTATTACTACCCTGCTTTACCTGAATTTCTCCTTCCGGGCTCGGTTTGGTTGGGTGGCGGGTATACTGCTCCTTTACTATGCCGCTCTTTTTCTCATTCCGGTGCCGGGCTACGGGGCCGGTGATCTTTCGTTTGAGGGGAACCTGGTGGGCTGGTTTGACCGCACCTTTCTGCCTGGCCGCCTGTTGCAGGGCACCTACGATGAGCTTGGGTTGCTTACCCAGTTGCCGGCGCTTTGCCTGACGGTGTTTGGAGCCGCAGCGGGCGATATCTTACGGACCGGACAAAAGGACAGCCAGAAGCTGCAACAGCTTTTGCTAGCAGGAGTCGTTTGTCTGGGAATTGCTGGATTATGGAGCCTGCATTTTCCGATTAACAAACATTTGTGGACTAGTTCTTTCATTCTGCTTACCGGTGGCCTGGCATTTCTCACACTGGGCCTGTTTTTCTGGATTATTGATATGCTGAACTTCCAGCGATGGGCTTTCTTTTTCAAAGTGATTGGAATGAATTCCCTCTCCATTTATCTGGCCTATCGCTTCATTAGCTTCGGACAGACTTCCGAATTGCTATTTGGCGGATTGTACGCTCCGGCTTCCGAAGGCTGGCAGGAAGTATTTCAGGCCTTCGGTGCTTTGGCATTGGTGTGGCTGTTTCTGTATTTTTTGTACCGCAACAAGCTATTTTTAAAAGTATAATTGCGAAGCGGATATCAGGATGCGTGAGGCACATGCATTTGCGGCTGTTCAATATGATTATGTCCGCCAATCCAGAAGCGTACTGCTGGAGTACTGCGCGACTATCGCCCCTCCAGACTTTTTACAAGAAAACAGCTCCTTTGGGAGAGGCAGCATCCGAAATCTGCTGGTCCATATTGCCAACACCTATGAGTACTGGATTGGGAAAGTCGGGCTACAACAAGAGATGGCCTTCAGCGAGTATGAGTCAATCAGGCGTATTGAAGACGTAGAGAGTTTGTTCGATCAGATAGATAAGCTCATGGAAGCGTTTCTGACGGCTACAGACGGCCTGCACTTGCCAACCATTGATTATGAGATTAATGGAAAGCAGGACCAAACAAACGCCGGAAAATTGTTTACCCACGTCATCACGCACGAATTTCATCATAAGGGCCAGGTATTATCCTTAAGCCGACACCTGGGTTATACCCCCATTGATACCGATGTGATGAGATAGTATTTCTTAGCGCAAGCTAATTGTTGCTTTCCATCATGGTGGAATAAAGAAAATCCAAAGCCGCTTTGTCGGGTAGAGGCTCTGCTTCCGTTTCTTTTCCCAACACCATAATCTCTTTATTCTGGCTGGTATAGGCTGGCCATTGAGGTACATCTTTACCATTCGGATCACCAGTCCTGATAAAATTCGCCCAGTAGGATGACATGGTATTCGCCAGCTCGCGATCCACAGGTTCCCAGGGGCGGTCTACAAATTTCAGATTGTCGTAGGCGTAGGGTACTTCCCCGGTATGAAAAGCTCCATACTTCACATACTCACCCGTGGCAGGCACTTTGCGGGCAAATCGATAGACATATACTGAAGCATACTCTTGCTCACTCTGAACATTCGCCCACGTATAGTTCTGTACTCCAAAAATCATATCCCTCCCCAATGCAAGCTGTGAATCTGCGGCGACCGAATCATTATTTGCTGGATAAAATTGTAGGAACTGATCTGCATCTGCGCCATACTGTTCTTCTGCCTGCTGACGAAATTCGGCCGCGTTTTTGATTGAGCCAAAAGTCAGTCCTTCATCCTGATTCCAGCCGGTTAGCAATGCTACTTTGTTCTGTTGGCCTTCCGCAAAAATATCGGCAATATGATCGGGCAATACGTAGCCATCAACGATGGGGCCCCGCAATCCCGAAGGGTTTTTTAGTAGGGTGTCAGCCGGTAATTCTCTCAAATCAGCCAGGGATGATGCGTTGAGGTCCTTCGCAATTCTTTTCCCTTCTTGTTCGGCCTGTTCCAACGAAGCACTTCGGCGGGAGAAACTAGCTCCGCTTTGGGCAATGGCCTTCTGAAACAATCCTTTGGCCAGAGGAGAGGCTACCAGACAGTTCACGCTCATGGAACCAGCGGATTGCCCCGCAATGGTGACGTTTTCAGGATCGCCCCCAAAAGCAGCAATATTATCCTGCACCCATTGCAGCGCCGCAATCTGATCCATCAGCCCGTAATTGCCGGAAACGTTATATTCTGATTCCTGGGTCAGCTCGGGGTACGCAAAAAAGCCGAAGATGCCTACCCGGTAGTTGATGCTGACAAACACGATTCCTTTCTCGGCCATCGCCTCTCCATCGTAAATAGGCACACCGCTTCCCCCGCTGGCAAACCCGCCACCGTAGATCCAGACCAGTACCGGACGCTTTTCGGTAGCATCGCTGGCTCCCGTCCACACGTTCAGGTACAGGCAATCTTCGTCAATGGGTTCTTTGGGAATCAGGAATTCTTCGCTCCACATGCTGAAGGGAGCCGGTTCTCCCTGCATGGGACTGGGGCCAAAAGCATCAGCGGCGCGTACTCCTGACCAGGGTTCGGTAGGCTGCGGGGCTTTCCAGCGCAACTCACCCACCGGCGGAGCAGCAAAAGGAATACCTTTGAAAATGGTAATCTCCTCGGCCTGGTTTTTAATGCCAGAGACCAAACCGGCCTCCGTTTGTACGGTGTCTATCCCTGTGGCGGCATATATTGGCAAAATGCCAATGAAGCAACCGGCAATAGCAAAACAGATTGATCGTAATGCGTGCATGAGCTTATATTTTAATAGAGCGTACCCGCTAATCCAAAAGATGAAACCGGCCCGCACCCATAATATAACTATTCTCCGGAAGCAATCTGCAATAGCTTCTGATTGTGATGGTTTTTCAACTGACATTTATCGTTGAAGATCATGTTTGCACCTAGCGTTCTCTTGTATAGGTCAGGTCTGAAGTAGTTTGTTTTCCAGCTCTTCAAGGGAAATGCCTTTTGTCTCCGGCATCATGAAATGGGTAAACATTAATTGCAAAACCATAAAAGATGCAAACAGGGTGAACACCATCCAGGGAGCGAAGGCATTGATCAGCACTGATCCAAAAAGTGCGATCAGGGCCGCAAATACATTTAAAATACCGGACCCCCAGGCCTGACCGAATGACCTTATTTTTGTAGGAAAAATTTCGGAAATAAAGACCCAAATAACGGCCCCTTGCCCCACCGCATGGGAAGTGATAAATAAGAGTAAGAAAATCAGCTGGAAAATTGGAGGTGAAGAGACATAGAACCCGTAAGCCAGCATCGATAAACTAATAATATATCCGACGGACCCGATATACATTAGTTGTTTTCGTCCCACGCTATCGATCAAATAAATCCCTGCCAGGGTAAAAATGAGGTTTACAAAACCAATGAAAAAGGAACTTAGCAATGAGTCAGTCGTACCAAAACCGGCCTTCTCCAAAATCTCCGGTGCGTAAAACAAAATGAAGCTGATGCCCGAAAACTGGTTAAAAAAGGCTATCAAAAAGGAAAGCAGTAATATGCGGTTATACTTTCCAGAGAATAAGCCCGATTCATTAGACCGGTGGCGGTCGGGTTCTTTCCGGAGAGCTTCTATCAGGTTGTTTACATCATTTTCCGAGGTAGTCAATCTAAGTATTTTTCTTGCTTCTGTGATATTCTTCTCGTGGGTGATGAGCCATCGGGGACTCTTTGGAATATTCCATACGAATAATGAAAACAACAAAGCGGGTACTACCTCAACTCCCAACATCAGCCTCCAGTCATTCACTCCGGACACGCCCACCAAAATATAATTGGATAGATACGCCATTAATATTCCGAAAACGATATTAAACTGAAACAGCATGACCAGGCTGCCCCGGTTTTGTGCTTTGGATATTTCTGAAATATAGGTTGGAGCGGCAATGGAAGCCACCCCGGCACTTAAACCACCAATGAATCGGAAAACCGAAAAGAAGTAAGGCCCGGAAGCCAAGGAAGCGCCTAAAGCAGATACGATAAACATCATGCCCACCCAGATCAGCGTTACTTTTCTGCCGAGTTTTTCGGTAGGATAACCACCTAAAAGCGCGCCAATGACGGTACCCCAAAGCGACATGGAAATAATAAATGTGCCATGAAACCACTCCGAAGTTTGCCAAAGGTTTTTAATCGGCAAATTCACTCCGGAAATCACAACGGTATCAAAGCCAAAGAGAAAACCGGCTAACGAAACAATGAAGACATATTTGACTATTTTATTTTTAATTATTGGCATCCTGCTATTGACGTTCTACCAACGGCTTTTGAAGTCTATTTATTTTTTGATGCGCGTAGACTCTCTGATAATGAGCGAGGTAGATAAGGTAATGGTCTTTTTGGCCTTTTGCTTTTCAACATTCTGTAGCCTTTCCAAAAGGGTATTGATCACTGTTTGAGATATTTCTTCAATAGGCTGAGCGATCACTGTAATGGCCGGGTTATGAATTCTGAAAAGGTCGTGATCATCAAAGGATACGATGGCCAGATCGTCTGGAATTTTTAACTCCAGGTTACGAATGGCCTCCAGACCACTGATTCCCAAATAGTTTGTGCCGAAAATAATCGCATCAAGGTGTTTATTCGCCTCTATGATGTCTCTTATTTTTTCTACATATTCCTGGTAATGGGGTTTGAAAGGAAGTGGAAAAATATACGAATCTAAACCATAATCGGACATCGCATCCTTAAACCCCATGATCCGCTCTTCTTTCTCCGGTTTACCAAGGGCAAGTGCCACGAAGGCAATATTTTTATACCCTCGTTCCACCAAGTGTTTAACCGCACTATGGGTTCCCCCTTCATTGTTTACCATGACCACATCGGTAGACATATTCCTAAACTTTCTATCAAAGAGGACGACATCCATCCCATGATCAACCAGTTTTTTGATATCCTCCTCCATGCCCATCGTAGGGGCGATGATACAGCCATCTACTCCCAGGGTAGTAAACATGGTTAGAAAATCCCTGCCCCTATCCCGGTCATTCTCGGTACTGCAATAAACAATTTTATAGTGGTTCCGATAGGCTTTTTCTTCTATCTCCTTCGCGATACTGGCAAAAAAGGGGTTGGATATATCTTCCACCATTAAACCGATGATATTGGTTCGGCCCGTTCGTAACCCTTTGGCAAACTGATTAGGCTGGTATCCAAGTTCTGCTACTGTCTCGAGTACCCTGGCTACCAGCTTATCGCTAATCCTTTTCTCTTTTGCTTTTCCGTTCAGGATAAAAGAGATCGTGGTTTTAGATACATTTAATTTTGATGCTATGTCGTTGATGGACACTTTGGTTTTAGCCATTTGTTATTTGATTAGGATAACGAACATAGTTCAAAATCAACCGCCATTTAAAGTTACAGCAGCTTCCCAGAATCTTTCAGGGAACTTCCGGGGCCGACTTCGTCGTATCCATGCTTTTATGCTTGATGAGTTGTTCATGTAGCTTCTCTAAAGATACTCCCTTGGTTTCCGGCATTAAGAATATGGTGAACAATAACTGGAGCACCATAAAGAACGCGAAGAAGCTAAACACCAACCAGGGTTCAAAGCTGTTGATCAACACCGCTCCCAGTAAAGTGATGATCGCGGCAAATACCCAATGTGTACCACACCCCCAGGCTTGTCCGAAAGCCCGAACTTTGTTAGGGAATATCTCGGAAATAAACACCCAGATCACCGTACCCTGCCCTACGGCATGCGAGGCAATGAACATCAGTATAAAAACCAATTTAAAAGTAGCGGAGGCATCCGTATAAAAACCATAAGAGACCATCAGCAAACTAATGATATAGCCAAATGACCCGATGTACATCAGTTGTTTTCGTCCGGCCCGGTCAATCAGGTACATCCCGACAAATGTAAATACGAGGTTGACGATGCCAATGGAAATCGAGCTCAGCAGCGAATCAGATCCGGCGAAACCTGCCTTCTCCAGTATTTCGGGCGCGTAGTACAAAATGAAATTGATTCCCGAAAGCTGGTTAAAAAAAGCAATCAGAAAAGCCAGTAATAATGAAAAGTTGTATTTACCTGAAAATACACTGGCGGGTTCGGCCTGTGATTTATTCTGGTCTTCCTGAATAGATCTTAACATAGATCGCGCTTCCTCATCGGAAGCAGTAAGCTTAAGCACCCGCAGCGCTTCTTCAGGATCATTTTTATGAATAAGTAACCATCGGGGACTCTTGGGTACTCCGATCACCATCAGGGTATAGAACAAGGCAGGAATGGCCTCTACTCCCATCATCCATCTCCAGTCCTGCTCTCCTCCTACTCCATTCAGCAGATAATTGGAGATAAATGCGACCAGTATACCAAATACCAGATTAAACTGATAAAGCACCCCCAGTCTTCCCCGGTTTTTCGCCGTTGAAATTTCAGAAATGTACGTGGGGGCAGCAATTGATGAAGCACCTACACCCAATCCTCCAATAAACCGGAAAAATGAAAAAGAATAGGGGTCCGGGGCCAGGGCTGAACCAACGGCCGATATAAAAAATAACCCTCCGATCCAGATCAGGGTATTTTTTCTGCCCAGCTTTTCCGTAGGATACCCGGCCAGCAGGGCTCCGATGACCGTACCCCAAAGCGCCATTGACATGATGAATGTCCCATGAAACCACTCGGAGGTATTCCAAAGTTCTTTAATAGGAAGGTTTGCACCTGATATAACGACGGTATCAAATCCAAACAGAAATCCAGCCATTGAGACGGTTACCGCAAAGTAAAAGAGCTTGTTTTTCATAAGGTTGAAATAGTATGCTTTTAGGTATTTACATTAATCGGGCATTTTGCATAGCCGCTTATTTGGTTGCTTCAAAGTGTGTTTCTTTATTTTTTTCCAGCTGATTGAGGGCAAAGGCATAAGCTCCCATGGCCACTGCCTTATTGGTCCCCAGTCTGGAAAGCCCCAGCGCTATTCTCTTTTCCTGACGATAGTTTACTTTTTTATCAGTAAAGGGAACCGTAATTTCAATTTCATTATCGTCGATAAAAGCTTCCCAGGAAGACGGATCATCCACATTGAAAACCCTGGACACCAAACGGGGCACTTTATCTGCTTCTCCGATTTGAATACTTCCATTGAGATGCGCAATCACTTTGGGTACAATAAGCCCGGCTGCTCCGGCAATACCTCCGCCAATGACAATGAGCCCATCTACCAGGGTCATGGCATGGGCCAGCGATTCTGCTATGACCACCGCCATGTCCGAATAGGCCTTCAGTGCTGCTTGTTTATTGCCTTCTTTCTGCCCCATGGCAATTTCGTAAATGTCCTTTGGAGAGAGGTCCCCGCTCATGCCGGTTTCTTCTTTATACACTCTTTTGATGGCTCTGATACTGACTCCCTCTTCGGCGATCAGCTGGGGTTGAAGGAAATTTCTGGTAAGCCAGATTTCGCCCGCGGCTGAATTATCTCCTTCACATAAATTATTATTGATGACCATTCCTCCCCCGAACCCGGTACCCAGGGTAATGCCAAATAAATTTTTGTATTCCCTTTTTATGCCGCATTCGGCTAACTTTTGGTTAATTTCGGGAAGCATACCGGCCATGGCCTCACCATAGGTAAAGAGGTCGCCATCATTATTGATAAAAGTGGGTAAATCAAATACGTTTTCCAACATAGGCCCCAAAGCAACGCCCCCCCTAAAGGATGGAAAGTTGGGTAAATCACCGATAATTCCCTTTTTATAATCTCCCGGTCCGGGAAAAGCAAAGCTGATTGCCACCGGTGGCACCGTTAATCTGGCTTTTACTGATTTAAAACCTTCAACCACAGTATTTAAACATTGCTGCAGATCATGTGAATTTGAGGGTAATACCAGCGGCTCTACTATTTCGCTCCCGCGTTGCAGCGCGGAAAACACAAAGTTTGTTCCGCCGGCGTCCAGCGTCATCACAATCCTTTCATCATTATAAATATCCATGTTGTGCTTAGGTAAATCTTAGGACGTAATGATAATTTTCAGTTAATAATTTTATCATGATAAGCCCTGTTGAAATCTCATGATCAATAAATCGGTTTAGCGAAGGTACTCATTTTTATATAATCTCAAGGCTTAACAACCGCGACTGCTGCGCGTGAATCTGCCCATCCATAGTAGTGGTGATTTTGATTGTTCAAATAAACCAATTCTTCGATAAACATCGCCTCTGCCGAATACTGCTCGCTTCTTTCAAAGGCTCGGAAGGCACTAATAATGGTTCATCCAGCCGGTCAAGTTACAGTCTCTTTCTGGTCAAGAAAACAGCCTTGCAAACAGGCCTCCACTAACGGTCAGAATATCTTACGAACTACTGATGCTAAGCCTTTCCTCAGTTGTTATTTCACCGGAGGTTCAGGCCAGTCGTCGGACCGGAAAGGTAGGGCTGGTATAGCTTCGCCGTTTTCCAGGTTGGTCACCGGATAGTTGGTAAAAGCATACCGAACGGCCACTGGATTTTTTACCTGCTTAGATTGCACCCTTACTTGGTTACCGAAAATCTCCGCTTCTGCCGGATAAAATGTATGATCTTCTCCTGCCAGTTGAAAGTGCCGAGGTGGCTGCCCGTCATTGGTGCTCAATCCTCTCTTCACAGATTCCGGGGTGAAGGTTACAATGGCTTCATCTTCCTCAAAATCAACCGATTGAAATGTCGGCCCCTGATAGCCTATTTCCAGAAATCCATAGTGACGGTTGAGTGCGGTTCTAGCCAACCTGATTCCTATGGGCTTTTTATTTTTGGGATGCAGGTCTTTTGCTTCCCCCACATCCATCGTCACCACCATCTCGGTATTGCCAAGCGCAGAGATAGCTTCCTGTGCTTCCCGGAAAAAAGCATAATCAGCGAGGGTTGGGTCTTCCATATCATAAAAATAGGGTGCCACCTGCACATAATAAAATGGCAAATTACCCTGAGCAAAAGCCTCCCTCCAGCTCCCGATCATTTGGTACATCAAATGAGTATATTCGCTTCTTTCATGCCGGTTAGACTCCCCCTGATACCAACAAAACCCTGAAACTGACAGGTTGGTCAGTGAATGAATTAGGGCATTATACAGTAAAAATGGCCGAGTGACTTTTTCAAAAGTAAACCCTCCATCTATTTTTTCCCTGGATTTCTCTGATTGCAAATAGGGCTGCAAATATGTGGTGTTTAGCACGCTATCAGCGGCCAAAACTTGCTGGGGCACATACGCCTGCGCCGCTGAAGCCCCGATACCGGTAAAAACGATGCCCACAGGACTTTCTAATTCTTCCTGTAGTTTGGTGCCAAAGAAGTAGGCTACCGCGGAGAATTTCTTAGCCGATGTTGAGTCACAGACCTGCCATTCTCCTGAAATATCCATAAGGGGCTCATTACTGAAATTCAGGCCGGCATAAAACAACCGCATATTGGGATGGTCGGCCCGGGCAACCTCTTCCTGTCCATTCACAGATTCATCCAGGCTAAACTGCATGTTAGACTGTCCACTACAAATCCAGACATCTCCAATGAGGATATCTTCCAGCTTCTTTTCCTCCCCATGACTGCTGATGCTAATCCAATGTTTGGAAAAATCTCCCCTGTCAATCGCGGGGACGCTCACCATTCCTATAAAATCACCATTTTCTTTCGCACGAACTGTCACTTCAGCCGACAACCAATCTGCTGAGATGATCACTTCTTCTCCCGCTGCGGCTTTGCCCCATACCTTAAAGGGTTTATTCTGCTGCACCACCATATGATCGCCCAGGGGATCCGCAAAGGATAGCTCCTGACTAAACCCATTCACAAACAGGGTGGATAGTAGAAAGCTTATCAGTAGTTTCTTCATGCTTGGGTTATTTAATGATTCAGTCTACGAGCTATGATGATTATAGTGCTTCCATAAAGAGAGAAATGGGCTTTGCCTTAAAATTACCACCCTTTGCATTTTTATTTGATAGTGAAATTGGGTCGGTCTCCCATAAAAAGCTCCAGTTCCCCACCTTCCGTAATCTGGCTGAAATCCAGATAAGGCTGATCATGAGGTTTTCCATTTAACATAATCTTCTGGATGTAAATATTTTCCGGGCTATTATGGTGGGTCTTGATGGTAAATATCTTTCCACTGGCATATTTCGGGTCCAATTGAAATTCAATCTGGTCAAATACCGGGCTGGTGATGTCCATTCTGTTGTCTCCGGGGCCAACCTGATACAGGCCGGATGCCGACAATACATACCAGGCCGACATTTGTCCCACATCCTCATTACCCACAAGTCCTTCCACCCCATTTTTATATCCCCGCTGACAGATCATCCGGGTCCACTTCTGGGTAAGCCAGGGCGCATCTACATAATTGAATAAATACGGAACGTGGTGAACCGGTTCGTTGGCGTGGTTATAGTAATTATTCCACATCAAATTTTCCGGGGCTTTATCAAAAAACTGGATTAAGTCTTCTTTTACCTTTTCTTTTCCTCCCATCAGTTTAACCATACCCGGTATATCGTGGGGAACAAACCATCCCTGCTGGTAAGCATTGCTCTCTACGCTGCCGTACCACTCCAACAACCGACCTTCTTCCGGCCAGGGCTCGAAAGTCCCATCTTCCCGGCGCGGACGAAACCAGGAAACCGAATCATCAAAGATGTTCTGGTAACTTTTTGACCGTTTAAAGAAAGTTTCAGCGATGTCTTTCTGGCCCATTTGTTTTGCCATGGTGGCGGTACACCATTCGGTGTAGGCATATTCCAGGGTTTTGGAGAGACCTAAAGGGTCGCTGGTATACCCCTGCTCACCGTTACCAAATTTTTCACCGGTATTGACCATATACCGCAAGGCTTTTTCGGTATCAAAATCCCTGATGCCCTTTGTGTAGGCATCGGCGATAACGGAGACCGCCGGATTGCCCAGCATACATCCACTGTAGGCGTTGAGTAACTCCCAGCGTTCTAGGTACTCTTTGTCCGTTTGGTCGGCCAATGTCACCAGTGAGTTGATCATATCGTTGACCAATACCGGGTTGATGATGGTCTGCAACGGAAACTGGCTTCTAAAAACATCCCAACCACTGAAAACGGTGCGTTTGGTAAATGCATCGGACTGATGCACCTTTCCATCACCCCCGATATATTTCCCATCCACATCTCCGAATTCGCGGGGGTCAATCATGGTGTGATAGAGTGCCGTATAAAAGACGGTCTTTTCCTCTTCTGTTCCCCCGGCGATTTTGACTTTGGATAATGCGCTATTCCATAAGTCTCGTGCCTGGCCTTTCAACTGCTGAAAACCCCAATCCGCAATTTCTGATTGCAGGTTTTTCTCCGCTCCATCCATACTGACAAATGAAATGCCTGATTTTATCAAAAGTGCTTCTCCACCTTCAGTTTCGTATTCTGCAAAAAAGCCCAGGTGTTTTCCTGTCGCTTCATCCACCCCATATTTCACTTCCGCCTCGGCGATTCTCTTTTGGTACCGATCACTTTCTACATCCTCTCTTTTTCTACTCCAATCGTCCGGGATATCAGCACTCCAGACCCCATGTTGGTTAAATTTCCGGTTGAATTTTGCATAAAAGTAAACGGTATAGTTGGAATGGCCTTCCCCATTACCCCAGCCTCCGCCTTCAGGAGTGCATTTCATCCATCCCCGAATGGTTTGATCATCCAATACCTCCACATATTGTGAAGTTGAGGTGCCCCCTACTCTTCGGGCCAGGTCAATTTGAATCCGCGAAGTTTTATTCTCCGGAAATGTAAAGCGCAACATACCGCTATGCGGCGCCACGGTCATCTCTGCCTTAATATTACTTTCGGTAAGGTGTACGGCGTAATAACCCGCTGATGCTTCTTCGCTGTTTTTGTCGTAGTTGGATCGGTATCCGGTAGAGGGATCTTCACTTGATCCGGCGGCCGTTTGTAGCTTTCCGGTGGTGGGCATCACCAAAAGATTCCCCATATCGCCAAACCACCCGATGCCACTCATCTGTGTGAAGGCAAAACCTTCAATGCTGGTATGCTCATAACTGTACCCTGACCCATTGTCTCCGCCCGTAATGGTATTGGGGCTCACCTGCACCAGTCCATAGGGCGTGGCAGCTCCCGGGAAAGTTTTCCCTAGCCCATGATACACCCCTGCCGCATCGGTGCTGGTACTTGCCCCAATGAACGGATTAACATAGTGAGCAGGTTCTGTCACAAAAGTTTCCGACTGCTTATCCTGCGATTGCGCCTTAGCACTTAGCGCCAGAATACCGGCAAGTATCAATAATGTTGATTTTATGTCTAGTTTCAATTGTGTGTCTGATTAGGTTGAATGGTTATTTCCTACTATTGATCCAGATGACATTTTGCAATATCCGATCGTAAGGATGCATGTTGCTCATTCTTGGTTTGATTTTCAGATTGCTTTTCCAATGCCAGAAGCGCCCTTGTATTATTCCTGACTTTCATCATTAGCCCTGATTCCCAGCCTGATGGTTTGAATACCAAAGGGGGGAATGGCCAGTGAGATAGCACTTTTACTGTTCGCTTCTTCTTGTACTTTCAGGGAACCAATCACCCGACCGTCCAGAGCCAGCAGTTCAGCTTTTTGCACCATCCCATCCACAATGATTTTTTGGGTTTCTTCACCCGCTTCGGCATTAAACAACCGGACCAGCAGACCATTTTCATCCGCTTTCATGGTGGTCACCTCCCACCCGCTACCGCTTGTTTCAATAAGCGATTTTTGATCTTTTGGCAAAGACGCATCCAGCAGGGTAGTAAACAGGGGCTCGTTCCATTTGGTGCTTTCCGTCCATAGTTCAGCTTCCTTCCAAGTTCCCTCATGAGGCACAATGGCATAATGCACCTGTGTAGGGCCCGTGATTTTGTAATCTCGTCCCCACAATCCTTTTCCCGAATACTGGAGATTCAACCCCAGGGGGTGATTTGTGCCGTGGGTATAACTGGTGGTATGGTCGGTGAACAGGGCCAGGCCGTACTTGTCCGCATCATCGGTGACATCTACCCAGTTTACCACAATGTTGTGTTTGATACTATCCCAGCGGTTGAAAAAAGTGTTATCCAGATGGCTTTCGGTTACATCAAAAGGAGCATTCTTATAGACCTTCTGCGCTGGAAGGTTTAATGGAAATAAGGTCAGTAATTTGTATTGGTCGTTGTAGAACGCTTTTTCCCGATCGATAGCTTCGTAATTTTCGGCCTGAGAATACTGGCCAATACTCGGATTCCCCTGCCAGTCGATCGTCAGATCAAAATCAATTTTTTTATCCCCCTGCTTCACCGTGATGATTTGGGTATAGGGATGCACATCGATTTTTCCATCTATCTGCAAACGAACCATCAGTGGCCCGTTCTCCAGAATTTGTACTTTAGCCGCCTGATCCACATTGGAGAAGAAGCGATCTTGTTCGTAGAAAAACCCGCGTATCTCGTTAAAGCTTCTTGCGTTGTTTTTATCTACAAACTCCCGGTTATCCAACTCCTTAGCAATCAAGCTTTTGATACTACCTCCCTGCTTTGAATCAATAGTAATTTTATATAGATCTGTTTCAATCACATGGATATCATTCTTTTCCACCTGAACGGTTGCGCCTTTCGTGTTAGAAGCCTTCCCCTTTTTCATGGTGAAGGTAGCATAGCCGGTAGAAGGCACTTCCGCTGAGAAAAGCAGTTCTTTTTTATCCTCATTGGGCAGATTGATTACTTGCGATACAACCGGCTGATTCTTCTGATCAGTTACGATTACCTCGGTATCATCCCAGCCATCAGGCAATGCTACTGATGCCATCTCATTTCTATTGGCCAAAAGTGTATTGAAAACCTGAATGTATTGTCTATCACCGGTGGGCGGCTGCTCAGAGGCCAGATTTTGCGCGGCTACCTGCATGATGCTATCGCTGGTCTGATTGGTGGTTCCGGTCCAGGCGACTACCTTATCGGCCCAGGTATCGTTTTTTCTTCCGTTATAGGGCACAATCCAGCAATCGTGGTGTTGGGCCAGCAGTAAGGTTCTCCAGGCTTCGTCAAAAGATTTTTTGGGCCAGGGCATCGGTTGATAGAATGATGATAAAGCCGCCATTTTTTCGGCCATGATGACCTTGTTCTCGGCCACTCTCACCTGCTGTGCCAGCTTTTGCAGCACCTGTGAGCCCCACATCAGGCTTACCTGTATGTCTTCCTGACTAAAATTCCAGGTCTGGCTTGGCTGTATGGCTTCATTTTGAAAATAGTCTCTCCAGGTAGTGTATTCCGAAGGCTGATAAGTTTGTTTGGCTTTGCCCAGCCAGGGCCCACCATCCCAGCCGGCATCCTGCAAACACATGCCGATGGGGTTTTCAATACCAGCAGCCAGACAAGCCTGAATATAGTCCTCTGCGTTGGCCCAGGCGGTGGTCTGCCAGGTGGAGCTATCTTCCAGTTGCTCAGCCGCATAGCGGGGGATTGTCTCGATCTGTGTGCCATCCGGCCCCGTCCAGTTAACCGGGCCATTTCCGTACCCCCGTGTATAGCCGCCCCAGCAGGTATTTGGATTTTTCAGCGAAGCGTACTGGAAGCCAAAAGACGTAAGCACCTGCGGCAAAGCACTGGTAAAACAAGGCTCTTCGGTAGAGTAAGACGTAAACCGGACCGATGGAAAGTGCTCATTGATCTTGCGAATACCGTATTCAAATTGCCTGATCACACTTTCTCCGGAGATGTTGTACAAATACGGCTGACCGTAGGCCGGATTTACAAACTCTATTCTTTCGGCCAGAGCGGGATCGGCCAGTGCTTCTTTAAATCGATGATATGCTTCCGGATCATATACCTTCACCGAGTCCCAGGTTTCCGGTTCAATTTCCAGGTTGATCTTCCAGTCCGGATTTTCCGTCAGTTGATCCACCATGAACCTGGTCTGCCACCGGGGAAAATGTCCATAAATACCGCCGTGATAGCCATCGATAAAGTAAGCTGTTTGGGCATTGGTAGCTGGAATAGCAAGCGTAAGCAAGCATAAAGTTACTACTGCATATAATGTTAATACACGAGGTGTAAACCGCATAAAACCGCAGTTTTTGAAAAATTTTAGCATCTGCGAATAAATCTTGGAAGTCCTTTGACTATGATGATTGAAAAAAGGTATATCAAAGCATATTCTTGCCCGGGAAAACCGTCAAGAATATGCTTTTTACCAGGGTAGCCGGAAGAAAAATTGGTTTTGCAGACACGCGAGATCGCATAGATCATTCGTGCTTAGCGTCCTTCTTAATATCCTGGATTTTGGGGTAAGTTGGTATTCACATCCCGCTCCCGTTGAGGAATGGGAAATAAATAATAAATAGGATTCACCTGAATATCTTTTGCTTCCATCACCTTTTCCTCCAAAGTCCCGGTTCTCACCAAATCAAAAAATCGGTGACCTTCTGCCACAAATTCCTTCTTTCTTTCCAGCAGTACTTCCGCTTCAAAGTCTTCTGCATTGTTGATAGAGACCGCCGGTAGATTGGCCCGGGTTTTCACCATGTTCAGGTACGTATTGGCTTCCGCAAAATTTCCCAGTTCGGCCTGGGCTTCGGCATAGGTTAGCAGCACATCCGAATAGCGGATTACCGGGAAATCCTGTTGGGAGTCGCCAGCATTGGGTTCGGCCTCTTCGTCCCAGTACTTCTGAATATAGAATTCGCTTAATGTTACCACATTTCCTTCATCATCCAAAAGCTCCGTCATGAAAGTCACCTCTTTTCGGGCATCATCTGAAGAAAAAGCATTGTACAGCTCCGGGGTTGCTACCTGCCAGCCATGCGTGTTGGTAACAATATCCCTGGCCTGGGTAAGCTCGGGGGGTAAAAGCCGGACATTAAACTGCCCAAATTCCCAGAAAGAAATGGCTCCGCCGCCATCGCCAAAACCCACCGAAAATATGGCTTCCTTTCCGTTACGACTCGTATGTTTGAACACTTCCGAAAAATTCTCCCACAGTTCATATTTTCCCGATTGAATCACTTCTAGTGCTGTAGCCGAGGCGTTTTCATAATCCCCAGTGGTAAGATATACTTTAGCCAATAAGGATTTGGCCGCTCCACTGGTAGCTCGCCCTTCCTGGATGTCGCCATCCAAAGGCAACGCTTCCGCAGACTGAAGATCACTAATAATTTGCGCGTACACCGCTGTTATTTCCGATACTTCCGGATTTAAGGCTGACGCTTCGCTGGTGAGTAGCGGGATCTTGCCGTACATTCTTACCAGATTGAAATACATCAATCCCCGGAGAAATTTCGCTTCATTGACCAGCCGGTTCTTCATGGTTTCGTCCATCTCAATAGCGGGAATTCGCTCTATCGCAATATTCGCCAGATTGATGGTCTTGTAATGAATCCGCCAGATGGTCAGGATGCTTGAGTTTTCGGCATTCCAGGAGAACGTCCCTAACTGATCGTTGGCCAAGGCGCCCTGCTGCATGTTCTTCAGATTATCCGAAGCCAACCCGGCGGCAATCCAGGTAGTACTATGATAAACCCCTTCCGGACCGGAAGAAGTGGACCCTAAATTGGCATAAATAGAGTTCACCGCGGCTACGGCATCTTCCTCCGTCTGATAATACCGATCCTGCGCTACCCGATCCTGCGGGTCTTCCTTCAGGAAATCTTCGCAGGCGGTAAAACACAGCCCCACCAGTAAAAAGGCCAGGCTAAACGTTTTTATATTGATTAACTTTTTCATTTTCTTCACGAATTAGGATGGTACGATTAAAATCCAAGATTAAGCCCGATGGTATACGTCTTCGCCTGAGGGTAACTTCCAAAGTCTACCCCGACAATATTCGTCGTCTGGCCGTAGGCATTGCCTTCCGGGTCATATCCGCTATAATCGGTCAGGGTCCAGAGGTTGGTACCACTGGCATAAATTCTCAGATTGCTTAAGCCAATCCTTTCCAGAAGGGATGCCGGCAGGTTATAACTTACGGTGACATTCTTTAACCGCAGGTAAGAGGCATCCTCGACAAATCTTGATGAAAACACATTATCATTCGCGGTTGTCAGGGCGCGGGAGTAGCGATTGCTGGGATTCTCAGGGGTCCATCGGTTAAGCGCAACTTCTGATAGTACATTTTGCTGACCATTTAAATTGGCCAGGTCGGATAAATTCAAATTCACCATGTCGTTGCCTTGCGACCCCTGAAAGAAGAAGGATAAGGACAAACTTTTGTAAGAAATTTTATTATCAAAACCCCAGGTGAAATTCGGCTGCGCCGATCCGATCAGCGTTCGGTCAAAATCATTGATGATTCCGTCAGGAGTCCCGTCAGGCCCGCTAATATCTTTGTATTTTCGGTCGCCCGCCGATGGGGTCTGTCCGGCGATCATGGGGCTTTGGTTCGCCTCATCATCGCTCTGATAAATACCATCAAACACGTATCCGAAGAATGTACCAATGGGTTCGCCTTCGCGTAGGATATTCCCCCCTACTCCTAAATTGATGTCTTCGTCTCGAGCCAGATCCGTTATTTTATTTCGGTTAAATGATACATTCACCGAAGAATTCCAGGAGAGTACACCATCAATATTCACCGAGTTAAGGGCTAAATCAACTCCCCGGTTCTGCACATTACCGATATTCAATAAGGTATTCTCAAACCCGGTAGTAAAAGGAATGGGAGTATTGAGCAGAAGATCAATGGTATTTTTATGATACAGTTCGGCCGTGAGCCCAAACCGCCCCTCCAATACCGACATGTCAATACCAAAATTGAGTTGCTCCGTGGTTTCCCATTTCAAATCGCGGTTGGGGTAGGAAACCGGTTCTCGCCCCCGAAACGCTTCATAACCCGAACCATTACTAAAAACGCCCTGACCTATTGGCCCTATCAAAGCGAGTGATTGGTAGGCTGGTATGGATTGGTTTCCGGTCTGACCATAACTGGCCCGGAACTTTAAGTCCGAGATAAAAGCTACGTTACTCATAAATTCTTCGTCAGAGACTCTCCAGGCAAAGGCCGCGGAAGGAAAAAAGCCGTATTTTCTTCCCTCAGAAAACTTAGATGCTCCATCCACCCTGCCCGTCAGCGTAAACAGGTATTTGTCCATGAGGGAATAATTTACCCTGCCGAAAAAAGACGCCATGCTCCATTCAAGTTCGCCATTGCTGGGCGATTGCGGGTTTTCCGCCGCTCCGATATTATGCCATCCTGTTCGGGAATCAGGAAACCCAAAAGCATACGCGTTTAGCGACTCGTTTCTGAATTTCTGCATTTCAAACCCGACCATCGCATTGATCGTGTTGTTCGGGTCAATGTCCTTATCATACGTTAGGGTATTGGTGTTTAGCCAGGTGAGTGCCTCAAGGGTAGAGATGGATGCCTCCCCTAAACTGTTTTCGGTTCTTTTAAGAAAGTTAGGCCCGAAAGCATTGGATTTTGTGGTCAGCCCATCTATCCCGAAACTTGATTTAAACGCCAGGCCGTCTAAAATTTCATATTGGGCAAAAAAGTTGCCGAGTATCCGGGAGGTTCCGGTAATAGAAATATACTCTTTTGCTTCGGCAATGGGGTTGGCCACGGCGGGTTTTCGATCATGCTCAAACGTATACCCTCCCGGCACGGAAGCGTCGTACACCGGAAGTATGGGGTTAAATTGCAGGGCATTCGTCACTACTCCCTGCACAACGGCTCCCGGGCCGGTCAACACCCCGTTGGAGGAAATTCTATTGTAGGACATGTTCGTGCCTACCGTTAATTTTTCATTCACATCCGTGTCTAAGTTGACCCGAAAGGAATAGCGATTGAAATCAGATCCTATCACAATGCCATCCTGGGTAAAGTATCCCCCCGAAACTGCGTATCGCGTTTTTTCATTTCCTCCGGCCAGCGAAAGCTGATAATTGGCCATGGGCGCCTGCCGGAAGAGTTCTTCCTGCCAATCAGTACCTTCGCCCAAACTTTGCGGATTTGCATAAACCGGTTCAACCCCGGCATTGATACTGGCCTCGTTGACCAGTTCGGCATACTGCGTTGCATTGAGCAGGTCAAGCTTTTTGGAGACCTGCTGCATTCCATAGTAGCTTTCAAAACTTACGGAGCCTTTTCCGGCCTTTCCTCTTTTGGTAGTAATTAATATTACTCCGTTGGCCCCTCTCGATCCATAGATCGCGGTAGCGGAAGCATCTTTTAATACTTCAATGGATTCAATATCATTGGGGTTAATCGTAGACAAGGCGCCTATCCGGGGACCTCTGCCACCAATTGACATTTCACCCCCATTACTGTTGATGAGCATCCCGTCGATAACATACAGCGGTTCGCTACTGGCGTTAACCGAACTGGTACCCCTGATCCGGATATTGGTTTCCCCTCCCGGTACCCCGGATGTTTGCACTACTTTGACCCCGGCGGCCCTTCCCTGTAAGGCCTGATCAAACGTCGTCACTGGTACCGATTTAATCTCTTCCGAAGATACCGAGGCTACGGACCCGGTCAAATCTGATTTCTTCACTGTACCATAGCCAACGACCACCACTTCCTCCAGACTCTGCACATCCTCTTCCAATGCCAGATTAATGGTCGTTCTTCCGTTCACTTCCACTTCCTGAGAGATATATCCTATGGATGAAAACACCAGTATGTCATCCTCATTAGGAACACTGATACTATAACTGCCATTCACATCCGTCACGGTACCAGCGGAAGAATTTTTAACCAGTACGTTCACCCCGGGTAGTGATTCTCCGGAGGAAGCATCGGTTACTTTCCCCGCCACTTGCTGCTGTGCCATGGCCTGCGGCAAAATCCAGGTAATCAATACACCAATAAGTAGTATTTTTTTCATAGTTAGGTTGTTTGTGTGGGTTACTCTAGTATTTCATTTGCCTGAGGATGTCAACTGCCTTATAAAAAGGCTCCTATCTGGCAATCTTCAAACAAAAAAGATTTTTACTAAATCGTTTTAGCAATTTAGAAAAAAATCTTTGAAGTAAAATGATAAAAGCCATTCTTTTTCCAGAAAATTACCATTCTGTCCAAAAAATGGTACGATAGCAAGAAGGTATTTACCAATTTACAGGCAACTCTTCGTCATTTGAGCCGAAAGTTTTGCCTGATCTTCGTTTGTCTGTTTCCTTGAAAATCCACAATGATCAGAGAATCCGTTTCTTCTGGAATTTCCAGCATTCGGGAAGATTGAGACAGGTAACCAGAACCATAGTAAAATTCCACCTTTCGTTTACTGGAGTCTTTCATCCGAAGAGTAGCCGAAGCATCAAAGCTATTTAGCTTTAAGAGGCTGGTTTTTTCCGGAACGGCCAGTAAATAGGCTTTTAAACTATCCGAATTCGCCGTGCCCAGAATCAAAGCATCGCCACTTCCCGTATACAACTGGTTTAACGATTTAGCATCAGCATCTAAAAAAAAACCGCTCTCCGAGAGAGCAACTGGTGAAAATTTTCCTTTGCCATCTCCCCGAAGGTATAAGCCTGCGAAAGCATCATAACGGCCAATGGAAACATCGGGCGCATAAGAATTCCCTGTCATGAGCACATCCAGGTTTCCATCGTAGTTAACATCCCGCAGCAGTATACCGTTGACCGGGGCAACCTGCGCTGGTAATGGTAGTGGTTTCAGCGAAAACTTCCCATCTCCCAGATTTTCCAAGTAGGAAGTAGAGAAATAGCTACCTTTTAAAACCAGGGTATTCTCAAGGGCGCCGGGCGGAATGATATCTGCTGTTTTTGCTTTTGCGTACTCGTTGTATTTCAAGTACCGCTTTCCCAACCCCGGCATCTGACGGAGCAATGCATCCCGGGACGGCATAGGATAATTTTCACCTTTTTTGTACCAGGACATCAGGGTATGAGGCATACCGCTTCCATCAAAATCTCCGGAATAGACGCTTAGCGGCGCCCCTTCAGAGGCCTTGAAGGGGGTGTTTAATCCTAAATTCCCTCCAATATAGTCTATGTCCCCGTCATTGTCCATATCGGCTCCGGCAAGGCTGTTCCACCAACCCGATGTCTCTCCCAATCCGGTAGAGGTAGTGACGTTAACCAGTTTTCCTTCGGTATTTTTAAAGAAAGTGAGGGGCATCCACTCACCTGCTACCAACAGATCTACTTGCCCGTCGTTGTCAAAATCAGTCCACAGGGCGGAAGTCACCATGCCTGTATTTTTCAGTCCAAAGCATACGTCCTCCGTCACATCCGTAAATTTCCCGTTGTTGTTCTGAAGAATATAACTCTCCGGGGCCTGCGGGTAACTTCCTGGCAACACCCTTCCCCCTACAAACAGATCCAGATCACCATCCTGGTCAAAATCCGCCGCCGTGACACAACTACCGCTGGCGTCGATGGCAGGCAGGGCCGTTGTATCTCGCTGAAAATTTCCCTGACTATCATTCTTGTAAAGTCGGTCCTGATAAGAAATTGAACCGGCCGGAAATTCACTTCCTCCACTTACCACGTACAGGTCCAGGTCACCATCATTGTCAGCATCAAACAACAACGCTCCCATATCTTCAAATTCCACATCCTGAAGGAATTCCTGTCGGGTAAATTGACTGGAAGGTTGTTGAAAGTAAATGCTTCCCGGGTTACCTGCCGACCCGCCAATGTAAAAATCATCCAGTCCGTTACCATCCATATCGCCCGCCGCCAGGGAAGGCCCCATAGCGGAATACGTTTGGGGGAGCAGTGGCTGCGCTGTTAAATCAGAGTAATTATTTTCCTGATGCAGAAAATCAATGCCGGAGTCGGCTGACACTTCTTGAAAGACCGGTGGCCGCTCTTTACTTTCCTCCTCCGGAAAATATTCCGCATCTTTTTGTTTTACAATTAAATGCTGATCAGCCGGTACATTAATAAGCTGCTGCCTCTTTCCATCAGGCCAGTAAACTTCTACTGTATCGACACTTTGAGAATCGCCCAGACCGAAATGTACGGTATTTCCTATGGTTGACTGATATCCCCGGTATAAGGTATGCTCATGAAATTGAACCTGGCCCTGGTTCCGCAGCATCACTTTAGTGCCTAAGGCCATCCGATGTAACGTATCTCCCTGAAGCGTAAGCTGGAGATAATGGTTATCAGTCAGCTGGTCTGCCTCATTTTTATAGATGGATGCTTTATCATTAATGTTATTGATGACCAAATCCAGGTCGCCGTCATTATCCAGGTCGGCATACGCCGCACCATTGGAATACGTAGGCTCATCAAACCCCCAATCCGAAGCATGGGAAAAGGTAAGGTCACCATTATTTTTATAAGCGTAGTTCGGAATTTTCACTCCCTTCTGTTCATCCATCAGGGCTAGCAAGGTGGCGTTAGCATCCGCTTCTTCCTTGAACATGGTTTTATTATTGCTATAGCTAATAAAGTCCTTATCCGTAATGTCTTTAAGGTAGCCATTGGTAATAAAAAGATCTTTGAACCCGTCATTGTCATAATCCGCAAACAAGGGACTCCAGCTCCAGTCGGTTTTGTCTATTCCGGCTAGCCGACCGATCTCACTGAAATGGGGATATCCATCCGGGCCCTTACCATTATTCAACTGAAGGGTATTCCGCATATACTGAGGCTCGTATCCCCGCTGAAGTATATAATCGAACTTTTCGTTGGTCATCCCTCCCGACATCGTTTTCTGCCGGTAATTATCTTCCGGCAGCATGTCTACCACCAGAATATCCGCCAGCCCATCATTATTATAATCTGAAACATCCACTCCCATGCCATTATAGCTCTGGTGTTTCAGGAAATCGCTGATCTTGTTTGAGAAAGTCCCATCCTGGTTATTGATGTAAAGCAGATCATTGCTCAGAAAATCATTGGAAACATATATGTCGGGCCAGCCATCGCTATTGATATCATTAATCCCTACTCCCAACCCATAGCCTTCGGTTGAGATACCGGCCTCGGCTGATACATCCGTAAAAGTAGGGTGGGACCCTCCTCCCTGATCATTCCCATTATTTCTAAATAGCTTATCGGTGCTTTTGCCCGCCCCATTCACCTTGATGGGATTGGGAATGTTCAATGCCTGGGGCGCATGATCGTGCGTGAGCAGGTAAAGATCCAGGTCGCCATCTTTATCGTAATCAAAAAAAGCGGCCTGGGTGGTGTACCCGGTATCGGCGATGCCGTAGGAGCTGGCTGACTCGGTGAAGGTATTGTTCCCCTGGTTGACAAACAACAGATTGGCCCGATCAGCCGGATTCTGGCTACCGGCCCGGCTTACATAAATATCCAAAAAATCGTCGTTATTCAGGTCTACCATCGCCACTCCCGTACACCATCCCTGGGTGGTGATCCCTGATTGCTCCGTAATATCCTGAAATTGAAAGTTTCCCCGGTTCAGATAAAGCCGGGAAGAGACCATGTTGCCAGATAGAAAAATATCGGTTAACCCATCATTATTGATGTCGCCTAATCCTACCCCGGCCCCATTATAGAAATACATGTACGCTAGTACATTCATCGAATCCGTTTGGCCGATATCATTTGAAAAATTTACTCCGGTGTCATCCGGAGATAAGCGTTTAAATAATGAATCAGACTGCTGAGAGTTGGTTTTGCAACTGGAAACGATGATCGCTATTAAAAGCCACCACACGAAGGTATTTCTCAAAACAATGGTTGTATTAGCGTAACTTAAACTTTATTAGTGCCCTAAAACTAAACAAAAACGAAAGCAAATATTCATATGAAATGATTATTAGATAGCTGCAGGATAGCATAAGCACTTACAGCTACATACCGGATACATCATTTATTACTGTAATTTCAATCTTATAAACCGAGGACGATAAAGGTTAGGATTGGCTTGTAACTCATTCCAAAAATCAAATGCATTGACGTTATAACTGATCAGCAGTTCGCCGGGAGCTGATAAATTAGGGTGGGCTTTGGCATTGTAGGTAATATAATTCTTTCGCTGCATCTCCTGTGCTTCATACACCTTGATAACTGGCCCAAATGGCCCATAAGGAGTGAGGCCTAACCGTAAACCCACCGTGGGGCTTAACCCACTGAGCGTGAATACCAGTGCATACCGGCCATCAGGCAGCGCCGTAACGCTCAATTCGTTAGAAACATCTGAAGCAATCGTCTTAACCTGTTGCATATCGGCACTCCATCCTTCACCATCCCAAAACCGCCAGGCGCTAAAGGTTTCAAAATCCTCCGGCTTTACACGAGCCACCATGAGGCCTTTTCTGTTTCCATACACATAAATGTGTCCATCCGGATCAGGGGCCCCAGAGGCTTCAGTATTGACGAATATTCCGGCACCGAACCCTCCATCCTCAAAACGAAACGGAGTTTCTATCTGGCGTTGCTCTTTAAAAGGTGGTCGGCTGTCGGCCGGTAAAGCAATCAGATTTGTGCTCATTTCTTTGAATGACCAGTCATCACCCGTATCAAGGTTCCGCATCCGGTAAGCAAAAAGGTAGATGCTATCCAGGGCGGTATTCAGAAAGCCATCTCCCATCCAGTAATAATCTCCGTCTTCAGTAAGTGGGGTTTGAGGAGAAAAAAATGCCTTTGGTTTTCCTTCTTCGTTTTTGGCCCATTGAAAGTTTATATTATTTGCCTCGGGCTCGCTTCCCTTAAGGTAGGCCACGGTATTATTCACCATGGCTGATCCGGGCTGCAAAGTACTGTCTGAAATTTCGCCAATCATGGTATCACTGAAGATCAGCATTGTTTCGGTACTGGATACTGCCGTTTCATTATCCCTGGCATTCAGCGGTATCGCAAATATGCCATCGGCGCCAAACCAGCCAGATTTCCGGTTGAACAAAGCCGTCCACTCCGGGGCTTCTTCCACCGTATAATCCAGGCTTTCAATATCGGTATTCGTCGCTAATTCATCTGCTTCCGTTCCCTCAGTGGTTTTATTAGAAGGCTCACAGGAAAAAAGAGTGACTAATGAAAGACACGCCAGAATTTTAGAGAAAGATGATGGATGTTTCACAGAATATTTATTTAATGCAGTTGAAGGTTCAATAAGCTTGAGTTCATCAAATGTAGCGAGTGGAGGCGGACTGCCCCCCTTGAGATGATTCAGCCGACTCAATTCATTTCGTGGGCAAACTAAGTCAGAAATTTCTTTAACCCGCTCATTTGAACCTATATTATGTATTCCTGCGCAAATTCATCAAAAATCCCTTCTTCAAAAAATGAGCTTCCTAAAACTACCTTTGTTCCCAACTCGAGAAGCCTGTATCTTCTGGAAATGACGTTGCCCGCAGTAGAACTGCTTTTGACTATCCTGCTTTACCCACCTGATTGAGGTTATAAAACCTTTGTAAAAAGAATGGCTCCCAGGTCCATCACCGTTTCGCCGGGCACCTGCAGTGCCTGAACAGAAAGCGAATAATTACCAGCTTCCAAATACACCGTACCCCAACGGGTGTTCTTCCAATGGGCAACCTCCAGGTCGGCTACAGGCACTTTCATGTCTAATTGTTTACTTCCAATATTTACTCGCACCACCGCGCCGGCATCAGCTTCTTTAACCCGGAATTGCAAGGCAACATCATAATTGCCTGGCTCCACAACTTCAACCTCCCAACGGATCTGGTCGTCGACGGATCTCCAGTTTGTAATCCAGTCGCCATCCACCCCTCTCGGATGCTCTCCGATAGTTTCACCCTGCAAGCCCCGAAACCCATAATACTTCAGCCCTCCTTTTACGCTTCCCAGATGCGGGGCAATGCGTACCAACGGCTCCTGCAGGTAACCAACCGGAACTGGCAGAATATTAAAGCCCTGCTGAGGGAGTATTCCCTGCCACCACTGCCGGTAGGCCTGATCCAGTTCTGCCAGGATGTCAGCGTGCTGCTGCGCAATATTCTCCCGTTCACCGGGGTCATTTTGCAGGTCATATAGCTCCCGACCATCCACCATCTTATAGCGCTGGGTGCGGGCAATGCCCCCCGGATAAAGCTCCTGCGACTCCAGGGTTTTTAAAGAATAATGCATGAACAAGGTTCGGTCCGGCCAGGGGGCAGTTTCTGCTTCTAACAATGAGCGAAGGCTTCGGCCGTCCAGCAACACGGAATCAGGAGCCGGTACGTTACAAAGATCCAGCAAGGTGGGAAGCATATCGATGTGGGCGGCTACTTTTTCAATTTTTTTTCCGGCCTCAAAGTGATTGGTCCAGCGCATAAAGCACTGGGTGCGTATGCCGCCTTCATACACAGTAAACTTCTGATCCCGCAGGCCAGCATTGAATCTCCAATCAGCCTGCTCCGTACGTCCGTTAATGGGGCCATTATCACTCAAAAAAATGACAATGGTATTTTTATCCAGCCCCGTAGTCTGCAAATGTTGTAACAAGCGGCCCATATTATCATCAATATTTTCAATCATGGCGTATACCCGCGCCGTGCGCTCATTCAGTCCCTGATTCTGATATTTCTTCAAATAGGATACTGGCACATACAGCGGGGTATGGGGAGCATTGTAGGGCAGGTAGCAGAAAAAAGGCTTCTCTTTACTTTCATCCATAAATCGAATGGCCTCATCGGTAAGAACATCCGTGATGTAACCCCTGGTAGGATATGGCTGACCGTTGTGCTCCAATACCGGATCAAAGTAATCATCAAAATGTCCGGTACGGAAGCCTACAAATTCCTGGAATCCCTGGCCGTTAGGCACGCTGGGATAATGCTCTCCCAAATGCCATTTCCCAAAAATTCCGGTCCGATAGCCCACTTCAGAAAATATCTCGGCGATGGTTAATTCTTCGGGGTGCATGGTTTCAAACCCGTTGGTAACGCTTCTCACCCCGGTACGTTGGGCATAGCGTCCGGTGAGTAAGCTGGCCCGGGTAGGCGCACATACCGGAGAAACATAAAAGTTGGTATAACTGACACTTTGGCGGGACAAGCGGTCCAAATGGGGTGTCTGAATGATGTTGTTACCACTCATCCCAATATCGCCAAACCCCTGATCGTCGGTCATGATCAACAGTACATTGGGCCGAGTCTGGCTCATACTTTTGTTGAAAGTTCCGGCTGCCAGCAGCACCAAGCACAACCTGATACCATAACTGATGTACATTCTTTTATTTTCTTTCACATCCACTTATTTATGCCTCTTTGATATTTACCCACCGAAACCCATCCGAAGGGAAGATAAACAGCATTGAGAAAATTTGGGCATGCAAGGCATCTTATTTCGCTCTTTTTCAATACCATCCCTCGCTAGAGTATATACCTTGATGACAAGCCGGCCTTCCGTGCTGACTTAGTAAAAACAGTATTTTCATATCCTGATACTGGTTTCGATGGATATGATTTAATAAATTAAGATACAATCCAAAGCAATCAATCCTATGATTAACGCTCTTGATTTCATCCGCGACACCCCCACCTTCAAACAGTTTACCGTAGATGAGCTAACCTTTGTGACTTATGACTGTCCCATTGAGGAGTCGCCGTTTGACTACTGGACCCCCAAAAACTATTTTGCCTTCATCACCAAAGGGGGGCTGCGGTGGAAAACTCCCACACAGGACTATGTGGTCCACGAAGGAGATGCCGTATTCATCAAGAAGGGAGCCCACCGGGTGTATAAAATACTGACTGGTGAGTTTTGCGCGCTGATGATTTTCCTGCCCGATGACTTTATCTACACTACCTTAAAGGAAGAATCACTCAATGGTACGCAGACTCCTCCGAAAAATACTGATACGGTGATCCGACTGGAGGTAGACCAGACCCTTTCCGATTACTTCGCCGGAGTACTCAACTATTTCGCCCAAGCCATGCCCCCATCTAAAAGCCTGCTGAAGATTAAATTCAAGGAGCTCATCATCAACGTGCTTACCGGCCAGAGCAATAGGGCATTATCCTCCTACTTCCAGGGAATTACGCTGGACAAGCAGCACGAACTGCAAACGATCATGGAAGAAAATTTTCTGTATAACCTCACCCTGGAAGAATACGCCAACCTCTGCGGCAGAAGTCTGGCCTCCTTTAAACGGGACTTTACCAAGCGTTATCAGACCAGTCCGGGAAAATGGTTGAAGCAGAAGCGGCTAGCGTATGCGAAGTTCCTTCTGGAAACCACCGAGTTCAATATCAGTGAAATCACGATGGAGGCAGGGTTTGAAAACACCTCCCATTTCGTCAGAACCTTTAAGGAGCGTTATGACTTTCCGCCCCTGAAATTCAGAAAGTTAAAGGCGCCGGTTGCCTGAGCTTTACGGTACATTTTTTGAATTTTACAGCAAACTGCATCGCCCAATTTGCAGGTATCTTGGTGATAGTTCATACTTATTATCAAATATACTGACATGCTAACCCTAAAACTCAACCATTTGGCGGCATTACTCTTCTTTTTTCTGGGGTGTGACCCTGCCGTCCCATCCGACCCTGAAGAAAACACCCCAGACGGCAATGCTTTTATCATTGACCTGAATCATCTTACCTATACCATTGCCAACGAACACGACAATTTTTACTCATTCATCGGAGTGCGGGCCCTTACAATGGTGCATTTGGCCGTGCATGATGCGCTCAATGTAACCCACCCCCAGTACGAAACCTATGCCTACCATCAACCAAATGCAGATGGGGATCCGATCGTGGCGGCCACCGCAGTGGCGGCCACCGAAGCGGCGAGGAACATCCTTTTAAAAGCTTATCCGCAAAGATCCGATACCATTGACCTGATCTGTGAGGGATGGATTAATACGGTCTCTGAATCCGAAGACAAGACCAAAGGCATTGAGCTAGGCAAAGCGATCGCAGATACCTACATCCAGCTTCGAGAGGGAGACGGGCACGGAAAACAAGGGGATTATACTCCAATGACCAAACCTGGCAACTATCAGTATACTCCCGGTTGGGATAACTGGGTACTAAAGCCTGATTTTGATTACGCCCGCCCATTTGCCCTGGACAGTGTTACCCAGTTCCGCTCGCCTTCCCCTCCCGGCTTAACCAGCGAGGAATATGCGCAATCCTACAACGAAGTAAAAGCGCTGGGGGCAAAAAATAGTCCGGCAAGAACAGAAGACCAGACCCATTTCGCCCACTGGTGGGCCGAGTTTGCCGAACACGGCTGGAATCGCATTGGTAGAATCGTGGCTGAAGAACAAAACCTTACCGCTTACGAAACCGCCCGTATGTTTGCGCTCATCAACATGGATATTTACGACATTTATCTGGCCTCTCTGGAAAGTAAGTACCACTACGATACCTGGCGCCCTCTTACCGCCATCAAAAATGCTGATACTGATGGTAATCCTGATACGCAACCTGATCCGGATTGGGAACCGGAGATGCTCACTCCCCCCTGGCCCGAATATCCCTCGGCCCACGCATCCGTGGCTGCTGGTGGGGCTGCGATAGTAAGCCAAGTACTGGGTACAGCAGAAGTTTCGTTTACGATGGAGTCGGTTTCGGCCTTTCCGACGGGCAGCACTCGGTCCTATTATAACCTCAACCAAGCCGCCGATGATTGCGCGGACTCCCGGATTATGAATGGCTATCACTTCCGGTTTGCTACGGAAGAAGGCAAGCGGCAGGGTAATGCGATCGCCCAATACATCATGGCTAATTACCTGAAGCCAATTCACTAAAAATTACGCCCCTCGTCTCCTTTTGAAGTGGAAATCTCTACCCTGATTGGTTTATTATCAGAACAGAAGATTTTCACTTTCTGAAAATTGGAGGGGTTCAGTGCCCTAAAAAATTGTACATACGGTTGAAGGGGGGCAAACACCAGGACATTAGCGGTAGAGAAAGAACTACATATCAAGATGTCTGGGTAATAAAAGCACTTGCTCAATAATTGATTTAGTGTCTATTACTTTACGCTAAGCGTGTCTGGGAATGCGCTGGATAAGTACTTGCTTGGAGCCGCAGCCAAATTATGAAACCAGTAATTCGAGGAAAAAATCGTGAAGAGCACCTGATGATCAGCCCTTTCACTGGTAAAGTCCCAGATGATACTATCCGCTTCCCCAAAGGCATTTCCCGTTATCCTATCATCAAATAACCGATTGATTAGGGCGGCATCTTCCATACCGTGCGCCAGTAACCTGGCCACAAAGGGTTTATCTGCCTGGAGCAACAATTCTCTTCCTGGCTGATTTTGTGCGGATACCTCTAACCGGCAAACTATTGCATCCGTTTCGGGAAAATCTCTGGGGAAGACTTCCTTCATTAATCCGGCACAGTTGTAAAGCTCTTTATGAAGTCGTATATCCTGATACTCTTCCCAAAGCTTATCTCCCATCATCTCATGGGCCAGGTTCTGAATCTGACCAGGCTTCAGCTGTTCTTCAAATTTATACTTCAATACCAGTTCAGCAGCCTCATCAGGCTCAAAGCCCTGGAGTGCCAATAATGTGTACTCTTTCAGTTCTGACGCATGCAGCCCGTACCAATATTCAAAATCAGCTAACTTGAGAATATTCCTGTAGTCTTCGTAACTCCAAGAGTTGGGGAGGGTGTGTATCTCTTTGATTGAGAGAATACGCACATCAAAATTTGATTTCGTTTTAATATTCATTTGGCTTTTAGACGGAAGGCCTCCGCAAAAGTCACAACTGTCTGAATTAAATATTTGTAACGGTGATTTCTCACAAGTACCAGGCCTGACTATCCAAGACAAAAATACATGAAAACTGCCGTAGCGTAGAGCGAAGATCAGGCTTGATTTTACTTGAAAGATTTCTTGATATAAATATCTGAACCTTAACATTTTTGCTGCTGGTATCTAAGCAGCAGCTCCCAGGTTATGAGTAAAGTAACCATGAAGCTTGCGATCTTTGCTTTTCAAAACTATAAGATCAAAAGTCAGACGATTCCTTCAGCTTTGTTGTCAGACACTTCCCGGATTGTTTCGGATAGACGACAGGACATCCTGACGGCTAAAATATTCGCCGCCTGTCTCGGACGTTTCCGCTCGCTTTGGTCTGAGTATCATCCGGCGTATTCTACTTAAGTTTAAAATAGAAGCCGGACCTTTATTCATGTACCACTATTTTATATTTTTAGCGTGCCCACGGATAAGCTTATTTGACAGGTTCATTCCACCCTAACTGTGGGATACCCGCCAGCCAATAAAGTGTTGCGTAATCTTTTTGATAGCCAGACTGAAGCTTCAGCAGCTTGCGTCTTGCCTCAATCAGTTTATCTAATTGGGCATTGATCTTAAAGAGATCACTTTCACCGTTTTGCAGATTGAACCTTTCTGCCTCTACTAATCGCTCATAATTGTCGACCATCTGCGCCTGCTGGTCAATAATTCGGACTGTGCCATTGATAGCTGCATACTGCGCATTGATGTCATTAGCGATGTTTCTGCGGGTATACATCCGGTCAAATTCATTATCCTGTAGTTTGAGTTGGTTCTGAGCCAGCTTGGCCCTTTCTTTTCGTAAAAATAGCGGCATGGAGAAGTTAACGGCCAGTTTGTAATCGTTGGTGATAGTAATGTCGCTGGTTTCGCCCATAGCACTGATGGGTTGATTGAGCAACGCGTACTCAAGGTCCAGTTTGGGTTTTAAATTCTCTTTAGTCAAGCGGCGATCAATCTGCAACGACTGTTGTTTGAGATTAAGCTTGACCAGATCGGGATGATTGTTATAAGCTAATTCTACCAGTCGGCTTAGTTCATCTATCGCCACATCCACCGTAAGCACTGTGTCGGGACTAACGTTGTCCTGAAGTTCCAGAGGGGCTCCTTCTTCGGTCCACAGGTGGTTGCTGAGATTAAGAGTGGCCCGTATCCGGTCAATGTTTGCCTGCTGAAAGTCCGTTTCTCTTTGTTGCAGTGTGATTAGTGCCTGTATAGTATCAACGGCCGCTACTTCGCCGTACTGATAGGCCAGCCGGGTACGTTCATAAATGTCTTCTGCAATGGTAATAGCCCGTTGCAGCAAGCGATAATTGCTATGGGCATAATACCATTCCCAGTAATCCTTAGCGGCGGTGAGCAGTATTTTGTTGATGGCTTTCACCTGTTCGTTTTCTGCCATGCTTTGCATGAGGCGGGCCTGCTTTACGGTAGCCCGCCGCTGGTCAATGAACAACCCCTGTCCTAAAGGAATAGCGATTCCCATGTATAACATCTGATTATCAGTACTGCTGGAAATATAATTTTCCGGGTTGAGGTATTCTCCGGTGTTATGCTCAATACCTATTTTAGGATCGACCGGAAACCAGACCGGGATTTTCAGATATCCATTTTTCAGGTCATAATATTCGGTACCGCTGTACTGCTTTCTTTTCCAATATCCTTCCAGTTTAGGATCAAAGCCACCCCGGGCCAGTCGTAGCTCCTGAGCGGCCTGCTGAGAAAGTAATGCGGCCTGACGAACTATCGGATGATACGCCAGTACTAACTCATAATACTGGTCAAAATCAAATACCTGGGTAGAGTCTTCCGGAGCAACAACCTGTTGTGCCTGGCTTATCGGAAAAAAAGAGCCAAGGGTAAGGTAAATCGTTACAAAAAAATATCTCATTACTTCATGGCATTTTTCAGGTTCTTCGCGGTGTCGGCATTGCCTTTGACCACCGATTCTTCGTCTGGTTTTTCATACAGGCTGGGAGGGAAGCCATTGAGCTGTCGCCAGATTTCATACCAGACTGGTACGGAGTCAAGCATCACCCAGCCTTTGGTGCCAGAACCTAATCTGAGCTGATCCGGCCAGGGTTCTTCAGCCGGATCAGGAGTGATCAGCAGGCGAAACTTTCCTTGTGCGCTGTTAACATAGTCGATGACGGTAACCTCACCACCGAAAGTTCCCACCGATACGCTGGGCCATCCCGAAAACTGTAAAGAAGGCCATCCGTCAAACTGGATTCTGACGTTACGCCCCTTGGAAATTAGCGGCACATCCATGGCATCTACATACATTTCTACGGCAATATCCGATGATCTTGGCAGAATGGTGGAGACAGCTTCTCCTTCTTTGATCGTCTCACCAATACCCGCCTGAAGGGCTTTGACCACCACGCCGGTCTGGGGAGCTACAATCTGATACTGATCTTTCCGAACCTGCACATTCACGTACTCATTACGCATTTTGGAAATGTCTGCCTCAGCTTCATACTGTTCGGAAAGCGTGGCGTTTTTATCCGATTCAGCTTTACTGATCTTGTCGCTGTATTCTGCTCGTACACCGGCAATGTTGACTCGGGCATTAATTAGCTCAGTCTGGCTTTCCAGGAATTTGTTCTCAGCCGCCACCACTTTCATGTTACTTTCCTGAAATTTAGACTCAATCTCCTGGTACTTCGTCAGGGCAATATTCCCAGCTTCGTACAAACGGGTATTTCGCTCATACTGATTTTTGAAGTTGTTAAAACGCACTTTTTCTGCCTCAAAGTTGACACTATCGCTGATGAGTTTATAGCGGGCCTGTTTCAGCTTGTTGCGAGCCTGTTCCAACTTGATCACCAGGGCATCTTCCAAGGCCTGAATCTGGTTACTCAGCGCAGCCACTTTTTGTTTTTTTGCTTGAATGCTTTGCTCTTTGGAAGCAATCTGTTCTTCCAGCCGCTGCAATAGGTCGGGGTCAAAGTACTTGTCTTTTACCTCTCCGATGGTCAGAATGGTATCGCCCTTCTCTACAAACGTGCCCTCCTGCACGTGCCAGCTGGCGATACGGCCGGCAATGGTAGACTCCACCGTCTGGGGGCGGTTGCTGGGCGAAAAAGCCGTAACCTGCCCGGTACCCCGGATGTTCTGCTGCCAGGGCAAAAACAGGGTAATCAGAAACACTAAAAAGATACCGACAATCCAGCGGGCCAGAGTTCTGCCTACCGAAGGGGTCTTGAGTGTTCTGAGCGTATACAGTTCAATATCCTTGATCTCGTTTTGGACTTCCATAGGTTAAGTACAATGCTTTAACTTACGTGACAATTTCATAGAGAGAATCTTTTTGCATCAATGCCTCAAAGGCATCAGTTTCTTTGATCCGGCCATTTTCCAGCAGCACAACTCGGTCGCAAGTCGACATGATCAGCGGATCATTGGATACCACAATGAAGGTCCAGGGGTGGTTTGGTTTGGTCAGCAGGCTCATAAGCCTCAGACGCTGGGGCCGGGGGAAGTTCTGAAAGAAATCATTCAGGATCAGTAGTTTCGGTTTCTTCACCAGACACCTGGCCAGAATGATTCTGTTGATCAGGCTGCTGGTAAGCCCTTTACCACCACTTACAACGGTAGTATTGAGCCCGTTTGGTAATGCATTGATTTCATCCTGGATGCCAATCTCATTAATAGCCCAGATAGCATCCTCTATCTTGGCGTGGGGCTTAGACAGTAGAATGTTTTCCAGCACCGTGCCCTCAAAAATATCTTCCGGAGAGACATTCTTCCCGATCTTATCCCGAAGGTTTGTCCGGTCCAGATCGCGCATCGAGAAGCCATCAATCGTGATGATGCCCTCAAACCCCTCATACAAACCGGCCAGTGTGCTGGTCAGTGTGGTTTTTCCGGCGCCACCCATACCGGCTATGCAAATACATTCGCCAGGTTCTATGGTCAGATTTATTTCTTGAATAGCGTAGTCTGTCTGACCTGAGTAACGATACGCTAGGTTTTTGGCCTCGACTCGAAAACCTTTATCCTTTTGCGGGAGATTGAACCCGCCACTTTTTTCCAGTGGCAGATCGGTCACGGTGGCAATCTTATCTACCGCAGTCAGCATATCGTAAACGGTATCCAGATACATGATAATTTTTTCTACCGAGTTCAGTATCAAAACAATAATGACCTCACTGGCTACAAACTGTCCGAGTGTAATTTCCCGCTGGGTGACCAGAATGGTTCCAATGATCAGCAAGCCACCAGTAACCAGTCCTTTGAACAGGATAAAATATATATACTGGCCAACGAGCACCCCAAAGTGTGTTTTCCTGTTTTTCAGGTAGTTATTCACATTGTAATCCGTTTTCTTAGTTGGTAGGGGAGTGTTGCCGGAAAGTTTAAAGGAGTTAAGAGTTCGGGCAAGTTCTTCCAGCCAGTACACTACTTTGTACTTGAATTTGGATTCTTTCAGCGAAGATTGTAACCCTTTGGGACCTGTTAGATAGAAAATGAGAATCAGTAGTCCTACCAGCAGTAACCCGAAGAAAACAAAGAATGGGTGGTAAAAAGACAGTAGTAATAGTCCGAAAAAAATCTGAATTGTACCGGCAGAGAAATCAATTAACAATTTAGGGAGGCCCTTTTGAATAGTAAGCACGTCGAAGAATCGGTTGATGAGCTCGGGGGCGTGGGCATTATCTAATGATTCCACCTTGATGCGGGGCACCCTGAAACTAAACTCAAAAGCGGCTTTGGTAAATACCCGGCGCTGCAGGTATTCCACCAACGTAATCTGCATAACCTGAAGCCCGCCTGCCACCAAAACCCCCACTATAACCAGCCCGATTAGAATGTAAACCGAGCTAAAAAACACTCCACCCGAAATCAGCGAAACCGTCGCCTGGATACCCAATGGGAGCGAAAGGGTGATCAATCCAATGAATACTGCATAAATGTAAATGTAGAGAATGTCTTTTTTGTCTTCCGATAGCAGCCGGATCAGCCGCTGAACCGGTGTTAGTTTTTTCCTGGGCTCACCGTTCTCAGGATCATCACTGACCAGGCTTTTGTAAGAAAAAACACCAAGAAAGTTAATATTTCCCTGATCATCCCGATGCAGATTTTCCAGAATCGATTCATCTAAAGGACTGACCTGTCCGGTTTCTGCATCTACTTGCTGCAGCTTCTTTTTGTGCTTGTAGAATATGATAGGTTTAAAAGTCTCTTCCTCATCTAAAAAAACGATCACCGGAATATGGCTCTCGTGAATAAGCGAAAGTAACTCTTCGGCTGAACTGGAATGATCCAGGTAAACAATCCGGAAGTTATTACCTGCCTCCACCAAATCCCTTTTGAATTCTACAAACTGATGGGGAGTATATTCTGAATGTGCAAAGTTAATGTCCTGCAACGCCAGCCCATCGTAAGGCTGCCCGAGCAAGTCTGCCGACAGTCGTATCGTTTGTAATATTTTTTGCTTGTCCATGTTATTCTGCTGTAGGAACGGTTGAAAGAGCGAGGTTAAAAAATCAGCTAATCGTTTTAAAGATCATAGTTCTGAGAAAGCGAGCGTTGTCTTCGTGGATATCTTCTTTTTCGCAGGAGAGCTCCGTGAGTGCCGGAAGATGTTGGGCAAAAAATAACTGCTGATGAGAGGCTTGCAGCATAGTACTGACCAGGCTATGCGCAAACTCAAACTTCGGGTTAACCTCTTTGACAAAGCCAGCAATGATATTACATAATGATTTGTATCCCCTGAACAGTCCCTCCTTGTTATCAATATCTACTTTCTTGGTCAGGTAGGTTTTGTCCGATTCAGCAACAACAATCTTGAAGAGCGCTTCTTCGTTAATCTCAGGAAAAGTAGCGTCTCTTTCCTTCGGCGAAGCTAAAATGTGTATGGCTATTTCCAGCTTTTTCTCCGGAGAGTTAATATTTTGAATGCTATAATCAATCTTGTACTCCAACCACCGCCAGTACCACGAGATCAGGTAAACCAACAACTTATGCTTGTTCTCAAAGTACCGATAAATAGACGCTTCGGTCGATTTAATCTGTAGGGCCAGCTTTTTAAATGTAAATTGCTCAAACCCCAATCCACCGATCATTTCTATACTTTCTTGTACGATCTTTTGACCCAGTACTGACTCCTGAGGGTTGCGGAGATATAAGTTTTCGTTAAGCACAAACTTGATAGCATTCATTTGCAGTACAACTACTTCTATTGTTAATAGTATTACTATTTTTAAATAACAGTTTTTCTAACGGTGTACTTAAAAGCTTGTTCTATTATTTAGGAATATTTTATATGAAGTTAGATAAATGATCAAGATCACTAGTACCCGTACATTCAAATTGTCGCGGAAAGAAGAAGTCCGTAGCCTTCGGGCAGGATGATTTATTTGGTCTTGCCGCTCGACGAATTTGTCCAGGTCAGCTTTGTGGTAACAAACATAGCGACCTGCTTTCAGCGGTTTGAGATGATACGGTTGGTGCAATCCCTACAGCCAGGGTGTCGGGCGAAACCCATAAGTAACGGGCGGCGGTTTTCCGGTCCATTAGCTTATCATGCACAGTCGTATCGGTCACTCGAACATTCCTTTCATAGAAAACTCCCATTGCTAGCATCGTTTACAAGGGATAATATCCTTTTACATCGGTATTAAACGATTGACAACAGGAATTCCCTCCTATTAAGAGCAAATAATAAAGGGGATGCGGGGCATAGACTCGTTAATCAACGCATGATATGCGAAGATTAATCACCATATGTTGCAACCCCATTTTCATATTGATTAAAACAATGCTCATAGGGTAAACTAATTAAGAAATGCTTGCAAATAAAAAAGTCACTCACAAGTTTGCTTGTAAGTGACTGATAATCAAGTGGGTCCTGTAGGATTCGAACCTACGACCCCCTGCTTGTAAGGCAGGTGCTCTAAACCAACTGAGCTAAGAACCCTCAAATCTTTCCAGAGTAGCTTTCGCTAAGAACCCTGGACAGAAATGTTTTGCAAAGGTAATACTCTTATATACAATTGCCAGTATCCGGTAAAAAAAATTTAATCTTTCCCCTATCACGCCAGCCATAAGTACCTTTTGGTGCACAGTTGCAGCTAAATTCTACTGAACGGGGTATCATATTTGACCTTTCTAATGCGTTCATTAGAAAAGAATCCGCCTTTGCTGAAGAGATTTGCTGTATGGATTGCGACTGCGATAGGATTCGCTGCCGCCTCGCTTGTCGGACTGACGTATGTCTATCAGGATCAGATCATTGACCGGCTGATCCAATCCCTCAACCAATATGTGGCTACGCCCATTCAGGTGCAACACATTACGGTATCGGCCTGGCGAACGTTTCCGCATATGGCCGTTTCTTTTGAGCAGGTAGTCATTGCCGGTCAGGCAGACTCAATTCAGGCGGCTGAATTTCCATTGGCCCATATCGAGCAGGTGGATTTTTCCTTTAACCTTCTTTCGCTCCTTCAGGGCACCTATGAGGTAGAGCAAATCACGCTTTCCGATGGTTCGGTCAATTTATGGATCGATGCGCAACGAAACCCTAATTACCATATCTTTCGTCGAAAAGAGACTGAAGAAACAAATGCGGAAAAAGCAGGCAAGCTAGCTTTCCGATTACAACAGATCCACCTCAATCATATTCAAGTCAGGTACCGTGATATTGCGCGAGCGCAGGATGTGCTGACCAACGCGCATCAGGCGACCGCATCCCTTGTGGTACGCGGACAGATATACGACATCACCGTGAACGGTGCGCTTGAGAGTGAGTATATTGAGATCGGGGCGGATCGTTACTTTGTGCAGCAACCCCTTTTGGTGGATACCCACCTGATGTATGATTATGACCAACAGCAACTCGCCATTACCTCAGCCGCTTTGGGATTGCACGAAACTCAACTTAGCATACAGGGCCTCATTGACCATTCGGAAGAAACAACTCTGGACCTGACGGTAGAAGCCTCCCAAACGAATATTACCACGCTCCTCAGTGTATTGCCTGCCGCCATCGCCCAACCCTGGAAACATTATCGGAGTACGGGAGATGTGCATCTGGCCGGGCAGGTGCAGGGCCCGGCCGATCAACCGGCTATCCAGCTTACTTTCGGGAGCCATAATGCCTCTTTTTTCCACCCGGATTACCAACGAAAGCTCGAGAACATTCATTTGAATGGATTCTTCTCTAACGGCTCTGAGCGCAATACCCGTACCACGGAACTGCGGCTGGAAGATATTACTGCCACACTGGACGGAAAACGGATATCCGGCAATCTGCTGCTCCGCAACTTCCGTGATTTGTATCTGGAAACCAACTTACAGGGGGCATTCAGTATAGAGTCACTGCTGGCGTTTCACCCTGTTCCTCAACTGCAGTGGGCACAAGGTGACGTAAATGCTGACGTACAGCTTCAGGGGAAGATCAGTGACCTTCGCAGCAATCAGTTGCACCGCCGCCGCCGAACCCATAGCAGCGGCACCATTGCTATGAATGACATCACCTTCGCCCTCCGCAAAAGCCAACTGCCCTTCCAGCAGCTTTCCGGCACATTCCGGGTACAGGACAATCACCTTACCATCCAACGCATGTCGGGGTACGTGGGGCACAGCCATTTTTCCCTACAGGGGCAGTTCAGAAATGCCATTGCTTACGCTCTCACACAAACGCACCCCATTCAGATTGATGCCACGCTGCATTCAGATTTTATTGACCTGGATGAGCTCTTATCGGGCAATTTGAGTATGGCCTTAGACACCGACGATCTGACCCAGAGCACTGCACAGGACTGGCGCACCGTTGCGGAAAAACAGGCCTATCAGTTTGAACTAAGCCCCCGGCTGGCGCTGAATTTTGAGTGCAATATCAAGCGGCTTAAGTTTCGTCGCTTCCGGGGTCGGGAGATTCGGAGTACATTCAGTGTTCAACAACAAATTGCGCGGATTCGTAATCTTTCGGTGCAGACTGCCGGGGGGCACGCTTATGCATCGGCACTGGTCAATGCCCAACAGAAAAGCCTTCGTACCCAGGGCGAAACCCGACTGGAGGGGATTCATGCCGACAGCCTGTTTTATATTTTTGAAGATTTTCAGCAGAATTTCCTCACCGCCCGGCACCTGAAAGGAGAAGTATTCGCCAAGTCAGACTGGCGGATGACGCTGGATCGCAGCCTGCGAGTACAGTACCCGACCCTGACTTCCGAAACCTACGCCACCATCCGAAAGGGTGAACTGAATAATTTTGAACCTATGCAGCGGATCGCCCCCTATGTGGACGAAGCGCAATTGGACCACCTGCGCTTTGGAGATATTCAAAACTATATTCGCATCCATGATCAGCAGATTTATATTCCTACCATGCTGGTACACAGTAATCTGTCAGATATTCAGGTGGGAGGCACTCATACTTTTGACAACCATATTGACTACCGCTTTGAAGTGCCCATGCGCAGCATCCATCTGCGTTCGGCCAAAGCCCGCGAGCGAACAGCCCAACGAAAGAAAGACTTCGGTGAGATTGCTGATGACGATGCCGCTCCCACCAAACTGTTTCTGAAAGCACAGGGTACTGTAGATGATTACAAAATTTCTTACGACCTTCCGGCCGCCAAAGTCCAGTTTAAAGAAAACCTGTCGGAAGAGAAACAGGAGCTGAAACAGGTCTTTAAAAATAAGCGCAAACCAGCTACGTACGATGTTGAACTGAGCGACGAATACCTTGATTTTGAACCTGTCCCACAAAATCAGCCCTGATCCTATCACAAAAAAGGCCAAATGCTGTTGTCTACCTAATGACTTGGAGTAAACAATGGATATTTGTGTTCATCTTCTTCGGCGGCTCGATTTCGGCCTCGGCCCAGGAAGGTGTTTTTGGCCTGGCCGATAAAGTAATAGATATTTTCTCTGGAGAAATTCAACGGTCGCCAAAGAAACCTCCCATAAAATGGGTCGTAGCTCCGGTAATAGCTTATTCGCCTGAAACCAGCTGGCAGTTTGGAGTAGGTGGCAGCCTCCTTTTTCCCTCCTCCTACGACTCTACCCGCACTTCTCTGGTAGAGTTTGCATTGCGCTATACCTTAAACAATCAGGTTCTCAGTTCTCCCGAATACACCATATTCTCCCGGGGAGAACGATTTATTCACCGAGGGGAGTTGACTTTTAAGCAATTTCCTCAATTTTATTATGGTATTGGTAATAATACGCCCGCCGAAAACGAAGAACTTTTTTCCTATACTACTTTTGGGTTAGAACACCTCACCTACCGCCGTATGATCCGGCAACTGTACGCCGGACTGGGATTTCGGTACAGCTCTACTTACAATATAGAATTGATTCCCGACGGCTTGCTGGACCAGGAAGAACTGGATAGAGCCGCTTCCTATCAGTCAGTAGGAGTTGATTTTGGGCTGATCTATGATAACCGGAACAATGCGATGAGCACCACCTCGGGAACATTGGCCGAATTCCGGCAGCGCTTCCACCGCAAAGCCCTGGGCAGCGACTTTGACTACGCCGTAGGCGAACTGGATGTGCGCCATTACTGGCAACCGTTTGCCCACCGGCAAGACATTGTGGCCGTACAACTATACGGTTATTTTAGTTACGGCGACACTCCGTTTATTGAGTTAGCCGCGCTGGGGGGAGACATGATTATGCGAGGTTACTACGAAGGCCGCTACCGGGATAACCAGCTACTGGCCGGACAGGCCGAATACCGCTGGCATATCTGGGATAAACTGGGTGCGGTGGGATTTTTGGGCTTCGGAGATGTTGCTGATCGCCTCAATGATTTTTCATTGCCGGATCTCAAACCATCGCTCGGTGCCGGATTACGCTACGCCCTCATTCCCGAAGAGAACCTGAATATACGCGTAGACTTTGCCGTAGGCCGGGCAACCAACAACTTTTACATTAATATCTCTGAGGCGTTTTAAGATGCCCGCAACCTGATTAGATCTTCTGAAATATTTTAGCATCCAGGTTGGTATACTGGTATTTCTCCTTACTGATCAGAGGCACGAGTGCATCGTAGAAACCGATGATGAGATACCCTCCCTCGTTCAAATAGTCGTGAAACTGCTGGAGCAACCGCACTTTAGAGGCGTGGTCAAAATAAATCATCACATTACGGCAAAAGATGATATCGAATTTGCGGGGAGGCAGGTCCATGATCAGATTATGAGACTGGAATTTCACATGCTGAATCAGTTCCGGGCTCATCATACTTCCGTTGCCATCGGTTTGATAGTACCGCCGAAACAACCCGATTTTATTGTATTCCAGATAGTTCTTTTCGTATTCGGCTATTTTCAGTTCATGATATTTCCCTGCCCGAGCGGTGGCCATTGCCGCTTCACTGATGTCGGTAGCCACGGCCTGGGCTTTGCTTAGCAGCCTGCTTTCATGCAGCACAATGCCCATAGAATAAACTTCTTCTCCGGTAGAGCAGCCCGCATGCCATATACTGATTTCATCTTTACGGCTCAGGACCTTTAACACATCGTTTTTTAATGTGCGCCACAATACCGGGTCACGGAACATAGAGGTCAGCCCTACCGAAATTTCATCCATAAAGGGATAAATGAACGAGCGGTCTTTCAGCAGTTTCACCCACAGATTATGGATCGACTCCAGCTTCAACACACTAATACTACGGGCAACCCGGCGTTTTAGTGAAGTTGGTTCATAACAGGTAAAATCTATATCGTACCTCCGCAAAATGGCCTGCGTAAGTGATTGAAGTTCTTCATCGGATATGGTGATCGTAGACATAGTGGGGCAAATAATACGGGTGATAATTACAAGGTTACTTTTTTCAAGGTGTCTTCCAGTAAGACCAGCACAATCTTAGAGAGCTTTCCTTCCAACCCCCATACCTGGGTGAAGGAGCCGCGGTAATGATGGGTTTCACCAGTCTTGGTAAGTAGTGAAATTGGAAACCCATCTGATGATGCCGTCTGCAAGACTTCGTTGATCTCAGGCAGGGTGCTGCCTTCCGGCACCAGGTCACTGAGTTTCTTTCTGGACATTTCCAGTCGTTTATAGCCAAAAAGCTTCAGAAAGCGCTCATTAGCTTTTTTGAGGTTGCCTTCAGCATCCATTTCAATGGTCAGCACTGCATTGTTCAGTGCCTGAATGGTGCCCATCAGCTCCTGTTGTGTCTCTTTTTCGCGGGTCGTGAACTGGGCAAACATCATAATTTTATGGAGGTTATTGTCCAGATCGAAGATCGGGTTGAATGTCCCGTTCAGCCACAATTCCTGCCCCTGCCGACTCTTCTGTCTGAATTCTCCGGAAAAGAACGTGCCTGATTTCAGATTCTCCCACATCAGCCTGGTCTGGGGTTTTTCCAGTTCATCTAAGGGCACAAGATCAAAGTAAGATTTGCCCAATAGTTCCTCTTCCTGGTAGCCGGTAATCTCCAGATACATCGGGTTGGCATTTGCCACAAACCCTAGCCGGTCAAACTCCACCACAGCATTTGATTTACTGATTGCCTCTAACTTATGGGTATAATCCAGGGCCGTTTCCTTCATTTTTGTGATATCGGTCTGAATAGACACGTACCGTTCAACCTCCCCGGATTCGTTACGAATGGGGTTCACCACTAGTGAAACCCAGAAACTCTCTTTGTTTTTCTTGTAATTCAGTACCTCTTCGTTAAAGGGCACGCCCTCTTTTAGCTGTTGGTGTATGCGCTTGACCGTATGAGCATCCGTTTTGGGTCCGTGCAACATGCTATCGGGGTTTCTGTCAATAACTTCCTGAGCACTATATCCGGTAAGGTTGGCGAATCCATCGTTTACATACTCTATACGGCCATATTTATTGGTAATCATCACCGAGTTATCAGTATTATTGGCGACCAGTGAGAGTTTTTCCAGTACCAGTTTTTTCTCGGTAATATCTGTGCCTAGCATTAGGAT
>JAVKCN010000080.1:0-14891 GCA_040222715.1 Cyclobacteriaceae bacterium | reverse complement strand
TCCAGTGCTTTTTTAACTACGTCCATCCCTACACCTCGTCCGGAGATGGCATTTACCTGCTCTACGGTAGAGAATCCGGGTTCAAAAATGAGCATGATGGTTTCTTCCTCGCCAAGCTGTGTGGCCTGTTCTGGCGTAATTAACCCTCGTTGTATTCCTCGTTCCCGTACTTTCTCAACGTCTACACCTTTTCCATCATCCAGAATTTCGATAACAACACCATCATTCTCATTACTTGCCCGTAGGGTAATCGTACCTTCTTCCGGCTTACCTGTTTTTTTACGTTCGTCGGGGGCTTCCACCCCGTGGGCTACGCAGTTTCTAATCAGGTGGATGAGCGAATCGCTGATGATTTGCAGAATGTTCCGGTCAATTTCGGTATCGTTGCCTTCCAGTTTCAGGACCACCTGCTTCTTCTCCAGTGCTGCGGCATCGCGCACTACTCGGTGAAACTTGTTGAACAAAAACCCTACCTGCACCAGCCGGACGTCCATTACAGAATATTGCAGATCGGAAGAAATGCGGTTGAGGCGGGCGTACTCGTTTGCGCCATGCAATTCGGCATGTGAAGCAATCATGCGGTCGCGCTCAATGATTAACTCGCCCACCAGGTTGAGCAGGTTATCCAGCTTACGCACCGGCACCTGCACAAGATCTGAGAATGTAATCTTGTTTTCCGGAATATTTTCTTCCGGCGCGGGCTGTGCCACGGGAGGCGTCTCCACTGCTTGCTCTACACTGGCCTGCGGTGCTGATGTTTTTTTGCTTTCAGCCTCCTCGGTGGGAGCCGGAGAAGCTGGGTCAGCAGCGTCTTTAGCCGATGCTTTCTTAGCGGTGGAAGTTGTTTTAGTAGCGGCTCTTTTTGCCGTAGTAGTTTTGGTTGAGGTAGTAGCTTTTTTGGGCTTACGTTGTTTTTTGGGAGCTTCGGCAGCGGGCGGAGCTGGTTCCGGGGCTGGGGCCGGAGCGGGCGCAGTTTCCGCCTGTCGGCAGATGACTTCCAGCTTGGTTTTTATCCCTTTGTACGAAACTTTTGATCCATCGCTTAAAGCATGAATGAGGGCTCCCAGGGTATCAATGGCCTTAAACAAGGCCGTAAAAATATCGGTCGATAAGGTGATTTTCTGCTCGCGTATTTCGCCAAACAGGGTTTCAAGGGTATGAGCCAGCTCTGAAATTCCGGTAAATCCCATGCCGGAAGCATTGCCCTTCAGCGTGTGGGTAATGCGAAAAATGGCATTGATCGCCGACTGATCGGCCGGCCTCTTTTCCAGCTCGGTAATAAGCCGGTTAAGCTCCTCGTAATTATCCAGGGCTTCCGCCAGAAATATCTCTTTGTACTCGTCTTCTTTTTTCATATGATCCTTTTGTTTAGGATAAACAGCTGACTAAAAACCCGGCAATTTCCCGTAATCGTACTACTTCTTTCACCACTCCGCTTTCCACCGCGCTTTTGGGCATTCCATATACTACTGAGGAAGAAGCGTCTTGGGCAATGGTATAACCCTGTTGCCGATGAATGGCAGCCAATCCCTGGGTACCATCCTTACCCATGCCGGTCAGCACCACTCCGATAGCCTTGCTTTGGTATACTTCGGCCAGTGACATAAACAGTCCGTCGATGGACGGGGCATTGAATTCCTTATACTTCCGGGGGGTAAACCGAAACATGGGTTTCTGGGTCGTTACTTCCCGAATGATGTGGGTATTGGTATGCCCGGGTACTATGTAGACGATGCCTCCGCAAAGCACCTCACTCCGCTCAGCTATTTTTACCTGAAGTGGTATAATCCGGTTTAGCCGTTTGGCAAATGAGATAAGAAACTGCTCAGGCATATGCTGGGCAATTACTACCGGGATATTCAGGTTGGCGGGCAAGCCGTTCAGCAGGGTTTCAATGGCTGCCGGCCCTCCGGTGGAAGCACCTATGGCAATAATATCATACCGAAGCTGCTGCTCGAAGCTATGGGCATGGGTATTCTTGCGAACATCCCGGTTGGTCAGCTTATCCAACGGAACTTCGGCCGCTGCTTTTACCAGCGCATTCAGCGGAAACTGCTTTACCTTGGCTAAGGTGGCGACCTGATCCTTGTTCATGAAATCAAGAGCACCAGCCGATAAGGCTTCGAACACCTTGGGGTGTTCTTTCTCCAGTGAACTCAACAGGATGACCGGGGTAGGATACGATTGCATGACTGTCTTAACGACTTCCAATCCATCGCTCTCCGGCATGATCATGTCGGTGATGATTACATCGGGCCTGAGCTTTTTAACCTTTGCTACCCCCTCATTGCCATTTGACGCGGTGCCTAATAGCTCAATTTCCGGATCGCTCCGTAAAATATCGCCCAGAATGATCCGCATCAACCCGGAGTCCTCGATCAGTAGCGCGGTGGTTTTTCGGCTGGGCATAGCTAATCGGGGTTTATAGTTTGGATAAAACCTCGATCAGTTTCTCAGAAGTAAACGGCTTTACGATATATTCTTTTGCCCCTAAACTGATGCCTTCTTTGATCACAGACTCCTGCCCTACCGCACTGATCATCACTACCTGGGATGGCAGTTCTTCTTCATGATATACCTTTAGAATATCCGTTCCGATCATATCTGGCAGAATATTGTCCAGGGTAATAATATCGGGCAGTAGTTCTAATGCCAGGTCAATGGCTTCTTCACCATTAGCCGCCTCGCCTACTACTTCATATCCACCCTCTACTACTGCGTTTTTAATGAGTGTTCTCATATACAATGAGTCATCCACAATGAGTACCTTCTTTGACATGTGTACAAGTATTGATTACTGAATTAAATAAGATATTTACTATTTCTTCGTTTCGCCAGCGGTGTAATTTGCCACCGTTTCTTTTGTCAATACCCCGCTCATTTCTTTTTCTTTCATCACGGCGAAAATATCGATCAGGATGATCAACCGTTCCCCTACCTTGACAATCCCCTGGATATAGTTATGCTCTTCCTGCGTACCTTGCACCACATTGACGGTTTCGTCAATATCTCCGGCAGATACTGTTAAAGTGTTCGGTACTTCTTTTACCAGAACACCGATATTAAAGTCCTGGCTTTCTACTACCAGGGTATAATTAGACGTTTCTTCCGCCGTATCAGAAGCGATTTCCTGCAGGCCAAATTTTTCTCCCAGATCTACAATCGCCAGGATGTTGCCTCGGATATTAGCTACTCCCTTCATATAAGGCAGGGTCTGGGGCATCCGGGTAATATGGGGGGTGAACACGACCTCTTTGATCTGATCTATGTAAATGCCATACTCTTCTTCTCCCAGTTTAAACACAATCAACTGGTGGTAATGATTGCTTTTTTCAGACGTGTCGGTTGACTGCGGAGCAGCCGCCATTTCCGTTGTTTCCATGATTATTTCATTTATTCAGGCTTCTCAGATCAGTTACAACTACTGCATGAGCTTAAATTGATTCACTCCTTTTTGCAACTCTTCGGCAATGCTTGACAATTGGTTGCTTGCCTCGGTAATCTCGCTCATGCTGTTGTTCAGATCCTGAGAAGAACTGGCTACCTCTTCGGTACCCGCAGCCGTTTCTTCGGCCACGACCACAATCTGCTCAATGTTCTTGGCAACGGTATCAATAAAAGTTTTCTGTCCGGCGGTGGCTTCCTGAATTTCTTTGGAATACGTAAGCGTATTGTTGCTTGACGTTGAGATTTCCTCAAAAATTGTTGAGGCATCATTGGTCGCCTGGCTTCCGCTTTTCACACTAATTTCCATGGTCTCAATTGCCTTGCTGGCAGATTGGGTATCTTTCTGCACATCGCTGATGATCTTCTCAATATCTACGGCCGAACGGCGAGAGTCTTCTGCCAGTTTCCGGATTTCTTCGGCGACAACGGCAAAGCCCCGTCCGGCGTCTCCGGCCCGCGCAGCCTCAATGGCAGCATTTAAGGCCAGCAGATTGGTTTGAGAAGCAATATCCGAGATCACGTTCAGGGTGCGGCCAATCTCATCGGCCCGCTGGGTAAGAATGTTGATTGACCCTGAAGTAACGGTTGCTGAAGACTGAATGCCTTCCATATTCTCTACCAGATTTTTAATGATCTTCAAACCGTTTTCACAGCTTTTCTGTCCTTCCTCTGCCGTCTGGTAAATGCTGTTGGCTTTATTTTCCATGTCGTTGGCGCTGTCCAGTACCTGCTCTACCAGTTTAGACGACTCGTCGGTCTTGATAGCCTGGTCTTGGGCTCCTTTGGCCATTTGGGCAATGGCGGAAGCCACTTCGTTGGTGTTATTACGCATGCTTTCACTTTTCTCCAACATACCATTGGAAGAGTTGGCTACGAAGTCGGCATTTTTCCCGATCGTGCTAAGCAGCGCATTCAGGTTTTCCATGGCGATGTTTAGGGCATCCCCCATTTCCTGCACGTATCCTTCGGCCGCCACATTAAATTTCTGCGTAAGATCGCCCTGGGCCATATCGCCGATGATCTTGCTCACGGCCAGTACCGGAAATTTCACTTCTGATATATCCGTGGCTATCTTAATAACTTTGCTAATCGCTCCAGTTTCATCTCTTACCGGAGTGTAAGCCGCTTGTAGCCACACCTGCTTATTATCCTTTCTAACACGCAGGTATTCGCCGTTTTGGGCAATCCCGCTCCCAAGATCCTGCCAGAATTTCTTATACTCAGCCGTGGCCGAATAAGTAGCATCACAGAATATTTGATGATGTTGACCTTTTATTTCAGCTTCACTCTTGAACCCCATGGTGCTGAGGAAATTTTCATTGGCTGATACAATGGTACCATCCGGCTCAAACTCTATGTAAGCCCAACCGGAGTCTACGGCTGACTGAATATTCTCACCTTGAATTCGGGCGGCTACCATGTTAGTAACATCGGAAGCAATCTTGATTACCTTGATCACGTTTCCGTCCTGATCTTTTACTGGAGTGTAAGAAGCGTTGATCCACACTTCCTGTCCATCCCGTCGTATCCGTCTGAACTCTCCTGACTGAATTTGTCCATCGGCCAGACTGGCCCAAAACTGATGATAGATATTTGACTTCGCGTATTCTTCTTCGCAAAAGACTTTATGATGCTGACCGATGAATTCTTCTGCTCTATCGTAGCCCAGCGCATTTACAAAGTTATCGTTGGCCTTTAGAATCGTGCCATCCGGCTTAAACTCTATGCAAGCCCAACCGGAGTCTACGGCCATCTGAATGTAATTTTCTTCCTCTCCCGCCTGCTGATTGAGCGATGCTTCTAGTTTTGCCTGGGTTGCTTTTGTTTCTTTTTGCTGAGCAGTCATTTCCCGCAGGCTTTTCTCAAGTGCTGCTTTTTGTTGTTTCAGTAACTCAACCTCAGAAGCTGGCTCTTTTTGCTTGCTTGCGGTGGGGGAAGGGGTCTTTGCTGTTGCTTTCATTGATCTTCGCTTTGTGGTACTATAAAATTTTGCACTGTTTTTTTCTAGACAATATGCAATCTATCGCTTGTTGCATGGCTACAAATATTGTTCAGTTCTGCCATATTATTTGCTGTATTATAGTTCCATTCGCAGCGATGTAGGTTTTTTACTCCTTTTGCCCCTTACCAGTGAGTTACTGGCTCATTTGGGACACTCCACCTACATTATGGCATCAATAATACTTCTTCCCGCATTATGTAATTATTTTTATATTCCCTAAATACTTCGCAATGGTTCATGCCCATAAGGTTTACACAAATAAGTTTAGGAAGAGAGTGGCTAAAAGAATATAAACAGGGTAAACCTGATATAATAGATGATCAGATAGTAGATTATTTTCTACTTTTCTAAAAGCCAAAATGGCCAGAAAATATAACTTTAACCATTAAATGAGAAAGCTGACCTGGCCTCTTTTTGAAAATTGTATGGTAATTTTCTGAGGGGTATGCGTATATTCACATAACGCAATATTTTTTCCCTCCTCTCACAATCTTAACCCAATCGCCCTGCCAAAAAAAGTACCTTACTTTTTGATAAATGAGTCTGTGATGATTTTGCCTGCTGCCAAGCAGATAATTATCCGAAAATTCGCTGGATAAACCCTCGAGGACGTTCCTCAACTTCCGGCAGTTCATCATCCGGTTTCAATGCTTTCCATACCTGATCCCAACCCGGAAACCCTCCCAGATTACGATCATCAATGTACAAATCGGCAACAATCTTGGGGCTGTCGTCAGCACCGAGAGGCTCTCCCGGAAAATTACTGTTCACCGCATAAAACTCAATTCCGTTTTCCCGGCAAAAATCAACTGCCTCTTTCAGACTTTGCCCTTTGCGGCAGGTCCATAAAATAAGCCGGTGCCGCTCCTTATGAAGTTCTTTAAGGGTTTCAAAAGCAAAAAGCTGAGGCTTACCAATACGTGGGTAGGCATCTTCCACTACCGTGCCGTCGAAATCTACTGCAATGATCAGTGATCGCATAACTAAACTATTTAACGCTTTGGGTAACGTATAAGTAAACGAACCCTGTTCCTATTACTTATATTATTTTTTCACAACAAATATACTATAACTATTGGAAAACAGCGAGTGAATCGATATCCTTGTCTGAACAGTTGTTCAGATACAAATGGATACCACAAAGCGGCAAAAGCAGATTTTTGACACCTCCCTGACGCTGTTTAGTCAGAAAGGGTATGACCAGACTTCGATGCGCGATATTGCACGGGAAGCGGGCATTTCGCTGGGCCTTACCTACAACTACTTTAAAAATAAAGAGACACTACTGCTGGAGATTGTGCAGGAAGGTATTCGACAGATCGAGCAGGCCTGGCCTACTTACCCGGCAGAAAATTTTCAGCAATGGCTGGTTCGTTACTTTACCATCCTGGAAAAATACCGCTACTACTGGCTGCTGCTGCGCTCTTTGCGACTGCAATCTTCCATGGCGCAATGCCTGGAAGCGCATTTTGATGAGTTGAATAACTTTATCATCGGGGACCTGGCCATTTTACTCCAACAGTCAGGCTATACTAAAGCCCTGCCCGAAGCTATTTTACTATACGCCACCCTGGACGGCATGGCAACGCAATATTTTACCAATGACCGTTACCCACTCAATAAAATGCTGGCCCTGCTACAGAAAAAATACTCCATGGCTCCTCAGGGTGTCTGAGGCAGCAAATTTTTCAATGTTTCGGCTTCTTCAAGGTTTTTTGTTGTTAAATTATGGGTTTCCGATATATCTTCCGCCAGATTATATAACTCATCTGGTTGCGATTCGGCCTGCTCTACGTCACGTCCCTATACCCGACTCAGGCTGCCCTCTTCTCCTCGGATAAATTTCCAGCTCCCCTGCCACACCACCTGCTCGCCAATGACCAAACCCTCACGAACATACCAGGGACTGGGAGAATGGGCATCAGTAAAGCGCACTCCATTTTGCGCAATGCGGTCAATATTTGGAGTAGGAATTTTAGATTGTGGATTATAGCTCTGCGGATCTCCGTAACCCATGTCATCGACCAGAATGAAGAGAATGTTAGGGTGCTGCAATGGGTTTTCTTCGGAAGATTCTTCATTGGCTGACTGACAGGCCAGCAGTCAACTGCTAATAGAGCCGAAGAGGAAGATCGGTTTTTGGGTCATAAATATTGATGAAAGAGTGGTTTTGGTTATTGTAAGATAAGGAGTCATTAACTGGGCCAGGGAAGTACGTTGGCGCGTTCGGCCCATTGCTGCCATAAAGTAGATAACTCCTTTACCAGATCAGGGTGCTCCGCCGCCACATTATTCGTTTCGCTGCGGTCCTGCACCATATTGTATAGTTCCCAGGCACCTTCCCGGCCTTGGGCCACCAGTTTCCACACGCCCTTTCGTACCGCCCGGTTACCCTCGTGTTCAAAGTAAATGGCTTCCCGGTTCAAAGTATCTTCGGCAAACGCGGACAACAAGCTAACGCCTTCCATCGGAGTAATGGTATTGCCCCGAACTTCCTGAGGGTACTCGGCTTGTCCTACCGCCACGCAGGTAGCCATAATATCAATCAAATGCCCCGGAGTTTGCCGCCATTTCCCCGACGCTGAAATTCCGGCAGGCCAGTGGGCAATCAGGGGAGTGGAAATGCCACCTTCGTGCACGTAGTGTTTGTAGAGGCGGAAGGGAGTATTGGAGGCATTGGCCCAGGGCACGCCGTAGCTCTGATACACATTTCTGGGGCCCGGCATCGCATCGGTATGCTCATTGCCAAAAATCACCTCTCCACCATCCATTGTACTATCTGGCAGGAATAGCGGATTCCCCCAGCTTTCCGCCAGTTCTTCGGCACAGCCACCGTTGTCCGCTAAAAAGAAGATCAGGGTATTGTCCAACTTCCCTGCTTCTTCCAGGGCTTCCAGGATTTTACCGATTCCCTGATCCATGCGGTCGATCTGGGCGGCATATACTTCCATGCGTCGGGCCTGCCAGTCTTTTTCTTCGGCAGTTGCCCAGGCAGCAACCCGCTCGTCTCGCGCCGTAAGCGACCATTCATTTTTAATCAGTCCCATGTCGCGCATGCGCTGTAATCGCTCCTGCCGCAGGCTGTCCCACCCAATATCGTAGCGCCCCTGGTAGCGGGCAATGTCTTCCGGCAGGGCATGCAAGGGCCAGTGCGGAGCGGTATAGGCCACGTAGCCGAAAAAAGGCGCTTCCGAAGTATTTTTAATATATTTTACAGCGTTGCCTGAAATGGCATCCGTATAGTAATAGCTGGTATCCTGTAGGTTGACTGGCGTATTGCCTTCTACCAGCGTAATCGGATTATAGAAGCTTCCGGCTCCGGTAATGGTACCGTAATATTGATCAAAGCCCCGCTGCATGGGCCAGTTGTGCGTTGAGGTGAGCGTGCTGTCTCCACTCCACTGACCGACGTGTTTGGTTACATGCCATTTGCCGCTCATAAAGGTTCGGTAACCGGACTGTTTCAGTACTTCGGCAATGGTCACACTATGCTCGTTCAGGTCGCCCCGGTAGCCATCGGTTCCTCGGTCGCTCATCATATGCCCTACCCCGGCCTGATGCGGATACAAGCCCGTCATCAAGCTGGCGCGGGTGGGGCAGCATCGGGCGGTATTATAAAACTGAGAAAAGCGCAGTCCGCGGGTAGCAAGCCGGTCCAGGTTGGGAGTACGGATTTCCCCTCCGTAGCTTCCAATATCGGAGTAACCCATGTCATCGGCCATGATCAGCAAGATATTCGGGCGCTGATCTTCCTGAGCAGCCGTGTCTTCGGTTGACTGAGACGCGTTACAAGCGACGAATAAATGGCTGCCGATGAGCAGCGTAAAAGCGAGCGGTCTGAAAAGCATGGTTGTTGTAATTAGTAGGTTTGGCCTCTCATTTTCTAACAGCCATGAGTATAGGGAATTTCAGCCAACTATACTAAACTACAACGAGGATTCTGCGCTCAGTTTCTGATGCAGGTAATATAATAGACCGATCGTCAGCAACAACGTTCCGGCTACCATCGGGATATAGATCCACAGATTATGATCGACATAGTTCCACCACCTAAAGTACAGATAGAAATTTTTGGGCGCACTTATGAAGGGGGTGATACCATAGTAAAGAGCCTGAATCGCTGCCAGCATGAAGATGGCGGGATACAGCGAACGGGTTTTCCAGTAAACCCACCCCAGTATTAAGCTGAGAAAAAAGATAGAAGGGAACTGAGGATAAATTATTATTGCGCAAAATAAACTACTGCACAAAATAGCCTTTAGTGGGGGCATGGTCATCAGCAACCCTCTTAGAATAATTCCGCGGGATAATAGCTCTAACAGTACCATATTACCAATACTCACTATTATCACGGTCAGAGGGCTGAAATTTTCCAGTATTGAGCGTTCCGCTTCTCGGGCTTTTTGAAAAAGCGGAAAGAACATATAAAGCGGTTCCAGCCAGACCCCAATTAACACTCCAACTAGCAGCATTACCGCGTATACGTACAATGGCACTGAACGAAATGAGAAGATACTGACATTTCTTTGGGTCTTTCTTTTTTCCCATATAGCATAACCCATCGGAATCCCCAGGCTAAAAATAAAGGAGGTTTCGGCAATCAATAGATAATTTTGCTTAAACCATAGTTCTCGCGTCGGTAAATCCTCTATTCCAATGGCAATCGCCTTTACCCCCAGATGTACTAACCAGCCAATGGCAAAGACCATAAGCACTAATAGAAAGCTTTGGAAAAGGTCAGGATAAAAGATTTTTTTATCTTCCAGCAGTTCTTGAGTTTTCATCTCTGTTGTTTTTAGTTCGTCTTCTTGTAGGATATTGAATACATGCTCAAAAGCGGATTCAAACGCTTGTCCCTGCCCCATCTCCTCCTCGATGGCCACACAGAAGTGATCTAAGAGATCCTCAGCCAATTCGGGCGTTTTTATTCCTTCATGCTGCAGGCGTTCCCGGATAAGGCTGATCTGGGCCTTAGACAAATGGGCTAGTGTAGAGGGCATTTCTAGAGTACTGATTTAGGTCGGCTACTTTCAGATGGTGATTGGGGTAATCGTAGAAAAGATTATGTCCCAGCTTCCAGACTTAGTTTACGGTGCAGGTAATAGAACAACCCTATTGTCAGCAGAAGTGACCCAGCAACCAAAGGAACGTATACCATCAGATTCTTTCCGAAATAATCCCACCAGGTAAATGAGTTTCCTTCCGAAGGGTTCAGCACGAGAGAAGCTATATAACCAATCAGAGTGGCTGCCATAAACAGGAAGATGGGCGTAAACAGCGATCGGGTTTTCCAGTAAAGCCAGCCCAGCATCAGGCTGATGATAAAATAGAAGAAGGAGGATGTGAACACGCTCAAAGCACACAAAAAGCTGCTCCAGAGAATGGCTTTTACCGGAGTGGTGGTCATCAGCAACCCCTTGAGGATGATGCCCCGGAAAAGCAGCTCCATCAGCATTACATTCACCATGATGACCATCATGACTACCCCAGGATGATAATTCCCCATTCTTTCGGTGATGGCATCCTGAGAAAATGAAAGAAATAATGCCAGCGGCTCTAACCAGAATTGACTCAGCACAGCAATCAGCAGGATTATCCCATACACGTAGGCCGGTACCGAACGAAAAGAAAAAACTGGAGCGCTGATCTGCGTATGCCTTATTTCCCGAATGGCGTAAGCTATTACTCCGCCAATCACGATTAGATTGCCTGCCACAATCATCAAGGGTAAATACTGATCGAGAAGGTACTGTTGCTTCTCTTCACTGTTACTGCCCCCGATGGCAATGGCGACAATTGTTAAAAAAATGGTGCCGCCCACCAGTAAGGCTAACAGCCCAAAGCTTTGTTTGAGGTTAGGGTAAAAGATTTTTTTTCCTTCCAGAAGTTCCTGCGTTTTCATTTCGGTTGTTTTTAGTTCGTCTTCCTGTAGCGTATTAAATATGTGCTCAAGAGCAGATTCAAACGAATGCCCCTGCCCCATCTCCTCCTCGATGGCCACACAAAAGTGATCTAACAAGTCCTCAGCCAGTTCGGGCGTTTTTATTCCGCCCTCCTGAATGCGTTCTTTGATCAGGCCAATTTGCCCTTTCGTCAGATGGATTACAGCGGCAGGCATTTTTGCAGTCCCGGTTTTAGTTCCAGTAATGACTTCATGGTAGCCAAATAGTCAGCGAACTCCTTGAGCTTTTCATTCGCGGTGGTATTACCCTGCTCGGTCAGCGAGTAGTAGATCCGCAGTCGGTTGCCTACTTTCTCTTTCTCGGTCGTAAGCTCGCCACTGGCTTTCAGCTTGTGCAGTACCGGGTAAATGGCCGCCAGCGTCAGGCTGACTTTTCCCCCGGTAGCCTCTTTAATCGCCTGCGTGATCTGGTAGCCGTACATGCGCTGGTTGTCGGATAGCAGCTTTAAAATGAGCGGCGTTACCGTGCCTTTGATGAGTTCTTGTGAATACATAAGACAATTATATATAAAAATGCAATATATTGCAATCTTACATATAAGTTTATTTACGCCCTAGGTATTATTCGCGGTATCTCATAACTCTTGGTATTATTCCTTATTTTGCCCGGAAACAACCTACACCACATGATTTACCTTACTTCTTTGCTTATTCTATTGGCTTCTCTGGCCTTTAGCATCTCCACCGAAGCCCAAGCCGTGCATTCTGAGCTCCGCTTCTCGCCCGAGCGGCTCAGCCGGGTAGACTCGTTTTTGCAATCCTGGGTGGATGAAGGAAAAATTCCGTTTGCGGTATCAATGATCGTGCAACATGGCGAAACCGTACACCATCAGGCCTACGGCTGGAAAGAAACTGACCGGAAGGCCCCGCTAACCACCGATGCCATCTTCCGCATTGCCTCTCAAACCAAGCTGGTCACTACCACTGCGGTGATGATGCTCTATGAAGAGGGAACGTTCTTGCTGGAGGACCCAATATCAAAGTATATTCCGGCTTTTGCTAATACCGAAGTGCTGGACAGCTACGATTCAGCCACACTGGAGTACGAAACCCGTCCGGCCAGTCGCCCCATTGCTATCCGCGATTTACTCAGCCACACCGCCGGTATTCCCTACGATCACCCCTTGAATTCGCTCCCTGAGTTTGACATTCCGTTTCTGGCCTCGCTAAACAATATTGTGCTGGAAGATGCCATTAACCGGCTGGCCGCCCGACCGCTGATCCACGATCCGGGCGCGCAATTTACCTATGGGCCGAATACTGATATTCTGGGGCGATTGGTGGAAGTTGTATCCGGGATGACGCTGGCCGAATTCTTCCAGCAGCGTATCTTTGCTCCGCTGGGGATGAATGATACCTACTTTTACCTGCCCGAGGACAAAACCGGCCGTCTGGTGACCCTTTACAGCAAAACCAGCGCGGAGGCTTCCTTAGCGGTTAGCCCCAATGAAACCAACCAGAACTTTGCCCGCAGCGGTGAACAAACCTACTACCTGGGCGGGGCCGGACTGGTAAGCACGGCCGAAGACTACAATAAGATATGCCAGCTCATTCTGAACGAAGGTACATATAACGGAGTCCGCTTGCTCAGCCCCCTTACCGTGCAAATGATGTCTCGCAATCAGATTGAAGATTTGGAAGTATGGGACCGCCGCGACCACTTTGGCTACGGCCTGATGGTGTTCACCCCGAACAGCCGCTATGGCGACATGGCCCCGGTAGGCTCAGTGAATTGGGGCGGTGCCTACTGCTCCGAATACACCATCGATTTTGAAAATGATTTAGTCTTGCAAATCTACACCAACGTGCAGCCCATTCACAACTATGGCGAGTTTGTCCGCAAATACCGGGTGCTGGTGTATCAGGCGTTGGTACCGGATGACCGGGAATAATTAGCAAATGAGACGTATAGTTCTGATAACTGATGCATATGGAAAGAGACTATTTCTCAGGCAGAAAAACACATTGTTTATTGGATGAATAAAGCCATATATTTACTTTGATGGTAATACCCTACATCTCTAACAACGACCTGTCATGATGAAAAAGCGCTTCCTCTTACTGACTTTCCTGGTGAGTGGATTTCTCACCGAACTTCCAACTGCTAACGCCTCAACCACCCCTCCTAATGAAATTGCCTCGGTAGCCAACGGTGAGTATACTGTGATTATTGAGGGCTACGACTGGGGACCAGCTGTCAATAAAGTAATCCTTTCTTTAGATGAAACCGTAACTTCCGCCAACTACCAGGACTATTCGGTTTCGGTTGAGCGGCAGACCGAGTGTGTAGATCTACCCGCCGATCAGGCGTCCGGGGACCGGCGGGTGGTGTATGCCTATGTATCGGATGCCAATGGCGACGTTATTCCCAAAGGAGATCACCTTACGCTGGTACTGGAAGTGGCCCCTAATAACCCCCTGGGCTCTCCCATTCAGTATTCTAGAAACGAAAACTGCAGCGGCAACAACTGGCTGGATTATTCTATGAACATTACAGAAAATTCCTCTCAGCAGACCTGGGATACGGAAGTGAACCGCATCATGCCCCTTATTGACCGCTTTGATTTAACCGGCCAGTACAAACACAATTCTATTACCATGTCCTATGCATCCTACTCTCCGGAAAGCAGCAGCGAACAAATACCGCTGCTCATCTGGTTGCACGGAGGGGGAGAAGGCGGCACCGACCCAAGCATTCCGCTGATTGCCAACCGGGCTGCCAATTATGCATCTGACGAAATTCAGGCTTTATTCGGCGGGGCATATGTGCTGGTACCCCAGGCCCCTACCCGCTGGATGGACAATGGTGAGGGCGGTTCCACCAGTGGCCAAGTCAATGATATGTACAATGAAGCCCTGATGGAGCTTATTCAGGACTATATCGCAGATCACTCGAACATTGACCCGGACCGTGTTTACGTGGGCGGTTGTTCCAACGGGGGTTACATGACCTTAAAACTCTTGCTGCTTCACCCCGACTTCTTTGCCGCGGCCTTCCCCAGTTCATTGGCGTATGATGAGGAGTACGTGACCGATGAACAAATTAAAAGCATTAAGAACCTCCCCATCTGGTTCGTTCACTCAAAAGACGATTCTACTACTGTCGCCAACACTACCGTAATTCCCGTGTATGATCGCCTGAAAGCAGCCGGCGCGGAGAATGTACATCTTTCCCTCTACGATCACGTCGTAGATATTACCGGTTTCTTCGGCGGGGAAGACTATCACTATCCTGGCCACTGGTCCTGGATCTACTGCCACGCCAACGAATGCCGACGCGACCGGGATGGCTCACTAGTAAAACTCGACGGCCGCCCCATCACTATTATGGAGTGGATGGCTGCCCAGCGCAAACAGGGTAGTTGAGTTGATCGGTTATTTACTTTTTCTCAGAGTCTTCTTAAGCAATCGGTGCCTTAAGCTATTTTCTATCGATAGTTTTATAAGTGTTACGGGAAGTGGTCGGCAGGAGGCCGGGCG
>JAVKCN010000079.1:0-13057 GCA_040222715.1 Cyclobacteriaceae bacterium | reverse complement strand
AATACGTAAAATTGTGACCACCCTCCTTTTTTTCCTTTTGATTTTCTTCAACGGGGTCCCATACCGGTGTGCCAGGCATTGGTGGAATGACAGCATCCAATATAGCGGAGTTCTTTTCTTTGAGGGCATTTAAAATTGGTTCCAAAGCAAGATACAGTGCTTCCAGTGCAGCGTCTTTGGCAACATCCGTCAACTCATCCTCTAATCCATCTAGATAGGAATTCATCCTTTTGATGTAGTCTTTTTCAGATTCCAAAACAACTTCGCCGGTTTCAGGATCATAGGTAAAGGGACCGTGTCTCTGAGGAATATTAATTCCTTCTTCTTCGGCTAACGCATAGGCTTGTTGCCGGATATCCTGTGCGTTATCTTCCTCATAAAAATCTTTGTACTGCTCAAACTGTTCTTTCCAGTCATTTTCTCCCCAATTGGCCCACTCATGTCCGGATAAAGGATCATCGCTGTCGACATCAAGATCCTCTAACTCGGGTAACCAGTCAAAGGGATCATCCGGATTGTCTTGAGCTAACGCTATAGAAACCCAGCTGATACAGAGTACTACAAGAAATAGTCGCATAAAAACTTTCTAATTAACTGGATCAATCATCATCCTCTTTGATTGCGAATAGGCGTTTGGTACGCATGTAAGTATCGTACATATTCATAACCTGGTCACGGACCGGAGATATTCGCTCAACTTCTTTCTGAATAATCTGATCGCACAGCATTCTTAACTCCAATGCTTTCCGTACGTAAGAGGCCGAGGTTTCAAGTAACTGAATGCGTTCCCCCTCAGTCATTTTTAAAACATTTTCTCTTGGAATGCCATCAGTAACACTCCTTTTGAGCACTGTATTTAATTGGCCAGCTTTAGTAAGCATCACTTCAGCGAGCTTATTGTAAGTCAATGCAATTTGAATTTTCTTCTTGGCAGCCCCATAAGCGTATACTTCTTTATGATAGCTTTGATCAGCCGAGGTGGCATGAAGATTTTCAAGACCATTTGGAAGCTTATCATCAATACCATACTCAAACACGTGCTGAAGCATTTCAGCTCCTATAGAAACATTCGCATTACCGTAACCTACGATCATCGGATGGTCGCCCTCAACGATACCATTGACAAAATCACCAAAGTTTCCTGAAATACTGGCCGCGGCTTCCAACTCAAATTGAATGTTACTAATGCCCAACTCATCATTTTTGATAATTGATTTCACGATACTCAAAGCATCATCAATTGTCTGCTGAAGCTCACGGATATTGCTGACGGTTTCTTTGATGTTATTAGCAATCTCGTTTGCCTCTTTAATGACCTCATTTGTCTTTTTCAAAATCCCACCATTGACTATCGTTGCCGCGATGTCCCCTGGGTCCAAAACAATAAATTGCCCATAAGCGAAACAGCATAATAGCAGCGAAGCAAAGGTAGTAACGCTCTTTTTCATAAGAATTAAAATTAAATCGGAACAAACTGAAGCGAAAAGCTTGGCAAGGGAACGTCTCGATTGAGGTTAGAAAATGCTCCTTCAATGTTAATGCTATCTTTTGTTAACATAATAGTACTCCAATGCATGTCAAATTCATTCCATCCGGTTATTCCCATACCGCCTGCATTAATGTTGAGAAGTTTATTAACAGCAGCCCACTGACCTTTAAATTCTGCTGTACCTGTGTTTAGAAATGGGTTACTTTGATCTCTCAATATCAAACCCTCATCTATTCGAGTACTTTCACCAGCACTACAAGGTTGTGGATCAATGAAATCTATGTACACGATTCCAGCTAAATAAGACCATTCATATGAGATGTTTCTCCTACACATAGGAAGTGATGAGAAAAGGTCCTGAACCAATGTACTATCCCTAAAAAAACGTGTGGTATCGCTAAAGTTAAATCTGCTCAATTTCCACTGTCTTGAAGCTATATGATCAGCAAAGAACTCCATTCTAGCTTCTGTTGTTGAGGGCGCAACATTATCCATGGTACCAGGTGTTGGTTCTTCATCATCTCCACAACCTAGTAGTAATAATAAACACGAGAGGTACATCAGCTTTTTCATAACATCGTTTTTCTTGTCAAATTACCGATTTTTAGCCAAGAATACGGGATCGCCATCGTTGAGACGAACCTCACGTTGTTTTCTGCGCTTGTTATACACAATGGATTGGGCTACATCCCGAGCAATATCGTAGGGAAGGTCGCTAACCCCCCGATTAGATGAGCGATACGCGGATCGGGTAAGGGCTTGCTCGGTATCACTATTCTTCGGAGTTTCCAGCAGAATGCCATGACTGTAATCATGATCATAGACATCATAGGAAACATCATACCGCCCGATCCGATGAACCGATACGTAGATTGCATCGCTGGTTAACCTTGCCCGGCCAAAAAAGATCGTCCCTTTATTTATTGTATGATGATCCAGGCTAAGCGTTTCGCCCAATTGCAGTTTAACTCGAGAGTTACGTCCAATGGTCTGATCGCCGTAGATAAAGGCCGGAATATATCTTACCTCATAGCTACTGGCTAACCTTACAGACGCGAATGGACTCCGAACCTGAGGGGTAGCCTCAACAGTATCAACGGAGGTAGTGTCTACGGGAGGCGGTGAAGCGGCAGGTACGTACACTTTAACTACTTTCACCGGGATAGCAGTCGTATCAACGGTTGCTGTGTCTATCGGAACTTCCCCCTCTTCTTCTTTGCCATCGTCAAAATACGTAAGATGCCCAAAATTAGTTGATATGATATCCCGACCGTTCACCGCTTTTTCGTAACGATCCCGGCTTTTGACGTTGTTCTTTCGCTTAATTGCGTTAAGAGCTTCTTCAAATTTACTTATTTCTTTCCCCGGCTTTTCCTGTCGGGGTTCCACGTAGTCACCCAGATCTACATTCAATCGCACCGTCTTCCCACTATAATATCCGTACAACATGTAGAAGCCAACCACACCAATCACAATCCCAATCATTGGAATCCAAAATATATTGTTTACCACAAAGGTTTGGGCGCGCTTCCATAGAGGGGGTTTATCTTGTTGAAAGCGTTCCGGATGATCAACTTGCTCAACCCTGTCCATGCTAAAAGAGATTTGCGTTAGCCATCAGCCCAGGAGGAATTTCAAGTTGTAGCGAGCGAATACCCGAGGTTTCACGAATCGTCACCATGACGGCTCCCTGGTCACCGACCGCATAGACAGGAATTGCTAAATAGTAATCGTGTTGGTCATACGGCCGGACATCTACAATACTACCTTCTACCAAGGGTTCTACGGGAACCTTATTAACTTTCTTCTTGCTAAGCAACCGTTTTCGGTAAAATTCGGCATTTTCTACACTGATGCTTTCAATTCGATACACCAATGCCGATTGATTTTCCAAACGAAGCTTTAGGTAGATGGCTGAATTATCTACGCGCAAGTTCGTGAGCGACCAATCCACCTTGTTATTGGATACCCCGACATCTAAAATTTCCCGTTTCTGCTGATCTAACTGATACAGGCGGTCTTCAATTAATGAAATATCTACTTCGGGTACGTAGTTCTCCCGATCGTAGGATGCCGCTTTATTGAGCGTTCTATCCCGTTGATCATAAAGCAGTTTCGTAGTCACCTCCCGGAAACACACCACCCCCACAAATGCTTTTTTGCCGGCCTGTACAAAAATGCTCGTTTCCGTAGCCGTGTCGGATCGAGCCGTAAGATACACGGCATTTTTCTCAGCGCGCGCTGCAAACCCTTTCACTAAAACGACGTTCTCAGGAATTTCCATACCGTATTCACGTTCACCTCCTAAATCTAGAAGGGAAACTTCTTCATCAAATACCAGGTAGGCATGCTGGTCACTATTGACATAGATGGTATCGGTGGCCATTGCGTTCATGGACACACTAATAGCCATCATGACGAAGGCGATATTGAATAGTAATTTCATGATTATTTAGTTAGCTGCTACCGCTTCTGGGTGCAGGATGAAATCTAGGTTGGTTATCTGCAATCCATAGGGATTGTTCTGTGAGCGATAGGTATCCACGACCTGGTACTCTAAGGCTACTGACAATTCACTCTTTAGCTCGGAGCCGATGAAATGTTGCTGTTTAAAGTAGGCTCTCACCTGGGGCATAATCCCTTGACCCACCGTCTTAATTGAATCAATGGTCACCTCTGTCCGTGATCCCCAGCGAATGTAGCCATCCCGAACTCCCTTCTTTTTACCTGGTTCACCCTCAAACTGCGCTATAATGAGTACACCATCTTTCTTATTAATTAAGTGCATGGCTTTGCTGATACGCTCTTCATACGTGTCAGCATCATGGGAGAACATGGTGTTGATAAACTGCTCGGAGTGCTTGTTGATTTCCACCGGGTGTACTTCCCGCTGCGAGGCTTGGGTGGCTTGAAATGTCCCATTGGGGGTAGATACATAAATGATTTCCTTTTGTTGGTCTACCATGTTTCGGTACTGAAAATAGTAAAATACGGTGCTAGCTATGAAGCCAAATACACTAAACACGGCGACGAACCGCATAGCCTGGAATGCCCGGCTGTAGTCTTTAATCGTTTCCATTATTTCTCTTTTTTAGGTCCTAATTGGTACTTTGCTTTTTGATCTGAACGAAGCGTTTCTGAGCTTGACGCCGGTGGTAGTGCCGGAGTACTGGTAATGTAGCGAGGCTTCCGACGATAGTTACTTTGCCGGGTTGGGGTACTTCCGGAGCTCAAATTCCCACTACTAGACTGCACGGGAGTTGCTGTAGCGTAATATTCCTTTTCCGGGCTGGCGGTTTGACCGGAACGCGATGGCGATGAGGTATAGGCTGTCCGCACAGGCTTCGTATTCGTACTACCCATGGTAATCAATCCGGATTTTTGGGCAGCACCGTTGCTAGGGGCATTCGTGGCCATCGCGGCCGCAGGCTTTGCACCGGATGCACCCGAAGATGCCGAGGGTATTCCAGCCGCTAAGCGACCTAGTATGGCCGCCGTAGTCAAAGGTTGCATGATCATTTTTTGCCCGGCCATGGCTACGACGGTTTGTCCGATGACCAAGCTAGTTAAATAGGGAACCATCAGGTACATGACAGCCGTAAGCATGGTTAACATGGCAATGGAGAGTTCTTCATCCCCATTAAACATATCAGCAATCAAGGCTACATTGAGTCCTTTCAGGACGACGTCCAAAATGGCAATGGTGACATTCCAAAAACTGACGACAATAAAATTTTTGATCCAGTGGGTAGCCAAGCCCCCCAAACCAGGGATCAAGCTTAATACTAACGGAATCGGTCCTACGATCAGCATGAAGGCGTACACGATATTTTTAAAGGCAACCATCAACCCCCGAAGCATCCAAGCTAACGGCTGCATGCTTAAGGAAAAGGCCAGACTCCAGAGATTTTGAAGCCAGCCCGTTGCCGTACCCCACAGCGTTCCTGTCCAATCACGAATAAGTTCTAAGGTGCTCCTGCTTTCTCCTTCCGGAATGCCCACCTTTTCGTTAATGGCTTCCCAGGCCGCCGTATTACGGAATGCCGTCTCTGATTCCCCCCGGATCTCTTCAGACATTAGATAGAATGCATCCCCGATTTTAGGCCATAATTCATCATAGGAACCGATGGCGATCGCAATAATCAATAGTTGTATGAAATTGGTAATCCCTAGACGAAATCCATCTACGAGCAGGCCTCGGTATAACTCGTAGACAAACTTAATCAGAAATGCTATGGCGAAGATACCCAGGGCAATCTTCATGAAGATACCCATGAGGTCTCCTACCAAAATTCCTAGATTCCATCCTTCAAATACTTCCATTAGGATGATAGTTTTTTCTCAACAAATTCTTCCAATGCTAGCGCTTGACTTCCGTACTTTTTTAGTATGCGGACGAACTCGTTTCGCTCTTCAGGTTTCGAGGACAGTACGGCGTCCTGATGCGGAGGGGATTCCAGCGCGTATACGCGTGTTTGTTCCCCCATCTTTATGCAGATGTCCCGAAAGTATCCACCGTCACGAAGCGAGAATAACAGGTCACGCCCATGATCGGTAAAGCCTAAGGCATCGGCCACGTCGTGGGCTAAGCTATTGTCAGTGTGCCGTAGTACAACCTTCGTTGCCGCATTGGCCAAGATAGCTCGAGCATGTCGTGATTTGATGATATCATCGATGTTCTGGGTTATAATCCAAATCGATCCATTCAATTTACGGATTGTGCGGTACATCCCTTGCATAAAATCCCCCAGCGTACCTTCTAGCATTGACCAGGCCTCATCGATGTAAATGAATTTTTCATCGTTGGGAAAATCTTTTAGTTGGTCCAGTACCAGTTGAATGATGAGTTGAGTGACCACTGGATAAATCATCTCGTCATCCTGCACATGGGCCAGATCGAAACAAATAAGATCATGACTGCTTAAATCCTGGTGAACCGCTGCATTGAGCAAGTCTTTTAAGTTGCCATCGTAGTACTTTCTTGTCACTAGAAGAAAAGCTTGCATGTCAAAGTACGTAAACCAATTCGCTACGTCTGTAGTATTCTTCTCCGCTTTCAAAAGGCTTTGGCAATACTCATAGAACGTACTAAAACTAGTGGTAATATCGTGCTCGCCAGCGTGTTGGTAATAACGCTCAATAATATCCAGAAGGATACTCTTTTCTACTTCTTCCATACCTTCTATATTTTTAGCCCCTTTCCAAATTGTCACCAGTAGTCCCATAAGCATCTTCATCTTATAATGATCTACCTCATAGATACCCTCGGTCGTCTTGTTCGCCCGAAAAGGGGCAAATGACATGGGTTTGGCCGGATCATACTCAAAATACGTCTGCTCGAAGGTATCCCCATTTAGCATCTGCATCATATTTCGGTACGTACCCCCTTTGTCAATAATCACTTGCCGCGCTTTTCGCTCTTTTCGCTGAATCATAAAGAAGCCATTGGTATAGCTCTTACCGCCACCTGTCTCCCCCACGATGATGGCATTTTGATTACTCAACTTCGTATTGAAAAAGTTTACCCGGATAGGATTTCCAAAGCGGTCACATATGAGATCACCTTTTTGAGCGCTACGCGTATTTGTCGTAAAATTAAAGTACTTACTCCCCATCATATCACTCATCAACATCCAGCGATAGTTATTGAAGGCGTTTCCGGGTGCATTGGCAAAATAAAGGGCCAGGGTATCGGAGGCTTCAACAATACATTGAGATCCGGCAATTCCCCGAATCTCTCGCTTGGCATCTTCTACATATTTTTGGCGTATGTGAGGGTCGGCATCATAGATCATTACATTGACCGATACAGACGCAAGACGTTGATTTTCTCGCCGGACCATCGCTGTAAAAGCTTCAATGGTTTCACCACTAATGTCGTTGTCTTGGGTTTTTAACCTACCCACTGTTTTGTTGAAAAAGTTATTATTATCCAGTTTCTTTAGTCCTTTTTCGGTATTATCCAATCGCAACGTTGTGGTCGTAATGTGCGGTATTTGAAGGTAATTGCCCAACATATACGTATACGCTGAGGTAACTCCGTGACCATTCACGACGGCATCGTCAATAAACGCTCCCCGATTTTGCATCGTCACGATATTCAACCGCTTCTCTCCTACTTGAACGCCATCACGGTTCGCCGTAATAGCACACGAATACCCTTCCGGATCATCGTTGAAATCAAGGGTAAAATAATCATTATATAACTTGAGCAAGTCATGACCCAATAGTCGTCGTAGCGTTATTCCGCCCTTACCATCCATACCACGCATAAACTCAGTACCCAGCCCTTCCGTAGATCCCAGAGAACGTTCAATATTCCGGAAAATATTCGTGCCCATCATGCTTTTGGTAGCGACCATCAGCGTATTTAACGGATGAACGGAGGATCGCCACTGGCTGCCATCGGTAGGAAACGTAAGAAAAAGATAGCTACGATGATGAAGCACGATATGGTCAGAGAAATGCTTGTTTAACTTCATCTCAAAGAATTCTCGGCTGTCCGTATCTCCGACAAAATCTTGGTGATAAAATATGTCTGTCTTTTGGATGGTGGTTTCATCCGGGAAATTTCCTAACTGCTGTACCAACTGGTTATTGAATGATGCGTAGTCAGCGGGAGACCAAGTTTCCATTTCGGCACCATGAATTTCAAAACCTATGCTGATCCGACCATCACGAAATACTACTTTATCATTTTCTATCGCTATCACGGGGAAAGCATCAGTCAGACTCCGCTCTTGTTTACCTAGCTTCCTCATCAGGTTGATCATAGTGGTGTAATTTTGTGTGGGTTACTACCAGGTTTTTCTTCGTTAATCTCCAGGCTAGTCTACTCTGTATATAGTAGGGTGTGTTACTTTTATTACTTCGTCGTAATAAGTAAAAGGCGAGCAGCGCCAGGAACAGTATCGCCCAGAATGTCCAAGATGGCAAGTCCATGAGTTTGCCAGCAAAATTGGAAATCATCATGGCAGTACAAGCCACCAGAAGAAGCAATTTCCAATCTTCAAAGGAAATTCCTAGCACTCCCGGTGGCTCGTCCAATTTTTTAAAACTATCCATCATCCGCCGTCTCCGCCACCATTACCACCGCCACCGCCGACGATATTGACCGTTCCATCACCACCGCCGATCTTATGCGCCCAGGTCACGATTTCATCCAATCCACCCCAAAGTATTAGTGCTACGACAAACACGGCAAGAGCACCTCTCCACCTTGGACTGCTGGTGACCACATAAAAGATGACGGCGATGAAAGCAAAAACGATGACCGTTGGAATAAGGATATTCGCCCAGGCCTCCACGTCTTGCCCCAGGGTATTGAACTGATCCACAATATCGGCATGCGCTGACTGCGTGGATACTACTGCCAGCAGTAACATCGCCATCCAGGCTTTGCATCCGCGCCGGACACGACCGCGCCTACGAAGGGTTGCTCCGCATAGCGATACGTTAGATAGGTTGGCTGGAAAGGTTCTTGGTATCAAAGAACCCAACTGCATCAATGGTTTTTGTTCCATAAGACTACTGTTTTAATTGTGATTGAAATTGAGAAAAGTTTTCTAGCCTCTCTTTCATATTCGATGTGGCTTGCGCTTGAAATATCTTTTTGAAGGCCCGTTGTCTTTGCTTTCGGATGGGAATCTTCTTCACCCCCATATCTTCATCACTACATCGGTACTGGATACGTGGTATTCCCCGGTAATTTCTAAGTTTCTTACCTGTATATTTCCAAAACACAATAAATATCTTTATTATTGTTTTGTAAACATACTGATTTTTTTTTCTAGCTTCCAAGGGTTACCAAAAAAAAATCTTAAAAGTTGAGGTATTCACCTTACATAAAGCACAAGCACTATGCATGATGATAGGCTTAAAAACGAGTTAAAGGACTATAAACAACGCATTGACATCACGGAATACCTTACCCACCAAGGGTATGAAGTTGATAAGGATCGCGACTGTAAGAAACATCGGGCTTACTCACACCCGACTACGGGCGACAAAGTATACATTCCAATAAACAAAGAATATCATCATCCTAGTTACTACGTTAACTTGTACGACCCGATGGATAAAGGCACGGTGGTAGATTTTGTCATGCGTCGGCAGCAAACAGATCTTGATGGGGCTCGTCAAGTGTTAAAGTCGTACTTGGGCGATGTGTCGCAGCATGCGTCAGTCCCAGCATCCATTAGAAGGGAAAAACAGCTTCGTCAGGACGATGAGGCCAAGAAACGGCGTCAAATGTTTATTGTCACTAAAATTGTTGAAGGTGAAAGCGGGGCTAACGAACCTTTTTTGAAAAAAAGACTGCTAGGTCACCATACCCGGAATCATCCTGCATTCCATCATGAAATCAAGCTAAATGACGCACCGGATGCCCGCTTCGTGGCGTTTCCGCTGAAGGACAACACGGGAAAGGTCGCCGGCGTGGCTATGAAGAGTCCGCATCAGGTACGGTTCTTAGGCAACCGGGATGGTCTTTGGGTATCCTCCCCTACCCGACCTGATACACCGGTGGATAGAATTGTTATTACCGAGGATCCGGTGGATGCTATGAGCCATTACCAGCTTCACGGCAAAGACACCAAAGATAATCTCGTGTACGTAAGCCCTGCTGGCAATCCTTCAGCCAGGCAACTAGAAATAGCGAATCATTTCGTCTCTTCTTCTGGAGCGCGTTCCGTTACCTTAGCCAATGATGATGATGTAGCAGGCCGACGGTATGACCAGCTCTATCAGGCAGCTTTACAGACCACCCATGTTCCCATCCATATCGAAAAGTCTAGTTTTAAAGATTGGAATGCTGATCTTTTTGCCCAGCGATTGTACCGATTGCGAATGAATGATCCTTCTTATGTAAATCCTGATCAGGTACATTTGAAAGATAAAATCGCTGCCCCTGATTCAGTGAATGAAACTGTTCGTGATCGTGACAAAACCAAATATCCTGCGCTCACCAATCATCCAAATCTCCACCGTTACTACGTAACTCGTCAGGTGGATGGCAAATCTGTTGAATTTTCGTTAGCAGAGGTGGCCTACGTCAACAGAGACCGAAAATTTGCTCAAGCCATTGGGACCGACCTCGATGAAGCGTTTGTCGCTGAGCAATCTTCCAAGGCAAAGGATGTACTAGTCAGTGTGGAAAGTGACCTAGCACGTACATCACGCAGTTCTCATCCATCGTTAAAAGATGCGCAAGCATCCGCTACACTGAATAAAATTAAAACGGGGCAAAAAGCATCGCTTGACGCCAATACGCATCTTCAGCAGGCTACTGACAATACCTTACCACTAACTCCTAGTCAACAATCTTTAGATACGCATTTTGCTGCCAAGCCTTCCAGCGAATTTCGTTCACTGAAAGAGCAATATGACAAAAAGCTAGATGGGTTGAGAGTTTCAGATACGCAACATCCCGATCGTCAGCGGATTAACCAACAACTCAACTACTTTAAAAAATACCCTCATCTTCATGATCATGATGTTCAGAAGTATGTGGAGGCGGAGAATGTAGTCAAAGGTAATCAGCTTGACAGAACTAAATCGTTGCCTAACCAAAAAGAGCAAGGCCTTTGACGTAGATTTCCAATTTATTACTCACTTGATTCATGATTGATTTTACACTATATAACCTGCCTACTTTACCGACATGAACACTGTTGCGTCATCGCTTCCCATCGCAGCAATTGCTATTGAATTGGTAGCCGCTACCCCTTGCGAAGCGTTAGCGCGGAACGCTGAAAACCTGCGCGTTATTACTTCTCCGAGCTGTAGTGTGTGTCCGCCTACTTTGTGCCATCACTGAATGTATTGCTCCCTGTAATTTTAAGGGTCGGTAGCTAATCATGGCCACGGTTACCTTTTCTCCTTTTTGTGATCGTCCATCATCGTAGGATTTTCTTATTGGCTTCCCCCCCCCTATTATATATCCAGTGTTATTTTTCCGGACTTTTTTTGCTTGGTTACATAGTCGTTCAAGGCTTCCTCCAGAATCTTATAGACGGGTTCTCTTAGCAGTGCTGAGACTACGGCTATTCTTGCGTGCGTGGGCTTTAAACAGTTCAATGTCGTGAACTCCTTGCTAGGCTGCTGCTCATCCTTTGCCCTGGTATCTTCCACGGTGGCTTTTTTCACGGTAGCTTTTCTTTTGGCAGCGGTGGGTTTTTTGGGTGATATTTTTTCCTCATTTCCCTTCATCTGGCCGGGCTGTTCAACTCCATCATCGTCCGTACCTACTTTAGCGCTACTACTTTTTGTAGCTATTTCATCTTGTTGGTCCGAATCTGTAATAACTTGGGCAGCCCCTGTTTCTTCGGGATACGACTCTTTGAAGTTTTCGGAAAGAATACTACGCGCTAACTTTTTTCTTCCACGACTCGCACTTGGCAGATCCCCTACTACTGATTTTTTGGCCATAACATTAGATATTAAACTTTTCAATAAATTCTTCCGTAAAATGGGTCAATTCCTCTTTTACATTTTTAGGAACATAATCACCCATAATTTTGCTGCCTTTCGCCAGATAACTGTCATAGGTGTTGTACCTACTATAGATGACCATGTCTCTTAACCCGTTATCGAATAGATTGAGATTGATGGATCTACAGAACTGTTCAAGTTCTTGTACCTCTCTTCTTCCGTCCATTTTATTCTGAAACCCGTAAGTCTCAAACTCGAGTCCATGCTCCTTATAGTATTGTTTGATTTTATGAACGCTTTCAAGAAATTTTGCCGAAGACAGCTTATCATTCTGGTCCGTTACAATGGGGACTAAAATCCCATCGAGGACGGTGATGACATCAATAATATTTTCATCGTCCGTGCGTCCGGGCATATCTACGAGTACCACATCATACTGTGGGTTTTCCTTGAGATCTTCAATATAGTCGGCGGCTGGATTTATTTCGTCCCCATTACTGTCTCGCTTTACTTCTACCCCCTTAGAAGTTTCCACGAAAACTCTGAATGGTTTGGCGATAAGCTCGTACGGAAATTCATCACAGTAATCTTGATCCTGTCTTCTGACATCGGTGAGTGTCTGCTGTTCATCCACGTCAAGCAACAGCACTTTCTTGTTGTAGTCCCGAGCCAGGGTGACTGCTAATAGGGCTGACACGACTGTTTTTCCGGCACCCCCTTTCTTATTGGATATTGATAATACTTTCATTCCTCTGTGATATTGGTCATTACTACATTAGTATAAATATGATTGCAATAAAGTATTAATTCATGAATTAAGTAAACCATTAAATAGTATAATTAATATTCCATAAAAATATTAATTAATGAAACCGAAAATTCAGTAAAATACTAAACCGTTAAACCATTATTTCATGTAATTAATAATATCCGATTCCATAATTACAATAATATAATATTCTACTAATTTATGAAACCATGAATATATTAAATCAGTATTTCATTAACCCATTAACCCATTAACCCATTAACCCATTAACCCATTAACCCATTAACCCATTAACCCATTAACCCATTAACCCATTAACCCATTAACCCATTAACCCATTAACCCATTAACCCATTAACCCATTAACC
>JAVKCN010000078.1:0-3655 GCA_040222715.1 Cyclobacteriaceae bacterium | reverse complement strand
TACAGTAGATTTCAAAAGACCCGAGGCCTCCTGGTACTGTCTGGTCGCAGAAGGTAATGCTATTACCCATTTGCCGGATGGCAGCTATAGCGTAGATGATCGCTACTATGTTACTATGCCAGATACACAGGAAAAACCTCTGGAACGCCAGCAAAATGGCCACGACCAATTACTGGTGCCGATTGTCGGGCAAAATGGTATCGCTAAATTAGCTTACACAATCGTTTGGTAACTGACCATGAAAAATTTAATACACTGTTTCCTTTTCTTGCTGATTGCCCCTCACTGGCTGGCTGCTCAGCGCAACGATGTCGTAGCGGAGAGTGAATACTACCAGATTGAGACCATTCCTATTCCCGATAGTATCGTACTGGAAGTCGGAGGATTGTCTTTTACTGACGAAGGTAAACTGGGTGTTTCTACCCGGCGGGGCGAAATCTGGCTGTTAGACCAGCCTACCACCGCCCGGCCCACTTTTTCCCGTTATGCAAATGGGCTACACGAGCCGCTGGGGCTGGCCTACCGGAATGGATCGTTTTATGCGACTCAACGTGCTGAGCTTACCAAACTGACGGATACGGATGGTGATGGAGAAGCGGATCAGTATCGATCTATTTATTCCTGGCCATTGTCGGGGAATTACCATGAGTATTCGTATGGGCCGTTATTTCTACCCAATGGCGACATGCTGGTAACGCTCAATCTGGGCTGGATCGGCTACGGAGAAAGCCTTGCCAAGTGGCGAGGCTGGCTGCTGCAAATAACCGAAGACGGAGAAATGACACCCCTGGCCACAGGCTTACGTTCTCCTGCCGGGATTGGCTTTAATACGGATGGGGATCTGTTCTACGGAGAAAACCAGGGAGACTGGATTGGTTCAGGGCGGATCACTCATCTGGAAAAAGGCGACTTTGCCGGTAACCCTGCCGGATTGAACTGGAGCCAGGAACCAAATTCCCCCCTGCATCTTCAGCGGAAGATGATCCCCGATTCGGTAGGACTGATGCATGAATTTGCTAAAAATATTGCCAGTGTAAAAACCCCCACAGTCTGGTTTCCGCACACCATCATGGGCATCTCTACATCGGGTATTCTTACTGATACTACGGAAGGCGGGTTTGGTCCGTTTGCCGGACAAATGTTTGTCGGAGATCAGGGACATAGTAAAGTGATGCGGGTTTTTCTTGAAAAAGTCAATGGCGAGTACCAGGGAGCCTGTTTTCCCTTTCGGGAAGGTTTCTCATCCGGAATATTACGCATGATTTGGGGGCCGGATGATAATATGTATGTAGGAATGACAAGCCGGGGATGGGCTTCCACGGGATCAGACCCCTACGGACTACAACGCTTGGTCTGGACGGGTAAAACTCCTTTTGAGATCAAAGCGATTCGGGCCGTAGCCAATGGTTTTGAATTGGAATTTACAATGCCGGTCGATGAAGCAACCGCCTCGCAGATATCAGCCTATCCTATGACGAGCTTTATCTACAGCTACCATCGCGACTACGGCAGCCCGATTATAAATCAACAGGCTTGTGCGATCAGTCATGTAGCGGTTTCAGATGATAAGACGAAAGTGCGACTTCATGTAAATGGCTTGCGGGAGGGGTATATCCACGAAGTGAAGGTAGCAGGAGTGCGTTCAGCAAGTGGACAGTCGCTGCTGCATGATGTAGGGTATTATACGCTGAACCAGTTTCCCGAAGGTACCCAGTCCTCAACCCCTATTGCACAAGCGGAAGGATCAACAGAAGTCGCAGAACCTTGTGAAGCATCGGAAAAACGGGTGACGGAAATGCCCGAAGACTGGGATGAGCCGGATGTGGTAATTACCATTGGTACGGAACCCGGGCTGAAATTTGACCTCGCAGATTTCGCGGTGGCCGAAGGAGATCGGGTACAGGTGATTTTTAATAATAATGATGATATGCTCCATAATCTGGTGGTTACCGAACCGAATACAGCAGATCAGGTAGGAGAGCAGGGCATGCAACTGGGACTGGCCGGAGGGGAACGGGGGTATGTGCCCCAGATGGATGAGGTATTATTTCATACCTGTATTCTACAGCCGGAAACATCCGAAAGCATCTATTTTGTAGCACCGTCAGTGGGAGATTACGAATACGTATGCACTTTCCCCGGACATTATAAGTTTATGCGCGGCATCATGCACGTCACTCCTAAGAAGACCGCATCACGCTGACCATTCCATGGCGGCCACGTCATGGTGACTGTGTTGAAATAGGAAAAGAGTTGCTATGAAGATTCCCGGTATACCAAGACCGGATAGGTAGCAAAGTAGGAAATATCTTTTACTTTGTTGCTTTCAAATAGACGTTCAAAGAATGAGCGGCGATGGTACAACAGCGTTACCATATTCATCTCTTTCTCAATGGCGTACTGGTCTATCGCATGCACGATGTCATCCTCGCACCTCATTTCCTCAAACTCCAGATTTGTATAGGGGATTGTGCTTCTGATTTGCTTCTGAAAGTCTTCGTAGGTAGCTTTTTCAATCAGATCTTTGTCGTGGCAGAGGTGTACAATATGTAGTTTAGCCTGAAAAGGCTCAGCAAACAAAGCCAGTCGGGCGAGTGCCTTCGTATCTTCTTCCTGATAATTGGTAGCGTACATGATATTTTTAGGCGGACGGTATTCTGCCGATGTGGGAATGCAGAGCACTGGACAATGGGCACGCTCAATGGTTTTTACGGTATTGCTACCAACATATTCTTCATACACATCTTTCACTCCCGAAGTGCCCATCACAATCATTGAATAATGGTGTTCCTGAGCATAATCCACAATTTGGCGCTCCAAGGGTCCATAAGTAAAATGATAATCGCAGGCGGTTAGCCCCTTACTGATTTCAAGGCGATATACCTCATCGGCTAAATGTTTGAGCATATCTTCGGCATGCCCTTCCAGGTTGTCTGTATCGTGCTTCTTATAGCGGTCGGACAGTTTCTGACTGGAGAGCGTACTGCCAAATTCATCTTCGGTAAACACGTGAATCAGCGTGAGCGAAGCCTCATGAGCAGCACCTAATTTTGCGGCAAACTCCACCGCATTTAATGAACTCTCAGAAAAATCGACGGGACATAAAATCTTGTTCATCATAAAAAAATAGTTTGGTATCAAGTCTTACGTGGTTTATGAACTCAGAGTTTGCCAGGAAGACCAATATGAAAAGACTCCAATCCATTTTGGAAATCACTTTCAAAAAATAGTGATTTATCTGGAGTTATTCTTTGTCAGAAGCAATAATCGTTGGAAAAGTCCGGTCCTCTAATCTTTTTAGTTGGCCAATAATATAAGGTCGGCGCTGGGAGCAAAACTCAATAATACGTTGAACATCCTGATGCCAGTTGTTGATAGAAGTTGGGTAGCCCCATCGAGCGATGTGGTAAGGCATCATCGGTGCGATTTCATTCTGAATATTTTCGACAATCTGTTGAATACGAGCCTCGGAAAAAGGGCCTTGTAAGAGCTCTCGGTATCGCTTGATAAACTGCGTCCGGAATGCTGGCACCTCAATCAGCGTACGGTAGATCTTCCCTGGATAGCTCGGAATATAGTGGTCGAGTGAGTCAAAATAATTATGGCTTAGGGCATTGATATGGTGAATATGATCGGGCCAGTCAAAATAATTGCC
>JAVKCN010000077.1:237500-239178 GCA_040222715.1 Cyclobacteriaceae bacterium | reverse complement strand
ACCCAGCTCGCGTGCCACTTTAATGGGCGAACAGCCCAACCCTTGGGACCTTCTCCAGCCCCAGGATGTGACGAGCCGACATCGAGGTGCCAAACCTCCCCGTCGATGTGAGCTCTTGGGGGAGATCAGCCTGTTATCCCCAGAGTACCTTTTATCCTTTGAGCGATGGCCCTTCCATGCGGAACCACCGGATCACTATACCCGACTTTCGTCCCTGATCGACTTGTTGGTCTCACAGTCAAGCTCCCTTATGCTATTGCACTCCACACACCATTACCAACGGTGTTGAGGGAACCTTGGGAAGCCTCCGTTACCTTTTAGGAGGCGACCACCCCAGTCAAACTACCCACCACCCACTGTCCTGGCATTGCCAGTTAGGCACTAGATAAACGAAGGGCGGTATTTCAAGGGCGACTCCACAACGCCTAGCGACGCCGCTTCCTAGTCTCCCGCCTATCCTACACATCGTGTACCCAATGTCAATGGGAAGCTATAGTAAAGGTTCATGGGGTCTTTCCGTCCCGTGGCGGGTAATCGGCATCTTCACCGATACTACAATTTCACCGAGCGCGTGGCCGAGACAGTGCCCAGATCGTTGCACCATTCGTGCAGGTCGGAACTTACCCGACAAGGAATTTCGCTACCTTAGGACCGTTATAGTTACGGCCGCCGTTTACTGGGGCTTCGGTTCAATGCTTTGGGTTACCCCTAACATCCCCCCTTAACCTTCCAGCACCGGGCAGGTGTCAGGCCTTATACGTCGTCTTTCAACTTTGCAAAGCCCTGTGTTTTTGTTAAACAGTCGCCTGGGCCTATTCACTGCGGCTTCTCTTACTAGTAAACTAGCAGAGGAAGCGTCCCTTCTCCCGAAGTTACAGGACTATTTTGCCTAGTTCCTTAGCCACGTCTCACTCGAGCACCTTAGTATATTCTACTCGACTACCTGTGTCGGTTTACGGTACGGGTGGCTAGTATCTGAAGCTTCAATGGCTTTTCTTGGAAGCGGCTTCACAACTTCGCTTCGCCCGAAGGCTAGGCTCAACGGGCTATTCCGTCAGCCCGTAGCTGCTCCACTACTCCGTCCCCATTTTGCAATACCAGCCAGTACAGGAATATTAACCTGTTGTCCATTAACTACCCCGTTCGGGTTCGCCTTAGGACCCGACTAACCCTGATCCGATTAGCGTTGATCAGGAAACCTTAGTCTTTTGGTGGGCGGGTTTCTCACCCGCCTTATCGTTACTTATGCCTACATTTGCTTTTCCAGAAAGTCCACGGCGCATTACCACGCCGCTTCGGCCTCGCTGGAATGCTCCCCTACCACTGTAGATAAATCTACAATCCATCGCTTCGGTAATAGACTTAATGCCCGTTTATTATCGATGCCCCGTCGCTCGACCAGTGAGCTGTTACGCACTCTTTAAATGAATAGCTGCTTCCAAGCTAACATCCTGGCTGTCTTTGCAACGAAACCGCCTTAGTTCAACTTAGTCTATATTTAGGGACCTTAGCGGATGGTCTGGGTTCTTTCCCTTTTGGATTTGGACCTTAGCACCCAAACCCTCACTGCCTCATTAATCTTACCGCATTCGGAGTTCATCAGGATTTGGTAGGTTGTGACACCCCCTAGTCCTATTGGTAGCTCTACCTCAGCAAGACATCATGAAACGCTGCTCCT
>JAVKCN010000077.1:0-232500 GCA_040222715.1 Cyclobacteriaceae bacterium | reverse complement strand
TCACCTTCCAGCTGTGACTTGGCAAGTTCTAATTCTTTGGCAGGAATATATACCGAATGTGGGTCTAGTTTTTCCAACATCCGGCTGATGGCCGTCTCTACCAATTCGTCAGTATCTACTTTATCTACATAATCTCGCTGCACGTAGGTCAGGATTTCCTTAAACTTAAGGTAACCGCTAATAATATCATTTTTGGCTCCATTACCGTCTGCCATGGTGGCACCAATAAGGATACCCGCCGCCACAGCGATGGTTAATAAGATGGGGAGCCGAATCTGAAAGTTTGAATTTTTTGTTCTACTCACGGTTCTTCATTTATTAAGATGACAAATGCTTCTGGGGTTGACACGTAGTTTAAGGTTTCTAAAAAAAATTGACAAGAGGTCAATATAGCTATTTACGTACTAAAATAACATAAATGCATCGCTTTCGTTCTTTAAAGTTGAATATAATGTTACAAACCCCTAATTTTATCTAATTAGAACGTTACTCTATTATCGATATTGGAACAGATGAACATTAATACGCACAAACGTATAGCAGAGTTGGTGGATGAGAACTTCGCGTATGCATCTGTCCTCTATTATTTTGGCATTAAGTTCTATGACTATGATGAAAAAACGCTGGAGCAGGTATGTCAGGAACGTTCCCTGGATGTTCATCAGGTAATTAAAAATCTGGAAGCTGTTTATGAGCAGGATGAAAACCAGCCAATCGCGTTTTCTTCGCTTCCTGTTGATATCATTATTGCTTACTTGAAACACACGCACTTTTTGTTTATCAAAGAGCGATTGCCATACCTTAGTAAGCTCATTCACCATCTGCCCAAAAATCAGCATCGGGATATTGTGGAGGATCTTCAGTTTGTTTTTCCGCTGTTTGTAGAAGATTTAATTTACCATATTTACCAGGAAGAAGACGAGTTTTTTTCTTACGTATTGGCGTTACAGGAAGCAGCGCAGAAAGCCCAGTCATCTTCTTACCTTTATTTTGGCATGGAAAAATGCTCTATTCAGGAGTTTGCCATGCACCACGATATGGACGATGATGAAATGGAAGGCATACGGCAAATTACCAACGACTATACCACTGAAGGCATTGAAAGCCTGCATTTACGCGTAATTTATGCCGAGCTGCAAAAGTTTGAACGCGAACTATGTGTACACGCCAGTGTAGAAAATGAAATTTTGTTTCCCAAAGCCCTGATGCTGGAAAAGCAGGTTCAAAAAACCATGCGTGATAAAGTGCGTCTAAACTAGCATGGGACGTATAGTAGGTATTGATTATGGTCTTAAGCGAGTTGGACTGGCAGTAACGGACCCCTTGCAGATCATTGCATCTCCTTTAGAAACGGTAGCCGCTTCGCAGATATTAACGTATTTGCAACAGTACTGCCAGGCCGAAACTGTAGATGCATTCGTGGTTGGTTTCCCCAAAAACCTGGATAACAGCGATACTCACGCAACGCAACCCGTAAAAAACTTTACCAAACAGTTACAAAAACAATTTAAGCAACCCGTCTACCTGGAGGATGAACGCTTTACCTCTAAAATGGCGTTAGATGCTATGATTGCCGGAGGTACTTCAAAAAAGTATCGTCGGCAGAAAGGAAGTATTGACAAGGTGAGTGCCACCATTATTTTGCAGTCGTATTTAGAAAAAAAGTTATGATTTATCCAATCGTATTATATGGCGATCCTGTGCTGAAAAAACCTGCCGAATCGGTAGCGCCGGGAGATATTGATGCGAAACAACTTAGCGAAGACATGTTCGCAACTATGTATCAGGCCAGCGGAGTAGGCCTGGCTGCCCCGCAAATTGGTAAAAGCCTGAGAATGTTCGTTATTGACAGCACTCCACTTGATGAGGATGAAGGACAAGAGGGTATCCGACGTGTGTTCATTAACCCCCAGATTGAAGCAGTGGAAGGAGAGGAGTGGGCTTTTGAAGAAGGCTGCCTCAGCATCCCCGGTATCCGGGCTGAAGTGCAACGTCCTCCTACCGTTACCATCCGTTATCAGGATGAAAATTGGGAGGAGCATACCGAAACCCTGGAAGGCATGCCCGCCCGCATTGCGTTGCATGAGTATGACCATATAGAGGGAGTACTGTTCGTAGATCACGTAAAAGGTTTGAAAAAACGCCTGATCAAAGGAAAATTAGGCAGTATCAGCAAGGGGCAGGTAGACGCAAACTATAGCGTTAAATTGCCAGCAAAGGCAGTGCGCCGTTCGTAGTCATATGCCAGCTACCCAACCTCTGACCGTTACCCTCATACAAACGGAGCTTCACTGGCATCAAATTGATGCCAACCTGGCGATGCTGGAAGAAAAAATCTGGCAGATTGACCAGCCTTCCGATCTGATTGTGCTCCCGGAGATGTTTTCCACCGGTTTTACCCAGGATGCCTCAAGTCTGGCAGAGCCAATGAACAGCAAAACTTTCCGGTGGATGAAACAGCAGGCTGCTCAAACGCAGGCCGTTGTAATAGGAAGCTATATTGTCAGAGAGCAGCAAACATTCTATAACCGCCTGGTATGGATGGAGCCGGATGGCACATTTTCGACTTATGACAAACGTCACTTGTTTCGGATGGCCAAAGAGGAAGAAACCTTCACTGCGGGTGAGAAACTACTGATCCGGGAATGTAAAGGCTGGAGAGTCTGTCCGTTAGTTTGTTATGATTTGCGATTCCCGGTATGGAGCCGCAATCACGTTGGGCAAGATGGCTCGCTGGCTTATGATCTACTCCTGTATGTTGCCAACTGGCCGGAATCCCGTAGTCAGGCCTGGCAATTGCTGCTGCGCAGCCGCGCTATCGAGAACTCCTGCTATTGTATTGGAGTGAATCGGGTAGGGGAGGACGGTAACGAGGTAGTATATTCTGGAAACTCTATGATTGCCGATGGGCGAGGGGATGTCCTGGCTGATTTGTCAGACAAAGAAAGTATTTGCACCATGCTATTATCTTACGATGATTTGGTGGCGTATCGCAAGAAATTCCCGGTTCATCTGGATGCTGACCTTTTCTCATTGTCTTCCCAGCATTAGGTGCAACACTTTTTCTGTTTCCTCTACTGAGCTTGTCCGGTAAAATTTCTGGAAAGCAACGCCCATTTTCTCTACAATTCGGTGGCTGCCGTGCAAAATCATTGTGGTTTCTTTCGGCCGCTCCCTCGCTGTTTTTTGCAGCAGAGCAAACGCCCTTCCCAAAGCATCTTCCTTTTTCGACATGGCATCAACTAAAAACAATGTGCGGCCCTGTTCTGCCATGGCTTTTTGAATATAAGATAAAAAGGCCGGGTCAGACTGACTATCTATATCTACAACCACCCATTGAGAATAATGCTGTTGAATCCACTGCACCCAAAAAGGAGTGTATTGATGAACATTTGCTGGGCGGATAGTAATCAGAACGACTAATCCTCGCGTATTTTCAGGTAGCATACTTACACCAGCAGGTTTCAATGTAGTCGTTAATCATGCCTACGGACTGCATGAACGCATAACAGATGGTTGGCCCGACAAACGAAAAGCCCCGCTGGCGAAGGTCCTGGCTCATCTGTTCGGATTCGGGGGAGATAGTGGGGGATTTGTCGCCTTCTTCCGGATGGTTGTAAATGACCTGCTGATTGGTAAACTGCCAGAGATATTCGCTAAACGTAGAAAACTCTGTACGTACTTTTAAACATGCCTGCGCATTGACAATGGCTGACTGAATTTTCTGGCGGTTTCTGACGATACCTGTATTCTGTAGAAGTTCTACGATTTTTTCTTCATCGTAATCTGCCACCTTTTCAGGATCAAACTGATCGAAAGCTTCTCGGTAGTTTTCGCGCTTTTTCAATACCGTAAGCCAGCTCAGCCCGGCCTGAACCCCGCTCAATGCCAACATTTCAAATAATCGCCGGTCATCATAGACAGGCCGACCCCATTCCTGATCATGGTAATCAAGGTACAAAGGGGCCTTCAAGGACCATGCACAACGAACCGGTGCGGACATAAGCCAATTGGTTTTCAATGATGAATCAGCAGTCGGGTACTTACCGCCTGTCCCTGATCTAACCATGTTCTGACAATATAAAGTCCTGTAGCTAAAGAGGCAACATTAAAGTTGATTTGAGTTAACGGTTCGGAAAGTACCTGATCAAATACTACCTGCCCGGCGGTATTGATAAGTTGAATGGAACGCATCGCCCGACTTGCTTGTAACGTGGTTTTCCCATCCGTCGGATTAGGGTATACTACCAACGAGGGCTGTGCCCCTGAAACTCCTTCTGCACTTAGTTGCAAGAGAGAAACACCTCCTCGCTGACTCCCAACGACCACTGTTACTTCGCTACCTCCCATGATGCCACCGGTGGTCAACCAGCTTTGACGCCCCAGTTGCAGGGGGCGCGTAGTGGATAATAATGCACTCTGCACCACCACCGTATCTACCGTAACTGCCTCGAAGCCGTTAGTTGTGTCAGCAATATTCGCTCGCAACAGTAAATTACCACTGACATCAGAGCTCAGTATTTCGGGCATTCCGTCCTGGTTTATATCAACTACTGCGGGGGCCAGAAACAAGCCGCGGGCATTCCGGCCTATACCGGCAAATGCCTCATCTTCCTGCACCCATTGTGGGGGAAATATGTTGCTTTGGTTACGGTAATAGATCAGATTTCCACTTTGTTTTCCCACCAATACATCCATTTGCTGATCCTGGTCAACATCGTAAAAGGCCAGGTTATCTTCGGAACGAAAAGCAAGTTCGAGCGATTGTCGCTGTTCGGCTCCAAACACATAAGGCTTGTCGAAAGATGTGGCCTGATTGAGCAATATGTACAAACGAGATTCTCGTGTAACCAACTCCCGTCCACTAATCAGTAAATCCGTCAGACCATCCTGATTGATGTCGGCAAAATATGGCTTAAGTTCTTGTACCTTCCAATCGCTTAGCTGAAGATAATCGTCGGTGACAAACTGAAAGACCGGTTGTCGGGCATTTCCGGTATTTTCGTAGAGATATAATTTGGCGTAGAACCCATCGGCGTGCACCTCACCTCGGCTGCCGATGAACAAATCCAGATCTCCATCGGCATCGTAATCGGCCAGGGCCGGCACGGCATCTTCTCCCACATCAATCATCTCTTCCTGCAAAAATGCCGAGGTTTTCCACTGCCACCGTGGATTTTGGGCAGTTCCTTCGTTGGTATACCACTCACTGGAATGCTTGAAATCAATATTATTCCCAATATTTGTACTGGCATTTGGCGAAAGCATCAAATCAGGTACTCCATCAGCGTCACCATCGGCCAGATAGGCTCCCGGGAAAAACATGGAAGAAGATGAATGCGCCTGATCAGGATAATTAAGATCCATTGCTTTAAAGGCTACCTGATCATTCGCTGGCTGATTTTCCAAAAAAGCAATGCCGAAGCAGCCTTCATCTCCCGAAAGCACATCCATATCCTGATCGCCGTCAGCATCCAGTACCAATAAGGTTTTTCCTCCCACATGCTGCAACTTGGCCTGTTGTAGCTGTCGAGAACCTTCCATCAGTTCGTCGCAGGACTGATCCCCGAATGCAAATAACCCACAGTCGCATTCTTCTACCTCGCCCCAGCGGACATTCACCGTTTGGTACACCAGTGAATCGGCATGACCATACTGCTCGATGCTTTGATTTTTATGAAGGAGCAGTTCTCCGCTGCCAATCACGCTGTAGTTGATCACATCGAGGTCTCCATCCTGGTCAATGTCCACAATCGCGGGAAAATCTGTAGAGTTTACCTGCAATGTTACATTCGCCCCGGAAGCAAAGGCGATGGTTCTCACCGTTTCCGTGACCAATTTCCACCCCAACGACCCACCATCATTCCGATTATTGTGATAAACCGAGATTCCCCGGCCACCGGATGCCGTGAATAAATCGGCATCGCCATCGCCATCATAGTCTTTCAGCAGTATCCAGCTTTGCAGGTTTCCGGGAAATAACGCCACATATTCCGGAGCATATACCCATTGGCCATTTTCCCAGAGAAAGGGGTGCATTGTGTTGGATGTTCGATCAAATAGCAACAGGTCTGCCTGGGCATCATTATTCAGATGTATGGTATTATACTGCACTGCGTTCAACCCGCCAGCCCAGGCCAGGTCGAGGGTATCGGAACCGGTTACGACCGGAACGCTGTATTCCCAACGAGCCATTTGCTGAGCGTAGAGTGGGCGCATATACCCGAAAAGTAAGACTGCCACCAGGGAGGTAACAGCATATAGAGAATGAGGATACATCATGCAGATTTCACCAGTTCTATGATCTTTCGCAGAATTACCAGAATAAGAAATTCTACAAAGATATAACTGATGATGCGGAAAGATATTTTGTGCACGCACCGAACTGGCCTGCGGAAGTAGGGCCAAAACAGGGTGAATCTTATAACGAGCCAGTTCTGTCGTCGGTACTCATTTGTAGTTCAGATTCCAAGACTCTTGCCAGAACTCCGCCAATAATAAAAAAACCGGCCCGGGAATCTTCTCCCAAGCCGGCTAATGCAATCTAAGATATAATGTGTAACAGGTTATTCCTGCACCTGCAATAATTTTTTGTAACGTTTCGAGTCGTTCAGTACGCTGATGGCAGCCTGCAAGGTTGCATCATCGTCAAATGAAGCTTCTATCTTTCCATCTGATAAATGATAACGCGCCACAATTTCTTCTTCTAACGATTCTTTGATTTCATCTTTAAACTTTCCGAGATCTTTCTCTTTGTTGTGCTGTACCTGGGTGCGCAGCAAAGCAATTTGTTCTTTTATATTCTCGTAATATTTTTCGTCTTTCGAAATTTCCGTCAGGTCATCAATGGTTTGCTCCACTTCGGTAACGTAATCATAGTCTTTATCCGATAGCCAGGTCATAAAGCTATCATAGTCTGCTTCACTAATTTCAAAAGTTTTTGATTCGGGAGCTTTTGGGTGTTCAAAGTAATACTTGGTAGCAAAATCAAAGATCAGATTCTTGGTGATCAGGCTAACTGTAATCGGTGCCAGTCGTCCGGGCTTCACTTTTACATCTGGGTTTACTCCGCCGCCGTCGTACACAACGCGTCCGCTTTTCGTTTCAAAAGCATTACGCAATGAGTCTGGCACTCTTCCTACGCTACCATCCTCGCCCCGGTGGCTGTAGTCAATGGCCTGAATACAACGCCCGCTGGGAGTATAATATTTAGCGGTGGTTACTTTCAGTTGAGAGTTATAGGTAAGTGGGCGCGTGGCCTGCACCAGCCCTTTGCCAAATGTTTTTTCTCCTACCAGCACTCCCCGGTCATAATCCTGTACTACGCCCGAAACAATTTCGGCAGCCGAAGCACTTCGGCTACTGGTTAACACTACCAGCGGAATGTCTGTATCTACCGGATTATGCGGTGCCCGATAGGTTTTGTTCCAGTCTTTTACTTTCCCTTTGGTACTGACAATCTCAGAGCCTTTCGGAACAAATACATTTGATACGTTGACTGACTCGCTGAGTAAACCTCCGGGATTGCCACGCAGGTCAAAAACAATTTTCTTAGCTCCTTCTTCTTTTAGTCTGATCAGGGCTTTTTCTACTTCGCGCCCGGCACCGGTGGTAAAGTTGCTAAGTTTAATATAGCCAACATCCTCCGTCACCATTCCGGAATAAGGAACATTGTCTACGGTGATGCGCTCGCGCTTCATGGTCACGGGCAGGGTGTATTCTTCGCCGTATCGTTTAATGGTTAAGGTAAGGTCAGTATTGGCCTGCCCTTTCAGCAGTTTACTAATTTCGGTTACGTTCTTATCAGTAACGTCAATACCATCTACTTCCAACAGTTCGTCACCAATCTTAAGGCCGCTTTTCTCTGCCGGAAATCCCCGGTAGGGCATAAGTACCAGATTCTTTCCTCCCCGCTTTCCAATCACTGCTCCGATGCCTCCGTACTGGCCGGTAGTCATGGTTCGATAATCTTCAATATCGTCTTCGGGGATATAATTGGTGTAAGGGTCGAGTGATTTCAGCATCGCGTCAATCCCGATTTTCATCAGTTTATTCGGATTGACCTCGTCTACATAATAGGTATTCACCTCTTTATAAAGGGTGGCAAAAATATCCAGATTTTTGGCAATGGCGAAGTATTGATCGCCCGGCCCACGAAAAGCAACAAATCCTACTATAGAAATGGTAACTACAACAAACGACAACTTACCCAGTCTCTTGGTACTCATAAGCGAAAGAAGTGATAAGGGGTTAGACTTTAATTAAACGAACAAGCGATTCCTTTATTTTGGCATCAATGCGCTGATACGCATCCTTCTGTTTACCAATATAAATATACCCAAGCAAAAAACGCGCATTATTGGATGGGTTGTAAGGAATTAGCTGTTTATGTAGTCGGTAGGCTTCGCGCATCTGACGCTTGATCCGGTTCCGATCTACCGCTTTTTTAAAGTTTCGCTTAGGCACAGTGAAAAGTGCCTGATGACAGGGGAGGTCAGTAACAGGCAGGTATATAAAGCGAATGGGGTATAGTACCGTTGATTTTCCCTCACGGAAAAGCGCTCCGATTTGCTTTTTATGCGTTAGCTTTTCTCGCTTCGGAAACGTTTTTCGCACACCGGCCAATTTTTAATAGGAGGAAATTGCTATGTGAGGTTTCGGAAAGAACTGAAAAAATACGCAAGCGAGAACAGCCACAGACCTGCGCCAGGGAAAGAAAAAAAGAAGGCCTTACCGTTTGTGCCTTCTTTCGTCAGAGACGGATAGTTTTTTTCGCCCTTTGGCACGGCGACGAGCAATAACCGCGCGCCCATTGGCACTGGCCATTCTCTCTCTGAACCCATGCTTATTCTTGCGTTTCCGTTGCGATGGCTGAAATGTTCTTTTCATGACTTATCTTTTTTAGGGCTGCAAATATAAACCTCTTTCATTGAAGTTCCAACTCTGTTTTAAGAGAATAGGTTCTTTAAACGCCTCTTTTTCTTATCATTGCCCTTTGGCTTTTATCTCAAAATGAGAGGCTTCTCTTTCAAAATTCAAAATGAAGCACTTCCGCTTGTGTAGTTTTTATTAACTTTGCCTGCTTATATAAGCGCACAATCTGTATTCTATGAAAGTTCTCAAGTTTGGTGGCACCTCCGTAGGCTCAGCCGAAAGCATTAAGGTCGTGGCCGATATCGTTCTACAATACCATCGTCAACAAGTAAATTGTGCGGTGGTAGTATCCGCCATGGGGGGAGTAACCGACCGCTTGCTGGCCATCAGTAAAGAAGCCGCTCAGGGAAACGAATCGTATCAGGAGCTATTGGATGAGTTGGAAAAACATCATTTTTCAGCCGCCCGGGAGCTTATCAGCGTACACGCCCAAAGCAAAGTATTCGCCCGCCTCAAAACCTTGTTTAATGAGTTGGATGATCTGATGCACGGAGTATTTCTGCTGCGCGAGCGATCTCCCCGCACGCTGGACCTGGTACTGAGCTTTGGAGAGCGGTTATCGGCCTACCTGATCAGCCAGTATATGAAGGAATTGGGGGTAGATACCGAATTTCTGGATGCACGAGACATCATTGTTACCGATAAAACATTTACCAATGCCAAAGTAGATTTTGCGGCTACCAACCAAAAAATCAAAGAGTATTTCGGCAGCCACGAGCCCTTACAGATCGTCACCGGTTTTGTAGCCTCCACTCCCGAGCAGGAAACGACTACCCTGGGCCGCGGCGGATCAGACTATACAGCATCTATTCTGGGAGCTGCCCTGGATGCCGATGAGATTGAAATATGGACGGATGTGGATGGCGTGATGACCGCCGACCCCCGACAGGTAGCCACGGCTTTCTCGCTGGATGCTATTTCCTATATTGAAGCCATGGAAATGTCGCACTTCGGAGCCAAAGTGATTTATCCGCCAACCTTGCTTCCGGTACTGGGCAAAAACATTCCGCTTCGTATTCGCAATACTTTCCACCGGGAGTTCCCCGGTACGCTTATCAGCCGCAACCCTTATTCTACCGCCATCAACCGGGTACTCAATAACTCCAAGACGCCGGCAGTAAAAGGTATTTCCTCGATCAAAGAAGTTGCCATGCTTACCCTCGAGGGTAGCGGCATGGTGGGCACTCCCGGTATCTCTTCCCGGCTCTTTGGAGCGCTGGCCCGCCATAGCATCAACATCATTATTATTACCCAGGCTTCTTCCGAACACACCATCACCTTCGCGGTCAGTCCTGATGATGCAGAGGCGGCGCAAAGTACCATGAACGATGAGTTTGCCAGCGAGATTGAGGCTGGCAAGATTGATGCACCGGCCATTGAGCGAAGCCTGTCCATCATTGCCATTGTGGGTGAAAATATGCGGCAGACTCCCGGCATCTCCGGGCGACTGTTTATTGCACTGGGAAGAAACGGCATCAATGTGCGGGCCATCGCCCAGGGTTCTTCCGAAGCCAACCTGTCGGTGGTTATTTCCCAGCGTAACCTGAACAAAGCGCTAAACACCGTACACGAAGCTTTCTTCCTTTCCGAAAAGAAAACACTCAATGTGTTCCTGATTGGCCTGGGGCTGATTGGAAAAACGCTGCTGCAACAAATCGCGCAGCAAAGAGAATATCTTCAGAAAAACCGGGTGCTGGAAATCTCAGTAACGGGCATTGCCAACAGCAGGCGGATGGCTTTTTCTGAAGCGGGCCTTAAGCCGGATACCTGGAAAGATTTTCTGGAACAGGAAGGCGAAACCAGTGACATTGCTTTGTTTGTGCGGCGGATGAAGGAGATGAATTTGCCCAACAGTGTGCTGGTAGACTGCACCGCCAGCGAGGATGTCGTGAAGTATTACGCCGAAGTGTTACAATCGGCTATCTCTATTGTCACTCCCAGCAAATTGGCTAACTCCTGCTCTTACCAGGATTATCAACAGTTGCAGACTACTGCCCGCCAGTCCGGTGTGCAATTTCTGTACGAAACCAATGTGGGAGCGGGGCTACCGGTCATTCGGGTCTTGCAAGATCTCAAAGACAGTGGCGATAAGGTAAACAAGATTGAAGGCATCTTATCTGGTACGCTCTCTTACATCTTCAATACCTTTACTCCCGGCAAGCGTTTCAGCGATATTGTGTCCGAAGCCAAAGCACTGGGTTATACTGAACCCAACCCCCGGGATGATTTGCAGGGCATGGATGTAGCTCGGAAAATCCTGATCCTAGCCCGTGAAGTAGGCATCCCACTCGAACTGGAAGATGTGGAGGTTGAAAGTATTTTACCGGCATCCTGCCTGGAAGCTTCTTCCTCCGAAGCTTTCTTTGAGGCGCTGGAAGCCGCCAACGATCAGTTTGATGCCCGATTGCGGGAAGCCGATGAGCAAAACCAGAAGCTCCGTTTTGTGGCGACGCTCGAGCACGGAAAAGCCTCGGTGCAATTACTATCGGTAGGGCCCACTCATCCGTTTTACTCCCTTTCGGGCAGTGATAATGTTATTTCATTCACCACCGCTCGCTACCAGGAGCGCCCGTTGGTGGTAAAAGGCCCGGGTGCCGGAGCTGAGGTGACTGCTGCTGGTGTATTTGCCGATTTAATCAGCGTAAGCAATTATCTGTATCAGTAGAGCTAAAATAGAAAAAGCAGGATACCTCGCGGTATGCCTGCTTTTTCGTTTCACCAAACTAGAAATGCTTTTCTGCTAGATTCCTATTCCTATATACAATTGCAACGCCTGATTCTTACGGTCGTTGATTAACCCTTCCCAAGCAGCGTCATCAGCGATTCCGGCCAGGCCAAGATCATAACGCGCTCCAATGGTTACCAGGTTTAAATCCACTCCCAAGCCAGCAGCAATACCATAATCCCACTCGTTGAATCCGTTACGATCCAAATCACCCAGGCGATCGCCCAAACTACCATCTACATCAGTGCTGGCGTCCAGCAAATAACTAACATACGGACCTACGTGCAGATTAATGACTTCGCCAATTGTGAATTTTGCCAGTACGGGTAATTCTATGTAGGTTAAATTGGTCTCTACATCTCCGACAAAAGCATCTTCATCACCTTCTAACAGGTCTTGAAAGAGGTTATCATCATCACCGTAGGCAATACGGTTGCCTTTGGTGGTCAGCAGCAACTCCGGCTGAATGCTGAAGGATTCTCCCACCGCAAGTTCTGTAAATACTCCTACGTTAAATCCTAACCGCATATTCTGGCTTCCCATTTCTTCCTGGTAGAAGTTGGATAGGTTTACCCCACCTTTGATACCAAAACGAGAGTCGTCCATTTGGGCCTGAGCAGCCATTGGAATGGACAGAAGCCCGACGAGCGCCAGGCAAGAGCAGATTTGTTTCATCTTCTTCATAATCAAAAAATTAATATTCCCTTGTGTTAAAAAATATATTCATACAACTAATTGTATAATCGCTTGTTTTTATTTCAACCCTTGAGGTTGTTTGGGTGATTATTACTAAATGCCTGTTTAAATACCTCATTCAGGCTTTTTTAATCAGTAATGACTACTTATACTTAGTCGATTTTTACAATGCTCCATAAAAAATGAACGAAAATACTCAGTCCAGGACCATACCGATTCATCGTTATCTGGAGTACACGCAACTGACGCCCACCATTACCTATAATGACGTAGACCGGATGGTACAGGAAGCCAAAGAGCATGCCTTTGTGGGGTTGTGTCTTCCTCCATTTTGGGTAAAAAAGGCCAAACGCGATTTGGGCGACGCCGACGTGCAACTGGTTACCGTTGTGGGATTTCCATTGGGGTATCAAATGACCGAAACCAAGATTGGTGAAATGCAGCAGGCCATCCACGATGGGGCTGACGAACTGGATCTGGTGATGAATGTTTCAGCCTTTAAATCGGGAATGCCATGGGTGAAGATCGAGATTGCCAAGTGCGCCTCGCTGGCCCATCAGCACCTGCGCTTGCTGAAGGTAATTATTGAAACGGCTTATCTGACGGATGAAGAAGTGACCCGCGCCTGCAAGCTTTGCGCCGACGCCGGAGCCGATTACGTGAAAACATCTACCGGATTTGCCGGGGCCGGGGCCACCGAACACCACATCCAGCTCATGCGCAGTGTTCTTCCTTCTAATGTGGGGATTAAAGCCTCGGGTGGTATTAAAACGGCCCAACAAGCGATCACTTTGATCAAGGCGGGGGCCGACCGGATTGGAGCATCAGCGGCGTTGTCCATCGTCCGAGAATACAATGATCTGCCTGAACAATGACTATTTTCTAGTGATAACCCATTAAAAAGTATTTGAATTATGCCTTGTTATGCCATACACGTGACCGGAGTGGTTCAGGGAGTTTTCTTCCGAGCCAGCACCCAGGAAAAAGCCCAGGCTCTCGGCCTTCGCGGCTGGGTGCGCAACGAACCCGATGGTTCAGTGCTAATAAATGCGGAAGGTGAATTGGAAGCATTGCAAAACCTGGTAGCCTGGTGCCAGCAGGGGCCACCCAAGGCGGAGGTTACCAATATTACGGTGAAAGAAATACCGGAAGAAGGCTTCCCGGATTTCCGCATTCAAAGATCAGCGAATCAGGGTTTTTGATTCTTTCGATTGCGCGAACTGGGTTGCAAAACAGCTTCCCGGTCTACATTTCCGGTATCCTTCTCTTTATCCTCTTCTTCGGGCAAGGGTTTGCCTCGCAATACGTCATCACTGCCAAATAGCTGATCGAACGATTTCTGGTAGAGCATAGAAGCGCCCTGCCGCTGCCGTACCTGATTGGTAATCCGGTCGCGGTCATTGCTCTGGAAGATTCTGAGTTGCAGATTTCCATTTTCTGTGATCCGATAGAGCACCTCAAAATCACCGTAGATTTTATTATCCTGAGCACTCTGGTCGCCCGTGCTGGTAGTTCCTCCTACTTTCACTGTCAGGCGATCGTCAAATAATTGTTTGGACAGCCCTACATTTACATCCCGATCGGCCAGCACACTGGTTTGGGCCTGCGTCTGATCCGAAGATTCTAAACCAACGCTAAGCTCTACGCCGCCTAAATAGTCTTCGGTTAACTGGCTTAACTGATCGGTCAGCAATTGGCTCACGCTGCTATTAACCTGATCGTTTACCGCAGTAAGACCGCTGCTTTCTCCCGAACCTAAACCGCCCGAAACGGGAATAAAGCGGTTGAGTACAATCAATCCAAAGACCTGCTTGTATAACTGCGTTTCATCCTGTTCAATTTGCTTGAGGCGCTCAGATACCAGATCAGAATAGATTCCTCCGGCTGAAATCTCCGGCAGATCCAGATCAAAGCGCAGTTGGGGATCATCTAATGTACCTTCAATAATCAGGTCTACGGCCACTGGGCGATCGGTTGAAACCAGTTGCCTTAACTTCGCATCTGCTCCATCTCTAATAATATCCTGAAACAACTCTTCCAGACTGGTTTCCACGTTGTAAGCGGCCGTTAAATTCATCTCGGCATTGTCCGGGTCACCCGTCCAGGAGATGACGCTTCCCTGCTGAATTGAAAACTCTTTTTTCACTACCTGGGCAAAATTCAGCAGATAACTTCCCCGATTGATGGTATAATCTCCCTGAAGGGTAAGGTCGCCATTGGGTTGCATATTTACCTGCAAATCAGCTTCACCAGCCGCCACCAGCTTGTCTCCTCGCGCCGGGTCCACAATAATGGTAAACTGCGCTCCCGGATTCAGCTTAATGTTCGTATTGAGTGTGAATCCGCTGATGGAGATCGTGTCTTCAGCCGCTTGGCTGGTTACGACAAGCGAGTCCTGGGTAACAGTATCCTCTTTTATAAAAGCGTTGCTATCCACAAATTCCACATAGCCTGCATTCTGGGCTTCCGCAGGGTTGGAGACCAGCGAAATCGTCATATTGGTTCCTTCGTTCACCGATACATCTCCGTCAATAACCATATCACTTACCGGCCCTTTAATAGAGGCATCGGCCGAGGCAACGGCTCTGCCGTAAAAAGCTTCGTTCTCGTAGTCGTAGCTATTGACAAAGATAAATTTATTCGTTTTGAAACTCAGGTCCAGCGAAGGGTTGGTCAGGTCAGCAAATGAAATAACTCCACTGAGCACGGCAGGGGTACGGGCGGAATCCAGCAGCGTAAAGTCGTTTAGCTCTACCGCATCTCCAGTAAAATCCATCTGCTGGTTTTCAATATAGTAGCGGGCACTGGACACCGTAGGCTCCAGAATTACCTGCTCTCCAAATCGGATGTTTCCTTCAATATTCGGTTTTGTCGGGCTTCCGGTAACATCCAGGTCAGCATACAGCTTACCGGAAAACTCATTCATCTGTCCCTCTAAAAATGCTTTCCAGGGGTCTAGCAGAAACTCGTCTAATGCCACGTGCAGATCGAGGGCATCAGTTTCAGCCGCTAAATTATAGGCCCCATCTACTGTTAAATTTCCATTAGGCCCTTTCAGACTGGCCAGCACATCCAGCAAATCGGTTTGCTCATCTCCCGCCGCAGTTTTCTTCGCCTGTAGCTTGAAGTTGCCTACCAGACTATCCTGAACGGTGAGGTTAGAAATATTAAAGTTTGCCGAAATAGATCCCGGCGTAAACAGGTCTTCCACCGTAGCTTTTCCGTAGAACATTCCGTCCACATCGTAACTTTCCAGGTCAATACTGTTCAGAAAAGGTTTGAGTTGAAACTGGTCGATGGCCACTTCCAGGGTAGAAATGTTATCGGTATTTTTGGTGGATACAAATAGTTCCTGATCACCTTGTTTTAAGAAGACCCGGTCAATATCCAGATAGTTCTGGGCATACACAATACGCCCCTTGTCTGAAAAATCCCAGCCCGTGCTGTCTAAAATCACCTCAGAATCATCAATCATCACGGTCACTGTATCTCCCTGGCTGCGTACAAGGGTGTTGAGATCCAGCCGGTAAGGAGCATCATCCAGCCCCATCTTCAAATTGAGATCCAGTTCGGTCGTGGTCAATCGTTGCCGGTTAGGTGCCTGGTTTTCGGATGCCGCTCCGGATAGTTTTCCAGCCAGCAATACCTGCGGGATGCTCAACCCTCCGGCCTGCACATAGTTGGTTAGCAGATCAATATTAATCTGCCGATTTGTGGTAGCCACATCCATGTAAAGGCTATCAATGACATTGGTGCCATAGTCAATGTGCGGGGCCTTCAAATTTACCTGCAGACTTTTGTCAGCGCTGTTAAAATCCGCAGTAAAGCTAAGCGTATCGGGAATGTTGAGATCAGGTACCAAAGCTCGGGCAACCAGCGGAGTTTCTTTGATGAACATTTCCAGATGTAGCTGCTGTCCATCGGCCTCGGCTGTGTTCACCGTATCCTGGTCAATCCCCGGTGCCTGATAGGCGGTAAAATAATATTGCTGAAAATCCTCAATGGCCGTAGGAAGTTCGTTGACCGAAAATTGTCCGCTTATCAGGGCATCCACATAATCGGAGTTAAAGGTAATGAAGCGTTCGGAACCGTTCCGATCTGCGCGAAGGACCAGAGAATCCAGCTGATAGTTTTCCGCATCCTTAATGATATTAGCCGATGCCACATTCAGCGAACCAACGATTGAGTCAGGATCAGTACCCTGCATATCTGCCAAAAGACGAAGATTCTGTATAATAACACTGTCACTGGACAAATTAAGCCGATAGAGGTTGGCATTCGGAAGATTCAGGTCCAGCGTATAGGCCATCGTGGGCTGCCGCATGTCGAGACCAGCGTCAGCATTCAGATCCAGCAGACTATCCTGATAATTGATTTGGGTCACCACCTGCTCGTCGGCCAGATAACCTTCTATGTTCCAGTTGTTGTAGCGATAGTCTTTATAATCAATCTGGTCAATCACCAGATCCCACTTAGCCTGGCTAAAGGTAGTGTCGTAAGAAGTTACCGTTTGTTCAGCCGACGTCCGGGCATGGAAGGTGAGCGTATTGAAATCACGGGCCAGGGTATCCTGTCCAAGTGCGAGTAATAATTGCCGTACCTGCAAATTCTGACCCTGTACCGAAGCACTGACATTCATGCCCCCGGTAGATGTCTGCTGATAAGTGCCTTCCGCCAGTAATTTTCCTACCGAAGAAGTCAGTGAAACATTTCCTTTGATATCTTCTAACCTACCTTCTGCCGAAGCTTGCAGCACCAGCGTATCCTGGGCTAAGCGAGGCAAACCCGCATCATCGCCCATTACCTGCCGTAAGAAAGCCAGATTGGTCTGCACCGGGTCAATGGATACATTGACATACGGGCTTCCGGTAGTCGCTGAGTCTATCTTTGCCAAATCCTGCAACTGTAAATTTCCTTCTATCGCCAGTCGGTCATCCAGGCGAAATTGCAGATCCTGAATACCCCCGGCTCCGTCGGCAATGTTGGTGTTCCACCATAGGTTGAATTCAGAATCCTTTAATGCCGGCATGCTATCCAGCGCATTGGTAAAATAACCGGCATCTACCATGCTAAGCACAGCCCGATCCAGCTTCGATTGTAAGGTCAGGCTATTGATCAGGTCAGCAGTATTTTCTTCTAACGCCAACCCGATATCTATTGTACCATTCAGATTAGAGTGGCCAGTTTTCAATTGCTGTAAAGTGGCTTGCACCTTCGGCATGTTTATATTGGCTACCAGAGCAAACTCCTGTAGTTCAAAGCCGCTGCGCTGTTCGGCAAATGTAAATTGTTCCAGATTGAGCGCGGCATTTGTCCTGCCCACTTCTACATCGGTGATTTGCACTCCCAGATCGGCGATGAACAGATTTTCAAAATTCATCTGCGCGCTGCTATCCGACTGGTTCTGCGGTCCCACCTGATAATCGATCTGACTGTTGGCGATAGAAAAATCAGCCAGTGAAAATGCGTAACCGGAAGGGTTGATTACATTTTTGAGACTATCGGGAGTTTCTGCTTCCGGCTCTGACTGGGCAGTGCTATCCGGGGCAGCAGTGCGGGGGAGCCGCAGGGCTACTTTCAGCGCATCAATTGCCAGTTCATCGGCCTGAATGTGTTCTTCGGACAGCCCTAAAGTTTCCAGCAAAAGCGATAACTCGCCCAGGGCTACATGCGCCTCGGTGCTATCGGCTTTAAAATCTACCCGAATATCGCCCAGCAGCAATCGGCGGGCCTCGATGGTAAAGCTGGATGCGGTTGTATCTTCTACCTGAGTGGTGATATCCGACGAGGCAAAAGCTTCGGGAATGTAAGCGAAGTTGAGGCTATCCTTTCCGGGCACCTGATAAATATTGATATAGGTATCCCGAACTTCGATTAATTTTACAATCAGGGTTTTGTTCAGCAGTGCCCAGGGTTCTATTTCTACCTGCAAACGTCCCAGATAAAGTAGGGTATCCTGTTGCTGGTCTTCTAGGTAGAGGCCGCTCAGTTCTATGCCATTCAGCCATTCAATATCGATGCCCTCCAGGGCTACCGGAGTGCCGATTTGCTTTTCTAACTGCTCAGCAATCTTGCCAGTTACAAACTTTTGCACTGGCGGAGTGCGCAACGCGATATAGACAACCAGCCACAGGCCAAACAAAATGCCGATAACCAGCAAGATGCGTTGCGCCCAGGTAGGCAGGTGTGTCTTTTGATGATCTTGAGATTCGATAAGATGTCTTGTTTTGGTAAAAAAGTATCTTCTGCTTCCGGCCGTAGCACCAAAAAATCAGCGGTAGTAGTCTACCTTCTGAAGGTGCGTATCCAATAGTATAACAATCTTTTGGGAGAATGTTCTTTAACCGGAACGATAACCCTTTCATTAGGTTTTAAATAAACGTTACCTTTAGGCACAAAATTGCTACTTAAACGCGTTTCATCACAGAGAATATGCTGTCATCTGTGCTATATGATTACTGTAATTTTTACATGACGTAATCTATCAATATGAACAAAGAAGAAGTACGTAAACTACTTAAGAAATTACGCAAGTACGAGATTGCCATTCGCAAAGCCATTACCACACAGATGCAGGGCGATTTTCACTCGGTATTTAAAGGCTCCGGCATCACCTTCGACGATGTTCGCCCGTACCAGTACGGAGACGATATCCGATCTATCGATTGGAATGCCACCGCAAAGGGGCACAGTGTGTACGTAAAAACCTACCGGGAAGAACGCGAACAGATTGTGTATCTGGTGCTGGATGTAAGTGCTTCGCAGGAAATTGGTAACCTGGGACACCAAAAAGTAGATGTGGGTAAAGAAATTTGCGGAGTACTGGCGCTATCCGCCATTAAAGAAGGTAGTCAGGTAGGACTGTTCTGTTTCTCTGAGCGCAAAGAAGTTTATATAAAACCAAGTAAAGGAGATAAGCACGCGTATCAGATTATCTCTAAACTCTACAATCTTTTTCCTTCTTCCACCCGCACAAATATCAATAACGCCATCCGTTATTTGCTCAATATCATTAAACGCCGTAGTATTGTTATCTTCGTGTCCGATTTTATTGATGAAGACTATGATTATAACCTGCGGGCGCTGGCGCGTAAGCACGATCTGATCATCGTACATTTGTCTGATCGGCGCGAAACCCAGTTGCCTAGTTTGGGGATCGTTCCGGTATACGATAAAGAAAGCCGAAAAACCCTATGGGTGAATTCATCTTCGTCTTTCTTCCGTACCCGGATCAATAAAACCTACGGGAACACGCGGGAGCGCCTGGAAGAGTTTTGCCGTAAGTACCAGGCAAACTATCTGCCAGTAGATACTGAAGAAGATTATGTACCCAAACTAATCCGACTGTTTCGTGTTCGAAGTCGAGTTCGTAAAAATGCCTGACGTGAGAATTGTCCGTTTCCTGTGTTTATACGTCTGCGGAATCCTGCTGAGTGGGGGGGGAGCATACGCCCAGGCGTTGAAGCCTTCGGGGCATTTTTTGCAGGATACCATAAAAATCGGTGAGCCTATTCAGTATACGCTCACCTTTCGCTACCCATCGGAGCTGGAAGTGATTTTTCCGGGTGAGGACCATACGTTTCTTCCCTTCGAGTATACGGATCGCACCTTCATCCCGACCCATTCCGACAGTACCACCAGTGTGGATAGCGTTGTATATACACTGATGACTTTTGAACTGGACAGCCTGCAAACCCTGGCTTTACCCGTGTATGTCATCGGAGCTGATCGGGAGGGAAAAGTAGACAGTACCGCCATTTATGCCGACTTAGACTCCGTGCATCTGCATCAGCTCATTACCCAGATGCCCGACTCGCTGGACCTGAAAGAAAACAAGGCGTATCTGGATATCCCTCTTCAGTTTAATTACCCTTATTTCCTCGTCGGACTGGGAATTCTGGCTGCCATTGTGCTGATTGTTTACCTCGTATTCGGAGAGAAAATTCGCAAGCAATGGCAGTTGCGACGTTTACATAAAGACCATAAACACTTTCGCGCGCAGTTCTCCCAATCCATGGCCCGGCTTCAGCAATCTCCCGATAAGCATTTGTCTGAAGAAGCGTTGGTGGTTTGGAAACGGTATATGGAACGCTTAGAGCAGGCTCCCTACACGAAAATGACCACCAAAGAAATCATCAAACTGCCCACTGAACAGGCTCTGCTGGATGACCTCAAGGCCATTGACCGGAGTATTTACGGGCACCACCTGAATGGTGAACTTATCGGGCATTTTGCGCATTTAGAACAACATACTCACCAACGTTACGAACAACGGTACCGAGATATTAAACATGGAAGAAGTAACAGCTAGCTGGTTTTCACTACAATGGTTTTCTCCGATCGTACTGAAAAATTATGAGTTTCAGCATGCGATCTTTCTGTACCTGCTCCCGCTGATTCCCATGTTTTTTCTGCTGCGCTGGCTGATTGGCCTGCGTTCCAGCCAGAAGTTGCCGATTGCTTTTCCCAAAACCGCTTTAAAGTCCAACCCGATTACCTGGTTGCGGGTGGTCCCCTTTCTGCTACTGGCTCTCACCCTTGCCCTGTTATTTTTTGCGCTGGCCCGACCTCAGCGCACCAATGAGCAGGTAGAGCAATGGAGCGAAGGAATTGACATCATGCTGGTGATTGATATTTCGGAGTCTATGCGCATCGAGGATTTCTCGCCCAACCGCCTGGAAGCAGCCAAAGATGTCGCCCGTAACTTTATTGCGGGTCGTATGCAGGACCGCATCGGGCTGGTCGTTTTTTCCGGCGATGCCTACTCATTGTCCCCCCTCACTACGGATTATGAGTTGCTGTACGACTTCATTGAGCAGATTGACTTTGACATGATTGAGAGCCGGGGTACCGCCATCGGTAGCGCCCTGGCCGTAGCCACCAACCGCATGCGCGATGCCGATGAAACCAGCAAAACCGAAAACGGGAAAGCCTCTAAAGTCATGGTACTGCTGAGCGACGGAGACAATACGGCCGGTAACCTGGACCCCATCACGGCGGCGGAGTTGGCCCATGCCTACGGCATTAAAATGTATTCCATCGCCATTGGTAAGGAAGGCAAGGTGCCTTTTGGAAAAGACTTTTTTGGCAATACCCGATACGTAGAAAATTCCCTGGATGAAACCACCCTGCGCGAGATTGCCCGCATTGGTGAAGGAGACTTTTACCGGGTTTCCAACAAGCAGGCCCTGCAGGAAGTGTTTGACCTGATTGACACCTACGAAAAAGCCGAGATCAAAGAAACTCGTTACCGTGACACCTCCGACTTTTACCACATTTACCTCTCCTGGGCCATTGCCTTTTTTCTGGGATGGCTCTTGCTCAAATCCACATTCATTAGCAATGTGCTGGTGGATTGATCTTTTTTAAATCACACCATTGACGATACAATCTCTGCCTAAAATCAGAGAGTATTATCCTATCTACATTCGTGACTCGCCTCTGCAGAATTTAGTATGCATGACGAACATTTTCTTTGTATATTGCGTCTGTATAATACAAGAAACACCTAAAATCCCAAGCTTATGGATGCATACATTGTAGGAGGCTATCGCACTGCGGTAGGGAAAGCAAAAAAAGGCGGCTTCCGCTTTACTCGCCCCGATGATCTGGCGGTGGAAGTGATTAATCATCTGGTAAGTTCTATTGAAGGACTCTCTCCCGAGATGATCGATGATCTGATTGTCGGAAATGCGGTCCCCGAAGCCGAGCAGGGCATGCAGATGGGCCGACTTATCTCACTAATGGCCCTGGGTCGTGAAGTACCTGGCATGATTATTAACCGCTACTGCGGATCAGGCGTAGAGGCGATCAACATTGCTTCAGCCCGTGTGCATGCCGGCATGGCCGACTGTATTATTGCTGGCGGGACCGAATCCATGTCGCTGGTACCCATGATGGGACATAAAACAGCGCTTAATTTCAAGATTGCGAAGGACCATCCTGAATACTACACCAGCATGGGGCTGACCGCTGAAGAAGTGGCCAAAGACTATCAGGTCTCGCGGGAGGATATGGACGAGTTTGCCTATCAATCCCACATGAAGGCAATGAGTGCCATCAAAGAAGGACGCTTTAAAGACGAGATTGTTCCGGTAACCGTGCACGAAACGTATGTAAACGAAGCGGGTCAGCGCAAGCAACGCGAATTTGTGGTAGACACCGATGAAGGCCCCCGCCCGGATACCAATATGGAGGCACTGGCTCAACTAAGACCCGCCTTTCGCCAGGGAGGTATGGTTACTGCCGGAAATTCTTCCCAAACATCAGACGGTGCGGCCTTTGTGCTGGTGATGTCCGAAAAGTTTGTGAACCAATTAGGCTTGAAGCCACAGGCACGAATGATGAGCTACTCAGTGGCCGGAGTAGATCCGCGCATTATGGGCATTGGCCCCATCAAAGCCATTCCCAAAGCCCTGGACCGGGCCGGACTGAAACTGGCTGATATTGATCAGATTGAACTCAATGAAGCTTTTGCTGCCCAATCGCTTGCGGTAGTGCGCGATCTGGGTATTGACCCTGACAAACTGAATGTGAATGGGGGCGCCATTGCCTTAGGCCACCCGCTGGGATGCACCGGAGCAAAACTCACCATACAGTTGATTAACGAAATGCGACGCCGTAATCAGAAATACGGTATGGTGACCGCCTGTGTGGGTGGTGGCCAAGGTGTTGCCGGAATTTTTGAGTTTCTAAACTAATTAAGCTACTTCAGTAGCATTTGATAAGCACGGTAGCCTTCTATCGTGCTTTTTTAGTCTCCCTGCGGTACGTACAGCGGTGCCCCCTGCTCAAAATCATACAATGTTAGCAATCGCAGGGTATAATAAGCCGTCCAGAAGTCGTTCAGGGACTGCACATACTGCTGTCGGGCGCTGTCCTTATTCTCCAAAGCATTGTTCAATTCAACGATGGTAATCTTACCGATGAGAAAACGCTGCTTGGAAATTTCGTAACTACGGTTGGCAATATCGTCAGCCGCCTGGGCAATTTCTATCTGGTTACGCAGCATATCAAAAGTACGTACCTGAGTATATACTCGCTGCTCAAAATTGACCCGTTCCTGCTCAATGGTGTATTGTTCTAATTTATAATTGGCTTCGGCCTGCTTTACCCTGGATTTGGATCTTCCCCAATCCAGAATTGGTATATCAAAACCCACCCGTACCCGCGATTGGTTTTCAGGATTGTCATATAACTCGAAAAATCTATCCGACCGATTGGTCAGTCCGTAAGAAGCATATATATCAATACTGATACCATTGTCTCCCCGGGCCAGGGCGATTTCACTTTCCGCCTGCCGCAAGCGCCGCTCAAAAGCCACCGCATCACTTCTATTCTGAAACGCTTCCCGAATCGCTACCTCTTCATTCACGGAAAAGCTGGGAATATCATCGGGCACCTCTAAGGTAATGGCAGCACTCTCCGTCAGGCCAATAAATGATTTAAGCTGCAGGGTAGACGTCTCCAGATCAAGCTGGGCCTGGGCTACATCCTGCCGGGATCTCATGAGATTTAACTCTAATTGCAGCAATTCATTTTCAGGAATCGTGCCCAGATTATAGCGTCCCTGGGCGATCTGATAAATGGTATCATTATTCGCCCGGTTTTTACTGGCAATGGCCAGATTAATCTGAGCAATCAGCACCTGAAAGTACTGCTCAGTAGCATCAATGGCAATCTGTTCCACATCTTCTGAATATTCTTTCTTCGACTCCTCGTATTGTAACGGCTCAATCTCCCTGGCCCATTTCAGGTAGTTGTACTGGAACAATGGCTGCCGCAACCCGATGGAGGCCGGTTCTCCACTGAAACGGGTGGTATTCCGCTCAAAATCATCGAATCGTTCTATGTTTGAATTAAGGAATATCTCGGTGCCAGAGTAACCAATCGCCTGGGTAGCGAATAAGTTAAGCTCTGAAAAATTCTGACTTACCGGCCTGAATTCCACCGTTCCATCTTCCTGAGTGATGGGTTCGTTAGCTCTGGTAAAGTTCGGTAGTTCACCACTTAAATTCACCCGGGGCATATAATTCGACCGAAAGGCCCTCCACTGCCAGTATCGGTTCTCCCGCCGGGTTTCGGCCTGTAGCGCTGCCGGTGATCGGCCTAAAGCCAGATCTACAATCTCAAATAAGGAATATCCCTGGCTTAGGGCGTCTTGAGAAAAAGCAGGGAATTCAATGATTAAAAAAGCAGGGATAAAAATGAGCAAAAATGCTTTATTCATAACGAAGCGAGGTTATGGGGTCTTGGTGTGCGGCACGACGGGCCGGAGCAATGCCAAAGATTAAGCCTACAGTGGCGGCTACTCCGAACGACAGGATGATAGAAAATGGGGTAATAACCGTGGGGATGTCGGCGATGCGGGAAATGCCCATGGCGATGAGTATACCGAGCACAATACCAATCAGACCTCCACTGATGCTGATGAGAACGGCCTCGAACAGAAACTGCCAGATGATATCGGTCTTCTGTGCCCCAACCGCCAGGCGCAATCCAATTTCCTTGATGCGCTCCATCACCGAGGCCAGCATGATATTCATAATGCCAATACCTCCGACCAATAATGATATCCCTGCTAAGGCTCCCAATACTACGTTGAATATCTGATTAGTCCGCTGCTGCTGTTTGATTAACAGTTCGGGTATGGTTATCTCGAAGTCTACAGTGCCAAAATGCCTTCGCTCCAGCATTCGGGAAGTAATCTCGGCAATCCGACTAAGGGTATTGGTTTCTTCGGTCTGAACCACCAGCCGGTCAATTTGATGATAGTTCCGCTGTTCGTCAAATTCAGTTTCGGTAGTTTCGTTTGCCCCCCGACTTCGGTTTCGGCTTTTGGCAGATTCAATTTGAGCCTGGGTAATGAGCGAGCGATCACGATAACGGATAAGCACTGTATTGATCGGTACGTACACATCCATGTTATAATCTCGAATTCCTAAGCGGTTGATGTTTTCGTCGGTAATCAGGCGTGGTTCCAATACCCCGATGATACGTAACCATTGGTTACCTACTTTTATATTTTTACCAACCGGGTCTTGTTCGCTAAAAAATCGGGCCTCTATGCCCTGACCAATAATGCACACACGCATGCCGTTTCGCATCTGCCGGTCAGTAAAAACCTCTCCTTTCGCAAGTTGAAAATTGGCAATATCAAAGTAGTAATTGTTTACCCCCACCAGTTTAGCCGACCGGCGTACTCCGTTAGAAATAAGGTACTTGTCCAGAACAATCTCCGGACTGATCTTGTCTATGCCGGGAATGATATCCTGAATGCTTTGCGCATCAGCCAACGACAGGCCAGGGGAGAATTTCGGCTTTTTGGTAGATGCTGTTTCTGCCTGGATTTCTTCCTCCGTTTGCTCAATCACCGGACTGATAACGATATTATTTACTCCAATCAGGCGAATCTGGTCCAGAATCTCCTGCTGGGCTCCAGCTCCGATACCCAGCATCGAGATTACCGCTGCTACCCCGAAAATAATTCCTAAAGCGGTAAGCATCGACCGAAGTTTATTGGCCAATACTGCCTCCAGCGCTAATGAAAAATTGGCGAGAACCTTCTCAATCATTACCCTTGTCCGTTAGAGGTTCGGGTTCGTCATCCAGGTACGCGATCGGCTTATCTTCCGCATTGCGGGGAATTGACAAAAACACCTCATCATCTTCATCCAATCCCTTAGCAATAACAATCATGTCATTTCCTTTGGGGCCGACATTAATCTCCTGCCTCACGGTGGCAAGTCCGTTTTTCTTGAACACATACGTCAGTGAATCCCCCTGGCTATGAATTGCTTCTAACGGAACCAGCAGAACGTTTTCAATATAGTTCGTGATGATCGCATTGCTGGTGGTCATGGCCGGTCTCAGGGTGGTATCATTCTCGTTTACTTCAACAGTTACTTCAAATACCTTAGCATCGGTGTTAGGTCGCTGTTCTCCGATATTTGCCATTTGCGTAACTTTACCGGACAACTGCTTCTCGGGAAAGGCATCCAATCCAATTGCTACTTCCTGGTTGAGTTGAATACGGCTGATATCTACCTCATTGACGTAGGTGCGGGAAACCATGGTTGAGAGATCGGGGAGAGTAGCTACTAATGGCCGCCATGCATTAATCTGAGAGCCCTTTGCTCTTTTACGTCCGTCATAATCTCTATCGTAAATTACCATTCCGTTTTCAGGTGCCATAATGTTAAGCTCCTTTAACAGGTTTTGCAGCTTCGTCAGATCACGCTGATCGTCTTTCAGTTTGGCTCCGGCCTGAGCCATTTCGGACGTACTCTTTTCCCGCAGCAGTGTGTACTCCTGCCGGGCTTGCTCCAGGGCTCGCTTAGCTTTTGCCAATTCTAGCTCATTCTGCTTAATGGTAGCTGGTGGTTCAAACTGCGACTGATCCACGACGAGCTGATTTTTCTCTACATCGTACTGTAAGTTGATCAGTTTGTCTCGCTGCTCCCGTAAGGTGATAGCCGTGTCAATCCGAGTCTGCTGATAAGTATTGAGGCTTTCTTCCACCTCCATTTCTTCTTCACCGATTTTATCCATTAACTCGGACGCACCCAGTTTTGCTACCCATTCTCCTTTTTTTACTTCTGTTCCTTCTGCAACAATATCATCTATTGAAATCTGATATATGCGGGCCTGCATTAATCCCATAGGCCCCATAATCTGAACCGAGTTCTTAGCCTCCAACTCGCCAGTGACAGTAACGTCCACCTGCAGGTCATCGCGCTTCACCCGGGTAGTGATATCTACTCCTTCCTCCGCGCTAGTTTCGTTAAAGAAGAAAAAATAGCCTGCGACCAGCAGTACTATGACAGCCAGTGGAATTCCAATTTTTTTAAGCATAAGATTGAGAAGTTAGAGCGTGAAGCGACAAACGTTAGATTAAGGTTGGATTGACTTGATTGCGGGTAATATTCTTGTTGATTTCATCAGTCTCAATCAAGCCGTCTTTTAGGCGAATGATCCGATGCGCGTAGTGGGCAATATCATCTTCGTGCGTTACCATAATAATGGTATTGCCTTGATCGTGCAGGTCCTGAAATAAATCCATGACATCATATGAGGTTTTGGTATCCAGGTTTCCGGTAGGTTCGTCAGCCAGAATAATACTGGGATTATTGATAAGGGCCCGGGCAATGGCAACGCGCTGGCGCTGCCCTCCCGAAAGCTCATTGGGTTTGTGATATGCCCGATCTCCCAGTCCCACACTGTTCAGCACCTGCAATGCTCTTTCCTGCCGATCGGACTTGCTAATACCCGCATAAATCAGGGGCAACGCAACATTATCCAGTGCGGTAGAGCGGGGCAGGAGGTTAAATGTCTGAAACACAAACCCAATCTCTTTATTACGAATGGTGGCTAAATCATTTTCCGAAAGTGCACTGACACTATGATTGTTAAGAATATATGTGCCCGAAGTAGGGGTATCCAAACAGCCGACAATGTTCATCAACGTAGACTTTCCTGAGCCGGAGGGCCCCATAAATGCCACGTATTCCCCTCGGTTGATCTGGATGGAGATATCTTTTAGGGCATGCACATTTTCCCCACCCATCCGGTAGGTTTTAGCGATGTGTTGCGTCTCAATAATTGAGGCCATAGGTGAGGATAGGGAAAAATGTAAAACAAGCGACGTTTAAAAAAGCAATATAAATAGCTAACGTGCGTTACCGCATTCTATTTCATTATTGGTTTAGGAAAATACTAAATTTTTGTCAAAACACTGGTTATTTTTTCGATAATTAGACTACCCCTTCCTATTATCCGACCAATTACATTTTATTTGCCGTAATGGTGTGGACTTTTTTACAAATTAAATTTCCTCCTCCGCACTTGGCTATCCAACCCGGGCGGCTATCACCAGCGATAGGCCCACCAGAAAGAAAGCAAACATGGCATAAATTAATTTTTTCGTTTGAGCAGGTGCCTCAGCGAATTCCCGCCACACAAAGACTCCCCAGGCGGCCGCAATCATGGTGGCTCCTTGCCCCAAACCATAAGAAATGGCAAAGCCAGCCTGCTCCGATGCCAGCATACTAAACGACATCCCCACACACCAGATCACCCCTCCCAAAATACCTATCAGGTGAAGTCTGATACTGCCCTGCGAAAAATAATCCCGATAAGTCACCCGCTCGCCTTTTAAGGGACGATACATAAAGAAGGTGTTCCAAATAAAGTTGGAAACAAAAACTCCCAGGGAAAATATAAATACTGCGGAATAGGGAGTCATCAGTCCCTCCTGCGGATATTCAAAATCGGTGGCAACCGAAGCCGCCACAAACCGAAAGAAGAAACCCATCAGCACTCCAGCCACAATAGATAACCACAACCCCTGGGATGAAACTGCTTTTCCCTGTTCCTTTTGCCGATACGCCAGGGCATCCAATACAATGGCAATGGTTACCAATATTACACCAGCAAATAACAGCCAGGGGTTTCCCACAGGAACGGCTACATAATTGACTACCACTCCCAATACCAGCGCCAACCCAATACCCACCGGAAATGCTACCGCCATACCGGCAATATCAATCGCGGCAACCAGCAGCAGGTTGGCAATATTAAACACCACTCCTCCGACAAAGGCTGATCCCAACGCTCCTCCGCTGGCTTGTTGTATATCCTCAACAAAACCTCTTCCTACTTCCCCCTGGCTGCCGATGGTCAACCCAAATAATAGTGATAAACACACGATTCCCAAGGTGTAGTCCCAGTAAAAGAGTTGAAAGGGCCAGCTTTGGGTAGCCAGTTTCTGCGTATTGGCCCACGAACCCCAGCAGAGCATGGTTATTAATAGCAGCACGACGGCGGTAGTATAAGATTGAACAATGAGCATAGTCTGGTGCCTGTCAGTGCCCCTGAGGAGTTTCACCTTCAATCTTCCGAAACATGTCCCTAAAAATCTGGTCTCGATTCAAATAGGTGGCGACCCGGTACAACGGCCGACGGTGGTCGGTGCTGTAAGTTTGCTGGCCAGTGAGAATGGGAGTGGATCGAATTTCGGTTTCAAACCAGTCTGAATTAATGACGTAAGCAATGACGGAAATATCCCAGATCACTTTCGACCAGGCATATTCATCGCTGTTGTGTTCTTGGGGGTAGTCTTCTAATATCTCCAGCAGATAATCGCCGATCGCTCCTTTTCCTTTCAGGTACGCTGTTGCCTCAGGCAATGTAATCAGCAAGTGGGAGCTCACCGGTTGGGTAGGAATTTGAATGAGTGGTACGCCGGAGTCAAACAGAATCTGTGAGGCGAATATGTCCTGCCGCAAATTAAACTCGCTGGCAAACGGCCAGTCCAACCCTTTCCCGCCCAGCCACACTACCACAATCTTTTCTACTATTTTCGGTTCCATCAGTAGGGCCGAGGCAACATTGGTAGGGGCTCCTACGGTCAGCACATATAGTGGTTCGTCGGAGGACATGGCCCGGTCTACCAAATCCTGGGCGGCATCGCTTTTAATGGGCTGGTCGTTACCCTTGAGAAAATCACTCGAACCCCGATGTACCAGCCCCTCCGGGGAGGTTCCCATACGATCGAGCAACCGCAGAATTTCTTCGTAGCTCTTTTCCATCCCATCTCCCGCACTTTCAGAACGATTATTCAGGAATGGTGCTGCGTAAATGGCCTCTACCTGAAGTTGTTCTGGAGAAAACAAAGCGTAAACAACCGCAAACTGGTCGTCAATTTCATTATAGGTATCGGTGTCCAGCACCACCCGCACGGGGCCTTCAGGTGGTTGAAGGCGCTCTAAACGCTGTTCTGCCGGTAAGTCTGGAAATTGCTGGGGCCAAGCTGGCATGCTAAATAGCACGAGCAGGCTCAGGAGGGTATATCGGAGCATAGCAGGTTGTGTATTGATTAGGTCAACAGAGACAATATACTAAAAAAGGGAAGATATTTTCTTCCCAATCATATAAACCCCTAAAAGATCGTCAGTGCCATAACTGGCTTGGCTTGCTACTCTACAGGCTCTGGTCTCCCAGGTCTACCACCTGCACGTTGGTTTTTGCATTGGCCAGAATAAATTGTCGCTTGGGATATGATAATTGATTCAGGTGATCCATCATCTTTTCCACATACTCATGGTACTCCTCCTTGAGGTCTTCCCGGATAGGCTCTGACGATGGCAGGTCAATAGAAAGGGCGTCTACCAGCTTACCATTTTTCCAGATCCGGTAATCCAAGTGCGGCCCGGTAGAGATCCCGGTACTGCCTACGTAACCGATGATATCGCCTTGCGCTACTCGTTTGCCTGGTTTAATGCCTTCTCCGTACTTAGAAAGGTGCATGTATCCGGTAGTATAGGTGTTGTTGTGCCGTATCTTCACGAAATGACCAGCCCCACCGCTGTAATTCGCTTTAGTCACAACCCCATCTCCCACAGCGCGCACCGGAGTGCCAACCGGAGCGGCATAATCGATACCGTAATGTGGACGACGTACTTTTAATACCGGATGTAACCGGCTGTGAGAAAACCGCGAACTGATACGAGAATAGCGTAGCGGCGCTTTTAGAAACGCTTTCCGAAGGCTGTTTCCCTTTTCATCAAAATAATCGGTTTTGCCCTTTTGGTCGTAATAAAATGCATAGTGGCTTTCTTTGTCCCGCTCAAAATGAGCTGCCAGAATTCGTCCGGCACCTACTGCTTCTCCCCGAATCTGGATTTCTTCGTAAAGAATTTTAAAGCGGTCGCCCTTCTGTACCTTAAAAAGATCGAGTTGCCAGGCATAGATTTCGGCTAGTGTAGAAGCTAGTTCGGGCATGGCGTCACCATCCTGCAGGGTTTGGTAAATGGAGTAATCAATAATCCCGGTAAATTCTTTTACCAGCGTATCAATCTCATGCTGGCCTTTATAGATATTAACCGAATCCGTCAGGTCATACACCACATACTCTAAATTGGAAGGCTCGTAAATGAAGTACTGGGCGGTGGAGGCTGAGTCATGACTACATAGCAGTGTGTAATTACGATTCTCCCGAATTTTGCGCACATCAAAGACCTCGCGGGACCGTTTGGCCAGGCGGTCAATAATGCCATAGGAAACATTATATTTCCGTAAAATCTGAGACAGAAATTGATTGGGTTGCACGCTGGCCTCCACAACATTAAAGGAGTCTACTTCAATGCCATAGAGCAAAGTAGGTTCCGGCATCTCTTCCTCCACCATGTCTACCAAAGGAGCTACCGTGGCCGTATCTGCCAGGGTGGCCGTAGACGAAGGAACCGCCATTGTTGACATGAAATAATAAACCACCAGCACTCCTACCGTAGGAAATAGTAGAGCTGAAAATCGCCACAAGTATGTTCTTTTTTTCAACTTCTGTAAATATTACAATTATTAATTAATATCGCCACAAAAACATAGAGTGTTTGTTATCAAAATTATAATTTGTCAAGTAAAATACGACCACTCTTAGCAAATATTTTTAAAACTTTTTTATTATTCTTAAAAACATATTTTTTTTTGAACGCTTTTGTTTTAGATAGTTCTGCATTTTTTAATTCTTTCTTACAAATTTCACTCAGCCTCCGGCCTCTTGCAACATTTTTTTTGTTTCATTTCACCTGATTGCTCCGTACCGCGCTTTACCGATGGCAGGGTTGACCTTCTGCTAATCCAAATATCTAATAAATTGTTTATCAGCTATATTTGCTTATGCGAATATAAAGTTTTTACTCACCAATAAGACTTCCTATATTTGACGAAATAAACAGCCTGTTATGGACAAATACTCATACATTTCTAATGCCCACGCCAGTTATATTGATGAATTATATCAATCTTATCAGCAGGACCCGGAATCGGTAGACGAGAGCTGGCAGAAATTTTTTGAGGGCTTTAATTTTTCACTGGAGCGCTTTGGTAAAAATGGCGCGAGTGCCAATGGAGCCGCTGCTACCGAAGGTAACATCACATCCCTGGAAATCAATGTCCGCAAGCTGATCCGTAATTACCGACGCCGTGGCCATTTAGAATCTAAAACCAACCCGGTCCGGGAACGCCGGGACCGCAAAGCACAACTGGGTATAGAATTTTACGGCCTTACCGATCAGGATATGGACGTGACCTTCCAGGCCGGTGAGGAGATTGGGATTGGGCCGGCATCTCTGCGAAAGATCATAGACACTCTCCGTAAAGTATACGTAGGCCCCATTGGTTTTGAGTACACGTACATTCGCGATCGGGAAGCTGTGGAGTGGATGAAGAAAAAAGCAGAGAAAGACCTGCTGAGCTACAACCCTACGCCTGATGAAAAAAAACGTATCCTCACCAAATTAAACGAGGCCGTTGTCTTTGAGAATTTTCTGCATACTAAATACCTCGGGCAAAAACGTTTCTCACTGGAAGGTGGCGAAACTACCATTCCCGCCCTGGATGGCATCATCAACTATGCTGCTGAATTTGGAGTGGAAGAGGTTGTGATTGGTATGGCCCACCGCGGTCGTCTCAATGTGCTGGCTAATATCATGGGTAAAACCTACGAGCAGATTTTCAATGAGTTTGAAGGAACCGCCGAGCCGGACTTGTCCCACGGTGATGGTGATGTAAAATATCACCTGGGCTATTCCAGCCAGATTACCACTCCTGCCGACAAAAATGTGGACTTGAAACTGAGCCCGAACCCTTCTCACCTGGAAGCCGTAGATCCGCTGGTAGAAGGTTTTGTGCGAGCGAAAGCCGACCGGCAGTACGCCCAGGATTACGACAAAATACTTCCTATCCTGATTCACGGGGATGCGGCCGTTGCCGGGCAGGGCATCGTGTACGAAGTGGCTCAAATGTCTCAACTGGAGGGCTACCACACTGGCGGCACCATTCACTTTACCATTAATAACCAGGTAGGCTTTACCACCGATTTTGATGACGCCCGCTCCAGCGTGTACTCCAGCGATGTAGCCAAAGTAATCGATGCCCCGGTGCTGCACGTGAATGGGGATGACCCCGAAGCCGTACTTTTCTGCGTGAAAACCGCCGTTGAGTTTCGACAGAAGTTTAACCGTGATGTGTTCATTGACATGGTCTGCTACCGACGGCACGGACATAACGAAAGCGATGAACCCAAATTTACCCAGCCATCGCTCTACAATATTATCTCGAAACACCCCAACCCTCGCGAAGTATACAACAAAAAACTGATTGAGCGGGGCGATGTGGATGCGGAGATGGCGGAAAACATGGACAAGGAGTTTCGTAACCTGCTACAGGACCGGCTGACCATGGTGAAACAACATCCCTTACCCTACGCCTACCAGCCGGTAGAACAGGAATGGAGGGATCTCCGCCGAGCCACAGCCAGCGATTTTGATGAATCCCCGCAGACGGGCATTAGTCAGGAAATAATCGACCAGGTAGCCAAAGCCCTGACTACGCTTCCCGAAGGTTTTAAACCCATTCGACAGATTGAGAAGCAGTTTAAGCAGCGGAAAGATATCTTTTTTAAGAAAAAAGAACTGAACTGGGCAGCGGCTGAGCTCCTGGCCTACGGCTCCATTCTGGTTGAGGGCAAGATCGTGCGCCTGGCTGGGCAAGATACCCAAAGAGGCACTTTTTCGCATCGTCATGCCGTCATTCATGATGCGGAGACCAACCAGCCTTATAGCAACCTGGATCATATTACCGATCAGCAGGCGAAGTTTCATATTTATAATTCTCTATTATCTGAGTATGGCGTTCTCGGCTTTGAGTTTGGGTACGCCATGGCCAACCCCAATGCTTTAGTCATTTGGGAAGCACAGTTTGGAGATTTTGCCAATGGTGCCCAGGTTATGATCGACCAGTTCATCACCACCTCTGAAACCAAATGGAGACGGATGGGTGGCTTGGTCATGCTGTTGCCCCACGGCTACGAAGGACAGGGCCCTGAGCATTCAAATGCCCGCCCCGAACGTTTTCTTCAATTAAGTGCCGACTTAAACATCATCGTTGCCAATATTACCGATCCGGCCAATTTCTTTCATGCCCTGCGTCGGCAACTGGCCTGGCCATTCCGAAAGCCGCTGGTAGTAATGTCGCCAAAATCACTGTTACGTCACCCGAAAGTAGTTTCGCCTCTGACTGAGTTTACGGAAGGAACCTTTCGCGAAGTGATCGGCGACACCTACGCCAAGTCAGGCAAATCTGTAAAGAAAGTGCTGTTGTGCTCAGGTAAAATTTACTATGACCTGCTGGAACGACAGGAAAAAGACAAACGCAAAGATGTAGCCATTATCCGTCTGGAACAGTTACATCCGTTTCCGGAAAAACAGCTTACCAAAATTCTCATGAGCTACGGAAATGCAAAAGTGTACTGGGTGCAGGAAGAACCGGAAAACATGGGAACCTGGGCGTATTTATTGCGTACTTACCGTCAGATAGAGATCGAACTAATTTCCCGAAAACCAAGTGCTTCACCGGCCACGGGCTATGGCAAGCTTCATACCAAAGAACAAGAAGAAATCGTTAATAAAGCGTTCGCTTAGAACTAATAAACATACGCTATGAGTAAAGAAATTAAAGTCCCTACTGTCGGCGAATCGATTACCGAGGTAACCATTGCCGAATGGGTGAAAAGTGATGGGGAGTACGTGGAAATGGATGAGGTAATTGCTGAACTGGAATCTGATAAAGCAACTTTCGAGCTAAACGCCCCCCAGGCGGGAGTGTTACATACCCGAGCCAATCAGGGTGATACGCTCGAGATTGGAGCCATCATTTGCGAGATAGACCCCGATGCTAAGCCCAACGGCCAGTCTTCGGATAATAAAAAAGAGCCCGAGAAAGAAGAAGACGCTGAAAAACCCGCACCAGCTGCCTCAGAAAAGGCTGAAAAGCCCTCTTCAGGGAAGGTATCATCTACGGGCGAAATCATTGATATGAATATTCCTGCGGTAGGGGAGTCTATCAGTGAAGTAACCATCTCTGACTGGTTAAAGGAAGAGGGCGACTTTGTTAATATGGATGAGGTAATTGCCGAGATTGAATCTGATAAAGCAACTTTTGAGCTAACCGCCGAGGCGGAAGGAATACTGCACATCGTAGCCGAAGCGGGCACCACCTTAGAAATCGGGGCGCTGGCCTGCCGTATCGAGGTAGGCAAACAAAGTGATGCCGCTCCCGCAGCAGCCCCGAAAGAAAGCAGTGAAAAACAGGAAGCGGCCTCCGAAAACACTTCCCACACCAACGGGCAGTCGTATGCGACCGGCCATGCCTCGCCCGCCGCGGCTAAAATTTTAGCTGAAAAAGGCATTGATCCAAAAGAGGTCGCTGGCAGTGGGCGAGACGGACGTATTACCAAAGACGATGCCATTCAGGCCAGGCAAAAACCAGCCCAGCCTTCTCCGGCTAAGTCAGAAGAGAAGGCCGCCAGCAAAGAAGCTGCTCCGGCCGCTCAGGGTGACCGTCAGCAACGCCGTGAGAAAATGACAACGCTGCGGAAAACCATCTCCCGTCGCCTGGTGGCTGCGAAAAACGAAACGGCCATGCTTACCACCTTTAATGAGGTGGATATGAAGCCGGTAATGGACCTGCGGAAGAAGTACAAAGAAATGTTTAAGGAGAAGTACGAAGTCGGGCTTGGCTTTATGTCCTTCTTTACCAAAGCAGCTTGTCTGGCTTTGCAGGAGTGGCCGGCGGTGAATGCCATGCTGGATGGTGAGGAAATTATTTACAATGATTACTGCGATGTTTCCATTGCTGTTTCATCCCCCAAAGGGCTGGTCGTTCCGGTAATCCGCAACGCCGAGCAACGCTCTTTTGATCAGATTGAAAAAGAAGTGGTGCGATTGGCAAAAAAGGCACGAGACGGAAAACTCAGCATTGATGAAATGACCGGCGGAACATTTACCATTACTAACGGAGGAATTTTTGGTTCTATGATGTCTACCCCGATCATTAACCAACCTCAATCGGCTATTTTAGGCATGCATAACATTGTAGAACGCCCGGTCGTTGTGGATGGCGAAGTGGTTGTTCGTCCAATAATGTACGTAGCTCTTTCGTACGATCACCGCATTATAGATGGCCGGGAATCCGTAAGCTTTTTATACCGAATAAAAGAACTGGTAGAAGATCCTGCTCGTCTATTGTTGGGGATCTAGCTTCACTAATCACTCATGAATATCCAGCCAGAAAGAAAGCATTTTCCTTCTGGCTTTTTTTATAGGCTGGAACTTTTAGTGTGATGAAATTTAGACGCCTTCCTTCTGCGCAACTCAGATGCCTGACAATGCTCATATTTCGCTCAGACTGGTAAGATGATCATGAGCCCATGCTGGTAAACCCCAAGGCTATGAATTTCTTATTATTTCGTTAATAAAATCATAACATCAAAAATTACAAACTACCCTTAATTATCGCTTTATTTCTGGTATGAGTCGACATCATTTTCCAGAAGTATTGGATATTCTCGATAGGCTTCCGGTCACCAGAAAAGTGCAGTACGCCAGGAACGAATACATATACCTACCCAATGATCCCAGCCGGTTCATTTATATACTTACTCAGGGTGCTATTAAGATCGGAGGGTATTCTTCTTCCGGAACAGAAGTAATATTTGATTGCTTGTTACCCGCTGAATTTTTTGGCAATCTACAGTTTATTGAAGGTGACTTTTTTACTGAATTTGCCAAAACGCTGGTTTCATCCGAAGCTTTGGAGATTCCCGCACAATCGTTTAAAGATATGATCCAGGCTGATCCTATCGTAGCAGCCTGGTTTCATGAAGTAAGCACTTTGCGCTGGTGGCGAGCGGAAAACCGGCTCTTCAGGATCGCTTCGGAAAAACCCATCGCCCGAATCCAGCATCTGCTCCCGACGCTTACGTCACAAATTATGGACACTGAAGGAGATATACATCAATTGAGACAATGGCTCAGCTATCAGGATATAGCCGATCTGAGTGGCCTTAGTCGGCAGTCGGCAGCCCGATTTCTCAAGTCTCTGGCAACAGGTAAAATAAAGGCCTGAAGATTTTCTCTATGCCATGTTAACAAACTATTAGATAAATGTTAAACTCACTTAACTGTTAAATTTTAACATCCCCATCCAGGCATTCCTCTCTAGTATTGCGGCAAATTCTAACCAAAGATACTATGAGAATTACCCGATTTTTACCCTTCGCATTTTACTGCTTTTTTGCGGTTTTTTTCCTGCAAGTGCAAGTCTATGCGCAATCAACGGATGCATCAGTCACCGGCACCATCCGCTCGCTGGATAATGAAACCTTGCCCGGTGCCACTGTAATCATTCATGATGAATCTACCGGATTTAAAACCGGAACAGTCACCAATATAAACGGTAAGTACGATATCAAACAACTGCCGTTGGGCGGGCCTTATACCATTACTGCTTCTTTTGTTGGCTACGGCGACATCCAGAAAAGTGGGTTCATGATCAATCAGGGTGATCAATTAGTGATTGATTTCACCTTAAATCAGGCTTCTACCGAACTTGAAGAAATTGTCATCAGCGGGCAGGATATGAGGTCCCGGATGCAGCGCGAGGGTAACGCCCTGGCGATCAATGCCGCCCGCATTGAGAAATTGCCCATTGAAGGCCGTAACTTCACCGGACTTACCAGCCTGTCGCCCTTACAAGGGGGAGGCTCCATCAACTTGGGAGGACAAAGAAGAACGTCTACCAACGTTACCCTGGACGGAGTAAATGCTCGTAACCAACTTACCGCTGGCGAAATTGGCCAGGGCCCCTATACAGTATCTATTGAGGCCATCCGAGAATTTGAAGTGGTTACCAATGTCTATGATGTGACCCAGGGCCGTCAGGCCGGTGGAGCATTGAATGCGGTGACCAAATCTGGCACCAATGAGTTGAAAGGCAGTGCTTTCGTATACCACCGGAATGATGCCCTGGCCAGCCAGGTAGACATTCGGGGCAATGAACGAGATCAGGACTTTTATAACTATCAGTGGGGTTTTAGTCTGGGCGGACCCATCGTGAAAGACAAAGTACATTTTTTTATGGCCTTTGACCGCCAGGATGCAGGCGAACCGGTTTTTATTGCCGATATCAATAATGAGGCCGATGAAAGCAGAATTGGCATTCGTCTGGATACACTGCAAAAATTTGTCGATATCGCACGGCAGAAGTACGGGGTTTCCGATGATCAGCAGTTTGGAGAGTTTTCTCGTAAGACGACCGCCAATACCCTGTTTACCAGAATTGACTGGCAACTAAATAGTAAACACCGCCTGACACTAAGAAATAATTTTACCGATTGGAAAAACCCCCTCAGTGTGTCTGATAATTCCAGTATCGATCTGGCCGAAACCTACGGAGATTTCAGTTCGAACGAAAACAGCCTGCTTCTATCATTGCGATCGAATCTTACACCTAAGCTTACCAATGAGCTAAAAATACAATACCAGCATGCCGAACGGGCGTACGCTCCTAATTCGCAACTTCCCTTTAGCAATATTCCCCGGGCCATTGTAAATGTAACCTCACCTTTTCCTACAGATGCCAACCCGGATGCAACCCGCACTATTTCCGTACAAATGGGAGGGCAGCGCTATAGCCCCGAAACGAACCTGGAGCGGCAAATACAACTCGTCAATACCACTTATCTGCAAAAAGGCCGGTTCAATTTCACCTTTGGTACCGACAATATGGTCACCTACCTGGAAACTTTATTGTCTAATGAGCAAAATGGCCGCTTTTTCTTTTCCAGTCTGGAAGATTTCGACAATATGAATCCTTCTCGTTATGCCCGGGAAGTACCCTTACAAGGACTACCCATTGTGAAGCAAACGGTACTGGATATGTCTCTCTTCGGGCAGGTGGAATTTGACATCACTCCCAATATCAATACCATGTTTGGCCTGCGCTACGACGTAACAGCCTTTTTGGATGATGCGGCTTACAACCCTACCGTCGAACAGGAATTGGGTATTCGTACCGATGAAAAAATTACGGACTGGAACAACCTCCAGCCCCGTTTTCAGGCAAGTTGGGATGTGAAGGGCTTAGGGCAGGACTTTATCAAACTAGGGGCGGGCATCTTCTCGGCCCAACCTCATTATTATGCTCAGGTCAACAACATACAAAACAGCGGAGTGCTGCTGGGTGCAGTAGATGTGAGTGGTGACCAGGTTCCTGCGCCTGATTTTGCAGGATATCGTCAGAACCCCGGTACTGCACCGGGCATTCCGGCCGGAGCGGATGTGATCTCTACCATTAATGCTGTGAGTGATGATTTTGAAGTTCCCTCTACTTTCAAAGCCAACCTAAGCTACACCCGCCTGATTGGTGACCGCCTCAGTGTAACTTTAAATGGGCTTCTCAGCCGCACCTGGAACAACTACGTGTATCAGGAAAGAAACCTGGTAGACGAACCTTACTTCCGGATTGCCCAGGAGGATAACCGGGGGGTATACGTACCCGCCAGCACCATCGACGAAGGCGGGCAGAATAACTGGCTGGATTCCAGAAAATCAGAAAGTGTAGGTCGGGTACTGGAACTCTCTTCGGAGGGTAAAGTAAGCCAGATGGCTCTGATTCTGGATGTCAATTACCGCATTGGCAAAGATGGATCATTCCAGGCCAGTTATACCTGGAATCGGTCAAAGGATAATTCATCATATAACTGTTGTGTAGCCAACACCTCTACTTTTCTGCCCGTAAAAGATGATCCAAGAGCGCTTAACTGGGGCTTTGCCGATAGCCACTTTGATAACAAACTTGTGGTGAATTTACTTAGTCCGTCTTTTTATGGATTCTCCGTAGGGGGTACGTTGATTGGTATCGGAGGCACCCGTTATTCCCTGATGGTATCGAGCAGCAACAGCAGCCTGAATGGAGATTTTAACCTAAGGAACGATCTGGCCTATGTGTATGATCCCAATGCTCCCAGCACCCCTGAAAATATCAGAAGTGGTATTCTGGGTGTTTTAGAGGATGAAAGTATCTCTGAAAGCACCAAAGATTATCTGCGCGGCAACTTTGGGCGCATCGCGGACCGAAACGCCGGAGTCAATCCTTTCTATGCTACGGTGGACCTGAGAATTATCAAGAAGCTACCATTGACCGGCACCCATGCCCTGGAATTCACCGCTGACATGTTTAATTTCACCAACCTCCTCAATCAGGACTGGGGGGCCAATAACAACCTGGGCAATCAGAACTTATTGCAAATCAACGGCTTTGACCAGACAACGCAGACGTACCAGTACCAGGTGCAAAGTGGAGCTGGCACAAAACCAATTAACGGAACACCCTGGCGATTACAGTTGGGAGTAAGATATAGTTTTTAAATATCCCAAGTCTTGCAAGTGTTACTGGTGACGGTCAGCAGGAGGCGGAGTGATCTGCCTCCTGCCATCCGCTGCCAGGGCTTTCTTTTCCGTTATTTCACACAACCTCACTTATCTAAAATTCAGACATCATGAAAAACTTCGTATACATACTTATGGCACTTAGCCTTAAGTCCCTAATCGCCTTTGGTCAATCACCTTCTCCCTCCGAACATGTAGTATTGATCTCAATTGACGGCTTTCGCCCGGAATTTTACCAGGAGGAACAGTGGCCTGCGCCCAACCTTCAGCAGATGGCAGAAAAGGGCGTATTCTCCTCAGGAGTGAGAGGAGTATTTCCCTCCGTGACATACCCTTCTCACACCACGCTCATCACCGGGGCCAAACCTATTGACCACGGAATTTATTATAACTCCGTTTTCGAACCCGAAGGGCAGACTGGTCGCTGGTTTTGGGAAAGCGACTTGATCAAAGTACCCACACTTTGGGATGCCGTGCGGGCAGCCGGATTGAAAAGCGCCAGTTTCATCTGGCCGGTTTCCGTCGGGGCACCGATAGATTATAACATTCCGGAAGTCTGGTCACTGGAAGATGGATACGGAAGGATTCAACCGCTCAGAGACCACGAAAACCCCAAAGGCTTACTGGCAGAAATGGAAAAAGAAGTGCTGGGACAACTGAATGAACGCACCTACGGGGGTGATTACCTGAGCAAAGAGGATAGAGCCGGCGAAATGGCCGCTTATGTACTGGAGACTTATCAGCCTAACCTGATTACGTTACACCTGATTGCCGCTGATCATTTTCAACATGAAGAAGGACGAAACGGCGAAAAAGTCCACCTGGCGATTGGCGCCATCGACCGGGCCATTGGTAAAATCAAGGAAGCGGCTGAACGCGCGGGTATTCTGGATAAAACCACCTTCGTCATCACTGGCGACCACGGGTTTGTAGATATCCATACAGCTATTGCACCCAATGTGTGGCTGACTGAAGCCGGTATCATGGAAGATAAACCCGACCGCGGTAACTGGAAAGCTACTTTTCATACGGCCGGGGCCTCGGCATTCCTGCATCTCAAAGATCCTAACGACCAGAAAACTGGACAGCAGGTACGACAACTGCTGGCCGATTTACCCCAAAAGTACCGCAAACTATTCCGAGTGGTTGAGCGAGAAGAATTGGATGCGGTTGGTGCTGATCCTAACGCAGTATTGGCACTGGCTCCAGTCCCGGGAGTTGCAATGTCACCCTCCGCTTCAGGAGAGGTACTAAAAGCGGCTCGTGGCGGCACCCATGGTTTCTATCCTGATTTTAAAGAGATCCAGACTGGCTTTGTCGCCTGGGGAGCGGGCATTGCCCAAGGTAAAGCACTGACCACCCTGGGGCTGGAAGATATTGCTCCGGTCGTAGCGTATCTGCTCCAACTTGATTTTACCCCAAAAGATGGAGTGCTCTACCCCGGCATCGTTACAAAATAAGTACCCCTGAAGTAGGGTCATGCTATCTGATTTATCACGTAGACTGTTGCGGTGCTGAGATAATTTATATCGCTTTTAGAGGTTGTTTAAATTCTAGTAATCAGCCTACAAACATCCCTTTTCCGCTTATACTTCGTTGCAGAACTGGGCTTGATAGCGCTGCTATCATCCCGAACCTGCGCCTTGTCTAAGCGAAAAATGAATCGTTTTCGTCATAAAGACTAAAACTTAAACAACCTCTTAAACTAGCCAGGAGTTATGCTTTTTCTAACTTCTGGCTTTTTTATGGTTACCATACCATGTCTAAATTTTTTAACCACATTGCTATGAAAACAAAGTTTAGACAATACCCCACCTACGCAAAAGCGATTATTTTACGGTATGTTATTAACATAGCCATTATAGCTGGCTATCGTCTGGCTGGTATGATTGACAATGGTGTTACTACCCCGGGCACCCCCAACATGCTGAACGTTTTTTCATAGTTCATGAATATTGCCTCCCCCATTGCCCTTTTCCTGTTGTTCAGTGATAAAGAGAGGGCTATGGGTCGTATTTGGGGCAATTATGGCGTTGTTTATCTACGATGCACTTATTTTGTTCAGTATTTTAGGTGCCCGTTATATTTCAGGCTTCTATTATTACGAAATCGTCTTCAGCGTTTTTGGGTTTTTCACATTTCCAATTATTCGCTACCTGGTCAAGCTCAAGAGCAAGGCCAAAGAGTTTGCCTAAACGGGAACTGTCCCCTCAGTGAATGTGGTTTTATCTCGGGCTTTGGTGTAAATAAAAGACCAGAGAAGTGGTGAATTAACGCCAAATACCCTCGTATTGGTAACTCGGTTTATTATATTTACGGCCACACACATCCGCAGTACGGCGGGTATACCATTTTTAACTGACAATACATTTATGGATTTTGATGTAACGATCATTGGTTCCGGACCCGGAGGTTACGTAGCTGCGATACGCTGCGCCCAACTTGGAATGAAAACGGCTATTGTAGAAAAGTACAACGAGTTGGGAGGCACCTGTCTCAACGTAGGATGTATTCCCTCCAAAGCCTTACTCGACTCAACCGAACATTTCCACAATGCCCAAAGCAATTTTGAAGAACACGGGATTAAATTAAAGGATCTGGCGGTGGACTTGCCCCGAATGATTGACCGGAAGCGGGGCGTGGTGAAGCAGACCGTGGATGGGATTGCGTTTCTGATGAAGAAAAATAAAATCAAGGTCTACCACGGCATGGGTTCGTTCAAAGACAAAACGACCATAGAGGTAAAAAAAGAGGATGGTAAAAGCGAAACATTTACCACCAAAAATACCATCATCGCCACGGGTTCCAAGCCATCTTCGTTACCCTTTATAGATATCGATAAAAAGCGCGTGATTACCAGTACCGAGGCACTGGAGCTTCAGAAAATCCCCAAGCACATGATCATCATCGGTGGGGGGTATATTGGGCTGGAGCTGGGATCAGTTTACGCGCGCCTGGGCAGCAAAATTACAGTACTGGAGTACATGGACCGCATTGCCCCACTTGTCGACAGCACTTTATCCAAAGAATTAACCAAAGTGCTGAAGAAGCTGGACTTTGATTTCAAGCTCAAGCACAAGGTAACGGCGGTAAAAAGCACGAGCCGGCAGGTCACAGTCACGGCCGAAGACAGTAAAGGAGAAACGGTAGAAATAAAAGCAGATATCTGCCTGGTTTGTGTTGGACGGCGAGCCTACACTGAAGGATTAGGCCTGGAGAACATTGGCTTAGAAGTGAATAAGCAAGGCAAAATTGAAGTAGATGATCATCTTAAAACCAAAGCCGATAATATTTATGCCATTGGCGATGTGATAGACAAAGGCCCGATGCTGGCCCATAAAGCTGAAGAGGAAGGCGTTTTTGTGGCTGAACTACTGGCCGGACAAAAACCTCACCTTAATTACCACTTAATTCCCAGTGTGGTTTACACCTGGCCGGAGGTATCCAGCGTGGGCTATACCGAAGAGCAGTTGAAAGAACAAGGCCGCAAGTACAAATCCGGTTCTTTTCCGTTCAAAGCCTCCGGACGCGCCCGGGCCAGCATGGATATTGACGGGCTGGTAAAAGTACTGGCCGATGCAGAAACCGACGAAATACTAGGCGTACATATGATCGGCCCTCGCGCCGCTGATATGATTGCCGAAGCGGTAGTGGCTATGGAATACCGGGCTTCCGCGGAAGATATCGCCCGCATGTCTCATGCCCACCCGACCTTCACCGAGGCCATTCGGGAAGCCAGTCTGGCGGCAACGGACAATCGCGCCATCCATATTTAATTGTATGCTGCCAACGTCTCCTCTCCGGGTGAGGGGAGATGTTTCTTTTTCCTGTCTACCCAATCTGGCTTTATCAGCGCAATTAAGTAAGCACTATGCCGAAAATAATGATAACGTCATTGCGACGAGGCACGAGGAAGCAATCTCCTGCTAATGAGCCGACGTGGCGCGGGGAGATAGCTTCGTCATTCTTCCTGGCTATGACGCTAAAAATATAAGCTAATTCTGTCACAGTGCTTACCCGACAGAAATAAGTATAATAAATACGTCATCGCGAACGAATGTGAGGCAATCTTACGCCACGGCAGACCGCTTTGCAGAGCCTCGCGGTGACGTCTGGAAAAATGATACTTTAATTTGGCCGTAAACTTATCATCCATCAAAACATCAAAGTTCCGGGTAACTTGAGTGGTTATTACCGCATAATACAGAGGGTTTGGACTTGATGATACGATTGATTTTTTGCTCACAGTGGTTATTCCAGCAAACAAGAACCAGATTTGGCACAACAGTGTTTACGAATACGGAGAAGCAGGCTTGCTGTTTTTACCAGCATTGAAAGAAGCGAAGGACAAGTGGACTTTTTTTTCCGACGTAAGTCGATATCTAGTGACGTATGATGAAGATAATAAAGCTAAGTAGTTATTTGGCGGGGTTTAGTATGCTCATGGCATGTACCGAATCCGGTCCTTCTCTCGCGGAACGCAGTCTTGGAGTGATTGATAGTATTAAAGCCGAGTATGCTCCTGATAAGCGGGTTGCCATTTTTGCGGTTGAACCAGTGGAAAAGGCTGACACCCTGATTCTTCGAGGAGAGACTGATCAGCCTCAGGCAAAAAGTCAGTTACTCGCATCACTGAAAGAAGCAGGCATCTCTTTCCAGGATAGTATTGCCACCTTGCCCGCCCCGGAGCTAGGAGCCGATACGCTGGGAGTCGTTTCTATTTCGGTAGCCAATATTCGTTCCCAACCCAAGCATTCGGCCGAGCTGGCCACCCAGGCCACTCTGGGAACGCCCCTGCGTATTCTGAAGAAAGAAGGCGACTGGCATCTGGTACAAACTCCCGATAAATACATTAGCTGGATGCAGGGAAGCTTTCAACCGATGAGCATCGATACCTTTCAGCACTGGCAGGAAGCGGACAAGATTATTTATACCAATCCCTACGGTTTTGCCTATCTGGATGAAAATATGGAAGAAACGGTCTCCGACCTGGTGATGGGGAATGTACTGGAAACCAAGGGAAAGAACCGTCGTGTTTTCTGGGTACGCCTGCCCGACGGACGAGAGGCCTATGTAAAGCAGGAAGAAGCCGTGCCCCTTCAGGACTGGATCAGTGAAACTGAGGCCAGCGAAGAATCACTGGTAGCCACCGCCTATCAGCTTATGGGCGTACCGTATTTGTGGGGCGGGACCTCCGCCAAGGGATTGGATTGCAGCGGCTATACCAAAACCATTTACTTCATGAATGGCAAAGTGCTGCCTCGGGATGCTTCCCAGCAAGTACATGCGGGCGAACTGGTTGATGAGGCGAAAAACTTTGACAAACTTCATCCCGGCGATCTTTTATTCTTCGGTCGGGCAGCCACCGACAGCACCCGTGAGCGGGTAACCCACGTGGGCATGTGGATCGGAAACAACGAGTTCATCCATTCCCCCGGTCTGGAAGCCCACGTACGCGTAAGCAGCATCAACCCCGAAGCTGAAAACTACGACGAGTTCAACCTCAATCGTTACATTCGGACCAAGCGCATGCTGGCTAGCAACCGGGATATTCTGTCGTTAAAAGATGTCAAGCTGTTTTAGACGTTCAAAAACGTAGAAGAGTGAGGTGACGTGCATGGCCTGCACAATTTTATTATCGCGGAGGAGTTGATAAACTTCTTCCAGCGGCATCAGCACGATCTCAATCTCCTCTCCGGTATCAAGATGCTGCTCAGCTACTTCCTGAGCATTCAGACAGAGGAAAGAAAACGAGCGGTTGTTGTGATTCGCCGGGTTAGGAGAGACGCTGGCCACTTCTTCCCAGGCTTCACCGGTGTAACCCGTCTCTTCCAAAAGCTCCCGCTTTGCTCCTTCTAATGCTGGTTCCCTCGCATCGATACCTCCCCCGGGTAATTCCAGAATCGCTTCACCATACGCATGCCGGTATTGCCGTACCAATATAATTTTACGATCCGGGGTAATGGCCGTCACGTTGGCCCAGTTAGGGTATTCCAGGGTATAGTATGGTTCAATAATCTGCCCGTTCGGCATCTGGCATACATCGGCCCGCACCCGAATCCATTCATCTTGCAGCACATATTGCTGTGAGAGCGTTTTCCACCTGAGATTTTTCAATAAAGAATTGCTTTGAGGGTCATCAATTACACCTACGCTTTTGCAAAATGCTGGTAGAATAAGGAAATGGTTTCGATGCCTTTCAGAAAATTGAATACTCCGTAGCTTTCGTTAGGGGAGTGGATGGCGTCTTCATCCAGTCCAAACCCCATCAGCAATGAGTCGGTACCCAGCTCCTTCTGAAATAATGAGACAATCGGAATGCTGCCACCCTCCCGGGTCAGAAAAGGTTCTTTCCCCCATGCTTCTCGAAAGGCTTTTTTAGCAGCGTCAATCGCTACCGAATCCGTAGGCACCACCGCTGGTTCTCCCCCATGATGCGAAGTAACCTTGACCTGAACGGTTTCCGGGGCGATAGATTCAAAGTGTTTGGTAAATAATTTGTCAATTTCCTTAGAATGCTGATCGGGCACCAGCCGCATTGAAATTTTGGCGTAGGCTTTGGAAGGCAGCACCGTTTTGGCTCCTTCACCAATATAGCCCCCCCAGATACCATTCACATCCAGGGTAGGGCGCGTACCAATGCGCTCAGGCGTGGTGTAGCCGTCTTCGCCCTGTAACTGCTTTACACCTAAATCCTGCTTGTAGCGATCGTCATCGTGTGGGGCCCGATTAATTTCTTTCCGTTCTTCGGGGCTCAGTTCAACCACCTTATCGTAAAAACCCGGAATGGCCACCTGCCCTTTTTCGTCGTGCAGAGAGGCAATCATGCTACAAAGTACATTGATTGGGTTAGCCACCGTGCCACCAAACATACCGGAATGCAAGTCGAGCTTAGGGCCCGTTACTTCCACTTCCATGTAGCTCATACCGCGCAATCCGATGGTGATGGAAGGGTTTTCATTGTCAATGATACCGGTGTCGGAAATCAGTACGACATCCGCCTCCAGCTTCTCCCGGTGTTGCTTCACAAAATCGGCCAGATGCTTAGAACCTACTTCTTCTTCCCCTTCAATCATGAACTTGATGTTGCAGGGCAGGGCATCATTGGCCATCATGGTTTCCAGCGCCTTCACATGCATGTACATCTGTCCTTTATCATCGCTCGATCCGCGGGCGTATATTTTACCGTTCCGAATTTCAGGTTCGAAAGGTGGTGTTTTCCATAGCTCATACGGATCAGCGGGCTGCACGTCGTAATGACCGTAGACCAGTACCGTGGGTTTGGCAGCATCTACCATTTTCTCAGCATATACAATGGGGTAGCCGGGCGTCTCCATCACATCTGCAAAATCTACTTTCGCCTCCAGCAGCCGGTCTTTTACAAATTCGGCCGTCTTCTGTATATCATTTTTGTACTTGGAATCGGTACTGACGGAGGGAATACGCAACAAGTCGAACAATTCACTGAGAAATCGCTCCTGATGCTGTTCGACATAGGCTTTAAAAGGTGTGGCTGACATAAGATATTAGGCTAGATGAAACAATGCGTTAAAGGTAACTAATCTTTTTTCACAAAAAGATAGGTTCGGCTTTCATTGCCATTGAGTAAACGGCGGATGTTTTTCTGGTGGGTAATGGCCAGGAGGGTGAACATCACAAACCCAAAAGCAATCAGCAGTGGTTCGCCGGTTCTGAACGGGCGCAATAAAAGCAGCAAAGGAAATGATAAGGTTGCCAATAGCGATCCCAATGAAACGTATTTGGTTGAAATCAGAATGCCTAAAAATATCACCACGCACAGCAATGCGACTAATGGCTGTATTGCCAGCATCATGCCTAGCAAAGTGGCGACCCCCTTTCCGCCTTTGAACCGGGTATAGATTGGGAAGATATGCCCAACAATGGCGACAATGCCCAATAATAACTGAAACTCTATCAGCCGGTCGGCAGGAATGGCGTGCAACCGGAATAATGCGTGGGCCTGAGAAGCCGCAATAGCGCCCTTCAGCATGTCGATCATCAGCACAATGGTACCGGCCCTTTTGCCCAGCACCCGAAAGGTATTGGTAGCACCCGCATTGCCACTACCATGCTGGCGCACATCGATACCATGCACCCGTTTGCTATACAATACAGCCGTGGGAATTGATCCAAGTAAATAAGCGAAAAGAATTGCACACCCTATGAAAATGCTCGTCATACTGATTTAAATGATTCCTGAATAAGTTACTAAAATAGCAATAGTCTCTCTTAGTAATTCAATAATAAGTTCTTTTTGCTTGTTCTGGAAGCGAGACCATGCCTCCAAAGCAAAGCATCAATTCGGCAAAATAGGAATTATTATGCTCTTTCGTAGGTAATTGCCCCAGAAGCAATCCTTTAGCGCGTATTTACTGGCAATAATAGTCAGGCTATCACAGCAATAAATGAGCAAAAGCGTCTACGCAATGCTTTACTAATAACCTCAATTTTTGCGGTATTGTTACCAACAGCCTAAAACTGCACTAAAGTAGCGGTCTAAAAACCATCCCGGTCGGCCTCCTTGTCTTCCTCTTCAGCTTCTTCGTCCGCAATCATATCGGGCATGATATCGAAGTTGTATGGTTCCTCTATACCCAGATAGGTTTTTCGGAAGCGATTGACAAAGGTCAGGGTTTCGGAAATATCGCTCAAGTAGAAAGCAAATTCATCCGCATCGGCTTTGCCCATTTTAGAGCGGGCACCAATTTCATCGCAAAAACCCTCGTTATACGCCCAAATACCCATGCGGTTGTTCTGATACGTAAAATAATACCAAGAATCAGGAGTGGCCTGCATGAAAAGGTTGACAATGGTACCTTCTTCAGTAGGTTTAATTTCCAGAAACCCGTTGGCTTGTCCGTTAATATCAGTTTCCATCACATTGGAAATCCCCAATGGCGAAGTGCTATACCAGGCTTTATGCTCGTCGGACCACACCATCTGCACATCCGAAAGTACCAGGGTTTTTTCTAACTGAGGCGCTACAGCTAGTAGCGAGGTATATTCTGATATAGAACGTTTGTCGTACTCCAGTGCGGCTTCGTCGCCCACAAACTCCGCCAGTTTGTATAATAAACGCGTTCGATCATTGATCGCCGACCGTGCTCCGGATTTGTTCAGAGCCTCATTAATATCTTCTCCCATCATGAGTACCGCTCGCCCCGGGAGATCGATGTCAAACGCCATAAAAGCATCAAGCTTGTATTCGTTAGTCTGCAAATCACCCTTTCCTGCTCCGGCCGTTTGAATTTCCAGGCCTACTTCAGGGTAAGGCAACAGATGCATCGGTCCCTCAAAAGTTACTTCCTGCTCATGCTCATTAAAGGTAAAAATTTCGCCCGCCAACGCATCCGCGTTGTCTTTCTTCGGCGACCGGATGGTGTATTCTTCCCGTTCTTCATCATAAGACAACATCCCCCTGGGCTTAAAGATATCTCCATCCTCTGGTGAGCGGCGATCAGTCACAAAGGTCATATACAGACTGTTGCTTTGGTCCAGATGCAATCCGGCCGTCAGTGGTTCTCCGGTATCGGTTGTGCTGGTGGCAATATCAAATTTCAATTGCTTATTCCCGGCTTCACTGGCATAGCTGATCCAGGTATTGTAATTAGGAATGGTTGTGAAGTCCAGTTTTACTTCACCGTCTAGCTCCAGCGCTTCTTTCGCCGCGTGCATCCGTACGTTTCCACGGTAAAGCATACCAGGAGAGATCACCAGGTTCTGAGCTTCCTGCACAGTACCATCAGCCACGGTGTGGGCTATGGTCTTCCTTCCCTCTCGCAGAGAATCGGTTTTAAACTCGGTCAGTTCAATGGCAAAGGTATCGCTCGCCGATATCAACTCATAGGTGGCCTTTCCCCGAAATTCGTTTCGAGAAAGAATATCAATCGTGCCGTTAAACAGCGAGTGATACTCATTCAGGGTATCAATGACCAACGTAGCGTTCGTAAAGGTATCGAATTTGGCATTTTCTCGGATCTGCACCTGATTGTTTTCCGGAGTAATTTTCGCGTCGGCTACCGTAATGTAAGGGATACCCGAAACATCAAGCTGTTGCAGGGGAATTCGGTAGATCGCCTTTTCCGCACTAAATACCAGTGAGTCCAGCTCTTTTCGGGTGGCGTAAAAGTAAGAGTTGGCAATGTCTACATTTTCCGGTTTACTCATACTTACCGTTTCCGCTTCTAAATCCCATACGGCATTGGTGATTGACGTACGAAACTGTGCGTACGGAAATTCTATGGCCGCTACGCCCTCTTCTTCCGGACTGATATCGGCAATATTTTTATCCAGGCTAAAATCCAGGTACACATCTTCACCGGCCAGAGCGGGTTTACCTGGGTTATCCGACTTAACTTCGAAGTCAGCATGGCGCGCTGAGAACTGGCTCTGCTGAAATGCTATTTCTTCTGATATGGCTTCTGACCCCCGGGTAAACAGCGTACCCATACCCAGTAAGCCCGATTTTGTGAGAATAGTAGCTCCATCTAAGGATGCTGTCTGGTTGTATAATTCAAAAGGTTCGGCATTATTGGTAATGTACATGCTATCCTCCTGAGGCAACCAGCGTAACGAATAATCCTCGACGTAGGCCTGAGGGAAACTGGCCTGTCCAAGGGTGCCTTCCCGAATCTCTGCTACCGTACCCACCGTAATAACCGAATCCATATAGAACACGAAATCTTCCGATTCCAGGGTGGATGTCAGAAAATCAATGTTGCCCGCCCCCCGTAGCCCTTCGGCATTGAGGCTCAGGCCGTTGGTAAATTTGGCGGTACCGCCGTATAAAGTATAACCTTCGGAAGGAGTGATATGATCAAATCCCATGGAGTTATCCGGTAGCACCCGCAGGGCCTCCTGAATGGGCGGAAGGATATCGCTGTAAAGCGTACCGGGAAATACAATCGCCGCCGGATCAGCACCATTGAGACTATCAAGTTTGAAGGGAGGAATAACGTAATAAACTGATTTGTCGTAGGCGCCATCGAGCACTTTCTTAGAATCAAAGTAGACAATCGCTCCGGTTTCCGCATCAAACTTGGGATAACTTGCGTCAAATTTCCTGGCCGATTTGTTGCCAGGATCATTGATGTACAAGCGCCCGGAGGTCTGCTTGAAATTTCCCATTGCATTCACAGCACTACTATCCTCCTGGTTAACAGTTTGCAGGGAGTTATCTACTTTCTTGCGTTTTCCGCCTTCGGTGGCAAGGTAAAAGCTGATTGAGTCAATTTCTGGCAGATCAATCCTGAAACTGTCATAATTAAATGTAAAGTTGCTGCCAACAAACTCGAAGTTCCCGGAAACCAGCGTGCCGTTGAACTTAAAGTCTCGTTCGCCCAGCATGGTTACTTCATTATTCTTGGGCAGGATTTGCACATTAAGTTCCTCGCTGATAGAGAATTTCTGGATTCCTTTCACTGACAATTCCTGACTATCGAGGCCTAATACCGCATTGGGTCCTTTGCTGGCGTAGGAGGGAATAATGAGGTCATCGTAATCTTTTTGTTTTCCTTTGGAAAGCACGTAATGATATCCTTTCCGTTTGATGATCACTTCCCCTGACTCATCATCATACTCAACAAATCCCTGTCCTCGCAGGTCTTTCATGGCGGCCCGAATAATCTTGGGGTTTTGCTTCATGGCCTGGGCCATATCGTCAGCATAAAACGTACCGCTCCGGGTTTTACGGGCATAACTCACCGCCATAATCAAGGGGTGAAAGTCATACATCTGGGAGAGCTGGGTAAACAACTCATCATTATAATATTCCTGCGATTCAAACAATACGGGTACTTTATCGCGCGCCGTCAGGGTAGAGATCTCCAGACTATCGGTGCGCAGATCCCATTGTACCATGTCAGCCCGGATGTCCATTTTCAGAAAAGTGGAAACAAATGGAGTTCGTTTATAATCTCCTTTGCGGGTTTGCAGCACCAAATCCGAAGAGTCTAGTATATACTTAAACTTAACCGACGGATGATAGACAGAATCTTTACGCTGGTAGATGACCACACTGGCATCACTACTCACCATCAGCGAATCGTTGATCCCGAATCGGCGAGAGGTAGCTTTAAATTTCGTTCCTCCGGTCTCCCGGACCTCTACCGTGGTTTCGCCTTCAAAGTAAGATTCGCTGCTTACCCGGTTTCCCACCAGGGAAAACCCACCAGTGAGTGATACCCGGTTAGGGTTTATCTGTTGCTTATCGTAAATGTTGACGGATACATCGCTACGGTAGCTTTTAAAGCGGGGAAACCGAGCATCTTCCGTGCCGGCATGGCGTTGGCTGGCAAATTCAAAGATGCCTTCTACTGGTTCTTTGATTTTTCCAAGGTAGGTTACGGTGGCTTTCTCCGCGCTCAGTTTAGGCACCCTGATATCAAAATTATATTTACTGAAACTACAGAATACTGAGTCAGCACTCAGTCCGGCCATGGTCCAGTCAAATTTACCCCCTTCTCCGACAAAAATCTGATCTTTCAGCATAAGAGCACCATTCGTCTGGTTTAGATGGGCGGTATCGTAGGTCGTTGTAAAAGTAAAATCTACGTTGGTGAATCGCATGATTGCTCCGGTAAGTTCCGGCTGCAACGGCTCCTGAATAAGATAGTCAAGAATATCTCCCTCTGACTCCGCTTCATCCTCTTCAATAACTTCGTCAGATGATGCCCCCCAGTCTTCGTCAGCCCAGGAATCATCTCCCCAGGCATCTTCTTCCGCAGTTTCGGCTCCTCCATCATCCTCTGATTCCACATCTCCCCACGCATCTTCTTCGCTTAAGAATTCCTCTTCTCCTTCATTCAGTGCTTCTTCCGATAGCATCATCTCCTGTTCGGGTGCTGGAATAAACTCAAAAGAGTAACCATCTGCTTCGGCATATAGCTTGTTATAATTTGCCAGATAAACGGCCCCTTCGGAAAAGAAACTTTCCAGAGTGCTCAGGCTGAATCCGATTTGCCGCCGATCGTAATAATCTATGCTTTTTAGCAGCATTCCCAGCATGGCATCCATATTGCCTGAGCTGATATCTGCCGAGTCTACGGCGTACAGCACTGTTGCGTGCAGGTCGGTGAGATAGGGTTTGAGCTTGTAATTTTTTGCCAGCATTTTGGTGGTTATGGCCGCCAGCGTGTCTTTTTGGGAGGAAGACAACGCACTGCCATCCCAGAAAACCGCAAACTGCTCCCCCAACTTAATGGTGGTGCTATCGTTTGCCCGGGAAAACCATTCTCGAATCTGATCGCCGTAGGTCAGGCTATCCGCAAACTCGTAGCGTTGTGCCCATCCTAACTGCGTGTATAGCAATAAAATAAAGAATATATACGTCGCCTTCATACCACTTGTTTATTCGCGTACCTGTCTAAACCATAACGTTTTACAGGGAAAAAAATTTAGAAAGAATGCGAAATATCTCCGCGTGATAATCAGCGGTAAGTCAGAAATGTACTATTTAGAGAGATTTAGGCAAATTGCAGCAGTAATGCCACCCAACCCCGATGCTGTTTAGCTCCCACCGGACGCAAGCCAGCCTGCTGGGCGCGCTCTTCTATCAAAGCCTGATCTGCCGCCAAAAATCCACTGAGCAGGAGGTTTCCCTGAGGGGCCAGTCTTTCGGCATAAAGATCCATTTCCTCCAATAATACATTACGGTTAATATTGGCCAGCATCAGATCATACGGAGGCGAAAGGGCTACATCCTGGATGGTGCCTAAGAACAGGCGGATATCGGAACATTGGTTTAAAGCAAAGTTTTCCTCGCTGTTGTCCACCGCCCATTCGTTATTATCAAAAGCGGTGATGGAATTTGCGCCTCGTTTTTTCGCCATAATGGCCAGCACTCCGGTTCCACAACCCGCGTCTATTACGTTTTTCCCTTGTTGCTCCAGCGTTAGTTGCCACTGAAGCATGAGGTAGGTGGTGGCATGGTGGCCGGTGCCAAACGCCATTTTCGGATCAATGACGATTTCGTAGGGATAGGTTTGGGAGATGCGGTGGAATGTAGCCCGCACCAGGCATTGGTCATCCACCACGATAGGTTCAAAGTGTTTTTCCCACTCAACGTTCCAGTTTTTCTCCTCTACCAGTTGAATCTGATAATCCTCCCCGGAGAGTTGGTATCTGGCCAGTACCGCTTGCAATTGAGGTTCGTCGAACTGATCTTTTTCCACGTAAGCATCCAGCCCCTGCTCTGTTTCCAGAAAAGAGTCGTACGGCCCTTCACCGAGTTCGGCCATCAGGATCTCCTTCAGCTCATCGTCACAACTAATCTCTACCGCAATGTACTGTTTCAAAATCGTTGGGGGTTGTTTTGTGTAGGAACATGATAATATTGTTCCTGCGAAATTAAAATGCTTTGGCAATATCCAGAAAGTCCCGGGATTTGAGCGAGGCTCCGCCAATCAGTCCACCGTCTACATCCAGACAGGAGAAAAGCTCCGCCGCGTTATTGGGCTTCACACTGCCTCCGTAAAGAATCGATGTATTATTAGATATCTCCTCTCCGTATTTATCCGTGATTTGCTTGCGAATGGTGGCGTGCATTTCCTGCACCTGATCGGAAGAGGCTGTTTTTCCGGTGCCAATGGCCCAGATAGGTTCATAGGCGATCACCACCTTGCCAAAATCTTCTTCGGATAAATGAAACAGACTTCCCTGTATCTGCTTTTGCACGTAATCCGACTGCTCCTCTCGCTCACGTACCTCCAGGGGTTCGCCACAGCAAAAAATCGGGATCAAATCGTTCTTGAGGGCAATTTCAATTTTGGTGGCCAGCAATGAATCTGTTTCCCCAAAATATTCCCGCCGCTCGCTGTGGCCCAGAATCACATATTTTACTCCTACTGACTGTAACATGGAAGCCGAAATCTCCCCGGTATAAGCCCCTGCGTCATGATCACTGCAATTCTGCCCACCTAAGGCAATTTGAGAATGACTTTCTAACAATGGATAGAGTGATGTCAGATGCACAAAGGGAGGGCACAGTACTACCTGTACATCATCCCGCAGTTCGTCTTTCACCATATTGATAACTTCGGATGCCAGAATTTTTCCATCCTCAAGGGTTTTGTTCATCTTCCAGTTGCCGGCGACAATTTTCTTTCTCATGGTTAGCAGGGGTATTGATTAACATTTAGCGGGTAAAGGTAAAAGATCATGCGCAATGTTATGAACAATTCGCCTTCATTTTTACGTTTGCCCCGTAAATCTCCTCATTTATTATGCGAATAGATATCATTACCTGTGTACCAGCTTTGCTGAACAGCCCCTTTTCTCATTCTATTCTTCAGCGAGCCCAGGACAAAGGCCTGGTCGAAGTATGTATTCACGATCTTCGCGATTATGCCATTAATAAACACGGTCAGGTAGACGATTATGCGTTTGGAGGCGGTGCCGGGATGGTGCTGATGATAGAACCGATCGCCCGTTGTATTGAAACTCTTCAGGCCCAACGGGAATACGATGACATTATATATATGAGTCCCGATGGGGATTTGCTTGATCAGAAAGCCATGAACCAGTTTTCTCTGCAAAAAAATCTGCTCATTTTATGCGGACATTATAAAGGAGTAGATGAACGGGTGCGGGAAAAATTTATCACGCGCGAGATTAGCATTGGTGACTATGTGTTGTCCGGGGGTGAATTGGCTGCTGCTGTGCTAGCCGATGGCATTATTCGCCTCGTGCCGGGGGTCTTATCCAATGAAACTTCGGCTTTATCTGATTCCTTTCAGGATGACCTGCTGGCTCCGCCGGTTTATACCCGTCCGGCTGAGTTCAATGGCTGGAAAGTACCCGATGTGCTACTTTCAGGTAATCAGCGCCGGATTGACGAATGGCGCGAGGAACAGTCCATTACCCGCACCCATCAGCGCAGACCGAACTTACTATCCAAAAACGAGGGTTAATCAATATCTCTAATGCTTTCCTTCTAATCCTGCCTCGCAATACCCGAGCATCGGCGTACTTATATTTTGAGTCTTGACGAAGCTTGGTAATAAAGTCCTCGCATTGGCATTTCAGGGCAGCATTATAGCAATAATGCAATTAATTATTTTTTTAATTAAAAATATTGATTAACTTGCCTTTCCTAACGTATGTAATATTTGTACTATAACTGAATAATATCATTGTACGTTAAGTAATGCTGGCACTATTTGAATCTAAATTTTACTTTTTTCGTTAACCAGCATTACAGATTTGTACAAACCCATCACAAATTGTTTATACAATACATGGATGGCTTTACAGCAGACGCAAGATTACATTAGTAAGGGTTGCGGCTACTTATATATCTAAACAGTCTTTAAATAATACTATGGTGAAAACCATGCATAACATATTATCATTTTGGCTCTCTTTCGCCTTGATCTTATCCAGTGTTACCTGGATGAGTGCTTGCAAAGAAGATGGTGAAGTGATGAAAAAAAGTGAGGCGGAGCCAAGCGAACCCTCGCCGGTATCATTTGATTTAACGCAAATTCAGAAGCGTGATACCCTGATTGCCATTCTGAACAATAGCTCAACAGGTTATTTTATTTATCGCGGACAACCCATGGGCTATGAGTACGAGCTATTAACATTGTTGGCGGAAGCTATGGATCTGGAGCTTGAAATCAGGCTCACCAGTAGCGTGGATGAGGCTATCCGCATGTTGAACGCCGGCGAAGGTGATATCATTGCCTACAATATGGCGGTTACTGCTCAGCATAAAGAACGGGTGGCATTTACCGAGCACCACAATGAAGTGAAACAAGTGCTCGTTCAACGCAAATCACCCAACTGGCGGCAAATGAAGCGGCATGAAATTGAAGAAGCCCTGATCCGTAACCCTCTGGCCCTGGATGGAAAAGAGGTCGTGGTTCCGGTGAATTCATCCTATGCCATCCGGCTTGAAAATTTGTCTGAAGAAATCGGTGGTGAGATCAATATCGTAGAGAAAAAACTTGAGTCGGAAACGCTCATTCGTATGGTGGCCGATGGTAAGATTGATTATACGGTGGCCAAGGAAGATGTCGCCCTGGTCAATGCCACTTATTATCCTATTATTGATGCCAGTACCCCGGTTAGTTTTCCGCAAAAGATTGCCTGGGCTACTCGGACCAACGCCCCCCAGTTATTAGAGACAGTGAACGCCTGGATCAGGGGAATGAAGCAGGAAACCGACTACTACGTCATTTATAATAAGTATTATAAAAGCCCCAAAGCAATCCTTCGTCGGGTGCGTAGTGATTATTCTTCTCTGGCTGGAAACACCATTTCTCCCTTTGACGATGCCATCAAAAGTGCGGCGGGCAGCTTAGGGTGGGACTGGCGACTTCTGGCTGCACAGGCTTATCAGGAATCCAGATTTGATGCGGAGGCAGAATCATGGGCAGGAGCGCTCGGCCTGATGCAACTGATGCCCAGTACCGGACAGATGTATGGAGTGAGTGATATGATGGTTCCTGAAGAAAGTTTACGGGCGGGTACTGCTTATTTAAAGTGGCTGGACAAAATCTGGCAAAAATATATTCCTGAGGAAAGAGAGCGGCTGAAATTTGTACTAGCTTCCTATAATGCAGGGCAAGGCCATGTGTTGGATGCCCGCCGCCTGGCCAGTAAGCACGGAAAAAATCCTAACTCCTGGGCAGATGTGTCTGAATTTCTGCTGCTCAAATCAGACCCCGAGTATTATAATGATCCCGTAGTCAAATCCGGATACGCCCGGGGTGCTGAACCGGTCAACTATGTCCGGGAAATTCTCAATCGTTACGAGCGATACAAGCAGTTGGTGGGTGATGATACCGCAGTGGCGGTTGCCAGTACGAATACTTAAGGTCCCTATCCGCTTATACCGGATGAATTTGATCAACTGCAATTTTTGCCGAGAGTAAACTCAGTGGAATACCTCCTCCGGGATGCACACTACCTCCACAGAAGTACAACCCCTTGATCTTACGGCTAAAATTGGCATGGCGTAAAAATGCCGCATAACGATTGTTAGAACTGTTTCCGTATAAGGCTCCCTGAGAAGAAGACGTACGACTTTCAATCGTTCGCGGGTCCAGTATCTCTTCGCAGTCAGTCAGTGCGCGAATATCTATCTGCAAAAGGCGGTTGAGTTTTTTCAGAATGGATTCGCGGGCTTCATTGATCAACTGATCCCAGTTTTGCCCATCGTCATTTGGCACATTGATCATCACAAACCAGTTCTCACAACCCGCAGGCGCGTCATCCGGCTTATATTTAGCAGTAATGTTTATATAGACGGTGGGATCGTGGTAAATGGTTTTTTTCTGGAAAATATGCTCGAACTCCTGCTGGTAATCACTGCTAAAGAAAATATTGTGCAGGTCCAGCGTTGGGAAAGTCTGCCGCACCCCCCAGTAAAAAATCAATGCCGAACTTGATTTAGGCTGATTCAACAGGCGGGAGGGAGGTGCAATTTGAGGTAACAGCTTACGATACGTATTTACGACATCCATATTGCTGATAATCAGATCATACGAACGAGTTTCACCACCTACCTGTAAGCCCTGCACACCCTGCGATGTAGTTTGAATTTTTTCAACCAATGCCTGAAAATGAAAAGTGACTCCTAAACGCATTGCCAACTGGTACAAACTCTGGGTAATGGAATACATGCCTTCATTCGGAAAATACGCACCAATATTATATTCCAGGTGCGGAATGATGTTCATCGTCGCTGGCGTCTGGTAGGGGTTCGAGCCATTGTAAGTGGCATATCGATTAAACAGTTGCGTGACTCGCTCATCTTCAAACTGCTGAGCATTGGCCTGATGCATACTGCGAAAAAAATCAAGACGATGTAATTGGCTATAAGCTTTAAGCGCTTTACGATTTATAAACGTCTGCCAGCGATGCAGCGAACGTTTCATAAATAAATCTGCCAGTATTTCATACAAATGGGCACTTCGGTCTAGGGCGTGCTGTACTGCTTCCGGCGACTCGCGAGTTTTATCGCTCACTTCCTGTAAAAACTTCTCACGATTAGCAAATGCGCGCAGAAAGGTACCATCCTCGTAAAAATAGTGGCAGTTTACCGGCAGTTGGATGTACTGAAAGTGCTTTTCAGGTTGCTCTCCCGATAAAATGAACAATTCATCCACTAGTTCTGGCAGGGTGAACAGGGAGGGCCCCGCATCAAAGCGGTATCCCTGACTGGTAATTTCGCTTAACTTTCCACCCGGATAGACATTGGCCTCAAAAACATCTACCGAGTATCCCTTATTCGCCAATCGGATAGCCGCGGCAATACCGGCAATACCCGCTCCAATCACTCCGGCCCTTTTTCCCATACAATTTGTACTGTTTTCTAGGATGTTTTTCGTTGCTGCCACCAGAGAAACACCAGTGCAGCCAGTCCTATTAACAGCCCAAAGGCTTCCCGGGTTTGCTCGATCCAGGGTTTAGCATCCGACATTTGTACATTTACCAGGCCATCGTCATGGGCAAACCAATCTATGATGCCGGGGGTGAGATAGAGAAAGAACGCTATAAATATCGCAATACCCAAAAGCAGCAGCGGCTTATAATAGCGGTTGAACGCCGCCAAACCAGCCATCACGGATACATAACCGTATAGCAGAATCCAATGGATGGGGTCAGGGTCATTACGTTGAAAAAAAGCAAACAGTGCAAAAAGCAGCGCCAGCAGGATATTAACAATTTTGGTTATCATGGTTGAAAGCGAAAAAAAGCTGCACTTTCATGCAGCTTAAGGTCTATTGTTAGGATGACTTACAGTTCTCGTATCCAGATATTTCGGAAGCTTACCGGGTTGCCATGATCTTGCAGCATGATGGGCCCGTTACCGTGTGCTACCCATCGGGGGGTACCAATGTATTCGGTGGTTCCCTGTAGTTTGGTGTGGTTTTGAACGACCACTCCGTTGTGCATCACCGTTACGTAGCCTGGCTCCAGCATTGCTCCATTTTTTTCGTTGAATTTGGGAGCATTGTAAATCACATCATACACCTCCCACTCAGAAGGGGGGCGCGTGGCATTCACCAGGGGAGGAGACTGCTTGTAAATACTACCCGCCTGCCCGTTGGAATAGGTACGATTGTCATATGAATCCAGCACCTGAAGTTCGTACATACCTTGCAGGAAGATACCACTGTTACCGCGCCCCTGGCTTTCACCTACAATCTCCTGAGGAGAACGCCACTCTATATGCAACTGGAAGTCGCCAAACTCTTGCTTGGTACGAATGCCTCCGGCTTTGGGCTTCACCGTAAAATGGCCATCGCTTACATCCCAGGAAGCGGCTCCCCCTTCCGTACTTTCCCACGCAGAGAGGTCATCGCCTCCGAACAGGACAATGGCATCGGAGGGTGGCTGATTATTCTCTCCCGCTTCAATTTTTTTCGGTTCCGGTTCCCATATTTCGGTTTCTTCGGGTTTGTATTCCCCTTCGTGTAAAATATCCTGAGCCATCACGGATGACCCCGTAACAAGTACAAATAAACTGGTTAAGATGTGTTTGGTATTCATTTAGATAAATTGACTAATTATTAATTTTTATTGATTACACCGTTGGTAGTTTCCAGTTTCCGTGGTATTCGGCTTTGAGTAAGGCATTGGCTTCTGCGTCGTCTTTAAATTGTGCTTTCTGATCATCCCAGTAAACTTTCCGTCCGGTTTTATAAGCCACATTGCCTAACTGGGCGTTCATGGCGGCCAGTTTACCTACCTCTATACTACAAACGGGTTTTTGCCGGGTTTTAATACTTTCAATAAAATTCTGGGCGTGTTTATCCAACCCGCTGGGGCCATTGCGGTGCTGCACCGGCAGGGCTTCGGTTTTGTATTTACCATTTTCAGACTCAGGAATTACCTCCCATTTTTGTCGATCTACCACCAGTGTGCCTTCATTACCGATAAACGCTACTCCGTGGTCGCGACCGTAGGGTCCCAGGGCAATACCGACCGCGTGCTCCCACAGCATGGAAAAGCCATCGAATTCGTATACTGCCTGTAAGGTATCGGGCGTTTCAGCGGCATCATCCGGATAGGCAAACTTCCCACCTGAGGCAATTACGGACTTGGGTGCGGTAGCATCCATGCCCGCCAGCACCATATCGATGAGGTGGACTCCCCAATCGGTCATCAACCCTCCGGCATAATCCCAGAACCAGCGAAAAGTGAAGTGGAAGCGGTTTTCGTTGAAAGGACGGTCAGGAGCAGGCCCCAGCCACATATCGTAATTAACTCCGGCCGGGGGTTGGGCCAGGTCCGGTTTTTTGGGAATGGCGTGCATCCAACCCATGTAAGCCCAGGCTTTCACCAAGCGAATTTTTCCCAGCTTCCCGGATTTTACATACGCCAGTGCCTGATCCCAGTGCTCATCGCTGCGTTGCCACTGCCCGACCTGTACAATTTTGTTGTAGCGCTCCCCGGCTTTCACCATCAGGTTACATTCTTCAATGGAATTGGCAATGGGCTTTTCTACATAAACATCTTTTCCTGCCTCGCAGGCATCAATCATGGTAAGGCAGTGCCAGTGGTCAGGGGTGCCGATGATCACCGCATCAATGTCTTTTTGCTCCAGTAGCTTGCGGTAATCTCCGTAGGTCTTGGGCTTAGTACCCGTCATCTCCTGCACCTGAGCAGCTCGTTTTTCCAGCACGTTGGCATCCACATCGCACAGCGCAGCACAGACTACGTTGGATAGTTTTAGATGAGCGGTTAAATCGCTAAATCCCATACCGTTACAGCCAATGACACCGACAGTTATTTTTTCGTTGGCGGAAAATAGTTTCGCAGCACGGCTGCCGATGGGAAGGGAAGAAGCCAGACCAGCACCCGCCAGGGCGGTTGACGACTGCTTCATAAATTGTCTTCGGTTGTGTATTTTCATTGTATCAGTCAGGTTAAAAATTAGCCGGAGAAAAGGCAGGGAGTTTTAAAAATAAGGCCTTTTTCGGACTTGAAAATAGCTTATGTTTTACAAATTTATAAATTTGTGGGTAAGGCACTATTTTTTGTAAAAGTAATTTTTTTACGCTTTTCAAGGTAGCTGCATCTTGTAAAAATCACATCTTAACCAAAAAACGTATGAACCGAAGACTAAGAATGGGCATGGTTGGTGGAGGAAAAGGCGCCTTCATCGGAGGTGTTCACCGTATTGCCGCTGCCATTGACGGAGAAATTGATCTGGTGTGCGGAGCTTTTAGCAGCAGCCCCGAAAAATCAAAAGCCTCGGGCGAAGCCCTATACCTACCTTCCGAGCGTGTCTACGGCACTTACCAGGAAATGATCGAGAAAGAAAAGGAGCTACCCGAAGGCGAACGGATGGATTTCGTTTCCATCGTTACACCCAACTTCATGCACCTGCCTCCGGCAAAAATGGCGCTGGAAAATGGCTTTCCTGTGATCTGCGATAAACCCCTGGCTTTTAGCCTGGAAGAAGCAAAGGAGCTGAAAGCAATTGTGGAACGTACCGGACTCACCTTTGCCCTTACGCATAATTACACCGGCTACCCTATGGTGAAACAAGCCCGCGATATGGTCAGCGAGGGGAAACTAGGCAAAATTCGGAAAATCGTAGTAGAATATCCTCAAGGATGGCTTTCCCGAAGCGTAGAAAATGAAAACAACAAGCAAGCTTCCTGGCGAGTAGACCCTAAAAAAGCAGGTATCAGCAGTGCGATGGGCGATATTGGCACCCACGCCGAGAACCTGGCCGAGTTCATTACCGGTCTGCAAATAAAAGAACTTTGTGCTGACCTAACCTCCTTTGGCGAAGGCCGAGAACTGGACGATGATGGCGGCATTTTACTACGGTTTGATAACGGAGCCAAAGGTATTTTGCATGCCTCGCAGGTAGCCGCCGGAGAAGTAAACGACCTCAACATCCGCGTATACGGTGAAAAAGGCGGACTAGAGTGGCATCAGCAAATACCTGATGTACTCACTTTGAAATGGCTGGATCAGCCTGATCAGGTCTATCGTGCTGGAGCCGACCGCGCCTACAATGGCGAAAGCGCCATGGCCCACACCCGAACTCCCGCCGGGCACCCCGAAGGATATCTGGAAGGTTTCGCCAATATTTACCGAAATTTTGCCATGACCCTCCGCGCTCGTATGCAAGGCAAAGAACCGGACCCCCAACACCTGGATTTCCCCACCGTAGATGATGGGGTGCGAGGGATGGCTTTCATCGAAAATGCTGTTGCTTCTGGTAAAAGCGACCAGAAGTGGTATCCGTTTACCATTTAAATACCTGAAGGCAGTCGTGGCTGGCGGCCTTCATCTTTTAACTCCCCCAAGTACAGGATTGAGACATCTACATGAAAATTGCTTCCGGCATTTCGCTTATTAAGCATGCAGGAAACCTTCTTTAATCCAAGAGGTTGAGAAACTCCCGTCATTAATGCTGGCTATAATTTCAGGCAACACCAGCAGATAGTAACCGCCTTTCACCATTAGAAGCTCCCTACAAATTAATGAACAAGAAAAAAATTTCTTCAAGTAAGGTAGGGTAGATGTGCCGTAAACGGTATTAGTAGTATAAAAACCCAAAATTTATTATACGACTATGAAACTGCACATAATTTCCGCAAAGACCTTATCTTTCTTTTCAGCGATAGCCCTCGCTACCACGGGCTGTTATATCGACATAGATGATGACGACGGATTTGGGATTGGTCCCTCCGTCCGGGGTTCGGGTAACGTTATTACCGAAGGTCGGGTAGTTTCTTCTTTCAGTAAAATTGAGGTAGAAGGCTCAACCAACGTCTTTATAAGCCAGGGCGATGAACAAATTGTGGAGATAGAAGCGGATGATAATATCGTTCCGATTATTACCACGAAGGTCCAGGGCGATGAACTGGAAATCAGCACTTCGCGTAACTACCGCACATCTAATCCGGTGAATGTCTACATTACCGTACCCGTCATCAGCGCAATCAATATCGATGGTTCGGGCGATGTATATGGTGAAAATGCCTTTGGCGGCGATCAATTAGAACTGGAAGTGGCCGGCTCGGGCAATATGGACTTGGAACTGTACTACACCCAATTAACGGTAGAAGGCAATGGTTCGGGAGACTTCCAATTATTTGGAGAGGTAGATGATCAGGAGGTACGCCTGTCTGGTTCCGGTAATTACCAGGCTCGCGACCTTAGTTCGGAAAATTGCGATATCCGCATTAGCGGCAGCGGAGATGCAGCCGTATCAGCCTCCGACTTTTTGAAAGCTGAAATCCGGGGTAGTGGCAACATTCTGTACTACGGTAATCCACAGGTAGAAAGCTCGGTGAGTGGGTCCGGAGATGTGATTGCCGCACGCTAGCTCATCTCAAAAGTTCACCCCTGCATTTCGGAGGGTTTGAGGTAGATCAGTGGGATGATGTACAAAAGCCGCCTGAAGACCACAGCTTTGGGCGGCTTCTACATTTTCCGGGCGATCGTCTACAAACAAACATTCCGCTCCTTCCCGGCGGGTAATTCTCAGCACTCGCTGAAAAATCTCGCAATCCGGTTTCATCACTCCCAGATAACAGGAGCTGAAGAAGAGCGAGATAAACTCATGAAGCTGAAATGTCTTGATACGGTATTCGTTCAGCGCCAGCGACTCATTATTGATAGTAGCCAGCAGATACCTGCCCGATTGGGCCAACACCCGCAACATCTCCAGATTCTCCGTATGCGGTTGTGACTGAGTCTTCATGAAATCTGTGTATTCTTCTTCCGTAAAGGAGCGAGGCTCAGAAAAAACAACTTTCTCCTGATATTCCTCCAGAGAGAGCCGTCCGCACTCAAAACCTTCAGCATACTGCTGATGCCGGGCCTCTACCGCTTCGTAGTCGTACCCGAAAGTGAGCGCCGCAGCTTCGCGGGAAATGTGGTCCCAACCATTGGTTAGTAAAACTCCGCCTACGTCAAAAAACAGTGTGGTGATGTTGTTCATTGGGTGTTGAAAATTACCTGAACTAAAAATACAATAGCCCCTGAATACTCAAACACGTGAGCACCAGGAATCGGCCACTAAAAGCATCTCTTTTCTATGAAGTTTCACTTTTAATAGCTGGCAACAGCCAGGCCACAATGCCCAACAATGGTAAAAAGGCGCACAGCTGATATACGTAAGTGATGCTCGTGTAATCGGCCAGTTTACCCAGCAGCGCTGAACCTAACCCTCCCATACCAAAGGCAAACCCAAAAAACAGCCCCGAGATCATGCCCACCTTACCGGGCATCAGTTCCTGTGCATAGACCAGAATTGCCGGGAAGGCAGAGGATAAGATAACTCCAATCACCACCGATAAGGCGGCCGTCCAAAATAAGTTGGCGTAGGGCAGCATCAGGGTAAATGGAGCTACTCCCAGGATAGAAAACCAGATCACATACTTGCGACCAAAGCGATCTCCTAGCGGCCCACCGATGAGCGTACCCGCCGCTACTGCCGCCAGAAAGATAAACAGATATACCTGCGACTGCTGCACCGACACCTGAAAGGTATCGATCAGATAGAAAGTGAGGTAACTGGTGATACTGGCCATATAAAAATACTTGGAGAATATCAGAATCAGTAGTATCACAATAGAAATCCATACCCTCCGGGCAGATAGCCCCGAAGCGTTCTCATCAACTTCCGGCTTTGGTTGCCGGGCCCGATAGGCCAGGTGATTTTTATACCATCCTCCTACCTGTATCAGGGCGATAATCGCCAGTACTGCTGCCAGACCGAACCATATCACGTTTGACTGTCCATAGGGTACGATGATGATCGCGGCCAGTAGCGGACCGATGGCACTACCGGCATTTCCTCCGATCTGAAAAATTGACTGGGCCAGTCCTCGTTTTCCTCCTGAAGCGAGGTAAGCCACCCGCGACGACTCAGGATGAAACACCGCCGATCCCATACCCACCAGCCCTACGGCAACCAGGATTAGGGCATAACCCGCCGCCTGCGATAACAGTACCAGTCCTACTAGCGAAAATACCATACCAATGGCCAGCGAAAACGGACGCGGAGTTTTGTCAGTATAGAGCCCCACGACCGGTTGTAGCAGCGAGGCTGTGAGCTGAAAGGTAAAAGTAATCAGCCCAATCTGGGTAAACGACAGTTGGTAGTTGTCCTTAATAAGTGGGTAGATGGAGGGGATCACCGACTGCATGGTATCGTTGAGCAGATGCGCAAAGCTAATGGTGAACAGGATGGGCAGTACAGTCTTCTGCACCCGATCATCAGGCAAAGTGGCCGTCGTGGCACCAGATACTTTTTTCATAAGGCAAGCAATGTGGTTAACTATACGAGCAGTAAGTCCGCAATATCGGAGCAATATTTCAATTTACCAGCGGTAGTGGATTGGGAATTCAGAACCAGCGCTTCGTCCGCATCCAGATGTACATCAGCAGCCCTGACACCAGCATGAAGCCCAGTACGGCCGGGTAACCCCACTGCCAGTGAAGCTCCGGCATGTCTTCAAAGTTCATCCCATAAATACCGGCCACAAAGGTAAGGGGAATAAAGATGGTTGCGATGATGGTCAAGGTTTTCATCACGTTGTTCATCTTATTGCTTAGCATGGACATATACAGGTTCATCAGTCCGTTTAGCACTTCCCGCTGAGATTCCATGGTGCTGATGGCCTGTTCTAAGTGACTGTATACATCACGGAAAAAACGCCGGGTGTTTTCTTCTATAAAGCTTTCGTCGTTGATCAGTTTGCTCAACGCTTCGCGCAGGGGCAGTACACTTTTGCGTAATTCCACCACATGCCGGGTGTAGAAGGTAATCCGTTCCATAGCATCCTGGGTGGGATTACGAATCAGGCTATCTTCCAAGAGAATGAGTTGTTCGTTATATTCTTCCGTCACGGTATAGTAATTATCCACAATTACGTCCATCAGGGCATACAACAGATAATCCGTTCCGCGTTTTCGGATACGTCCTTTAGCGGCCTCTAATCGTTCCCGTACCGGATCAAACACATCCTTGCGCTGCTCCTGAAAAGAAATCAGCACCTTGGGGGTTAGAATAAAGCTGATATGCTCGTGCTCAACATGGTGGTTTTTCTCGTTAATGTTCAACATCTTGAGCGTGATGAACAGGTAATCCTCATAATTTTCGTACTGAGGGGAAAGTACCGTGTTGAGAATATCTTCGGTCACCAGCGGGTGCAGGCAGAAATGATCTCCCATTTGCTGCACAATGCTTGTATCATAAATGGCACTCACATTGATCCAGTTAGCTTTTGTCGGATCAATTTTGGCGATAGTACTTGCTACTTTGTCGTAGGTGTCGCGCTGGAACTCATCTTCAGTATATTGGAACACTGTCATCTCAATTGGCTCGTCTACGTTCTTCCCCGTATAAATCAGGGTGCCTGGGGCGGTTCCAGCATGCTTACTGATTCGGTAGCTATGGTTCAAAGACAATGACTTTCGCAATAACTGGATGGGAAGGAGCTTCAGTAGTTGTTTCTGTATTTGTCGGCGCATGAGAAAATATAAGGTTTGAAAGATTGATGTTTTGAAGGGGTGAAGGAACGAAGCATTAACGAAAAGGAAACGAAATATTGTTCCGACTTAGTTATAACCCCGGTCTCAGCAATACCCTTCTATATTCTAGTGTTTTATCAAGTGTACGTTGACAGACTAATAGAGCAACCAGTTGGCGGTAGACGTTTACCAAGGTCCATAGCCTTCTGACCGTTTACGGCCAACTACTTAACAATTCGTCAATCAACCTTTGGTTCAGCACTAGCAAGTGATCATAATATTTTATTCTCCCCATATTCAACTCATCGAGTCTTTCTCTAAATCATCCCCCGGGCTTTGAGTTCCAGATACTTATTGATGGTGTCTACCGAGAGTTGCTGAGGGGTAGTTAAAAGTGCCTGAATACCGTACTGCTTGAATTCATCCACAATCTGCTTTTTTTCTTCGGCAAACTGCTCGGCAATGGTTTTCTGGTACACATCCCGCAAAGACACCGCCTCCTGAGCCATAAGTTCGTACAATTCCGTATTCTTGAAAAAGATAACCACCACCAGATGCCATTGGGCCATCTGTCGTAGGTAGGGCAACTGACGCCGCAGTGCTGAGATTGATTCAAAGTTAGAGAAGAGCAACAGCAGACTTCGCTGAGAAATGCGGCGCTTCACCACCGTATACAGTGCCGCATAGTTAGACTCCTTATACGCCGTTTTCTGATTGTATAATGTTTCCAGCAGCAGGTGCAATTGGCGGCTCCGTCGACTGGCGGGCAAAAAACTCTGCACCTTGTGCTGAAAGGTAATTAACCCAGCTTTATCTTCTTTTTTTAAGGCAATGTTGGAAATCACCAGGCTGGCATTGATGGCATAGTCCAGCAGGGTCATTCCCTCGAAGGGCATCTTCATGGAGCGCCCTTTGTCAATGATTGCATATACGTGCTGTGCTCGTTCATCCTGATAGTTATTGACCATCAGTACCCCACGCCGGGCGGTGGCTTTCCAGTTAATCGTCCGGTAATCATCTCCCGCTACGTATTCCTTGATTTGCTCGAACTCCTGATTATGGCCCAGCCGTCGGATCTTCTTAATGCCAAATTCAGTCAGGTGGTTGGAAAAAGCCAGCAATTCGTATTTGCGCATCTGGATGAAGGACGGATAAACCGGCACTTCTTTATCTGCCGAAAAGCGATAACGTCGCTGCACCAGTCCCAGCGGGGCACTGACGAAGGCATTCACCGCCCCAAACTCGTAGGCTCCCCGCCTGACCGGACGAATAAAGTATTCGTAAGAAGCTTTTCCTCGAGCGGCGATAGAGACAGTTGCCCGAAATTTGCGCTCCTGCAACTGATAGGGCAATTCATCAATAAGCTGCACCGCGACTGGAAAGGCGTAATAGCTGGTCAGCAGTATTTTTAAAGCATTGTCATCTCCGTTAGAAAGTTTGTCCGGGCACATCCGCTGGCCCTGAAGTCCGTTTTTACGGCTGAATAACAGTATGGCATCGACCAGAAAAAGCACAAGAAATACTCCCAGCGCCACCTGACCTATCCGAAACATCGGAGCTACCCCAAAACCCAGGAGCAGCAACACGACGATTGCTCCCAGTGCCCAGAAGAATCGTTTACTCAGGTATAACGCGCGGATGATCTTCACTAGCGAGGTACTTCTACATTATCCAGAATGGTTTTGAGCACATCGGCAGCGGTGCGGCCTTCCATTTCCACTTCGGGAGTGACCAGCACTCGATGCACCAGCACCGGAAGCGCGACATGCTGCACATCTTCGGGAGTGACAAAATCCCGACCGCGGGTGGCCGCAAAGGCTTTGGCACTGGCCAGTATGGCTAAGGATGCCCGGGGCGAGGCTCCCAGATACAACGACTTATGCTGTCGGGTTTGGTGCACCAAATGGGCAATGTAGCTGACCAGGTGCTCTTCTACCCGTATTTCGCGTACTGTTTGTCGATACTGATTTAATTGCTCAGCGGAGATCACTGGTTGCATACTGCTAATATCTACCGTATTCTTCCGCTTATGAAACCGCTCCAGCATCAGGGTTTCTTCTTCAAGCGAAGGATAGCCGACTTCTACTTTGAATAAAAAACGATCCAGTTGGGCTTCGGGCAGGCGATAGGTGCCCTCCTGCTCAATGGGATTTTGGGTAGCGATCACCTGAAAGGGTGGGCCCAGTGGATAGGTTTTCCCATCGATCGTCACCTGTCGTTCTTCCATCGCCTCAAATAATGATGCCTGGGTTTTTGCCGGAGCACGGTTGATCTCATCTACCAGCACAATATTAGAGAATACCGGACCAGGCTTAAACTCAAAATCAGCACTTTTGGTGTTAAATACCGAAGTTCCTAACACATCGGAAGGCATTAGATCGGGAGTGAACTGAATGCGAGAAAAATCTACTGACACAACGCGGGATATCAGCTTGGCGGTGAGCGTTTTGGCGACTCCCGGCACGCCCTCCAGCAGTACATGCCCATCGGCCAACAGGGCGGTGATCAGCAAATCAATCATTCCCTCCTGCCCAACAATCCACTCACCAAGGCTTCGGCGAATGGCATCCATGCTGTCTTTAAGGGTGGTCAGGTCAATACGGGAATTAAATACGGGGTTTTCGGATGATTCCATAAAAAAGTAATTCAAAAATTAACGAGCGGTTTGATAAAAAGCATCTACCCGCTGGTTCAATGTCAGTAATTCTTCGTCTTTCACGCGAGTTGCCTGCTGTATGCGGATTACCTGATCCAATACCTGGTCTACTTCTATCCGTTTTTTATCAGCTTTGTGGGTCAACTCTTCCCGGAAGTTTTCGTTAGCCGGATCAGCATGCAGGCGATAACGCTCTCGAACGAAACGGTAAAAATGAGCAATTTTCTTATCCGCCAGGTTTTTATGATTTCGAGTACGATAATACAAATTGCCTACCGTGGAGACAAACTCCAGCGTGGTATTGGTCGGTGGCTGATGGATGGGGATGACCCGCTGCTTCCGTTTGGCCTCAAACAACACAAACAGCAGCAAGCCCATCAACCCCACATATAACCCCCACCGAAGGGGAGGCTGGCTCATGAAAAACCGCAGGGGAGAACCAGATTCCAGCTTGCCTATCTGGTAATATTCGGTCCATAATACATCCTGCACGGGCAGAAATGATAACAGGGTGGCCGCCTCTTGGTATCGCTCTTCCTGCAACAATTCGTAATTGGTGAATAAGCGCGGTTCACTGTGCAGAAATAACTGTCCCTCTCCCCAGGGTACTTGCAACAAAATGGGCTTTCCGGCCTTATTGCGCTGTAGCACCGTGGTACGGCTAGTATCGTAAGAAGTAAAAACGCAATATTCTGCCATCATCTCTTCCAGAATCAGTGAATCAGCCGGTGAAGGGTAGGGGGCCTGTGCTGTACCTAAATGCAGCGTATCGGCAAACTCATTGTAAAAATAATTGGCTGACACAAACGCCTGCTGCCCCTGGGCTACGGCAGTAAATAACGCATCAGCATCCAGACTATCCGGGGCAAATTCAGAAGCCACGAGCAATACATTGGGCGAAAAATCCTGGGCTTGCGCTATTTCATAAAATGTTTCGTAAGAAGTCCGTACTTGCTGGTCAGGAAATAACTCCTGAATCAGGTCTCCAAGAACGTACGTGCCGTAGGGAATTTTATCCCGGTGGTGTAAGGTAAATGTCCAGTCGGTAGGTTCCGGGGAGAGGTATTCCACCAGTACCAGCAAGGCCAATGCTCCGGCTAAAAACACATAGTATTTACGGTCTTTCATGGCTTAGGCAGGTTGAGGTTCGGTTAATTGCTCTACCCGTTGTCTCGCATCCTGATACAAGGCCTCATCGGCTGGAAAATCACCGTACCAGGTGTATTCGTACAGGTATACCAGATACGACAGCCGCTGGTGCAGTATCTGGTCTTCCAGTTCGGCCAGATAATCGTGGTTGGTTTTTCCGGGATACCAATCGATGTGCTGCTGATCATTGAGTTTTTTAAGCGCCCAGAGGTAGCACCAGCGTATGGCCTGCCGGTAGGCTTTCTGTGCTGTAGCCTGACTGATTTCCTGCTCAAAATTAATACCATGGATATTTTCTATCTCCCCGGCATACTGTACCTGACCCGCTGCACCTCGCCCCAGAATTTGGGAGGTATCTAATCCTAACAACCGTAGAATAGCGTAAATAATGATCATACCGCACAGCACATAGAACCCAATCCGCAACACTGGCCCCCAGCTAATGCCAAAGCTGATCTCCGGAAACAAGCTCCAAACCCATCGCCAAAACCTTGACCACACGTTGATGGAGGGCTTTCCCCGTTCGGGATAATCAAAATCGCTGTCTTCCAGATAGGTCTCTATCTTTTCCTGAGAAAACGAACGCGGTTGCGCTGGTTGAATTTGTTCAGTCAAGGTATCAGCGTCCGCCGACTGAGCGTACATATTGTTGCCCAGCAATAGCGTTGCAGCTATCGTCAACCCCAGCCAACAGCTGTGAGGTGTCACCGTCCAGTTGCAAAAGAATTGATATATGTTATTGTTGGTGCACGTCATCAATACGTTTCGTCGTCTTGGTTTCGTGAGGGTCTTGAGGCATCTCCCAGAGCCTGGATATCCTGCATTAAGCCCGTAGACTCTTTCTTTTCAATCAGGTTACCGTACTGGAAAGCCAGGGCCAGTAGGGGAATGCTCGTTAAAAATTGTGAGCATACGGTATTAATGATCTGGGCAATGATGTACAACAGTTGGTAGAACAGCGACTGCTCTTTCAATAATGCTTCTCCCGAAGCCGAAAAAAAAGCATCAAACCCAATGATTAGTATCGCTGGTAACCCAATGATGGTGCCGAGCATTAACTGTAGTATCACGATGACAAAGATCAGCAGCAGCGTACTCAGATAATTCCCGCCTACCAGCTTAAAGCAACGGCTAAAGGCATCTCCAAAGGATAAGCGCTCCCGCGTCATGATGATGTAAATCAGCGAAAGTGCCGCCATCAGAATAAACCCCGGAATGACCAAAAACATAAACCCTAATACAATCACAATACCGATGACAATGCTCGTCAGCAGAAAAGGGAAAAAGATTTTTTTGACTCCTTCCCAAACCTCCGCCACCTCAATGGGTCGAACATCTGCCTGCTTTACATATTGGTCCAGATATACGTGTACTACCGCCACGACCAGTACTCCGGCTATCAGCGAGAGAAAACCATTAATGGCTCCACCACCCACAAGGTTAAATACCTCCATTTCGTTCTGCACGACCACTGGAAGCATCCCGGAAATAATTCCGGTAATCAATAACAGTGGTCCGGCGATAAATAGTAAACACCGGCCCAACGGCTGAAAATTCTGCCGCAAAAAGGCAAAAGTGGCGTTGATCTTTTCACCGAAGTCTCGTTTTTTGTATAGATCAATCTTCTGGATATCCTGCATAATGCGCTACTTTTCGTGGGTAAAAGACAAAGTAGTATAGTACTAAAAATATGGAAGAACCAATAATGAATAATTTTATCGCTGCAGGCAAGCCGGTAAGCCGGGTAACAAAGGATTCTAAAAATCCGGCAATGATAAAGAGCGGCACCAGCCCCATTACCATTTTGGCTCCTTTGCGCGCGCCTTGCTGAAAGGAGATCAACCGAGGGTAAGTACCCGGAAATAAGATACTATTCCCCATCACCAGTCCGGCTCCGCCAGCAATGATGATGGAGGAAATCTCAATGGTGCCGTGAATCCAGATGGTCAACGCTGATTCGGCCAGTAAGCCCTGTTGATAAAAGAAATACTGAAAAGCCCCCAGCATAATGCCGTTTTGCAGTAAAATGAAGCCCGTTCCTACGGATAGCAACACGCCCGCCGCAAAGGCATAAAACGACACCCGGATGTTGTTAAAGGTGATGGCAAAGAACATATCAGTTTGCTTACTCTCCTTATACACCCGCATGGGGTCACCCTGGGCAATGTTGTCCAGGGTCATGTTCACGTAGCTGTCTCCCAGAATCAGGCGGGTAAAAGTTTCATCATGGGCGGTAGACACAATACCGATGAGCACCGATATACCAAATATGATGAAGGAGTACAGCAGCGGCTTTCGAGCCTGATAAAACAACAGCGGCAATTCTTCTTTCCAGAACCGCACGAACCGGTTGCGGTCTTCCCGCTTGTTCTGGTAAATTTTCTGATGCACCTTAGACGCCAGATTATTCAGGTACAAGGTGGTATTACTGTGCGGATAGTAGGTGTTGGCGTAAGCCAGATCATCGGTCAGCTCGACAAAATAGGCAGACAGCTGATCAGGGTTCACCGATCGCTTTTGCGACAGTAGCGCATCAAAAGTTTCCCACTTTTCCAGTCGTTGCTTGACAAAAGCTGCTTCTCGCATAAAATGTATGATTCTACCGAAACTTTTCGGGCAATTCGGATTCCGAATGGCTAATTTAGCGTATTGTTCTCAAAGATCATGGTTCATTCTTACTATCTATGCAGAATATAAAAATCCAGACAACCCAAAATGTTACCATTGAGTACGCCCTGGCCGGGCTGGGAAATCGTATTCTCGCGTATCTGATTGACTCCCTCATTCTGGGAGCTTATGCCATCATTGCGGTAGTGCTATTCAGCTACATGGCTCCTTCCGGCGAGCCGCCCGTCATCTTAATGATAGTACTGTTTTTACCTGTATTCCTATACCATCTTCTTTGTGAAGCACTGCTAAACGGACAGTCGCTGGGCAAACGGCAAATGAATATCAAAGTAGTGAAGCTGGATGGCTCTCCGCCTGGCATTGGGGCATATCTGTTGCGCTGGTTATTACGTCCGATTGATATCGGTATTTTCTCCGGCGGTGTGGCCATTCTCAGTATTGCCGTGTCTCAGAAAGACCAGCGCTTGGGTGATCTGGCCGCGGGCACCACTGTCGTGAAAACCAAAGGCGAAAAACCACTGTCGGTATTTACCGTAGACGATGACTACGATACCCAATTCCCACAGGTGGTCAACCTTTCAGATCAGGATATTGAAACCGTATTGCGGGTGATTACTACCTATCGGGAAACGGGGCACACTGCCCCCGTAGAAGCCACAGCCCGGAAAATAGAAGAGCTGCTGGACATCAAAAGCGACCTGCGCCCCCTCCAGTTTCTGTACACCATCGTCCGCGATTACAAACATATTACAGCCCAATAAGCTTAAGGGTACAGCAGCTTTTGCAGGCTGTTCATCAATAAGCTTTTATGAAACTTACCACAGTTGCCGAAAACTGGCTGGAACGGATAGCGTTGTGGCTGAAGCTGGCTCCCTTACCCCTCAGTGATACGCATTTGGCCTTTATGCTGGCCCGTACCGTGATGGTAGCCACAAAAGCCGGCATATTTGAAGCGCTGGCCGATCAGGCACAGACGGCTGAGCATATTGCAGCCCAATGCTCCACAGATACCAAAGCCACCCAAACTCTCCTCAATACCCTCGTGCATCTGGGGTATGTTCGCTTTAAGCATCATCAATACCGCCTGGCTCCGCTGGCGCGAAAATGGATGTTGAAAAACAGTGCTTCTTCGCTGCACGATAAAATGCTGTTGCAGTTTTTGGAGTGGGAGTTTGTTGAACATTACGAAACTTATGTGCGGACCGGACAACCCTTCGAGATGCACGAACAGCTGCGTGAGGATCAGTGGCCTGTCTACCAGCGAGGCATGCGTTCAGTCGCGGGCATCTCATCGAGTGAAGTAGCCAGACGCACTCCTGTACCGAAAGGCGCTACCCGCATGCTGGATATTGGTGGTGCCCACGGGCATTATTCTACAGCCTTGTGCCATCAACATCCAGCTTTACAAGCGGTCATTCTGGAACTGCCCGAGGCCATCCGGCACTCCAAAGCTATCTTGGCCAAAGAGCAGATGGGCGAACGAGTAACCTATCGGGCGGGTAATGCCCTGACGGATGATCTGGGCGAAGCCGAATGGGATGTTGTATTCATTTCCAGCCTGCTTCACCACTTTGATGATACCACCAATGCTGCTTTGTCTCAACGGGTATTTCGTGCCCTTCGTCCGGGCGGCTTGTATATTGTACAGGAATATATGCGATCAGACGAGCCCAAAGCCGGAGATCATCTCGGGGGATTATTGGATCTGTATTTTGCCGCTACCAGTAAAGCTGGCACCTATTCCGAAGCAGAAATCAAGCGTTGGCAACGGGAGGCGGGATTCAATCTGCAGCGAAGTGTGTGGCTGCGCTCCATACCCCGCCATGCCCAAATCATTGCGAAAAAGCCCCACAGCTAAAATACCTTTTGCCGAGTGGGACTCACCGTTTTGACAAACCTAAAATATGTTCTATTTTAGTGCCCCACAGTAATTTTTTTCAAACCTCTACAACCCGCCCCTATGAAGACAATGAAAGGTCCCGCTATTTTTTTAGCGCAATTTATGAGCGATGATGCTCCCTTCAATACATTAGAAAGTGCCTGTGAGTGGATGGCATCCGTCGGCTACCAGGGAGTACAAATACCTACTTTTGATCCCCGCTGTATTGATTTAGCCAAAGCAGCTGAAAGCAAAAACTATTGTGACGAATTTAAAGGCACCTGCCAGGAAGCTGGCGTAGAAGTAACGGAGCTTTCTACCCACCTGCAAGGTCAGTTGGTCGCTGTACACCCGGCCTACGATACCATGTTTGATGCCTTTGCTCCCGCTGAAGTGCACAACAATCCGGCTGCCCGTACCGAATGGGCGGTAAACCAGCTCAAAATGGCCGCCAAAGCCAGCCGCAACTTCGGCATCGATGTACACGCAACTTTCTCCGGAGCTTTGGCCTGGCCTTTCATGTACCCCTGGCCCCAACGACCGGCCGGATTGGTAGAGATGGCCTTCAAAGAACTGGCCAACCGCTGGAAGCCCATTCTGGACGTATTTGAAGATCAGGGAGTCGATCTTTGCTACGAAATTCACCCGGGGGAAGACCTGCACGATGGTGTAACCTTCGAGCGTTTTCTGGAAGCCACCGGCAATCATAATCGGGTAAAGATTCTGTACGACCCCAGCCACTTTGTGCTGCAACAACTCGATTACCTGGATTACATTGATATTTATCATTCGCACATCAACATGTTCCACGTTAAAGACGCTGAATTTAACCCGACGGGTCGTTCCGGGGTATACGGCGGTTACGAATCCTGGGTAGACCGGCCCGGCCGTTTCCGTTCCCTAGGCGATGGACAGGTTGATTTCAGTGGAGTATTCAGTAAACTCGCCCAGTACGATTACGATGGCTGGGCCGTCGTAGAGTGGGAATGTGCCTTAAAACATCCGGAACAGGGCGCCGCTGAAGGAGCTCCGTTTGTCAGCGATCATATCATTCGGGTCACTGAAAAAGCGTTTGATGATTTTGCCGGAAGTGGCGCCGATGATGAAGCCAACAAAAAGATTTTAGGATTATAAACGAATCATAGCGAACCAACATGAACAAAAACATCATAGTAGTTATTAGCGGAATGGCCCTGATGGCCTTCACCACATGTTCCTCAGGAGAAACCTCTACGGAAACCACCACTACCGAAGAGACTCCGAGCGAAAGCACCACCAGTGAATGGGAAGATTTATCGTCTTTAGATCAGTGGCGTAATTATAAAGCGGATACGCTGTCCGATATGTGGAAACTTGAGGATGGCGTGCTTTCGCTGGCCGGCCGGGGTGGAGGCGACATTGTGACGAAAAAACAGTACGATGACTTTGAACTGGAAATTGACTGGAAAATCTCCGAGGGTGGCAACAGCGGATTGTTCTTTAATGTAATTGAGACCGATTCGCTTCCCGTTCCGTGGCACTCGGGCCCGGAATACCAGTTTCTGGATGATGAACGTCATGCGGATGCCAAAATCCGCAAGCACCGATCTGGTGATAATTACGATGTGCAGCAATCTACTACTGAAACCGTCAAGCCAGCCGGTGAATGGAATACCACCCGACTGGTAGTCAACGGGGACCATGTAGAACATTACCTGAATGGCGAAAAAGTAGTTGAGTACGAACTGGGCTCTCCGGCCTGGCAGGACTCAGTGGCTAACAGTAAATTTTCCGAGTTGCCCATGTACGGTCAGGCTGAAGAAGGCCATATTGCTTTGCAGGACCACGGCGATCAGGTTTGGTTCCGTAATATTCGCATCCGCGAAATGTAGGAATCATTCAATAACGAATAGCCTAGCTCCCAGTAAAGGGCTGGTACAAAAAAAGCCGGAACAAATAAGTTTGTCCCGGCTTTTTTATGAATTAGATACGAAGGCTTAAATGATCATCCCGGCACCTACAGTTTCGTTGGTGAACTCGTCAATAAGAATCACGCTACCCGTGGTACGATTGAGTTTATAGCTATCATACAACAGCGGTGCGGTAGTACGAATGCTGATGCGTCCAATATCATTCAACCCGATCTCCAGGTCATCTTCGATACGGTGCAACGTATTGATATTCACTTTGTATTTAATACTTTTCACTACGCAACGCGCATCTTTGGTTGTATGTTTAATGGCGTATTTGCCCCCAGGCATAATTTTTTTCTCATTGAGCCAGCAGACCATCAGGTCAATATCCTGACCTACTTTGGGTTGATTATCCGGCTTGGCAATCATATCCCCTCGCGTAGTATCAATATCATCTTCTAAGGTCATTGAAACCGACATGGGAGGGAATGTTTCCTCCAACGGCCCTTCAATAGTCTCGATGGAAGCCACCTTGGTGGTTAGCCCTGAAGGCAACACCACCACCTCATCACCCGGCTTGAACACTCCACCCGCCACGCGACCGGCATAACCTCGGTAATCATGGTGTTGGTCAGACTGAGGACGAATGACTCTTTGTACCGGAAAGCGGCTATCAACAAAGTTGTAGTCACTGGCAATTTGCACATTCTCCAGGGTATACAACAGGCTGGCTCCCTCGTACCAGGGCATGCTCTCCGACTTGTGTACTACATTGTCGCCTTTCAATGCGCTAATGGGAATATAACGGATATCAGGTATGTCCAGCTTTGAGCTGAATTCCGTAAAGTCTTTTTGTATTTTCTCGAACTGTTCCTGGCTATAATCAACCAGATCCATCTTATTCACACACAAGATTAAGTGCTGAATACGCAGAAGCGATGCGATAAACGCATGGCGGCAGGTTTGCTCTACCACTCCGTGGCGAGCATCTACCAGCACAATCGCCAGATTAGCGGTGGAAGCCCCCGTGACCATATTTCGGGTATACTGAATATGGCCGGGAGTATCGGCAATAATAAATTTACGTTTGGGAGTGGCAAAATAACGATACGCCACATCGATTGTGATGCCCTGTTCTCGCTCATCGCGCAAACCGTCAGTCAGCAAAGCCAGGTTTAGATTTTCATCTCCGGCATTGGTGCTTGCCTGTTCTACAGCATCCAGTTGATCTTCAAAAATTGCTTTACTATCGTAAAGTAGGCGCCCGATCAATGTACTTTTTCCGTCATCCACACTACCGGCGGTGGTGAAGCGGAGCAGGTCCATATTTAAATACTGGCTGCTTACTTCCTGTATGGTATCTTCCATGATTGGTTTTGTTCAAAATTAAGTGAAACGTTTGCTGAACTTCGTTGGAAACTTCGTTGAGAACTTCGTTAAAAATACCCCTTCTTCTTACGGTCTTCCATGGCCGCTTCCGAGCGTTTATCATCGGCCCGTCCGCCTCGTTCAGTTACTTTTGCTGCGGCCACCTCTTGGATGATCGCCTCAATATTATCGGCTCCCGACTCTACGGCTCCGGTACAGGTCATATCACCAACCGTGCGAAAGCGAATTTGCCGCATTTCGTATTTTTCGTCGCGGATCAACGTAATAAATTCTGACTTGGCCAGTAACACTCCGCTCCGGTTAACCATTTCCCGCTCGTGGGTGAAATAGATTTTAGGAATATCCAGTTCCTCCTGAGCAATGTACTGCCAGACATCCATCTCGGTCCAGTTACTCAAAGGGAATATCCGGAAATGCTCGCCTACATTTTTGCGACCATTGAATAAATTCCAAAGTTCGGGGCGCTGGTTTCGAGGGTTCCATTGACCGAACTCATCCCGATGGGACATAAAACGCTCCTTGGCACGGGCTTTTTCCTCATCGCGGCGGGCACCGCCAAAAGCAGCATCGAACTTAAACTCCTCAATGGAATCTAACAAGGTAATGGTTTGAAGACCATTTCGGCTGGGGTTAGGTCCTTTTTCCTCTACCGCTCTACCGGCATCAATCGACTCTTGTACAGAACGAACAATCAATTTTGCTCCCAGCTCTCCCACCAGGCGATCCCGGAATTCAATGGTTTCGGGGAAGTTATGCCCGGTGTCAATATGCATTAACGGAAAAGGAATTTTGGCGGGCCAAAAGGCTTTCTGAGCCAAACGGACCATAACGATAGAATCTTTTCCTCCAGAAAAAAGCAGCACCGGTTTCTCGAACTGAGATGCTACTTCCCGCATGATGAAGATCGCCTCGGACTCCAACTGCTTTAGATGCGTAAGACTATATTTCATTGTTCTCTAAATTTCAGGAATGATACGATGTGTTTTTTAAGATCGTACTGACTAACAGTTGATGACTTTCTTCGATAGATTGTTGGTGGGTGTTAATTTGCAGGTCGGGCTGGCTGGGTTCCTCGAAGGGGGACGTGATACCTGTAAAGTCTTTTATTTCGCCTCGCCTTGCTTTTGCATATAATCCTTTTACGTCGCGTTCTTCGCAAACTTCTAACGGGCAGTGAATATACACCTCGAAGTAATTACTTCCAATAATAGACCGCGCCATTTCTCGAATGCCTTCGGTAGGGCTAATTAATGAACAAATAGTAATGATGCCACAATTTGCAAAAAGTTTTGCTACCTCCGCCGCCCGACGAATATTTTCCTGGCGATCTTCCTGGCTAAACCCTAAATTATTGTTTACTCCGGTACGCAAATTATCTCCATCCAACAGCATGGTCGCTTTTCCCTGCTGGTGGAGGGCATTTTCTGCAGCCCGGGCCAACGTGCTTTTACCAGAACCTGACAAGCCGACCATCCAGATTACTTTTCCTTTTTGCTGCAATAAAGCCTCCTTATCAGGCTGCTTTAAGATGGTATCGAATATGGGATAAATGTTATTCAATGACTATAAATTTGTATTTTTTACAAAAATAATATAAATATTACATTTAATGAAATCGGTGACGGCTCATATTCCGCCTATTTTTGGGCTACTACAAAGCGATCTTTGCTTTGCAGGTCTTTTTTAACCATTACTTTTGCAAAACCCTGATTTTTTAATAGCCCGGCTACTTCCGCGCCATACTGTTCGTGTATTTCAAAGTACAGCCATCCTGCCGGAGCCAGTATTTCCCCACAAAGCTCCGAAATTCGTTCGTAAAATAGAAACGGATTGACATCTTCTACGAATAAAGCTTCGGGGGGTTCATAAGATACAACATTCCGGCGCATGGCAGCGGCATCTGACTTCAGCACGTAAGGTGGGTTGCTGACAATGATATCAAAAGTATTTTTTACAGGAGTATCCGCCAGAATATCCTGATGCAAAAACTCAACTGCGACCTCCAACGCTTTTGCATTTTGCCTAGCCACGGCCAGCGCACCTACGCTATGATCTAAAGCCCATACCTGAGCCTGTTTTAACTCCCGGGCCAGTGTAATGGCAATACACCCGCTGCCGCTGCCAATGTCTAATACGCGTAAACCGGTTGTGTTAGCATTCTTATGAAGAATAAGCTGTACCAGTTCTTCCGTTTCCTGGCGCGGAATGAGCACTTCCGGATTTACAAAGAATTTTCTCCCGTAGAACTCCGCTTCTTCTATAATATACTGAATAGGTTCTTCCTGATTCAGACGCTGCATGGCCTGCTCTAGTTTTTGATACGTTGGCTCAGATAAGCTGACTGGTTTATCAAGCAAAAGATCAACTTTGGTTATTTGGGCAAAATGCTCTAAAAGCCATTCCAGCATGGTATTTACTTCCCGCACCGAATAGCGGGATACAACCTCTGGCCTGAGTTGCTTTTGTAAATGGGTAAGTACCTCTTTAGCTTTAGCGCTGGATACCATACTAAACTTATTATTTTCGTGTTTTCGTGGCAAAGCTACACAACATGGATCAAACTCGGTTACTTTTCCTGCAAAGAACGATCAACCTGGCGCAGGCAGGCTTTCAGAAATCGAGCGTACAACAACCGATCGGATGGATAGTTGGGCAGCAAAATCACGTTTTATCCGAAGGCTGGCTCGCTCCTGATCGTTCTTATGAGGCTCAGCTTAAGTCGTCCTTATCTTCTATTCCGGTTTCTGATAATACTCAGCTATTTATCAGCACCAACCCTTTTAATAATCGGGAGGCGCTTCAGCAATTAATACAGCAGTACCGAATACAAGAAGTCATTATCGCCGAAGAAATCCAGCCTTTATCTGCTCCGAAATGGTTCGCAAATCGAAGATTAAATATTTTCACTACTGAAAAGCGTCCCTATATTGTGTTAAAATGGGCGCAAACGGCGGATGGTTTTATCGCCCGCTCCAACCACGATTCTAAGTGGATCAGCGGTGTTCACGCACGGAAACTGGTACATCATTGGCGCGCGCAGGAGGCGGCTATCTGGGTAGGGAAAAATACTTATCGATACGATAACCCGAGACTTAATGTAAGAGGCTGGGTAGGGGAGAATCCTATTCGCATTGTGATTGATCCGACCTACTCACTACCCCCTAACCTGAACGTATTTGACCAAAGCCAGCCTACCTTATGTTATACAAAAAACCCTCCGGCAAGTCTGTCCAACCTAGAATGTATAGCCCTGCCCGATGAGAAATCGTGGGGCTTCATCATTCCCTACGTATTATCTGATTTGTATCAGCGACAGATTACGTCGGTATTTGTAGAAGGAGGCACCCAGCTTTTATCGTTTCTTATCGAACACGACTACTGGGACGAAGCCCGGGTTTTTAAATCTAAAAAAGCTTTTGGAGAGGGGATTGCAGCGCCCTCACTAAATCATGAATATTTGATCTCGCAAGTGAGAGTAAGCGAGGACCAGTTATTCACTTACCAGCGTTTTGGTGTTAAAAGCTAAAAAGGAAGTAGAAAAAGAGAAGTAACCACAGGGCATCCACAAAGTGCCAATAGGCGGTTAGCATTTCCAACCTGATTTTTTGATATGGATTGGTTACCATGATGAGCATCTTGACCGGATCATGAGAAATGGAGCTGAGTTGGGTATACACCACCGTTAGAAAAAGTAATCCGGCTGCCAGATGCAATACATGCAATCCGGAGATAACATACAGGTATGCTCCGGAGGCCTTACCGGAAAGATAGATACCAGAATGGTATAGCTCCGACCAGCCGATGTACTGACTGATTGTAAACGCCACTCCTAATAATAAGGTAATGCCCAGCAAGTGACGTACGGCCATTAAATCGTCTTTTAAAAAAGCCGGTAAAACTTTGGTCATGGTGAAGCTTGAGAATAATAGCAGAACCATACTCACCACAAAAGCTTTTGGAAACTCAAGATGAATAAATGTATCGGCATTGCGCTGGTTCATCGAGTATGATACCATCATGAACAAAAAAATCAGACTACTTCCAAAAATAGCCAGATACAATAATGTTTTATGAGGGTGCAACTTTTCTAATCGCGTAATCGCAGTTGCGCGTTCGGTCTTCTCCGTATTTTTGTGGTAATTTTGCATCATGTACCGGGTCTAAGGTCTTTGTTTAGTTAAAAAACATATTCACTGGGTTTAGGTTCTGTGTATCTTTCTAGAACGTTTATTCTCAACGGTTGTTATTTTCTAACAGTCTATAATCATACCATTTCTGTGCAGTCGACCGAATTTATTCATCAATACACCAGCGATAGTTTTGTGCAGACGCTTGCCGCACAAATCAGCAAGGCATCCAGAACCCAATTAAAAGGAGTGACCGGCAGCTTAGATGCGGTCATTGCCAGTGCGCTTTTTAAGATAAACCCGCAAACCATGTTGTTTGTGGTGCCTGACCGCGAAGCCGCCGCGTATTTTCAAAACGACCTGCAAAACCTGAATCCCTCCAAAGAGATTCATCTGTTTCCGGCCTCATTCAAAAAACCCTATCATCTGGATGAAACGGAAAATGCCAACGTTTTGATGCGGGCCGAGATATTAAATATCATCAGCAATACTCCTTTGCTGGGTCATCTTATTGTTACTTATCCGGATGCGCTGGCCGAAAAGGTCATTAACAAGCGTTCCTTACAGCAAAACACCTTTTTTATTAAAGCTGGTGAGCGGCTTGATACACAGTTTATCAATGAATTGTTAGTTACCTATGACTTTGAGAAAACGGATTTTGTGTATGAGCCGGGGCAGTTTGCCATCCGGGGGGGTATTGTCGATATTTTTTCGTATGCCCATGAGTTGCCTTATCGTATCGAGCTTTTTGGCGATGAGGTAGAAAATATCCGAACATTTGACATCACTTCTCAGCTTTCGCAGGATGAGGTCAACCAGGTGAGCATCATTCCCAATGTACAAACCAAGTTACTGGAAGAAGATCGTCAATCGTTTATTAGTTTTTTACCAGAGGAGAATACCCAAATCTGGTGGAAAGAAGATATAGAAGCTTCAGTAGATATTATCGATCGATACTTTGCCAAAGCAGATGAGAATTTTGAGGCCCTGATGCAGGAGGCGGGTGGCACCCAGGTTGTATTCAGCCCGACCACCTTATTTGAAACCAAGGCGGGTTTTCTGGAAAGCATCGAGTCTTTTACTCAGGTGGAATTCGGTAATCGCTTTTCCTTTGATACCGAAAGTGTATTTACCATAAAAAGCCAGCCCCAGCCCTCTTTTAATAAGAACTTTGAGTTGCTGGCCGCAAACCTGCACGAGAACAAAGACCATAATATTACCAATTTTATCGCTTCCGACTCTGAGCAACAAATAGAGCGTCTGCGAAAGATTTTTGAGGAACTGGATTCTGAGGTTGTATTTCAGCCTTTATACACCTCTATCCGGGAAGGCTTCGTGGATACCACCCTGAACATTGCCTGCTACACCGATCATCAGCTGTTTGATCGTTTTCACCGCTACAAAACCAAAGGGCTCCGCGCCAAATCCAAAGCCATTACCCTCAAAGAGCTTCAGGCCTTAAACGTGGGTGATTATGTAGTACACATAGACCATGGGATAGGACGTTTTGCCGGCATGGACAAAATGGACCTTGGGGGACGAGAGCAGGAGTCCATTCGCCTGGTATACCGCGACGATGACTTACTATACGTAAGTGTGCATTCTTTGCACAAGATTTCCAAATACAGTGGAAAAGAAGATACCCCACCAGCCATCAGCAAATTGGGTTCACCCGAATGGGAAAACAAAAAGAAACGCGCCAAAAAGAAAGTACAGGACATTGCCAAGGATCTGATCAACCTGTACGCCAAACGAAAATCAGCCCCGGGCTTTGCCTACCAGCCAGATAGTTTCCTGCAAGCAGAATTGGAATCTTCCTTCATGTTTGAAGATACCCCTGACCAGGCTACTGCGACCGAAGACGTAAAACGCGATATGCAGTTAAGCCACCCCATGGACCGCCTGATTTGCGGGGATGTGGGTTTTGGTAAAACAGAAATTGCCATTCGTGCCGCCTTCAAGGCCGTTACCGAAGGAAAGCAAGTAGCAGTACTGGTGCCTACCACCATTCTGGCTATGCAGCATTATCATACCTTTAATAACCGCCTGTCCAATTTTCCGGTACGGATGGAGTACATCAATCGGTTTAAATCCACCAAAAATATTAAGGAGACTTTAAAAGAGGTGAAATCCGGAGACGTTAATATTCTGATTGGTACCCACCGGATTGTTAATAAGGATGTAGAATTCAAGAATCTGGGCTTGCTGGTAGTTGATGAAGAGCAAAAATTTGGCGTAAAAGTAAAAGAGCGGCTGAAAGAAATGCGGGTGAATGTAGATGTATTAACGCTCACCGCTACGCCTATTCCTCGAACCTTACAATTTTCCCTAATGGGTGCGCGCGATTTAAGTATCATTGCCACCCCACCACCCAACCGCCGCCCCGTCACTACTGAGTTACATACTTTCAACGAATCTATCATCCGCGATGCGATCAGTTTTGAGATACGCCGGGGCGGACAGGTTTTCTTTGTGCATAACCGGGTAGGCAACATTGAAGAAGTTGCCAATATTATCCTACGTCTGGTACCCGATGCGCGTGTTGCAGTAGCCCATGGGCAAATGGACGGAGCCAGGCTGGAGAAAACCATGCTTCAGTTTATTGAGGGTGAATATGATGTGCTAGTGTCGACCAACATCATTGAGTCAGGATTGGATATACCGAATGCCAACACCATTTTAATCAACAGTGCCCACATGTTTGGCCTTTCTGATCTGCACCAAATGCGGGGTAGGGTAGGCCGCTCCAACCGTAAGGCATTCTGTTACCTATTGTCTCCTCCGGCTTCCGTACTCACTGCCGACGCTCGTAAACGACTTTCCACCCTGGAAGAGTTTTCTGACCTCGGTGATGGGTTTAAGGTAGCCATGCGTGACCTGGACATTCGGGGTGCCGGAAACCTGCTGGGAGCCGAGCAAAGCGGCTTCATCTCTGACCTGGGTTTCGATATGTATCACAAAATTCTGGACGAGGCAGTGCAGGAGCTAAAAGAAACTGACTTTAAAGATTTATTCACCCGGGGTCTGGAGGAGGTAACCAAACCTCTGGTGCAGGACTGTAGCATTGAAACCGATCTGGAAGTGCTGATTCCCGAAGAGTACGTGTCTAATACAACTGAGCGCCTTCGGTTATATTCCCGCCTGGATAATATGCAGAATGAAGAACAGCTTCAGAAATTTAAGACCATGCTGGAAGACCGATTCGGTGAAGTACCGACTCCGGTATTAGAGCTAATGTCAACTGTCCGCCTGCGCTGGAAAGCCGAAAAATCGGGGTTTGAAAAATTAATCCTCAAGCACGGCATGATGAAATGTTATTTTGTGAGGCTGGACCACGAAGAATATTTCAAATCCGAAACTTTTGGCAAAATTCTGCAATACGTGCAGCAACATCCTAAAAGCTGCCGGATGAAAGAAACTAAAAAGCGCCCTATATTGTCCATAGAAGGAGTAGAGGATACCCGCCATGCCATTGAAATACTGGATCAGATTCATTAAGTTGGGTATCTTTGAAATGTAGAGTGAGCAAAATACTTTCTGCTTAATCTATTCGTTACTACAATAGTACCCTGAATACATGCGTTTTCTTGTTTATTTTATACTGTAACTTACATACATATAATTTTACTGGGTATTCGCTATTATTATTGCAAAGATGTGCTCAAATTAGCAGCATAATTAAATAAGACATTGGCAGTGTCTTTTAGCAATTTGTGTTATTTGCCTATATCAGCATCAAAAGAGTTAATAAAAACAGGTTATGAAGCAATTGGTTAACCAAGTTCCAAAGGCTTGGCAGTTTGTGTTATGTGCTGCCGTGCTAGCTGCTTGTAGTAAAAGCCAGCCGACCAGCATGAACCCTGGCCAGTCTAGTTCTGCTACAGGTATTGAGTATAATGTAGAGGGTAACTTCACATTAGACGAGTATCAGGGTCAGCCCGAAGCACCCAATATGGTGTATATTGAGGGAGGACGATTTACCATGGGGAGTTTCGAAGAAGATCTTATGGGATCTCGGGACAATTTGGAGCGTACTGTTACAGTAGCTTCATTCTACATGGATCAGACGGAGATTGCCAACATTCACTGGTTGGAATATTTATTTGACATCCGTCAGGATTCTACCACTGAATTTTACGAGTCAGCATTGCCTGATACTACCGTGTGGCGTCGGTCACTGGCTTTTAATGATCCTTACGAAGATCACTATCTTCGCTATCCTGGCTTCCGCTATTTTCCGGTAGTTGGAGTTACCTGGCGTCAGGCTAATGACTATTGCAAGTGGCGTACTTCGGTCGTAAATGCAAAACTGGTTGAGGAATCAGGGTCAGAAGTGGATGTTCCGGAAGGTGGCCGTATTCCTTTGGAAAGTGGAGTAGTGCTACCTGATTTCCGTTTACCTACCGAAGCAGAATGGGAGTATGCAGCCAAAGCGCTGATTGGCACCCAATATCTGGATGAAAACCAAACACACTCTAGAATTTACCCCTGGGATGGACATGCCACTCGAAATCCTTATGGAAAAAAGATGGGATATATGCTGGCTAACTTTAAGCGAGGCCGTGGTGATTACGCCGGTATTGCTGGTAAGCTGAATGATGGTGCCATGATTACGGATTATATCTACGAATATCCGCCCAATGATTTCGGCTTATACAATATGGCCGGTAATGTGAATGAATGGGTACTGGACGTATACCGTCCCCTATCTTATCAGGATTTTGATGATTTGAACCCCATCCGTCGTGATGGCACCATTGACCCTGAAGAGCGATACGACAATGAGAAATTCCCTAATTTCCAGGGTGACTTTAACTCACTGGTTACTAACGAATTACGAGTATATAAGGGTGGATCTTGGGCTGATGTTGCTTACTGGCTTTCTCCTGGTACTCGTCGGTACTTAGAGCAGGATTCGGCCACCGCCACAATCGGTTTCCGTTGTGCCATGATCCGCGCCGGAACAAACTACTAAAACTTGTTTAGCACGTGTGCTGCGTGCAATATATATTATGAAGAGGTCTGGCTGATATAGCCAGACCTCTTTTGTTATGCATATTAGTTTTTAGTTAGTCAGGTTAGAGCCACTTAATACTCTTTTAGCTTTTTGCTCTGATAGTTTTTTACTTATGTAGTATCCCCTCTTCTTTTCAGTTTTATTCATACAATATTATTGATAGATTGAGTGCTATTAACTAAGTAACTCTACGCAAATGTATGGTATTGTTAATAAGGCGATTCAAGGGCTGGTAACTGAAAACTTTGGCGAACCTACCTGGCATCAGGTCAAAGAAAAAAGCGGTATTAAGGAAGACCTGTTTCTTAGCAGCGAATCTTACCCTGATTCAATGACTTATGAGCTGGCCGGAGCTGCTTCTGAAGTACTGGGCATTTCTTTGAGAGAAGTGCTTATTGCTTTTGGTGAGTACTGGATTTTAAAAACCGGAAAAGAAAGCTATGGAGCTTTAATGCAAGCCGGCGGATCTAATCTAAAAGAGTTTTTCATCAACCTGCCCAACTTCCATAGCAGGGTTATGCTAATGTATCCAAAGCTATCGCCACCTGAATTCCAGGTTTCCTCTGTCCAGGATAACTCTTTGCATTTGCATTACTATTCGCACCGAGAGGGCCTGGAAGACTTTGTTCATGGGCTTATACTCGGACTAGGAAAATTGTTCGATACGGTTGTTGATATAACTTTATTACAAAGCCGCAATGAAGGAGCTGATCATGAGGTGTTTTTGGTTAAATGGTGATGTATGAAGAAAACAGATGCTTACCTGTCTCAACAGAATATAGGTATACTTTTTCCTTTTTATTTTGTTATCAATCATGACTTCATTATTCTAGATGCAGGAGCAAGTTTAAAAAAACTTATTCCCGCTCTTGTTGAGCAGGTGCCTTTCAACGAACACTTTACATTCAAGCAGCCACGTCAGATTCAACTATCAATACCCTCCATTCTTCAACACACGTCTCGCGTTATCATTTTAGAAACAAAAACAGCGGATGTGATTTCGTATCGTGCCCAGATACTTTACTTGGAGGAGCAAAAACAGTTACTTTTTGTCGGCTCCCCATGGATCACAGATGCTGACGACCTTATTCATCATAATCTTTTAATCAAGGACTTTGCTATTCATGATTCTACCACTGATATGGTACAGATCATCAAAGCGAAAGATCTCATGATGAATGACATCAAAAATTTGGTGACTAATCTCAATGAACAAAAACAAAATTTAATCACAGCAAAAGAGCAGGCCGAGCATTCTCAAAAAGCAAAAGAGAGCTTTCTGGCCAATATGAGTCATGAGATACGGACTCCGCTCAATGCTATCATAGGGCTTTCCGATATATTAAAAAACACCCCTCTCGATAACGAGCAGGAAGAACTGATCAAAACAATTTCTATCGCTGGCGAAAACCTGTTAATCCTGATTAACGATATTCTGGATCTAACTAAAATTGAGTCGGGCAATATTACACTAGAGCAGATACCCATCAACCTTTTCGATATTGTAGAGAATGTTGGGAAAATATTGGGCATTAGAGCTAATGAAAAAACTTTGGCTTTGATGCTTAATGTAGATCAATCTGTTCCCAAATGGGTGCTGGGAGATCCCGTTCGACTGACCCAGGTTCTAGTGAATCTGATAGGGAATGCTATTAAATTCACTGAAAAAGGGGAAGTGTGTGTAGATGTGAGGGTAACATACCGCTTTCATGAAAAATTTGGAATTGAATTTAAAGTCAAAGATACAGGCATTGGCATTTCGGAAGAAAATGTGCGTAATATCTTCGAAAGATTTGTGCAGGCTGAAGACCAAACTACACGGCGGTTTGGCGGGACCGGATTGGGTCTGAGTATTACTAAGATGTTAGTGCAACTTCTGGAAGGTCAGATATTTTGCAATAGTGTAATAGGCGAGGGGACGACCTTTACTGTACAAATTCCTTTTCAAAAAACAGAAGCTACTACTAAAAATTCTGAGCCATACGTAAAAAACTCTATTCCAGTCGGGCTAAAAATTTTACTTGTCGAAGACAATCCGATGAATCAGTTACTAGCAAAAAAAGCACTAAGAAAAGTGAAGGCGGTACTTGATGTGGCGGGGGATGGGGCAATAGCTATTGAGCTATTAAAAGAAAATACTTACGATATCATTTTGATGGATGTGCAAATGCCCAATATGGATGGATACACCGCCACAAAATATATTCGCACCAATCTCAAACTAGATACTCCCATTATTGCCATGACAGCCAATGCCCTTAATGGCGAAAAAGAAAAATGTATTGCCATTGGGATGACAGATTATATATCGAAACCCTATAAATCTCATGAGTTAGTGGCAAAAATTCAGCATGTCGTACAACACTTTGCCTCTAAGACACCTACTTCCTAACTACAAAACAGTATTTTTATGGAATTATTCAGGAGTAGCCAATGCTACCACGCTCACTGCTCGACATCCACCAGCCAGCAGCAAATTTGCACAAGCCCCTAACGTGGCCCCGGTGGTTACTACATCGTCGACCAATAAAATGTGCCTTCCGGCAATATTGGCTCCCCGCCTGATCGCATAAGCCTGGCAGCTATTCCGGTAACGATCCATCCGGTTTTTTCGCGTTTGCGACTTCGTGTTCTGTACCTTCACCAACACCTGCGCCGACCAGGGGATATCCAACACTTCCGAAAGTCCCCGGGCAATATAGTCGCATTGGTTGTACCCTCTCTTTTTCTGCTTCTTTTTGTGCAAAGGCACGGGTACCATCATATCAATCTCGGCGCGGACGACCTGATCCTTCAATGCCTGCGCAAACCATTTTCCAGTAAGTTCGCCTATTTCTGGGTAACGCTGATACTTAAGTGCATGTAGCAATCTTTGCACTTTCCCGTGTTTGGAAAATTTATAATACGCCCATGCCTGTTTTACCGGAGCAAAAGTGTATATTCTTCTCTGCAAAGCTATATTAGGATCTGCTAAATGAAAAGTGGGCAGACCCATGGCAGTTTCCATCGCAATATATTCTTCTCCTTTGGCTAGTGGCCGCTGCGAGATCAGACAGGTACGGGGAAAAATGAGTGAGACAAAATCCTTTAGCATAATACTGCGTATAGTATGTACACAAGGTACAATACCGCCCTGTGATCTTAAGAATTATTCTATCAGTAACCTTACCAGCGTAATTTTTTCTGCGTCTAATTTATCTTGTCTATGTACCAAAAGGATTTAGTACTTGAGCGAAAGTGGCAAAGCCTGTTGAAAGTTATTGAGCAACAAGTTGGCAAACGGCCTAACGACTTGAATGGAGTACTATTTTTGATTGGGGTACAGGAATTAGGAAAGGGCGCACAGCATTTCTCTAAAGAAGAAAAACAGGATCTGTTGCATATTTCCATTTGTAAAGTACTGTCACTTTCCGGGTTCTACACTTTGGAAGGAGTAGACCAGGAAGGGTGGCCTCACTGGAAACTACAAAAAAAACTTCCCCACTTTGACCTGCTGGAGCAGGAGAAGCTTCTAAAGATGCATGTAATTGAGTATTTTGAGAAAGAACTGGATGTTGCTATATAATTTATAATGAAAATTATTTCATACAATGTCAATGGCATTCGTGCTGCTATTCGTAAAGGGTTTTTAGGGTGGCTTCGTGAGGAAAACCCGGATATTATTTGCTTACAGGAGACCAAAGCCAGCCCCGAGCAGGTTCCGGTAAGCGAGATTGAAGCATTGGGTTATCAAACTTTTTGGGAAGGGGCTACCGTCAGGAAGGGATATAGTGGAGTGGCTATCTTTACTAAACCCACTCCCCGACAAGTAGTGAACGGCATGGGTACCGAGCGTTATGATCAGGAGGGGCGAGTACTCCGGGCGGATTATGATGACTTTTCGCTGATGAGTGTGTATATGCCCTCGGGTACTACTGGAGATATTCGGCAGCAATTTAAAATGCATTGGCTATCCGACTTTAGAACTTACATCGACGAACTTAAAAAAGAAAAAAAACGCTTAATCATTAGCGGAGACTACAATATCTGTCATCGTCCTATTGATATTCATGATCCGGTTCGCAATAAAAATTCATCAGGTTTTTTGCCAGAAGAGCGGGAGTGGGTTTCTGAATTTATTGATACTGGATTTATTGATACATTTCGTTATTTTAATGAGAGCCTGCATGAGTACACCTGGTGGAGTTATCGAGCCCGTTCGCGAGAAAAAAATTTAGGGTGGCGCATTGATTATCATATGGCAAGTGCCTCGTTACAAGAGCGTTTGCAAGGAGCCTCAATACTATCGGAAGTTAATCACTCCGACCATTGCCCTATTGTTTTAGAAATACGTTAAAGTTAACATACTTATTTAGCAAATTCCTCGTAATTTTTATAAGCCGTTCGCATACTAAAAGTACCACAAATTAACGCTTGATCTTATGCCAGCAGACTTGCACTTCAGTAGCGTTACCCATCAGCTCAAACAGTACAAAAGAAAGTACTATCTGAACAAATTGCTCCGGGGCAGCATCTTTTTTGGAGCCCTTGTGCTGTCCATCTATCTTATATTCAACTCTATTGAATATACCGCTCGCCTGAGTAGTCTTTGGCGGGGAGTGTTGTTCTTCAGCTTTCTTTTGCTCTTTCTCTTCATTTTGCTAAAATATGTGATCGACCCACTGACTCGCTATTATAGCAATAAACGCCAGATCAGCGATGAAGAAGCAGCCCGCCAAATCGGTACGTATTTTCCTGAAGTACAGGATAAGCTGTTAAATTTAATTCAGCTTAACAATACCAATACTGCTCAGGGTGCCCTGATTGCCGCCAGTATTGCGCAAAAAACCAAGCAACTTTCAGTCGTCAGATTTCCCATTGCCATTGATTTACGTAAGAACTTTCACCACTTGCGCTATCTGGCCGTTCCGGTAGGGGTGATGATCCTGGTACTTTTATTTGTGCCGCAATTTTTTTCTGAAGGCACTCGGCGTATTGTAAATTTCAGCAAAGATTATGTACCCGAAGCTCCCTTCGCTTTTCAGCTTCATAATGAATCCTTCATTGCGTTTAAAAACGAAGATTTCCCGGTACAGATTGACTTAGTAGGAGATGCCATTCCAGACAAAGTGTATTTGGTTGCTTCCGGCCGACGTTTCCGAATGTCACCGAATGAGGAAGGAACTTTCGAGCATACATTTCAGAGTATTCAGCGAGATACTCCGTTTTACATTGAGGCGGCAGGCTTTAGCTCTGAGCATCATACTGTGCGGGTAGTCGATCGCCCTAACCTGAAAAACTTCAGTGTTTTTCTGGATTTCCCCGATTATCTATCTCGAGAAGATCAACGACTGGACAATGTTGGAAACCTGCAGGTACCCGAAGGCACCTCTATCACATGGCAGTTTAGCACATTGGCTGCCGATAGTATGCTATTAACTTTTGTAAAGCAGGAAGAAACCCACCAGCTGAAGGAAGATGAGGAAGGGGCCTTCACATTAGAGAAGCAAATATTCGAATCTGATAACTATCAGATTGATTTGAAAAACGAATACAGTAACAATAAACAGGATATCCGTTACTACCTGGATGTGATTCCCGATCAGACCCCGCAAATAAGCCTGGAACAATTTCAGGATACTACACTATATCAGTTTCTGGTACTGGGGGGGAATGTCTCCGATGACTATGGGCTTAGCCAACTGTCTCTTTTTTATAAATTTGAGCCTCTTGAGGAGGAAGAAAATGGTGAGCAGAAATATCAGCGTATGAATTTGCCGCTGGACTCTCGCCAAAATAACCAAAGCTATTATTATCAATGGAATGTAGACACTCTAAGTCTCAAGCCCGGAGATAAGATCCGCTATTTTTTAAAGGTCTGGGATAATGATGCCGTCAACGGATATAAGTCTGCCCAAACCTCTTCCTATGTATTCAGTATTCCCGACCGGCAAACGATCCGGGAAAACCTGGAAAAATCTGCGGCTGAAACCCAAAGCCAAATCAGTAAAACCGTGCAGCAGGCCGAGCAGATGAAGCAGGATATTGAGGATGTTGAAAAACGTTTGCGCGGTAAGAAAGACCTTACCTGGCAGGACAAGCAATTACTGGAAGATATTCTCAAGCAACGCCAGGAAATGGAAAAGCAACTGGAGCAGTTGAAAGACCAAAGTCAGTCTAACAACATGCAACGGGAGCAATTTGGAGAGCAAAGCCAAAAAATGAAGGAGCAACTAGATCAGTTACAACAACTGATGGATGAACTCTTGGACGAGGATACCAAGCGCATGTACGATGAGTTGAAAAAACTTTTGGAAGAGCAACTCGACATGGACAAGGTTCGTGATAAACTGCAAGAGATTAATGAGCAGGAAGAAAACCTGGAAGAGGAGTTAGAACGTACTCTGGAACTATTCAAGAGAATGAAGTTTGATTCTAAGCTGGAGGATGTACAGCAGCAGATGGAACAAAAAGCTGAGGAACAGGAAAATCTGGCTAAGGAAACTGAAAATAAAGAAAACAGTACTGAAGAACTTAGCGAGCAACAAGAGCAAATAAACGAAGATTTCGAGCAGTTGAAAAAAGAGATGGAAGAGCTTAGCGAAATGAATCAGGAGTTAAAGCAGCCATCTCCTATGCAGGATATGCAACAGGAGCAGCAAAAAACCCAGGAGGAGCAGCAAAAAGCACAAGAGGCATTGGAGAAGAACCAGCGAAACAAAGCGCAGAAAGCACAACAAAACAGCGCCGAGCAAATGAAAAAGATGGCGCAAAAGATGGAGCAGATGCAGCAAAGTATGGAAATGGAGCAACTGCAAGAGAATATGGATAACCTGCGCAATATTCTCGATAACCTGCTTACCTTATCTTTTGACCAGGAAAAGGTGATGAAAGACTTTCGCGATGTAAAACAAAACGATCCTCGCTTTATTGACCTTTCTCAAGAGCAACTTAAATTGGGAGATGATGCCCAGATCATAGAAGACAGCCTGCTTGCCCTGGCCGAACGTGTTTTTCAAATCCAGTCTTTTGTTACCCGTGAGGTGAAAGATATGAATAAGCATATGGATGAAAGCATGGAGTCGTTGCGCGAGCGTCACCAGTATAAGGCAATCAGCCAGCAACAATTTGCCATGACTTCTATCAATAATCTGGCGTTGTTACTGAATGACGTACTAAGCCAAATGCAGCAGCAAATGGCGGATGCTATGGGGAATCCCCAGCAAAACCCAGGCAATTCTCAGCAAAACATGAATATGAGCGAACTGCAAAAACAGCTGAACGATCAGATTCAGGATTTGAAGAAAAGCGGAAAATCCGGGCGGGCTCTTTCGGAGGAATTATCTAAATTAGCCCAGCAGCAAGAGAAAATTCGTAAGGCGATGGAAGAGATGGATTCTGAAGAAGATGGGGGAGGAGGAGCTGGAGACGAACTTTCTAAACAGATGGAAGAAACTGAAAGTGATCTGGTTAACAAAAAGCTTTCCAACGAGTTGATTGAAAGACAGAAAGAAATTCTTACGCGTCTTCTGGATGTTGAAAAATCGGATCGGGAACAAGAACTTGATCAGAAACGCAAAGGCGAAACGGCAAAAGATACTTATGAAAAGCAGGCAGCCCAACGTTTTGAAGAGTACATCAAATTGAAGAAGCAGGAAATTGAGTTACTAAAGACCGTTCCTTTAAAACTCAACCCTTATTATAAGAACGAAGCAAACGAATACTTTAAGCGCTTAAATTAACACAATGGATTCTATCAGCATTTCTATTCCTTCTTTGTCCGACAATATCCGGATGATTGAGAGTTTTATTGATAATGCTAAAGAACGGTTTAACCTAACGGATGATATTTACGGCAATATTATGATTGCCGTAACTGAGTCGGTTAATAATGCGATCCGCCACGGTAACAAAGGCGATTCCAAAAAAAATGTAGACCTTTCTCTAAACCTCAACGACGGGGCAATTGTATTCTGGGTAAAAGATGAAGGGGAGGGCTTTGACCCAAGCAACCTGCCTGACCCAACTGCGCCTGAAAATATTGACCAACCAGGCGGTAGAGGAATCTTCCTGATGAAACACCTTTCCGATGAAGTCAATTTTCACGATGAAGGGTGTACGGTAGAACTTGTGTTTTATATTAACTAATGATTCATTTTTTTATCGAAGATGTATCCTTCGATCCCGCTGTGTTAGAAGCCACCCCCAACTGGCTGTTGCAGGTTGCCAACATCCATTTCCAGTCTATTGATATTGTTAACTATATTTTTTGTTCCGATCAGTATCTGCTTCAGATAAATCAGCAGCATCTTAATCACGACTACTTCACCGATATCATTACCTTCGATCTTCGTGAGGATAATGCCCAACCCATCGAAAGCGATATATTCATAAGCACCGAGCGGGTTCTGGAAAATTCCGCTCAGATGAGCACTTCTTTTCTTGCTGAACTTTTACGCGTAATGGTGCATGGCATTTTGCACTTACTTGGTTTTGATGATCATTCAGAGAATGACCGTCAGATAATGCGAACACTAGAAGAGGAATACCTCAAGTTATATTTTACTCAGTTCCACCCTTCTCTCTAATAATTTCACAAAAGCTTCACGGCTAACGTTCCACGTGGAACATTAACAAGCACTTTACATTAAGCATCGAAAGTAGCTTAAAATGAAGGAGATACGTTGGTGAAACCTGGCACTTCTTTTCTAATAAGGCTGAAGTAAAGGTAGAGCCTGGAATAAGAAGTAAAATATAAGCGGAAGTGGAAACGAAATAGTAACTTTGAGTGTAGAAATAAATAAATCAGAAGAAAAAATGCTATTTGAAACATACGATGTCATCGTAGTAGGTGCAGGCCACGCCGGAAATGAAGCAGCAGCAGCAGCAGCCAATATGGGCTCAAAGACATTGCTCATTACCATGGATATGACCAAAATAGGGCAGATGTCTTGCAACCCCGCCATGGGTGGTGTAGCAAAAGGGCAAATTGTTCGAGAAATCGATGCGCTGGGTGGCCTGTCTGGAATAGTGACAGATGAATCGGCTATTCAATTTCGAATGCTGAATAGATCCAAAGGTCCGGCAATGTGGAGCCCTCGTACCCAAAACGATCGGGCCCGCTTTACCGAAGCATGGAGATTACAACTTGAGCAAATTCCCAACCTGGATTTTTTACAAGAAATGGTGGCTGGCATTCTGGTCGAAGGCGATAGGGTAGTAGGGGTAAAAACAAGCATCGGTATCGAGATTAAAGGGCGATCAGTGGTGTTGACCAATGGCACATTCTTGAACGGGTTAATCCATATTGGTGAAAAACAAATGGGAGGGGGACGATCAGGAGAGCGGGCCTCCAAAGGAATTACTGAACAACTGGTATCACTAGGGTTCGAGTCTGGAAGAATGAAAACGGGAACCCCGCCTCGGGTAGATGGCCGTTCACTGGATTACAGTAAAATGGAAGAGCAACCCGGCGATGAACATCCTGGAAAGTTCTCTTTTACCGATACTAAACCCCTAGCGCATCAGCGTAGTTGCCATATTACTTATACCAACCCAACTGTACACGAAATTCTGGAAACCGGATTTGATCGTTCCCCCATGTTCAATGGAAGAATTCGCGGGCAGGGGCCAAGATATTGCCCATCGATTGAGGATAAAATTAATCGCTTCGCCGAGCGGGACCGACACCAGATTTTTGTTGAACCAGAAGGTTGGAATACTGTGGAAGTGTATGTAAATGGATTCTCAACATCACTGCCGGAGGAAGTACAGCACCAGGCAATCCGCCAGATTCCAGGATTTAAAAACGCTAAATTATTCCGCCCCGGTTATGCAATTGAGTACGATTATTTTCCCCCAACCCAGCTTTCAGTAAGCCTGGAGACCAAATTGGTCAAAAATTTATTCTTCGCCGGGCAAATTAATGGAACAACTGGTTACGAAGAGGCCGCTTGCCAGGGATTGGTGGCCGGAATCAATGCCCATAATAATGTATCGGAAAAAGAACCTTTGGTGCTTCGGCGTTCCGAAGCTTACATTGGAGTACTCATCGACGACCTGATAAATAAAGGCACGGATGAACCTTACCGCATGTTTACTTCCCGGGCAGAATTCCGCTTACTGCTCCGGCAGGATAATGCCGATCTTCGCCTGTCAGAAAAAGGTCATCAACTTGGACTGATTGATGATGTTCGCCTGGAAAAAGTATTTGATAAACGAAATGCGATCTACGAATTACTGGAAGATATTAAACAACGGAAAGCCGTTCCTCAGGAAATTAATGAAGGGCTAGGGGAGCTCTCTACCGCAACCATTCGGGAAAAAGTAAGCATACACCAGTTATTGAAGCGCCCGGAAATTACCATGCAGGCGCTGACCAAACTTGATCCGGCTTTATCTGAACACTTTCAACAATATGAGACGGAGGTTTTGGAACAGGTAGAAATTTTAACGAAATACGAGAGCTATCTGGAAAAAGAACGGCAGCATGCTGAGCGAGTTGAAAGTCTGGATGGATACGGTATTCCAAAGAATTTTGATTACTCAAAAGTAAAAGCTTTGTCTACCGAAGCTCGAGAGAAATTAAGTAATATCCGACCCGAAACCATTGGACAGGCATCGCGAATCAGCGGAGTTTCGCCCGCCGATATATCGGTCATTATGGTATACCTGGGCAAATAAAGCGCACTTGATTTTTTAGAATGATTGCCAAACGTCACTTGTTAATCTGTTACATTGCCGGGATACTCTTTCCGGCAATAAATACACATGCCCAAAATCCACTGAAGCAGGAAATAGAAGAAAGAATCCGCCTGGAAGAAATGCCCGAAGAGGCTGCAAACCTTCTGGCCGATTGGCTTCAGGATTCAAAAAAAATTCGCTTCTACCACGAAACCGATGGTGATCAACAAACCTACGAAGCGAAGCTTACTTACCTGGGTCGGCGATTTAGTCTTGAGTTCAATACCAAGGGGGTGCTATTGGATATAGAGGAGCTCATAAATTTTAAGGAGCTCCCCTCTACTGCCAAAGAATCTATTACAACTACCCTGGTGCAATCGTATGATAAATATAAAATCAGAAGAGTGCAGCGGCAATTTTTACCCCAATCAACTGGCAAAGCTCTACTTAACACATTGCAATCTCCATCGCCACCCTCTGAGCAAAAGGGAAATTATGAACTGGAAGTAGACGTAAAAGAAGGATCTCAAATGCGATCATACGAAATTCTTTTTAATACTGAAGGAAAAATGGAGCAACGTCGGTTAATTGTTCGACGATCACTGGATAACTTCCTCTACTAATTTTAACCTGTGCATTTCTTATTCACTTTTTTTCTTCTCCTGTTTTTTTTTACAAAGGATGGCTGGGCGCAAAAAGGTATCACGCTTCAGGCAGAACCGGGACTTTCCTTTACTCAGAAATTTCAGGGCCGGTGGTCGTTCAATGGCAAATCAACGATGCGTTATACTTTTTTAACACCTGAAGAGGGAGGAATAAAAAAAGAAGCCACATTTAATTTTAATGAAACACTATTATTTGCCACCTACGAATTTTGGAATAACGTAAAAGTAAGTGGCGGGTACGGTTTCCGAATAGCTACATTGAGCGAAAGTCCTTTGTTTAGCGAGCACAGAATTATGCAGCAGCTCGGCGCAGTATTGTATGCCCGAGGCGGAAAACGTATTGCCAATCGGTTGAGACTGGAGCAGAGAATCGAGGGTTCGGATTACATCAATCGCTGGCGATATCGAATAGGGTTTGATAGTCCACTCGATGGGCAGCGGCTGGACCCGGGCGAAATGTACATCATCCTTACCAATGAATTTTTATGGTCATTCAACCGATTTGAACAAAATGGCGAAAACCGTTTGTACGCAGGAGTGGGCTGGTTTTTCAACAGCCAGTATAAACTAGAAACGGGATTACAATATCGGGCAAGTGATATCGGTCCTGATATGGCAAATACAATATGGCTTACCACTTTATTATATATTAATAGAATGCAACCCCAAAAGAAAGAAGTAAGATAAACGTTCTATTCTGGAGAGCAACCACCATTATTCGCAGAACTTAAACTACCACATGAAGCAAGGTTATTGGCTAGTATTCCTATGGATTGTATTAATTTCTATTGGCTCCTGTGCCCGACGGGGTACTCCTACGGGTGGGCCAAAAGATAGCATTCCTCCCACATTGGTTCAGATGTACCCGGAGCTGGAGAAAACGAATTTTGACGATAAGGAAATTGAGTTAGAATTTAACGAATACATTGAAGCCCGCGATTTAAAGAAAGAACTGATCATCACCCCGCCGATTGAAGACTACGATTTTTATGTGAGCCGGCGGATTGTGCATTTAGATATTAAAGACGAGCTTCGGGACAGTACTACTTATACATTTAATTTTCGGGATGCTATTAAGGATATTTCAGAAAAAAATCCGGCAGAGAATGTTGTAGTCGCATTTAGTACTGGTCCTGAAATTGATTCATTTCAGGTATCGGGAACCGTTCGAAACTTACTAACTCAACAACCGGTAGAGGATGCCGTCGTTTCGCTTTACGATGTGAACGATACGCTGGATGTATTCACTGGCCCACCCATGTATCTGGCCAAAACCGATGAAGAAGGAAATTATACAATTCGCTACATTCGGGAAGGTTTATACCATGTTTATGCGTACGTAGACGAAAATAGTAACCTGAAGATTGATTCCAACAATGAATCTTTCGGGTTTAAAACCGATCCGATTTACCTGGGCAGTGATATCAATCGCCTGATTAATGCTGATTCACTTGGACTGAGCGACAGCACTGATACTCAAAAACAAATAATTAATCTGTCAATTCAGCGGCAGGATATTCGCCCCATTACTTTGCAAAGCGCACGGGCCAATGGAAAATATTTTGAAGCAAAATTTAACAAATCGCTGTCGAATTATACGCTTCAGGTAAATGAAGAAGTCAGTCAGGCTACCCGACAATTTCTGGAAGATTCCGTAAACTTCAATCTGCTCGATTCTGCAGTTACAGTATTTAGCAATTTTCAGGATCAGCATAAAGTAATTCGAGTATATAACACACTTAAGCAGGATAGTTTGCAAATACAACTTTCGGCTACCGACTCTGCTCAGCAGATATTAAAGGATACGATTTTGTATGTAAAATTTGCAGAAAGCCGACGAAAGGCGGCCGATATGACTACACAATTTCAAACCACAGAATCTGAAATCACCAATACAATTACTGGTACGTTTACCTTTTCCAAACCCATTGCGCGAATAAATACCGACAGTATTTTACTTAGTTACGATACCCTCTTTTATGTTCCCATCGATTATGAACAGTCGCTTGTATGGAATAAATATCTTGATCAGGTAACCTTAACCGTGCCGGTCCGCAAACAGGAAATTATCGACAGTGTTTTATTCTACGCCCAAATCAATGACAGCCTGGCCAACGAATTTCGAGTACAACAGCAACAGCTTTATCTCGATAGTCTGCAAAGTGATTCTTCAATTGTAAAGCGAGTGAGCTGGCTTGAGCAATTTGCCCAGGAAAAAGGATGGACTGATAGTAAGATCATTATTGATAGTCTAAAGGCATTAACCTCTGAAGAGGAAAAAAATAACTTACTAACTTCCTATACAGATACCGTTCAAATTAGTCGAGACTTCCCCTTGAAAAATTATGACCAGGAAGAAATTGCGAATACGCTCCGAGCATTTAATTTCTATGTAGCTCCTGGTAGTTTCATGAGTATAGAGAATGATAGTAGTGAACAGGCCATTCAAAAATTCACTTTCAAAAAAGCGGAAGATTATGGAGTCATTGGCGGAACCATTGCGACGGAATATTCGAGTTACATCATCCAGCTACTGGACCAGCAATTTGCCGTGGTAAGAGAAATAAAAAACGAAAGCGAATTTTCATTCAGCATGGTACCTCCGGGAAAATATCAAATCCGAATTTTAATAGATGCCGATAATGACGGAGTTTGGGAATCGGGAAGCTATCTGACCAATGAAGAACCAGAGCCCGTGTACTTTTATACCAAAGAAGAACTCATTGATCTTCGTGCCAACTGGGAACGCAAGGACCTATCCATCACCATTGGGGAGTTATCCACATTATCGAGTGAATAACTTGTGGAAAAGCACCCGATAACTTGTGGATAAGTAGTGTGTTATCCACTCCCCTCCTGGCATTTCGGTTTTTTACCCGGTTATCCACTCGATGATGTAAGTTATGCACAAGGTTATGCACTTTTTAAGTTATCTACAAAGTTATCCACACATTAGCTAACAAATAAATAAATTTGTTGTAACTTATTGTAAAACAGCATATTAGTTGTGGATAAGTATGTTAATAATTTGTCAGTAATTCGAGGAGTTATTCACAATACTCAATAATCAAGCTTTTTTAACAGAGTTATCCACAAATTCACAGCGTAGTAATTAATAGTAATTTCGAAGAAAAATAATTAATTAATAATGTAGTATGTTAGTTAATAAGTTAGTACCCGTAACCACATCGAATATGAAAGCATACATAACATGGATTATTATTTCACTAACATGGGCTAACATGAACCATGTAATGGCTCAGGACACCGAACAGATTGAATTGGCCCAGCAGTATGACGACAAAGGGGAAATTGAAAAAGCCAAAACGATTTACGATGAGTTAGTCTCGAAAAAGAAAAATATTACCGTAGTCCACGACCGGTATATCCGCTTGTTGATCAATAATGGATTTATGACTGAGGCCGAAAAATACATGGACAAAGTATTGCGCATGTATCCGGATAATATTTTGTATCAGCTGGACGCCGGCATCGTGCAACTCAGGCTGGGCGAGGATGCCAAGGCCGAAAGTTATTTTGCGGCGGTTTTTCAAAGAGCCCAGTCCGACCAGTACCAGGTTCGGATTGTTGCCGGCCATCTGATCAAACACGAACTCATCGAGCGAGCAGCAAACATGTACCTGACCGGACGAAAGGCAAGTGGCGATCCGGCCTTGTATGCGCTGGAGTTAGCCAATGTATACCGTCGATTGAATGAAACTGATAAGATGGTGTTGGAGTACCTGGCCTACGCCAATGAAGATCCTTCCCGCATCAGCTATGTGAAAAATGTGCTGCAAAATATTCTCACCGAAGATGAGGATCTGGACAATATGTCGAATTTGCTACTGGATAAGATACAGCAGGACGCTGACAACCCGTTGTACAGTGAGTTGCTGATATGGATCAACCTACAGCAGAAAAACTTCTACGGGGCGTTTATGCAAGCGAGAGCGGTAGATCGCCGCATGCGGGCAGAAGGAGATCAGGTAATGGAAGTGGCGCAGATCTCCCTGGAGAATCATGATTATGAGAATGCGCTCAAAATGTACGACTATGTGATTGAGAAATATCCTCGCACCGCCAATTATGTATCCGCTCGCCGGTATAAAATCAAAGCGCGGGAAGAACTGGTAAAAAACCAGTTTCCGGTGCAGCAGGAAGAAATTGTCAAACTCATTGAAGATTATCAGAACTTCATTGATGAAAGCGATAATTCGCCCATTGGCCCCAGTGCTGCTACTCTGGAAGCTATGCGAAGCCAGGCCTTGCTGTATGCTTTTTACATGGATGAAAAAGATCGGGCTATTGAAATCTTAAAGCGGGTAGCCAGTAATCCCAAATCCAGTCGTGAGATCAAAGCCCAGACCAAACTGGACATGGGCGATATTTACGTGCTAATGGATCAGCCCTGGGAATCAGCACTGCTGTATGCGCAGGTGGAAAAAGCGCACAAGGAAGAACCGGTAGGGTACGAAGCCAAACTACGGAACGCCAAACTTTCGTACTACAAAGGCGAATTTGCCCTGGCGCAGGACCATCTGGATGTGCTGAAAGAAGCCACCACCCGCGAAATTGCGAATGATGCCATGTCGCTCAGCCTGTTGATTCAGAATAATACCGTCTTAGACACCTCAGGTGCTGCGATGCAGGCTTATGCAGATGTAGAGCTGATGTTGTTCCAAAACAAGCAGCAGCAGGCGCTGACGAAGCTAGACAGCATGCTGAGCCGCTATCAGGGTCATCCCCTGGAAGATGAGATCTACTGGCTCATGGCCAAGGTGGATCTGCAACTCGGTAGTTTTAACGAGTCATTGGAAAAACTAAGTAAAATTACGGAGTCTTATGGTTTTGATATTCTCGGGGACGACGCCCTATTCATGACGGGGCGCATTTACGAAGAGCAATTGAAAGATACTGACAAAGCTATGGAACTGTATACCCAATTTATGCGGGAGTACCCGGGGAGCATTTACGTAGCAGATGTACGTAAACGTTTCCGCAACCTGAGAGGCGATTTTAATATCAATTGAATAACTTTGAACATTCGTTCATGTTTGTTGTCAATAGAGATTTTAAGGGTGAGATAATCTCACTCTTTTTATTTAAAAGCCTCTGAGTATGGCATTTATATAAAAAGAACGCTTTAATAATAAATATTCAAAAGAGAAAGCAAGCAGCATTTACCAAACAAAAAAGTGAAAGCCTGAAGGAAAAGTATAAAAACAGGGCGAGTTGAAATGAACAATTGTTCATTGTCGCCATGATAATAAGTCTGCCAAACTGGCAGGTATTGAAAGTGGTGAAAAGGAACTGTTTAAAGCGGGTTGGATTGTACAAATAGGAAGACGAGACCAGCTAAAACCCCCAGGCCAAGCAGAACCAACCACCAGACAGACCAGGAACGACCTACCTCAATAGTGCTGATCTTACCCTCAACTACTGAAATGCGTTTACGGTCAGGCAGATAATAAGCACCGTTGGCTACAGGGCTTCCATTGATACGAACCAAATCATTTTCGGTAATGTCTTCCGCATCTTGCTGGTAAATTTCTAAAGTGCCGTGAGATACCGTAGCGTATAGCTTACGATGAAGAATTGATCGGATACGACTTCTGCGAACAATGAGTACCTGAGGATCATTTTTTAAAGGATAACTTCCTTCCGGAAATGCGCTTCCGTTAAGCGTCACTTTGTTACCAACCACCGGGTAAGGAGTATCATAATCGCGTTCCACTTCCATCCAGATATCGCCTTCCAGCTCAATTTTAAGAATGTTATGTTTTTTGTAGCGCAGTTTCTCCAGATAAGCAGTAATATTCAGATTGGGGATAAGGTTGGGGTTTGCTAAGGTGACAAACTCAGATTCACTGCCATCTACTTTCCAGATCATCGCTGCCCGGTCTACATAGCTGGGATTGTACAAGAAACGGCCTTTTCTGCGCTCGATCAGCAACCCATTGATATCTGACAGATATTCCCAACGGGCAGTTTCCACTTTTCCTTTGCGAGAAATAAGCAGTTCATGGTCATCACGAAAAATAAATTTTTCCAGGGCCTTGCCGTCTTTGACCACAACCCAGGGTTTTTGGGTGAGGTAATACAGATTGGTAGATGAAGAAAGGCCGGGGAGTACTTTTTGAAGCCAACGACGAATCATAGGAGGGAAAAGATTGCAGGAAGTTGAAAAAGTGTGGGACGTACTGGATTCGAACCACCTTTAAATAATATAATATCAAATATCATAAAATAGCATGAAATGCATTGTAATGTGCTTTTTCATTTAATCTTTCATGTAAAAATACAACATATATCATCATAACACATTACCTTTACGTGACTTCTATTCTCCTAAAGTAATGTAAAATGGCGACATTTAAATATGTTATTAAAAAAGTAAAAGGTAATCCTGTTCTTTTAGAAGATGGTACAGTTACTATTTACATTAAGTATACTCACATAGAAAAATCAGCATTATTCTCTTCGGGGGTACGGGTGCCAGTTAATGATTGGCAGGATGACCAACGCTACCCCGTTAAAGGAATTGGCAAAGATGCCAAGAATAAACGCATCAATCAATATAAAGCCTACCTGGAAAAATTAGTTACTCAACTCTTACATAGTAACGAGGAACCTACCGCTAAGAAACTACGAGCTTTATATAATATGCAAAAAAAACAGGCTCAACAGCAAGAAGAAGAAGCATTGCAAAAAAGGGAGCAAGAAGATATTATCATACAGTATGAAAAATTTCTTGCCTATTCGTTGACCTGCAAAAAAAAATCTACCGTTAGAACCCTGCGGATTACTAAACATAAGCTCCAAAGCTTTATGGCAGTTAAAAGACTCCCAGGCCTTACAGTGATGGATATCGACCTATCCTTTTATGATAAGTTCAAAAGATTTCTCTCTGATGGGGAAGGTAACTCTGATCATACTATTGGTAACCGGATCATCAGTCTGAAAAACTTTCTACACTGGTATGAAGATCGAGGAGGAAAGGTGCATCCTGATATCAAACGAAAAGCTTTCAAGGCCTTCCGCGAAACTCAACCCGTTCCCATTTACCTGACTAAACATGAATTAGACACTTTTGCCAGCTTTGAGTTTCAGGAAGAGCGTTTTCAATGGGTACAAGACTACTTTGTTTTTCAATGCAATACTGGTCTTCGGATTGGAGATATGATGCTATTACGACCTCACCATATTAAAGGCGATGCTATTGAGATGATCTCTGAAAAGACTAGTAAGCGTATCTATATTCCCCTAACCTCTAAAGCAAAAGAGATCCTTCGCAAGTATGATAATCATTTGCCCAAGAAGTTAAGACATCGATATAACCTTTATATTAAAGAGGCTTTACAAATGGCCGGAATTGATTCTTTGGTAGAGATCCGAAAGAAAGTACAGGGAAAAGACCGCACTATCACCATTCCCAAGTATCAAGCTATCTCTAGTCACAATGCAGTCAAAACCTTTATTACCTTAGCACTACAGCAAGGAATAAGTCCTAAGACGGTTGCGGAAATTACCGGAAAGACGGTAGCCGTGATTATCAAGCATTATTATGGTAGTAATGAAGATCATATCAAATCTGAAATGGTTAGAGCATTTGGTTAATCATCATGTAAGGTTGTTTTCAAAGCAGGAGAATGTATTTTTTAGTTGGGAGTGCTTTTTGTAAAGGCTAAACTGCTTTCATTGGAGTGGGTTACATCATCCGACGTAGGGGAGTCCCTAGGTAGTGACTTCGGTTGCTATGTTTGATTTGAATTCTTCTAACTATGAATGTCATTCCATGTGAAAGCAACGAAAAAGCGATTTCGAAACTGAGTATCATTAGTCACAACCAATTAATGAAAGAACTGGACTGTTCCCGCTACTTTATTCACACCCTAGTAAAAAAAGGGCAGTTGAAAAAGTGGTATATCGGGGACAAAGTTTATTTTCATATAGAGGAAGTGATGAAGTTACTTAAAGAGGAAAAGCTTATTGCGTAAAAACGCTGCATTGCACACCTAACCTATTTTCTTTTCTTTCTAATTAATTCATTCTCCACGTACCGGGAGCCGCCACTTAAATTCTATAAATTTTCAAATTTTTTTATCTCAAGCACATGTACTTTGATAGTATATGATGTATTTTATATAATTATACAATTTTTTAATATGATTATAAATGGAACATTTTCTTCATTTTTTCTATATCAACTATAGGGGAAGCAAGGTCGACACTCTGTTATTATGAGATAGGATGAAGGATAGGCAGATGTTTCCCCGTAACAAAGCCTGCTTGTAGCGGATAAAACACCTCTCAAAGCGAAGCGTTGCATCTAATTTTCAAACTTTAACACTAAAAATGTGACTGGAATACCTATGTCTAAAAAGTTAAAACCTCAAAGGCTGGAAAGCATTGTCAAGACAAACAGATATGTTTATCAACTGATCGATCGTACTTCCAACTACGCGATCTTTGCTCAAATGAATGAACTTGGGGGTGTACCGATAGGATACGAAGTGATTCGAATTACTATGACAGGGGGGAAAACCTTTAAAGGAAAGTATTACCCCCCTAAAGAAAGGTATCCTTGCGCCTCCCAATTCGGAAGGTATGGCTGGAGTTACCGTGATCTCAAGGATGCCTTGGCGAAATATGAGGCTTTCAGGGAGCAAGAGAATCAAGTGAAACAACTTATTTCAATCCTATTACCGGAAGAGACTGTATGAAAGAGAGTCAGACGATTAGTCTTGGATACGATACTATCAAGCTTTACTTAGATGGTAGCTATTATCAGCATATTGAGAACTCATTAGCTACCCAAGGCATTGCTTTGCAAGGTAAGAGGAAGACTCCTTGTGGAAAGTTTACAGAAGCCGCTTGGTTTTTGTATAGTAAAAATGTGAAGGTGAGATTGAGATTCCACAAAATGAAAACCACTTTAAGTTTTGAGCCTGCTGCTATGATCTATGGAAATAACTTCCCTCTTGCAGGCGTACGAGAAACAAAAACTGCGATTCTTGCATTAGGGGGGCTTCTAAAAATTCATGTGGAAGAATTGCAAGTCAGCAGGTTGGACATTTCAGCAAACCTCCCCCTCGCTCATAAGCATATTCGTGATTATACCCATCTACTGGTGCCTCCGCCCTATATGAAGTTGCAAAAAGAATATACGTATGACGTTGAGGAAGAAGGCTGCAAAATGAAAAAAAATGGCCATGTTTATTTCGCAGGTAAGGCTAAGGGATCAAATCGAGCGGTAGTAGTTTATGAGAAACAGGACATGATGCGCATTGAGATGCGATTCTTAAAAGCTGTAAAACGCAGTTTCCGAGAGATGCTTAAATACCATAATAAGGCTTCTGCCTTATACGAAGAAGATTTTTTCCAAAGAGCTATGCACTATTACATTTACAATATTGTAGAAAAGATGTGCAAAGAATCATCGGTGGAGTTAGAGTCTATTATGAGCCAACTGAAAAGATATGCAGAAGCAGCCTCCCTCACTGATAAAGCTCTGACTCATGAAGTATTAACTCTTACCTCAACGAAAGTTGCAGCTTAGTATGTTAACGCTGCAATTTTTAATTATTTATATTTTAAATATAATTTATTAATGCTATTAGTAGTATAAGAAGAAGGTAAAGATTTATAGTTAATAGACAGTAATATAAAATGAGTACCTCGTAATATCTTAAAGGGGGCTTGAACAGGAAGCTAACCTCAACGTTAGCTTTTGTTTGTAGAAGACTAAATGACTAAGAGAGACAAAACCACTGAACCCTTGTACACCCCTTGCCTAGAATAAACGATCTATCTTCAGACGTACCTAAACCCATTTATCAAAAGAATTGCTTAGAAGGCCATATTTTTCATGCTATTCTCTGCTTGGGTATTAGGGGAGAGAGTGATGTACAGAATGATGGGTTTTTCTATGAAACAATCAGGGAAAATAGCTGAGCCATAAATGAGCTTATATATAATAAGGAGTAAAAAGAACCATACTGCAAGTTTACCTTCTAGCAACGAGGGAAATTTATCCAGAGAATAATCGCTAAACTGAATGGTCATTGTCAAATTCTATGGTCAACATTTGGTTTGATAGACATCATGACATTTACATTTATAAGAAAATTCATCCTTTCATGTAGTTGTGGTTCAGATGGTCCTTTATATGAGATTATAATCGGACAATTAGGACTTCTTCTTCATTGATCATTTGACACCTTTATCACAGCAGTAGTAATAGAGATGTCCTGCGGGGCACTATTTAAGAAATTAAGAGACTATTACCATCAGTGTAAGCCTTAGGATTATCTTGCCGAAGGAAAGAACAGAGACAAGTAGGGCAGAAGCAGTATACAACAGATATTTAGAAGAGCTAAAAGAAGTGCAGGCATATAAGCTACCATATATACATAAGCCGAGGCACGGCTATGCTTTGCATCTGCTATAGGAAAATACGTATGCAATCATGTAGTGATAAGCAGTCAGTACATTCAACAGGTAATCAGTCCGCTGGATACACTATCTTGCCAAAGCAAGAAAGAAAAGATATATTGAAAATAAACGCAATGCATTTACACAGATGTTGGCAACAACTAAGAAATGAACGAATTCTTCCAAATAATAGGTTCGATTGCATCCTTGATAAGTATTCCTCTTGCGATTTACTTGTACTTGAAATCAAGGGAAGCAAAATTTGACCGACTTAAAAAAGAAATCGTCAAAATCTTATCTTATCAAATAGGTGATGAAAGACAAGTTACAACATTCGAAATCAAGACTGTCATCAACTCCAAACTACGAGAGAATAGAATAAAGACAGACTCCATCTCTGTAAGTGAAGTTACCGAAGACCTTGTTGCTGAAGTAATAGCGAGCCCGCTTATAAATAAAGATCGAAAGACGGAAATACTCCTAGAATTAAGGAAAATCCATCTCGAAGGCGAACTTTTTGACGAAATAGATAGCATTGAAGACGATACCGAAATAACGTGGGAAAATATTGAGCCTAAGTTCAAATCTATTGTTGAACATAGAAAAGTGCTTGACCAAAAGCTAAGTGAACTCAAGGAAAAGAATGATAGATACAGAGAAAGGTTTTCGTCTGTGTTTGCCTTAACTGTGGCCGTTTTAACAATTGTAACTGCATTCATTGGTTTTATTGGAGAAGACAAATTGAAAGAATTTGTGACTCCTATTGACGAGAGTCTGAAACAATACGAGTTTATAGTAGCAATATTCTCAGGATTAGTTACAAGTATTCTTGCAGGATTAATGACAGCCTTGCTACGGAAAAAGAAGAAAAAATAACTGTTGCCAACATCGACTATAGCAAATGCGGGCAGACTGCTTAAAAATGAAGATATTACAACTAATTAAATTTACGGTAGGCGGACAAGAAAGAGGCTTCGAAATCCCGCACTTGCCATAGCCAAGGCCGTTAGAGCTAATTATTAATAAAAATTAAAATGAAAGAGACAACTGTACTAAAATGTAAACTTCACAATGCTATTGTAACACATGCCAATTTACTATATGAAGGTTCGATAACGATTGATTCAGAATTTATGAAGAAAGTTGGTTTGAATGAATGGGAAAAGGTATTGGTGATAAATCAAAGTAATGCCGCTCGAATAGAAACCTATGTTATTAGGGGAAAAGAAAGTAGTCAAACTACTTGTCTAAACGGACCGTCTGCCAGACAATTTCAAAAGGGTGATAAAGTCATTATATGTAGCTTCCATAATGTAGAAAACAGTAAGTTAGAGCATTATAGCCCACAAATTCTCAAATTTGATGGAAGCAATGATAATCCAGTACTACTGTGAATACTAAACTATATCAAACAAACAACTTCAAAGAATTGATTCAAGTGTTTAAAATGCGTGTTCTCTGCTGGGAAAATATAAGTAAAGTCGATTCAAGAGATTACCCACATGGCATGATAGAAGAGCATGACTACAGTCCAGATGCATTTCATTATATTATGAGAAATGAAAGCGAAATTATTGGAGGAGCTAGATTAAAAATTTGTCATGAGTTAGAAGAAATACCTGATTACGAAGTTTATGAGAGTAGAAATATTCCTTTTAAGTGGCCTGTTGCACATTTAGGGAAATTAATTGTTCTTCCTAAATATCATGGTCAGGGATTTAGCCAAGAATTTGATAAAATTAGATATAAGAAAAGCAAAGAACTAGGAGCTAAAATGATCTTGGGTTGGACTCATATTCAATCAAAAAGACTATGGCATAAATTGAATTCTGATGGATTTAGAAGTTCAGGCTTAATAAATTCAGAGAATTATACAGGAACTTGGGAACTGGGTAACGGTGAAATTATTTATAAGCATATTTGAAAACTAGCTTTAACATGGCGCAGTCGCTAGCTTGACATTCAATAGCTTGCTCGTTAGTTGCTCCAAGCACAAATATTGATAAATGAAAGTAAAACGCTCTAACAACCTGGCACAGCAGATTGCTTCGGCTATTGCACCATATTACGAGTTTTTTCATAACTAAATAACAATAAACTAGAGAATTGAAACCAGTTAACGAACTCATTTCTGACGCAACCAATAATATGAATCTAAATATATTGGTGTTTGGCCCACAGGTACATACAATATCAGACAATGAAAGAACAAAAAATTTGCAGTTTAAAAGAATTCAAATAAGAGAAGAACTTGAGGCATTAGGACACTTTGTTAGGTACGCTGAGGATTTGGTTGACCCAAATCTTCCTAGCCCACAAAACAATGCAGTTCTTCAAGAAATTGTTATCATGGCCGAATTTGACCTAATTATAAATATCGTTGAGTCTCCTGGAAGTATTACAGAAGCTACCTTAATAGCCACAAAAGCTAATTTGAGCCAAAAAGCAACGCTGTTTATGGATGAATCACATTTGGGGGGGCTACCAGCACAAGCGTGTCAATTGGCAGTTCAACTTGGGGCGAACTTTGAGACATTCAAGTATCCGCAAGATATAGTTCAGTGCCACTTGTTGGGCTCTGTCAAGAAACGTGTGGAAAAAACTCAATTTACTAAATTTTTCTCTTAGGTTTTCATCATGGCAACTATAGAGCTTAATGACCTTAATTCACGAATAAAGAGAAGTGAAGCCCTGTTGGAGGCTGTAAAAGCTTCTGACTTTCAAGAGAGATTAAAGGGCCTAAACCTTGATTGGAAATCAAGAGAAGTCGATCCAGAGTCTGATTTATATAAGTTGTTCGTTGAACAAGAATTCATCGATGATAATACCCATCGCTTGACCAAAGCCGGATTGTTGTTTTTTTCGAGATCAACTATTGATTTTGAATTTGAACTCAATCGACTTTCAGTCATTGGGGATAAGTATCACATATTAAGGCGGCTTAATTTTGGAAAAAATTCAGTGGTTTATGTCGCTGAGCATGTTGTACTTGGGTCTAAGGTTGTTTTAAAATTTATTAGGCCTGGAGCGGCCGATAATATTATTCAGGCGCTTAGATTGATTTCTGGGAATGATCTCGCTGAGAATCTAATCCTTCCCCAAGACTACACAAAGATTACAATTAATGATGTTTACGGAAACGAGGTAGGTATAGAGTGTATAGTATTTCAATACTTGGATGGAGTTTCGCTGAAAGAGTTTTTAAATGATGATCAGCGACCTTTAAATGCACACGCAATTGCATCCTTCATTAAGCAGGTTGGTGGTATTCTCTATGACTTGGAAAAACTAGAAGCATATCATGGAGACCTTCATGAAGAAAACATTATTGTCGACTACAACAGTAATAATGCGAAAGGACTTACTTTTTATGTGATAGATGTTTCGTACGGCATTACTGGAAGTTTAGACTCCAAGGCTTGTAAAGACACCGACATGGCTTATTTCAGACAACATGTTTGGAATTTTCTGAGTGCTCAGCAAAAGTATCTCGCAAAGATGTCCATCCGAAAGTACTTGGGAGCAGAGATTTTCTTCATTGTTACCAAGATAATTTCAGCCGAGGCCAAATCATTTCGCGAGGTTATGAACCTTATCAATGAAAATACTGCGTATGAGAACTATCAACGGCAAAAAGTGGACTTTATCAATGATAAATTCGCGCCTCCGGGTTCCTTTAAACTTCAGCGATATGAGGAAATTACGGATCCCAAAGTAGCGGTAAAACTCTTTGTTCCTTTTCCTGAACTGATGGATAATATTACCGCATTTAGCAATGTGGTAATTACCGGCAATCGCGGATCAGGAAAATCAACTTATCTCGCTGCAATTGCCTTTTTTCCTCAGATTGATTCCCCGCTCGTAGACTTTAGGGATGTTTTTGGGATATACTTTCCATGTAGGCAAGGAGAGTTTAGACTTCTTTCGCCTGAATTGGTGGATTATAACTCTGTTGGAATCCACAGAGTAAAACATGTCATGGTGATTAAAATTTTGAGAAGAACCCTTGAGTCTATAAATGAAGGACTAAGAGTACAGAAAATTTCTGAGCCAGCTGATTATTCTGACCTAAGAAGACTCTTATCAGTATTAATGGGCGATAATAAAAAGATTATCTCTTTAAGTGAAGACGTTGTTTCGGAGCTGACAAACCTTGTCTCAGTTCTAGTCCGAATAGAAATGAAGGAACTGGATAATCTCTTTCATTTAAAGAGTCAAGAAGTTGCGAATCGCTTTTGCTCTGAAGTTGATTTATTGGAATTTTTCAAGGTTATCAAAGAAACATTTGTCGAGCTCTCTAACACTAGATTCCATCTGTTATTTGATGATGCTGGATCTCCGAATATCCCAGCGCAAGCACAGTACATAATCAACGATCTCATTGTCTCCTCTAATCCTGTTTACTGCATAAAACTATCAACTGAACTCTATTCTTACAATTATCAAACCACCGAGGATAAGCAGTTAGAAAGTGGACATGATTATTACATCTATGACATGTCGAGATTGTTTTTTACTGGAGCGAAAACCTTTGGAATGAATCATGAAGTTCTGGAAAATTATTTCAAGGACATTATTTCTAAACGTCTCGAGAACTTCCAATATCAATCTAGAGATATTGTTGATTATCTAGAGAAGGGATATAAAGACTCTAACCAACTTGTTTACCGTCTCGCAACAGGTAGAAGAGATGCCTACTATTGCGGATGGTCAATTGTTTGGCGTATAGCGGATAGAAATCCACGCAATTTGTTGGAACTCATTTCCGAGATTTTTTCTGTTGGAAACATTGACCCTGAAACACCTCCGACCCTGGTATCAATGAGAAATCAAGATAGAGCCATTCGCAGTGTATCAGAAAAAAGATTGAGATCATTAGCCCAAATTTCTGGCACTACGACGGTATCTAATGGACGAGTTACCAGTTTAGGGCAACAATTATTCGACGTAACTACAGTCATAGGTTCGGTCTTCCGAATATACCTTAAATCAGAACCTGAAAAAGGTAGAAAAGATCAGTACTTAGCAATTGAAAGGAACGATTCATCACCCTTAAATCCAACTGCTGAAAAGCTGTTGCAAGAAATGTTAAAGTATGGAATACTAGATCCTTCACGGTTAGACTTTGCGAGAGACGATGGAGTTAAAAAGCCAATCTATGTTTTGAATAGAATATATTGTCCTGCGTTTGGAATTGGAATTCAAAGAGACCAGCACTTAAGATTATCACAGCAAAAGTTTGAGGAGTTGTTCTTAAACCCTAAAGCCTTTGTAACTAGTGGAACTCAAAGGCTCCGAACCCATATAACGAATAGCGGTGATCAAAAGCAACAAAATTTATTTGATAGTTTGAATGACTAAACAAAAGAATCAGCCATTAGTATACTCTTACGACAACGATAGTTGTCCGCTTGACTCGCTTATTCTGGCTGCAGGTTTTGAGGAAAGAGCGTTTCACTTTCTGAAAAGCTCTAAATTCCAGCCACACGCAGTTTGTGTGCTGATTGAGTTCAAAAACGACATTCCACAAAATGATGAGGTATATAAGAAGTATCGTAGAGAGGTCGAGAAGAAATTTAAGCCTTCGAATGTATTCAAAGTTTCTCTCAATGCGGACAAATTGGCTAAATTCGAGTACGAATTAACTTCTATGCTTTCTAAAATTCCTGAAGTAGTAGGTGACGTCTGGATTGACATTTCAGGAATGCCTACTCACATGATCTGTAGTACCCTTAATGCTTGTCGCAGATTGAGTAATAGCAGTTCTCAAACCGTCATCTATACTTCGGCAAAGGATTATCATCCTAGTGAGAGTGAGTATAAAAAGCTCAAGGCCAAAAACCCCGTTGGAATTGAATTCTTACCTAAATCCATGGCCAGAGAGATGTCAGAGGTACTCATGTTAGAAAGTTTTTCCGGTCACAGGTCTAAGGAAGGAATCTCCTGTTTGGCTGTCTTCGCAGGGTATGAGGTCCATCGTACTTCTGGTGTTATTGAAAACATAAACCCTTCCTTGTTATTGCTTCTTTATGGTAAGCCGGGAAACAAGAAATTAAATTGGCGTCTGGAATTGTCCAAAAGTCTCCATAAAAAGTTTGAAAGTACAAGAAGAACAGCTGTTGAAGAGGTTTCTACACTGCACGTTAATGAGTCAATAGAAATACTAGAATTATACTACCAATACCTCTTTGAAGATTATGATTTCACCATTGCGCCTGTATGTTCAAAGATGCAAGTAGTAGCTACCTTTTTATTCTGGGAGCGATACAAAGAGGTTCAATTGGTATTTCCACTTCCAATTGGTTATGCTACAGAACTAAGTCCCAAGGGAGTTGGTAAAACGTTTAAAACAGAGTTAGAACCTCGTAACTCTTTATACAGGCAAGCAAATCTAACAGTTGAAAAATAGAAGTCAAGAAATGCTCAATTTCATTGAATTATTTGCTGGTTCTGGAGGTCTTGGAATGGGTATCGCAAAAGCAGGGTTCAGCCAGGTCATTGCAATTGAAAAAGATAAAAACTGTTGTAATACATTGGAGTTCAATCGGAATCAGGGGTTGTTCTACCTCGCGGGCTGGGATATTATCAACTCTGATGTGAGGGACGTAGTTTTGAGTCAATATCAAGGGAAAGTTTCACTTGTTTCGGGTGGGCCACCTTGTCAACCATTTTCTCTAGGAGGGCGACATTTGGCAAGTGAAGATCAACGAGATTTATTTCCTGAAGCCATAAGAGCTGTAAGAGAAATCAGACCGCAGGCTTTTATCTTTGAAAATGTACGGGGTCTTACACGAAAGTCGTTTGCTGAATACTTTGAATACATTAAGTTACAACTCACTTATCCATTGACAGTCCGCCTTCCAAATGAAAGCTCACGAAAGCATTTTGAAAGGCTAGAAGAGCAGTTCACATCAGGTGATTGTGATCAGCTAAAATATAATATTACAGCGAAAGTCCTAAATGCCGCTGACTTCGGCTTACCCCAAAAACGCGAACGTCTGTTTATAGTTGGGTTTAATAATAAGTTGCCTGTCAGGTGGCATTTCCCTAAACCTACCCACAGTTTTGATTCTTTAATTTGGTCTCAAAGGTATGGTGACTATTGGGACAGAAATGAGGTTCCAAAAAAATACCGATTGGTTTCAAAAAAAGCAGAAAGTCGTTTATACCGACTCTCCGAAAAGCCAAATAATGCGGCATGGAAAACAATAAGAGAGTCTATTATGAGTCTGCCTGATCCGTTGGCTTCAGAGGGTTATGAATCCTTGAATGTCTTGAACCATGAATATCGTCCTGGTGCAAGAATCTACCCTGGTCATTGCGGAAGTTTTATAGATGAACCAGCCAAAACGTTGAAAGCAGGTGTTCATGGAGTACCCGGAGGAGAAAATATGATCAAATTCCCTGATGGTTCAGTTAGGTACTTTACCTTACGAGAAAGTGCCAGACTTCAAAGTTACCCGGATGAATATTTCTTTGACTGTTCCTGGAGTAAAGCCATGTACCAATTAGGTAACGCCGTTCCGATTAAGCTGTCCTATATTATTGCCAAAAGTGTAAAATCGGCTTTGTCGGAAGCCTTGAGTCATAATAAACCTAAAAAACGCGGTACAACAAAACCTGCAAGCAATAGCGCTCTACAGGACGCTACTGTTCATAGCTAAACCGTTAACATTATAAAATCATTGGAAATTTGAAACACATTACTTTCACAAGACTCTATAAAAACAGAAAATCCCAACTTGCTGTTATATAGCACGTTAGGATCAAATATTGTGGGACGTACTGGATTCGAACCAGTGACCTCTGCCCTGTCAAGGCAGCGCTCTAAACCAACTGAGCTAACGCCCCCAATGCACAAATATACGCAAGAATCGGGAAATATCGAGTTTATGATTCGCCGTTTACCTGGCGATCGTAGACCTGGCCAATAAGTTTAAGGGCTTCTTCCAGAATAGTATCCCGACCAGCCTCCTGGTCTTCTTCGGTAATATCTACCCGTACATCCGGTGCTACTCCTTCTTCAATATTTTCACCAGCTACTGTGGTGGTTACGGTAGAGGAAAAGCGATACGTCCAGCCGTTGGGTAGTTCCCGGTTAATGGGAAGTCCGCCGCCGCCACCAGTTTTATCGCCCATCACTACTACATTGGGGAAGTTTTTCATGATCTGCACAAAAAAGTTGGTAGCACTGTAACACGAACGATTGGCCAGTACTACCACAGGGGCTTTGTACTGAAATTCTCCTTCGGGGTCTACGTATTTCTTGACCGGTTCGGTTAAATCATTATGGCCAGGCCCATCTTTATAGTACCAGTTTTGTACGTGGCGGCGTTCGTTGGTAAACCGGCTGACCAGCGTGTTGACGTTACCAATGCTGCCTCCCCCATTATCACGAACATCAATAATAAGCCCTTTAAAAATAACCGTATCGTCTTCCACAATCCGGCTGGCATATAAGGTAACCAGATAATCTACCAAAGATTCGCTGAAGTTATCCTCAAAGCTTTCGTAATAGATATAGCCAATGGAATCAATAGCGCGGTGCAGAAATGGGCCGGTAATCTGGTAATCATCGCCTAAATAATTGCGTTCCAGTACGGTAAAATCAAAGTTCTGAGGATAATCCAGATACCAGTTCCAGTTACGGGCAAGGTCGAAACCTGCCTGTAAATTTACGTGCCCATCTCGCAGCTCAAACAGCATATCGGCCAATACATTAAAGAGTGAGTCGTTACGCATGCCATTTTGCACTCGAGGGCGATTCTGTTCGTATACGGCGTCCCAATCAATCCCTTTCAGGTCAAAAAACGTATAGTTTTCATCTACGGTGGTCCAGAGAGAGGTGAATACATCTTCAGCATTATTATCGTATTCATCGCGGATCAGTGCCTCTTCGCAAGCAAAGGTCAGAAGACAAATAGCCAGTATGGATATTCCGGTTCGTAGTTGCATCATGCTAAAAGTTAAACATGGTTCCGATCACAATATTGTGCGAAGCCGCTTTCACCAGTCGCGGTTCACTGTATCGCAGATAATTCCACTCGTAGCTCAGTCGTAGCCGATTATTATTGGATAGTAAGTATTCTAAGGAAAAAGTATTACTGAACCTGAAAAACTTGTTGAAGCTGGTTAATTGCCCGCTTTCAAAGAACTGTGCCACCGGCTCGTCTCGTTCATCATCCAGAAAGCCTGGTAGCCTGGTTGTACCGTAAGAAGGCCGTACCGCAAAAGTCAGCAATGGCAGATAAGCTGAATATCCGGCCTGAAACCGTCGATTCCAGAGAGTAAATGGGTATGCCAGTGAGGTAGCCGGACTTAGGGAAACATACAGGCTGTTATTGATTGAGTTGTTGGTGTAGCTGTCAAAATCCCATAATATCCACAAGGCATTAAGCGATCCGCCGACATACCACTGCAGGTGGTTTTGCCAAATATTTTTGAGGCGCTTTTGGTAACTGTAATTTACTTCTGTACGGAAATAGTTGACATCCGCAAATTCAAAAGCAAATGCCGATAACTGCCCATAATCAAATCGCACATCAATATGGTGTAGAGTACTACTATCCTTTCGGAAATGAAAGCCCCCTGCTACTGAGAGTGCATGACCCTGATAACGTAGAGGAGAAGCGCTTTTGTCAAAAAATTTGGGTAGCGTGTAACCGGCCATCAGATTGAAAGAACGATGCCGTGGCAGCAATTGCGCCATCAAACCACAGGAAACAGTGGAAAACAATAGAAAAAATACTATTGAACGGGTGTTCATAAATCGATTTCTATCTGATTTCGGGTAATATCTTCCAGCGTTTCGCGCTGACGGATCAGTTTTGCCTTTCCCTGATAAATCAATACTTCGGCAGGACGGAGCCGAGAATTATAATTAGAGGCCATACTAAAACCATAGGCGCCAGCATTCTTAAAAGCAAGAATATCACCGGATCGCACCTCAGGTAAATTACGGTTAGCTCCCAGGGTATCAGTCTCGCAAATATATCCTACCACGTGATACTGTGCGGGCGTTCCTTCGGGATTAGAGATATTGATGATTTCATGGTACGCATCGTACATCATCGGGCGCAATAAATGATTCAGCCCGGTATCCAGATGTACAAAATGAACTCCTGGATTTTCCTTCACCACCGTAACCTGAGCCAGGAGATACCCGCTACCGCTCACGATAAACTTTCCCGGTTCGAACCACATTTCTAATTCCCGACCATATTCCTGGCAAAATTCCTGAAAGGCTCCTTCCAGCAATCCGGCTAATTCAGGAATGTCAGTGGCAGCATCGCCTTCTTTATAAGGAACTTTAAAACCACTGCCGAAATCAATAAAATGCAGGTCCGGAAAGTGACGAGCGGCAGAAAATAACCGTTGGGCTCCCTGCATAAAAACTCCTGCATCTTTAATATCCGATCCGGTATGAATATGAAGACCGTTGATATTAATTTGATACTGCGCAACCAGCTTTAAAATCTCATCGATCTGCGATAAAGCAATGCCGAATTTAGACTCGCTGTGCCCTACGGAGATTTTCTCGTGTCCACCAGCCTTGATATCCGGGTTCAGACGAATACAACAGGGAACATCAGCCCCATAGCGCTCGCCCATGTAGCGCAGTAGTGGCAAACTGTCCACATTCATCTGAATGCCGAGACCAACGGCCTCATCAATTTCAGAGAACGGAACACCACTGGGGGTGTACATAATCTGGGCAGGAGAAAACCCCGCTCTGATGCCGATATGGGCTTCCTGAATAGAAACCATATCCAGATCAATACCTTGCTGGCGAATCAGTTTTAGTACCGAAATATTGGTCAGAGCTTTGGCTGCATATTTAAAACGAACCCTGGGGTAGGTAAATGCGCTGCGCAGCTTATGAATTTGGGCAATAATGGTATCTGCATCGTACAGATAGAGCGGAGTGCCGAATTCCCGACATACTTCAGTCAGGTCGATACCTTGCAAAGAAGGAACGGATGTAACAACGGCCGTAGATGGGTTAGAAAATGACATAAAACATGAATTCAGAACCGCTAAGATACAATAAGATTGGGATTAAAGAGGGGATTTCACAAACTTGTCGGCATTTTTACGTAAATGGCATGGTAAACATTGGTAGGATATGAACGAGTCGGTGAAGTCAATATTTCAAGCCCGTTTCACAACATTTCAGCAGCAGGCGAGGGAGCTGGAAAGTAAGTACAATGAGCTATCCGTCCTCCGGATTGTTTTCTTTGTGATTACCGTCATAGGACTGGTATATTTGGCCAATGCCCGGCTGACGAGCGCCTTCTTCGGGTTTCTGGGGCTCTTTCTGGTGGGGTTCCCCATACTGGTCAATCGGCACCAAAAAGTAAAGCAGCGACACGAGCATTCCCAGCGACTGGAAACCATCAACCAGGAAGAATTGCAGCGACTGGAGTATCGTCTGCACGGTTTTGACGCAGGAAAACAATACCTGGATGCGAAGCACCCCTACGCGGGCGATTTGGATGTATTCGGCGAGCATTCTCTCTTTCAACTTATTAACCGTAGTGCTACCCAAAAAGGAAAAGAATTTCTGGCGCGCTGGCTGCTACACCCGGCCGCTGCTTCTGAGATTGGCGAACGACAGACCGCCGCTCGGGAATTGGCCGAACAGATCGACTGGCGGCAGGATCAGCAGGCCCATGGCCGCCGGGTAGATACCTCCAAAGAAGATATTGAAAAATTAATCCAATGGGTGTCTACTCCTGCCGACTTACCGCAGCGCCGTCTGTACCAAATCATACAAGTAGGCTTTGCCACGGGCACGGCATTGGCGATTGGCTTAAGCATGGCCGGTTTCATCCCGTGGTATATTCCTTTACTCATGGTACTGGTGAATATATTTGTGGTGGGGAGTAAAGCAAAAGTAGCGGGAGAAACCCACCAACAAACCAACCAGAGCGTGCCTACCCTTACCGCCTACCAACACATGATGGAAGGAGTGGAGCAGCAAACATTCAGCGCACCCAAATTACAGGCCTTGCAAGCGACCCTGCACCACGGAGAGCAACGAGCATCCCAGGCGGTGAAAGAATTACGCTTCATTCTCTCCAACTTCGATGCCCGGGCCAATATGATGTACCATATCTTCAATGCGATTTTTCTGCTGGATTTGTACTGGCTGTTACGGGCTGATGCCTGGAAGGAGAAGGCCCGGGACCAAATTGAGATATGGCTGAATAGCATGGGTGAGTTGGAAGCCCTGAACAGTCTGGCCAGCTTTGCCTTTGCCCACCCGGATTTCAGGTTTCCGACTATTGCCACCACCAGGCATCATATTGTAGCCACAGCGATGGGACACTGTCTGTTACCACCGGCACAGCGAATTACCAATGATTTTGCCATGCAGGGAAGGGGAGCTATCAATATCATTACTGGATCCAACATGTCGGGAAAGAGCACATTTTTGCGCACCGTAGGCACCAATGTGGTATTGGCCCTGGTGGGAGCCCCGGTGTGTGCCCGCAATTTTGAAGTGGCAGTAATGCAAGTGTTTACCAGTATGCGTACCCAGGATTCGCTGGAAGAAAACGTGTCCTCATTTTATGCGGAACTGCGACGGCTGCGGCAATTGCTCACCATGCTGGAACACCCGGAGTTGCCAGTGCTGTTCATGCTGGATGAAATTCTGAAAGGTACCAATTCCCAGGACCGCCACCACGGTGCAGCTTCGCTGATCAAGCAATTGAGCAAGCTGGAAGCTTCTGGGTTTGTCTCTACCCACGACCTTGAGCTGGGTAAACTGGCCGATGAATTAACCAATCTGCGCAATTACAACTTTACCAGTACCATTGAAGGCGACGAAATTATTTTCGACTACCAACTACACGATGGAGTGTGCCAGAGCTTTAACGCCAGCAAGTTGATGGAAAAAATGGGCATCGCCATTGAAAAGAAGCAGGATGAGCCCACAGAATAGCCCGAAACCAACGTTGAAATTGAGTTAGGAAAGATTTCCCGGAAAAAATAAAGCGGGCTGCTTTCTAAAGCTTTGTGTAGTTTAAATAAATCCCTAAGTTTGCACGATCATATGCTGGGGTGGCGGAATTGGTAGACGCGCACGTTTCAGGTGCGTGTGAGGTAACACTCGTGCGGGTTCGAGTCCCGCCCTCAGCACTTCTCTTCTTAAAATAAGATTTCCCTCTTTATTTCAATGCTGGAAAAGTAGTGAATGCCCTACCTAGGGTTGCGGTACCTTACTGCACTCCGTAGAATTGAGTTGGAAGGCATCACCGAAATTCAGCTGGGCGATATCCTCAAATGCAAATCCACCTTCCTGTTCTTTCAAGGCCCCCGTTCCCTCAATCAGTTTTCCGTCACGGTGCAAAAAAGCAACTTGCCGGTTAGATTCCATTCCTTCAGACATAAAAGTATAATCAAGTAACAGCAGCGAATCACCCAATACTTCTCCCTGCACAGATCCGCTGTTCTGGTCGCGTTCGTAAAACTGATAGCTTAAATTGCCGGACACCTGTGTGCCTTCCTGCGTAAGGGATAAAAAAACGGTATCCTGTCTTACGTTGCCAACATAGCACCCATCCAAAGAAGGAGCGGATGAACAGGCGCCCAGGGCAAATAGAAAAAATAAAAAAATCGAATGTTTCATATTAGTTTAATCGGTGAAAACGCATGATAGGAATATCGCCCTGAAAGAGCGTAAGTTTATTTTCTTCCAACCCGTAGCGATCGGCCTTGCGTAAAGTATTCAGAAAAACCACTTCTCCGGAGCCTTCACAAGCAGCCAGTGCTGTGGCATTGGGCGAGGAGATGCTGATGTTTTCTTCATTGAGAGTCAATTTGCTGCTGAAAGGGTTACAGGAGGTGTGGCCATTGAGTTCATGAGGGAGGGAGGCAAAAGAGATCTGAGGTTTTTGCTCGGGATACAACCCATCAAAGGCGATGCGCGGCCCTGTAATGTATTCCAGCTCCCAACTACCAATCAGTTGTTCATTCATAGCCTCATTATTAGAAATGGAAAAAGAGGAACTAAAATCTAGTTTTTCGACCAGATACATATACTGCGGATGAAAGTGGTGAGGAAATACCTTTTCTCCTTTCCGCGGGTTCCATTCCAGGTACTCCTCATCGGCCAGCAACACAATGGTTGAGCCGGTGCGCACATAATGGTTGCTGCTGTAATAAGCCGGAGCTTCGAAGCCCGGAATAATTTTTTTTACGTTTTGGGAGGTATAGTCGCCTAATAATTTCTGGTAGTTCTCCTGTGCTTTCTGCGTGGGTTTATAGAGCTTTTTATAGGCTGAATTCAACGCAATCCGGGCCATCAATTTCTGCTGATCGATGATACTCTGTATATTCGTGAACGGGTTGATCTCATTGAAATCATCTACGGTTTGGATGGATACCGGCACCTCGGGAACCCAGTCGGCGGAGTTTACTACATTAAAGCCCCACCCAGCCTGGGTAAGAGCTTCGTATTCGTACGCAAAATAAAGGTTGCCGGGTTTGGGAGCGGCACTACAATACGTTTTCAGCCGTAAGTCGGCGGGTAGCTCCTCCTGTTTCTGTAGGGAATACAGGTGCGCCGTTAACAGATACGCGATGGCTCCCCCCTGGCTGTGCCCCATAATAATCACATCTTTAATGCCGGTCTGGTAGCAGGAGTCTACTTTTGGTAAAATATCATCGGCCAGAAACGCCGTGCTCACCAGCCAACCCACGTGCACCGCCGCTTGCGGATGCGAAGCTAAATGGTACTGAAAAGTCTTTTCTTCACCTATCTTCAGCGCTCCCTGCGCGGGCACCATCGCGGCGTACAAGTTAGCCAGCCAGCTTTCACTTTCTTCGGTAGTTCCCCGTATGCTAATGATGGCCACCTGATCATCGCTGATCCACAGCTCCCAAAGGTTGCCCAGGCCCATGGTGGGCGAATGATAGGCTAAGGTATACTCAGGAGGTACGGGAATACTTTCTCGATAGGTCGAGTCTCCAAATTGGGCTGATATTTTCATCAGGTCGAGATACTCTTCCTTGTTAAAGCCGGGTCTTAGCTGTTGCCCGATGGCAAGTCCGGAAGTCAGCAGAATGAGAAAGAGTGCAAGGGTGGGTAATTTGGTTGTAGTGCGCATTAATTTGTGTAATGAATGGCAGTATTATTTTACACAAGAAAAAGAATTTTTAAAATATAGTGGCCATCACCGAGATAATAGTTACAAAAAGCTTTACAATATATTTTACTAATCCACCTTTTTAAAACCTAGGCGGCCATTTCGGCTCTCCAGCACTAACTGGCCATTTTCTAACGTGCAGGTCAGCGTCTTATCGGAAAGAGCTTGCATAAAGTTCTGTTCAAACTCCTGTGCCGGACAACTCATACGGGTACTGATCAAAGGGCCAACCTGAATGGAGGATTTTCCAAAAGTGATAGCGCCACTAATACTGTTGCAACCCGCAAACCCCAGAATTTTTTGCTCTGCCAAATGAATCTCAATATAGGGCTGATCTCTTGGAAACTGCGCCGTATCAACCGTTTCTCCATTCAACGTCTCCAATGCCCAAATATCATTTAACCGGTAGTCACCAAGGTAAAGGCCACAACCGGAAAATTCCTCAAAATCATCCATTTCCCCCGTTTTAGCTCGGATGCGCACCGAATACGGAAATTCTTCACCGGACATAGCATCCGAGCAGGTTTGCTGAGAAATAGTCACAGTCAACTCACCATCTTCCGTTTCCGCCCGATAGCGGGTGACGGGGGCATCCTGCGCCTGGCTGGCTTCCGGTACGGCAGTATGTATTGAGTCTACCTGGGTCATAGACTTAAAGTGCATCATTGAGTCAAAATCAATCTCCAGAGACCAGAAAGGCTCATTGCCCAACGCCAGAAAATCTACTCCCCGCACGCGTTGATCATTCCTGTGAGCATTTGACTCAGTACTCATGGTATCGGGTATATTGGAAGAAGTAGAGAGTAAACTGTCATTCGCTTCGGATGAACTCGATCCATCAGGCTGGGAAGAGGTGCAAGCCATCAGCGTGATGCTCAGCATAGCCAGAATAAGGTATGAATACATCAGCAACGGTAGTAGTTAAAAAGTAGGAGGAATGATAACCCCCAGGGTCAATGAGAGTACATCGATACGTCCATTACCACTATCATACATTTTGGTCAGGCCGTATTCGTATTTGGCATCTAAGGAAACGAAAGCGATATCAAGCCCCAACCCTACATTGACACCTAACCCAAAGTTTTGAAAGTCGGTGTAGGCTTCATCCAGCGAGCTTTCTTCCTGTTGTAATAATAAGGTAGGCGTGAAACCCGCGGCGATGCGGATACGCAGAATGCCGTCGGAGCCCGTCAGGTACATTCCTCCGTTTAAGGGTATTTTAAAACTACTAAGACGGATATAATCTCCAACCTGGCCGGTGGGATTATTTGAGGCAGGTACTTGTAAGGAAGCATAGGAAGTGTAATAATGAACGCCCGGCTGCCAGTAGAACCAACCGTCGTAGTCGCCAATACGGATATCCAAGCCGGCTTCGTAGCCTCCCCGGCCGCCGCTGTTATCAATCACATTAGACTGAGGATATACTTTGCCCATATTAATGCCTACCTGAGGAACTACCTTAATTTGCTGGGCAAAGCCGACGGTAGACAGGCTAATGACAAGAATGAAAAAAAACAGGTGTTTCATAATCTGATGCCTTAAAATAAGAGACTGGCATGCAGCATAAACACCTGTTTCCTTAAAAGGTTGTGCCCGAATCAGCTTCAGGAATAATAAATAAAAAACAGAGAAGCTTGTTAGACATTATCCTGATTTTCCAGAAGTACCAGGAAGCGGCCGGCAGGAGACAGCCTCTGCACAGCCTCCGGTAACGTTTCATAACTTGAGATAGAAAAGGTTTCTTGCATAATTATCGGAATAAACGCTATTGAGACAGCCGCTGCGTAAGGCTGAACCAGTTGCCGGAATTATCCTTGAACGTAGCTTCTATTCCGTAAGGGCGTTCGGTAGGGGGTGAGATAAATTCTACTCCTTTGGCTTTCAGTTCTTCGTAGGTAGCCTGGCAGTTGGACGTATTAAAAACCCCGGAACCCATGGCTCCCTTTTTTACCAGCTCCCGCACTTGTTTAACATCGGCATCATTGAGCACATGATTGGGCTTAATGGGCATCAGCGTAATTTCCAGATCGGGTTGCTCCGGTGGAGCGACGGTAAGCCAGCGGAAATCGCCCATCGTGACATCGTTACGAACCTCAAAACCCAGTTTGTTGGCATAAAAATCTTTGGCCTCATCCTGATCAAGCACGTACAAAGCGGCGTGCGACATTTTAGTAATCATAGCGTTATAAGTTTTTCTCAAAGATAAAGCGCACTCTTCAGAAGCACTTTCGGAATATTGCTATTCTGTAGTGCAGTAGCTTTGAGCAAAGCAGTGCGGAATCACCGTAGCCGGTTGGGTCTGGGCCTGTTCCAGTTGCTGCCGGGTATTTTCCCGGTACTGAGTAGGGTAGGTGCCCACCCATTTTCGGAAGGTAACATTGAAGTGAGACACTCCCTGAAAACCTACCCGAAACCCGATGTCGGCAATTGAAAAATCACTATGCGTCAACTGCTGCCGGGCAGCCTCGATGCGTTTGCGGGTCAGGTATTGATGTGGGGTAACCTTATAAAGTTTGCGGAACAGCCTAAGGAAATGATACTTGGAGAAGTGGGCCGAATCCGAAAGCTGATCCAGCGACAGTGGCTGATCATACTGCTGATCAATAACAAGTTTAGCCTGTACAACCCGCTGATGAAGCGTCATCATTCTTCTAGTTTACAAAATCTCCCTGATATACCTGATAAAGCTGTTGCTGAAGTTCTTCAACGATGGCTTCATTTTCTGGCTGATCTACAATATTTACATTTTCCAGCGAATCCTGCTGATGATCGTACAACATGCGGGCGTAAACCTCTCCGTCTTCCTCGCTCCATTCGGTATACCGGTAGCGATCATTTTTGATCGTAAATCCCTCGTGGAATTTGCTGAGAACGTAATCTTTCCCCGGTGAATCTGGCTGAGAGAGGAGAGGTACCAGACTTTGCCCGTCCAGATGGGTGGGTACGGGTAGACCAGATAACTCGCAGAGAGTAGGGTAGATGTCAATAAATTCGGTGAGGGCGTTGGTACGTTGTCCTTCAGACAGATCAGGGGCGTGAATAAGCAAAGGAGCACGAAGGGAAGTCTCAAAATTGCAGTGTTTGCACCAAAGGCCATGCTCGCCCAGGTTCCAGCCGTGGTCGCCCCACAGCACTACAATCGTATTGTCCGCCAGGTCTAATGCTTCCAGCGCGGCCAGTACTTTGCCAACCTGGGCATCGGTATAACTGGTGCAGGCGTAGTAGCCGTGGACCATTGTTTTCGCCATTTCTTCATTCAAGGGGCCTTCGGCGGGAATACCAGCGTATTGACGAAGCTCACCAAAATTATGAAAGGCGGCATCCGGAGCACTTTCTGAGCGAAAAGGGTTGGGTGCTTCCGGAAGTGTTTCCCGGTCGTACAAATCCCAATACTTTTGAGGAGCATTAAAGGGCAAATGGGGTTTCATAAAGCCTGCGGCCAGAAAGAAGGGTTTGCCCTGTTGCTTGAGCCGCTGAAGATCACGGATGGTTTTAGCCGCAATTTTGCCATCAAAATAGGCCGTATCCGGTACGTCTGCTGCTTCGTAAGAGGGGCCACGTTCGTTTTCTTTGGCTATTTCCAGACTTTCATCGGTAACGTAATCCCGCCAGTTGCCATTGGCCGGAGTAGGTCGCCAGGCTGCTTCACTCCAGCTCTCCGATTTATCCTCCTGATGATGAAAAATCTTTCCGTTAGAAATGGTATAGTAACCCTGGGATTTAAAGTGTTGCGGTAGCGTTACGGCCTCTGGCGCATCATCCCGAGCCCAGGTGGCAAAATCAATAAACCGATCTCGAGTGGGGCGCAATCCGGTGAGTAGGCTGGCTCGGGATGCTCCACAAACCGGTACCTGGCAATACGCCCGTTTAAACAGTGTGCTTCGTTGAGCTAGCCGGTCAATGTTGGGCGAAAGTATTTGCGATTTTCCGTAGCAGTTTAATTCTGGCCGCAGATCGTCTACTGCAATAAATAAAATATTAGGTTGAGCTGGTGGATCGGCTTCGGTTTTAGTAGCCTGCAATTGGCAGGCAGCGGGAAATAGTAGAAGAATGAGCCAGGCGAGAGAGCAGCGGGTTGTACACATCGAAATAAAGAGCAGGTTGCGAATTAGTAATAGAACACTTTGTTGGCAGCAGGCTATTTTCTTTCGATTAACATAGTACTGTAAGTTCATAAATCAGTGTCATTTCTATTGGTACTGGAACGAAGAACCATTCAAGTAAGACTATAAGTTACCCTTCTTCCAGCAATTTTTACTTATTCTAGGCTAGCTTTTGCACAGTCTGACAGTTGAGGCTGGCGGCGTGGCGACTTTAGAGCATCTTTCGTCCAAATTAGCATTTCAATTACTTGTTTGCTTTGATGTTTATGTGCGCAAATCAGCTAGCCATGCTGCTTGCCTAGTGTGTGTACCCAGCATGGGCATCTGGTATCAAAGATACCATATTATTCTAGAGGGTGAATTTCAATTTGAACGAGTCCTTTACAGGCGAGTTGGCGAAGCTTGTTAGTAAGTCGCAAGTACCGTTGAATGAGATAGCTGAATTCCAGAATAAAAAGCTACAAAGGGAAATGGAAAAACTTAATAAAAAACCTATTGAAGCTTTAGAAAAACAGATTGCTGAGGCCACGGTGGCGCCGTAGAGAAGAAGATCAAGGCACTTATCAAAGAAGCCGACGTGGCGCCCACCGCGTGGTTTTCTGTGAAATGATCATTGTAGAGCGCCGAGCGCTACCAATGAGTTTAAACTTTTTAGCGACTGGCGCCCGGTTGTCTTCGTAAGTTTGTCGCTCGGCGATCCGATTGCTACTCAGGAATAGCCCTTTTAGAATATCAGTCAGGAACCAGCATTCGATGTGGCACCCGAGTGAGTCATCTAGCTAACAAACAGATGAAGAAACTATTGCATATGGCGGGGCCACCCTGGCTGCCCTATCGGTAGTGTTAGGTAAAGATGAAATGGCTAACTATTATCAGCGGAAAGTAGAACAAGGAAAAAACAAAATGCTAGTGCTAAATGCAATCCGCAATAAGATCGTTTACCGAATATTCGCTTGCGTTCGTGATAATCCCGCGGGGACCGCCGAAAATATGAAAAAAACCATACACCGGCACTTGCTTAAACCATAGAAATCGCGATGGGCTCGCACGATGGTAGAGCCCAATAGTAACCAATCCAAGTCCGGTTCTTGTAACTGTTCAAAGACTCGTTGCGGGGCAGCTCCTGCCGCCTTTCTTAGCCGGGGGCGCCTAGCCCAGCGGCGGAAGCGCTGATACACTGAATTCTATCGGCCGTAACGCTCAGGCAGGTCCCTCCATAGTGCACCACCGGGCGTCGGACGCGGCGGCTGTTTGTGGAGACGAACCCTGAGCTACTCTCCCAGTAAATTGAGCTGATCTATTAATTTAAGGAATTCGTCTCGTTTGTTCTTGCTCAAGACGGCAACATGATCTTTTAATCTAATCGTGTTACCATCAATGCTGTCTATATGGTCAATGTTAACAATATGAGAGCGGTGGATTCGGTAAAAATTCGAGGGAAGTAGTTCCTCTAATTTATGCATGGACTGTAGCGACATAATTTTGCGACCATCAAGGGTAAAAATCTGTACGTACGGCCCGTCCCCATTAATGACAATTATTTCATTGAATGCGACTTTAATGATCTTATTATCGGCCTTGATGAATAGTTTATCCGTTGGCTGATGAGAGGGAGAATTTGAAGGATAATCGACTTTATAGTCTTTTGAAGAAATGACTTTGGTGACGGCCTTATAAAATCGGTCGAAATCTATTGGTTTTAGTAAATAGTCTACCACATCTAATTCATAACTCTGTACCGCATACTCAGAATAGGCAGTAGTCAGAATAGTGGCTGGTCGGTTAGGCAAAATTTTTAGAAAATCAAGACCGGTAAGATCGGGCATTTGAATATCGAGAAACAAGACATCTACCCTACTCTGTTTAATATGATTGAGTGCCTGGAGCGCAGAACTACAGGTAGCCACCAATTCCAACTCCGGAACTTTAGCAACATAATCCGAAAGAAGTTTTCTGGCTATATGTTCATCATCAACGATGAGGCATTTCATTTTCATAATTTAATTCTTAAATCTAGCAGATAAAGCTGATCTTCCCTGGTTACCACAACTTCGTGTTTCCCCGGATAATTAGCCTCCAATAGTTTCAGTGAATTCGTGAGTCCGATTCCCTTACGGTCTATGGAAATTTCCTCAACTTCTTCCTTGATGGTATTTTCAGTGCGAAAATAAAGTTCGTTGTTTTCTACTTCCAGACTGATCTTGATCCAACCCTGGGGATTACTTTCCAGATCAGAATGTTTAAAACAGTTTTCAATAAAATTGATCAGGATCATGGGTGCAATTTTATTATTGTTCTTTATTCCGGCATGGTAGAAATCTACGTTTAAGAGATCTTCATGCTTAAGCAGTTGTATGCTCAAATAGTGTTCTATCAGATTCTTTTCCTTGGACAAAGGCACTTGCTTCTGATCACAGTCATACAGCAAATACCGCAAGAGCTTGGATAGTTTTGAAATCATTTCTGCGGCACGTTCATCTCTCAAATAGGCAAGCCCGTAGATGTTATTCAGTGTATTAAACAGGAAGTGGGGGCTTATTTGACTTTTTAGCAATTTCAGTTCGGCCTCAGTTCGTTGTGCCTTATGCTCAATTCTTTGAATAGCGTTGAGGTAATAGACCCGGGCTATCCGAATACTGGCCATATAAATGATCCCCAGCAGCACCATCAATACCCACAAGGCTATCCGGACTGATTTGGGAGCATATTGCTCCCGGATCTGCGTTAACCCCAACATCTCACCCATCATCGTATGCGCATAAATTCCCATGATAAAAAGAATGATATTGATGCCAATTAATAAGACTAGTCTTTGATTGATTTTTCCCTCTCTGGCTAAGTATTCCGGAAAGAGCTTATATCCAAAAAGCCAGATAACTATTGAGCCAAAAAAGACATAGGTAACCAAATAGTAAATGGTCTCTTCCAGACTACGCTGATAACTCAATACGATACTAATGGCGATATGCATCCCAAACCAAAGGATATAGGGCCCCACCTTGAGGAACCGTTCCGTCTTCGATACTGCTTGACTCATCATACAATAATATACTCAGATTCTATGGAAACCTCATTAAATGAATGAAAGGATGATTTGGTCGCATGAATGATTCATTTTGATCATTAAAAGGTTTGGTTCATTCCAATGGCCATTTGGTGCATTGATGCTGGCCGTTCGTGCATCTTTTTTCATGCTGATTGATGACCGCAATAGTTTTGACCCGAAATCAAAATTATACAAGTATGAAAACGATCATTCATGGGTTCACCATGACCTTATGTGTGCTAACAACCCACCTTTTTGCCCAGGATCAGCAAGCTGAAATCGTGGCCGTGTGGGACACCGGCGAAGCAAAAGTGGAAATCTATCAAGTAGATGACCGATACATCGGAAACCCTATCAATGCGGAGGGCGAGAGAAACCCAGACATTGAAATACTCAACCTGGAGTATAAAGAAGGTAAATGGGTAGGTACGATCTACGCCCGAAGAAAAAACAAGCGGCTGGACGTAGAATGTCAGGTGGAGGGCGATGTACTTCATCTGGAGGTAGATGCGGGTTTACTGTCCCGGGAACTTGAGTGGCTGCAAGTTAACTAATTGAACACTATACCCATCTACACTATGAAGTTTATACTAAGTTTTGTCTTGCTCTTTTGTGTCGTTTTCGCACAGGCACAGACATTTAGAATTGGGGTGATCTCTGATTTTGAGCAGTCGCCCAATCTGAAAACCATTGTACAGCAAATGATTCAGGAGATCGGCCAGACGACCGGGGCATCTCGTGAAGTCATCTTAGAAACCACCACATTTGGCATTGCCGATAGGGAGTCCGCTCAACGATCGTATGGTCAATTGGACGGCCAGGTGGATCTCGTCCTTGCTTTAGGAAGTATCACGGCGAAAGGTCTCTCATTGATAAGTGATCTCTCAATACCAGTGGTTGCTATAGGAATTATTGACCCTACATTACAGGAAATCCCCTACGTAAACGGAACTTCGGGAAAGGCGAACTACACCTATATCTTGCCAACCCGGAGCCTGGAAAAAGAGATGGAAGCGTTTAACAAGATCTATGATTTTAGAAACGTGGTCGTATTCGTGGATGAAAAAGCTGCATCCACCGTCAATGAGCAAAACGCCCGGAACCTGATTGATTCGCTTTCCAAAAAGTTGAATACTGAGCTATTCTTCATTCCGGTCGGCATTGATACGGAGCAGGTGGTTGATCAAATACCGACAGAAACCGATGCCGCTTATTTCACGGTGCTTCTTAGTCAATCTGAATCGCAGATCCAACGACTGATCAATCAACTCAATGAACGAAAAATCCCCACATTTTCTGGTAATGCTCGGCTGTTGGATGATGGTGTGCTCGGATCAATGGCTAATGAAAACGATCTGGATCAGGTGATTCGAAAACTCGCCATCATAACCGATGAAATTGTATTAGGATCATACCTTTCATCCATGCCTGTGACGCTGGACACCAAAGATAATCTGTATGTTAATACGACTACGGCTCGAAAAATCCAACTCCCGATTCCTTTTGAGGTGCTTTTTACCGCTACCCTGATCGGAGATGATGAAGGATCGATCAAAACATATTCCTTCGAAGAAATTGCCGAAAAATCGTTAGCCGCTAACCTCAACATTCAAATCAGTTATCAGGATGTAGAACTCAGTAAAGTGCGGGTGAAGTCGGCCAGGTCAACCGTATTACCTTCATTAGAAGCAGACTTTACCGCTTCGCAGATTAACGAAGAACGGGCCAACGCCGCATTTAATGCTCCGGAGCAGTCCTTAACCGCCGGTCTCACCTTTACCCAGGTGATCTATTCGGAACAAGCCATCGCGGCCATCAAGATTGCTCAGTATCTGGAAAAAGCGCAGGAGTACAACACCGAAGCCGAAGTCTTGCGAGTGCTGATGGATACGTATACGGCTTATCTAAATGTCTTGTCGGCCAAGACGAACGTGTTGATTCAGCGGGAGAACCTGTTGAACACGCGAAAAAACAAGGAGCTGGCCGATATTCGGGTAACCCTGGGATCGACCAACCATACGGACCTCTTCCGCTGGGAGTCAGAATTAGCCTTTGCCAACCAGTCGGTGATCGATGCTCAAACAAAACTATTAGCTGCTAAACTTCAATTGAACACGCTATTGGCTAATACCCTGGAATCTGAGTTTGACATAGAGGATCTATCGCTAGAGGATGATTTGTTTAAAACTTTTCGTGAAAGTCCCCTGGCGGAAGTAGTGAAAACGCCCCAAAGTCTGCGGGTTGTTTCCGACTTTTTAGTGGCGGAAAGCCAGCGTCAAAACCCCAATAAGAAAGCGCTGGAGGAAAACATCCATGCGGCTCATCGTCAGCTCACCCAGAGCCAGCGAATGCTTTATATGCCCACAGTGGCATTTCAGGCGCAGACCTCCCAGGTTTTAGGGAGGAATGGCGCTGGTTCAACGGTAGATGCGGGTACTATGGCATTAGGGGTGACTGAATTACAGGACAATTCCTGGTTTGCCGGGATCTCACTGTCACTCCCGATTTTTAATGGATTCAGCCGAAAAGCAGCCATTCAGCAATCTAAAATTAGCCTTGATCAATTGGATCATTCCCAAACCCTTCTCGACCAGAATCTGGAGCTGGGCGCTCGGGCTGGTGTACTTGATTTATTGAGTGCGACTACCAATATCCGAAATAGTAATTCTGCATCGGAGAGTGCCCGGGAAAACTTTGAGTTGGTCCAGGAAAATTACAAGCAAGGTCAGGTCACGATCACTCAACTGATCGATGCACAGCAGACCGCACTGGAAGCCCGATTAGCCGCTGCTTTTTCCGTCTACGAGTATATCCAGGCTCACCTTCAGGTTGAATTTAGTGTGGGCTCCTTTATCGTGCTGATGCCCGAAGATCAGCTTCAGGATTTTAATAACCGACTACAAGAATACTTAACTAATCATAACTGATGAAAACAATGAAGTATCCATACCTAGCGCTTCTTTCACTCATCCTACTCTACGGCTGTGGGAATTCTGGTGAGGAAGAAAAGAATGAATGGGTTAAACCGATCAAATACGGAGTGGTAGAATCATCCGGTGGTTTAACTACCCGAACCTTTAACGGGATCACCCAATCCGGTTCGGAGACGAACTTGAGTTTTCGTACCGGAGGGCTGATTACCCAGTTGAATGTGGCAGTAGGCCAACGTTTAAAAAAGGGGCAAGTACTCGCCCAGTTAGACCAAACGGATGCCTTGCTCGCCCTTGAGCAGGCACAACTGGATGTAGCGAATGCCAGAGTTCAATTAGAAACGGCGTCCTCCAGCTTTGAACGTATCAAGCAACTCTACCAAACCAATAATGCCTCATTAAGTGATTACGAGAAGGCCAAGAGTACGTTATCTAGTGCGCAAAGCTCCTACGAGATCTCTCTGAAGAGACTGGATAAGCAGCGATCACAGCTTTCTTACACCACGCTTACCGCGCCCATGTCCGGTATTGTGTCTTCGGTCAATGTTGAGACCAACGAAGTCGTAAGACCTGGCCAGTCGATCCTGATCATGAGCCGGGAAGATGCTAAGGATATAGAAGCACAAGTAGGTGTGCCGGAAAAATACATCAGTCAGGTCAAGCAGGGAAACCCCACCAATATTCGGATACCCACGCTATCCAGCGAATTGGAGGGGGTTATCGCGGAAGTGGGTTACTCCTCTTCTGGCGGCACTTATCCCGTAAGTACCTCCCTGATCAACCCGGCGGATGAAGTACGGCCCGGTATGCCGGTGGAGGTGACATTCACTTTTGGCCATGAGGATCAGGATCCTCAATTGATCGTCCCGGTGAAGGCCGTGGGTGAAGACGAAAGCGGGCAATTTGTTTACGTCCTGAGTCCAATCAATGACGAAATCCACGAAGCGAAAAGAACGATGGTAGAAATCGGTAGCCTCACTTCCGGAGGATTTATCGTGCGGTCTGGATTATCGCACGATCAGATCGTAGCGGTCGCGGGCCTGAGGACGCTTTATGATGGAATGAAAGTCGCACTTTTAACCCAACCATGATGAACCTCACAGCTATTGCGATCAAAAATAACCGGGTGACCTATTTGCTGATGGGGATCATCCTCATCCTGGGGGTCATGGGTTACGCTTCCTTACCCCGAGACAGTATGCCTCCTTTTACAATCCGAGTGGCGAGCATTGTCACGGTTTTTCCGGGGGCAAGTCCGGAACGAATGGAGCTGTTGGTCACGGACCCCCTGGAAAAAGTGGTGCAGGAGATTCCGGAAGTAGATTATATCCAAAGCGAATCGAGAACTGGTATCTCTATTATCAAGGTTTCCCTGAAAGAAAGTATCGGCGAGTCGGAGCTTCGCCCCATCTGGGACCGTCTCAGACGGAAAATTGACCAAGTGGCGGTGCCCTCCGGGGTTACCCGGGGGCCGGATTTAAAAGATGAGGATTTGGGGATTACCTACGGCATAGCGGTGGGTTTGAAAAATGACGGATATGAACCTAAGGAGCTGGAGAAGTATGCGGATCAACTTAGAAATGAGCTGATCCGATTAAGGGATGCGGCCAAAGTAGAACTTTCCGGGGTTTCGGAACGCCGGGTATTTATTGATTACAACGATGCCGAGTTGGCAAAAATCGAGTTGTCGGCTAATGAGCTGAAGAATGCCATTTCCGGCACGAATATTATCATCCCTGCCGGCCAGATTAGTATCGAGGACGAGCGGGTCATTCTGGAGCCTTCCGGAAGTTTTGAAACGATTGAGGATATTCAGAATATGCTCATTCCGGTGGGCTATGGGGGGGAATCCGTCCAGTTAAAAGATATCGCTGAAGTCTACGAAGATTACATCTCCCCCCGGGAAACTATTGTCAGGATGAATGGCCAACCCGCTATTGGCCTGCACATTTCGTTGAAAGAAGGAGCTAATATCATTCAGTTAGGTGAAGAAGTTGACCAACTACTGGCGAGCTTCAACCAAACCCTTCCGGTGGGTATCACCGGAACGCGGATTGCTTCCCAAGACAACTCAGTATCGACCAGTGTAAGCGATTTTATCTCCAACCTCATTCAAAGCGTAGTGATCGTATTAGCCGTTATGCTGATGTTCCTGGGGCTTAGAACCGGGATTGTCGTGGCGAGTTTGATCCCTACGGCCATCGTGATGTCCCTGTTTTTGATGGGAGTTCTTGACATGGGCCTCAACCAGGTTTCGCTGGCTGCACTAATCATGGCGTTGGGTATGCTGGTGGATAATGCCATCGTGATGGCTGAATCGATGATGGTAAAAATGGAACGAGGCAGGAAGGCCCTGGATGCGGCGGTCTCTTCCAGCAAAGAGCTGATGATTCCCTTGCTGACCAGTTCTCTGACGACCTCGGCTGCGTTTCTCTCTTTTTTCGTGGCCGATTCAGTGATGGGCGAAATTATGGGTCCCCTGTTTTCAGTGATCACCATTACCTTACTCTCCTCCTGGCTCATGGCCTTGACCATAGTGCCCATGCTGGCGATGGTATTCATGAAAGTTAAGCAGAGCAGTAAAAATCGAAATCCGGATTTCTTCGAAAAGCTCAACCTGTATTATAAGCAAATCATCGTTTGGTCATTAGCAAAACCAGTTTTGATTTTGTCGATAGTCTTCGGGTGTTTGGTGCTTTCGCTGGTAGGTATGGGTAAACTAGGGTTTGTGTTTATGCCGGACAGTGATCGTAACCTGGTGACAGTTGATATGGTATTACCTACCGGCACCAGTTTGGAAACAACCGATGCGCAAGTCTCTTTGATAGAAAGATTTTTGTCCGATAGCCTGCTCATCAGCAATGAAAGGTCTCATGGTGTGCGGGACTGGTCTTCTTTCATTGGCGAGGGGCCTAAGTCGTATGATTTGGGGTATCAACCCGATCAAAAACAGACCAACTATGCCCACTTGTTGGTCAACACCTCTTCCGGTGACGACAATCAGTTGGTTATTGACCGGATTAATGCGTTTGCTTTTAATCATCTTCCGGATGCCAAGGTCACCGTGAAAAGACTAACGAGTGGAGGAGGAGCCAGTGTGCCCATTCAGATCAGAATTAGTGGCCCTGATGCGGAAAAGTTGACCAAGATTGCTTCTGCGACGAAGGGGCAGCTACGGACTATTGCTGGTACTAGCAATGTAGATGATGATTGGGGACCCAAAATCAAGAAGGTTTATGTTGATATTAACCCATCAAAGCTAAGTTATAATGGATTGACCCATCAGGATGTCGCATTGTCTTCATATACGACTTTGTCAGGCTACACCGTAGGGGAATACCGAGAAGAGGAAGACAATATTCCCATAGCAATGCGAACGGAAGGCAGCCTTGCGGTAGCCTATGAAGATCTGGAGGGATTGAGTATATACAGTCAACTAACCGGGAAAACCGTGCCAATGGCCCAGGTAGCCGACATCAGTGTAGACTGGCAGTTGGCTAAGATAATCCGGCGGGATCTCCATCGAACCATTACGGTAGAATCTCAGCTACAGGCAGGATATACGGCGGCTGAGGTCACTGGCCAGCTATCAAAATGGCTGGATGAGCAGGAGGATGAATGGGGAAGTGAATACACCTATGAACTCGGAGGAGAGTCCGAAGCGAGCGGTGATGCGATGGGAGCGGTCATTGCCAAGCTTCCAATTTCATTGTTCATCATCATCCTGCTGCTGGTGATGCAATTTAACTCCCTACGGAAAAGTAGTATCGTATTGCTGGCCATTCCGTTTGGAATTATTGGGGTTGTGGGTGGACTACTGATCACCGGTACCCATTTGAGCTTCACCGGATTCCTGGGTATCATTTCGCTATCCGGTATTGTGATCAATAATGCGATTGTACTCATCGATCGGATTCAATTGGAGCTGGACGAGAATGAAAGGCTTCCCTACGATGCCATCGTAGCGGCGGCCCAGGAACGGTTTCGCCCTATACTCCTCACCACCTTTACTACTTCATTGGGTTTAATTCCCTTATGGCTGGGTGGGGGTGAAATGTGGGAGCCCCTGGCCATTGGCATCATCTTCGGATTACTCTTCGCCACGGTGATTACCCTGGTATTGGTTCCGGTTCTCTACCGATTATTTTACAAAGTATCTCTACCAAAATAAGTATTTCGATACACTACACGGAAAACTATTAATGAATAAATCTCATGACGCTTTCTCATAAACCACTATTGAACATGATATGTGGGCTACTCTTACTAAGCAGCATGCCCGCAATGGCACAGGATATTCAACTAGCAGGATTCAGTTATACACGATTTCCCAGTGCCAAAGTAAAAAGCTCGCCACTGAATCAGGAAATGGAGGTAAATGAATATACTTTCTTTGTGAACCTTCCCCAGCGACTTACGAATGAAAAGACCGTTTTGGTCCATGGACTTCAATATCGGTGGGTGCTCCCTACCGTAGATAACGACCTTCATTTAGGTTTGGATGGAGAGAACCTCCACCTGATTGGTTACCGCTTCACTGTCTTGCATCAGCTATCGAGTAGCTGGAGCGCAGTAGTTTCATTAAATCCGGTAGTATCCTCTACGTTTAACACGGCACTTGAGGGTGATGATTTTCTGCTCAATGGCGTTTTACATTTTACGAAGAAACAATCTGACCGCTTCTCATACGGAGGTGGTATCGCCCTGACGTCCCGATTTGGAGAACCTATTCCGGTTCCAACCCTTCAATTAACATTTAGTTCAGAAAAAGACAAGTTTCGGGTATTCTTGCCACGTCACATCACGTACGATCGCTATTTTGGGAGATTTACCGTGGGATTGCAGGTGGCATCAAGTGGTTCACGCTATAATGTGAACCATGCTAGAACTAATTTTCTAAATGAGATTGAACTCGTAGATAAGTTAGCCTACAGCCGGGCCGTTCTCGGACCTTCCCTAAGCTACCGGGTGGGTAAATTCCTGAAACTGGAAGCTTCCGGTGGTATTACCGTAGCTCGAAGAGTAGAGCATCAGGGTGATCTGCTTGAAGATCAAAACTATGATATAGCCAACGGACCATTCTTCCGGTTTGGAATTGCTATCGTACCGGCTAAAAAATATAACGAATAATGATCAGAATATCGCTCGATGAGTCTTCCTTCAGCTTTGATACCATAATTAGTCGGGTAAGAGCGCCTTTATATTAGTCCTGAATTACAAGTACAATTCTTATCTTCAGCAGAAAAGGAGGAGAACTTTGGTGCTGCAAAAGTATCGGCGATGGCCAATCGGAAGCTCAAAGCTCTGCTCAATATGGGGCCATTAATACTTTACGCACCGAGAATGAATACCATCGGTATTACCGGAGACGGCACCAAGAGGGGAAGCACCCTATGGTCATCCTGAATGCTATCAGGAATAAGCTCATCAATCGGATGTTTGCCGTTATTCACAGGGAGACTCCCTATGTTAGTTTGCCCATGTGAAAGCTAGACGACAGAGGTTGAAGGTAGGAAATGCTGGCATTTGCTGCCTTCAACCTCTCGTTTGCGTGAGCAAACTCTTGCGGTCGCCGGTCCAACTTCACAGCGCAGGTTGGGGTATAAAACTTTTGCCTGGTTCTTAGAAAAATGATATAAAAATGCTTACTATTTTAATAGAACAACTTATCAAATAAGCCGTCAGGCTAAGGTAAGCATTCGCAGAGTAAAGTGAAGGTAATTTGCCCGAACATTTCAGCCATCAGTTTAAACCCAAGACTGAAATAACGATGCATTTTTATATGTTTTTTGAAGAGGTTCTTTATTGCTAATTGTCATCAGGCTTTTGCTGCCTTTTCTTTATCTCTGTCACGTCATCCGGCTCGCCGCTGGCATTTACAAACTGCACCTGCTGCCGGGGATATACCGATTTAATCTTCCCTTTGTGTTCCAACCGGTTAAGTTCTTCCATGATTTTTAATGAAAGCTGGCTTTTCCAGGTTCTTCGCTCCCGGGCACCCACCAGGTAACGCACCACAATATCCGTCCACGATTCATTCAGCGAAACATAAAGTTCGGGCTTGGCCGAAACACTATAGTCTAAATGAGCCTGCTGAAGAATGCGCTCGTACTGTTGGGTAGGAGCTTTCATATAATCGCCCAGTAGTTCATTAGCTACCCGCTCAATCACCTGCATGGATTCGGCAAGATCCGATTCGTTGGCTACCGCAATAGCCAGTTCGTCCCATACAAAAGGGAAGTCGCCGGTAAGATTGACAATGGTACCCGCCAGCACCTCATTGTTCGGAAAAGTAACCAGCCGACCAGTGGGCTGCTCCGCCTGCACGAAGCCGTCGCGGTAGGGAGCCCCTATTTCCCACACCGTAGTGGTGAGAAAATCAATTTTATATACATCACCAAACACTTCGCCTACGCTAATCCGGTCGCCCACCCGGTAATAGCCTTGGAAGGAGTTCAGCAGCCAGCCCGTAAAACTTTCAATCGGAGTTTGCAACGACCACGACAGCGCCAAACCCACCAGCCCCAGCGAACCTAGCAGGGCACGTATATCTCCTGCCACTACACTCACGGCCAGCCCAACAGCCAGCAGCCAGAGCGAAATGGAGGTAAGCGTCATAATCGCACTGGCATTTTTCCAGTGGCCGATCAGCCGTTGCAGCAAAACCCGCAATAGCTTCACCAGTGCCCAGGTAATGAGCAGGGCTACCAAGGCCACCAGTATTTTTGGAAGATTGGAATAAAAACCCTCCCAAAGGTTTTGCAGGGTAATTAGCGCCTCATTCTTGGCCGCTTCCCCTACATCCTGGGGTGAACTAATCGGAGAATCTTCTTCGGCTTCATATACTGAGTCTTCATCTTCCGTAAGTTCGGTCGCATCCTCAGCATCTGCCGAGTCGGAAAAAACCTCTATCGAATCTTCATCCTGAAGGTAGCCTGCTTCGCTGGGGGCTAAAAGTAATAGTAGAAACCCAGTGACAGCAATGGCTAGAATGGAAGCCTGGGTAAACCGCTTCAGTTGGTTCTGTGCACCGCGGACCGTAGACCCTCGCTGACGGCGGGTAGAGGTAGACGTCCCCTGCTTTCTCCTTCGCAGTCGGCGGCGGTTCGTTGGCGACCGTTGGTTGGCAGAGCGATCGGGTTGAGACGATAATGGTTTCCGGAGGCGACGGTTAGGCATAGGTGCAAAGGTTATCAAAAACACCTATATAATTGGTTTTCAGGATCGCTTGTTTAATATCTGGTGATTGAGAGTGGTTTGTGATACTTTACTGCCCGTATATTCATCAATTTCTTTCTCTAGTTTAGGGAGCTCCTGCACAACAATGGCCCAGATCACATCTTCTGAAACAGAGTCATATCCATGAATTACCCGGTTTCTGGTAGCGACAATTTTCCAGGCATTAGTAATCTGAAAATCAGGTTCTTTCTTAAGAATACGATTCATCGCGTTTCACACCGAGCTTCTCCAATGATTTCAATATTACGCTCTATGGCTCTTTTGGTCTTAATATCTTTCTGAAATGCTAAAAAGTTTCGTTCGGCAGGTAGAAACTCATTAATTTCCTGAATGGCCTGTTTCATGTCTGAGAGCCAGACTTTTATCTCATTCGCTCCGGATTGGATACTCATAAACTAAAACCTTGGTTCGGTCAATTTCATCTTTCAAATACGGATTTTTAATTGCTTTAGACTCCAGTAAGTCAACAGTTCTTCCCAGCGTATCTTCTAGCGAAAATTTTAGATTAAAATATTTATCAGAATAACTAATAGGATCAGGGTCACCGATATCTACTACTAAATCAACATCACTATCATCAGTAAAATTACGGCTTGTTATTGAACCAAAAGCGTACAGTGCTTTTACACTGTTTAATTGACAGAGCTCATTAATTTGTTTTATGTTTCTTTCTAGCAAATTCATCTTATTACCGTATACGGATATAGGCTTAATTTTGATTTTGCACTGGCTACACATAAATAAACCTATAATTTACCATCAGTCCTATATGCTCGCTTTGAATTCTTCTGAAAAGTAAACACATAAGCAGTTCACTCCCCACCGCCCAGCTGATAAAATAAGGAAAAGGCCAGGCTGCGGTTGCGGAAAAACTGATACGGGCTGGCGCTCACAAAACTGTTAATCATGGTGATGGCGAAGGCGGCATTGTCAAAAGGTTGGTACACCACTCCGGCGGTGTAGCAAAAATCAAAATCGCGGAAGCCTTCGCGAGCGGGTTCAAAACCGAAGCCTCCATCCCGTTTGGCTTGAATAAGATAGTTAGCCGTCAGCCCGGCGGTGAGCGATACCTGCTCGAGTAAATCATACTGAATATTCACCGGAAGCTCCAGGTAGTTGAGTCGCCAGATCAGAAAGCCCGGATCGTATTTGCCATGTCGGCTGCCCTTACCACTATAGACCATACCCCCCCGAAGCCACCAGCCCTCATCCAGGGGGTAGGCAATATGCGCTCCCAACCGTAGTCCTGCCTGATTGTAGCCCGAAAGGTCATCCCCATCAATCTGTGAGGCATTAATGCCTAGTTCGGCATAGGCCCGGAAGCTCTGGGCCTGAACAGAGGAGATAAAAGTAAACCAACACAGAAGTAAGCCAGCGTATCGCATAACCGAAAGAAACCTGTAATTTTGAAGAAATAAAAATCAAAATGAGTACCACCTATAAAAATATCACGCTAGGCATTGTAGGCGGAGGGCAACTCGGGCGCATGCTGATTCAGGAAGCCATTAACCTGAATATCGATGTACACATACTAGACCCGGATGCCAACGCACCCTGTAAAGACATTGCCACCCGGTTTACCCAAGGCTCACTGACGGATTTTGACACCGTTTACAAATTTGGCCAGGGCTGCGATGTAGTGACGATTGAAATTGAGAACGTCAATACCGAAGCATTGCAAAAGTTACGGGAGGAAGGTGTTACCGTCTACCCCGAACCTGACATTATTACCTTAATTCAGGATAAGCGAGAGCAGAAGCAATTCTACCAGCAAAACGGCATTCCTACCGCTCCGTTTGTGCTTACCGAGCAAAAGTCTGATCTGGAGCAACATCAGGAGATGCTGCCCGCGGTACAGAAACTAGGAAAGGCTGGTTACGATGGTCGTGGAGTACAGAAAATTATGTCGGCTGAAGATATAGAAAAGGGGTTTGATGAACCGGGACTGTTAGAAAAGCTGATTGATTTTGAAAAAGAACTAGCGGTTATCGTTGCCCGTAACGCCCAGGGAGAAGTAAAAGCCTTTCCGGTGACGGAGATGGTTTTTCATCCCGAGCATAATCTGGTAGAATACCTTTTCGCCCCGGCTGACATTAGCCCCGAAACAGCGCAGAAAGCAACCGATCTCGCCAAAACTGTGATTGAGAAACTGGGTATGACCGGCTTGTTAGCGGTAGAATTATTTTTGACCAAAGAGGGAGATATCTTAGTGAATGAAGTGGCGCCCCGCCCCCATAATAGCGGACACCATACCATCGAGGGAAATAGGACTTCTCAATACGCTCAGCACCTTCGCTCTATTTTAAATTTACCTTTGGGAGCAACTGATACGCTTATTCCCGCGGCGATGGTTAATCTGCTGGGAGAAGATGGCTACACCGGAGATGCCCAGTACCAGGGGCTGAATGAAGTACTGGCCGTAGACGGAGTGAACGTCCATTTGTATGGAAAAAAGCTGACCAAACCCTTCCGCAAGATGGGGCATGTCACCATTTTAGATCAAAATCTTGATCGGTTGAAAGAAAAAGCGCAGTTTGTCAAACAACATTTAAAAGTAATCGCATGAGCAAGCCACAAATAGGCGTCATCATGGGCAGCAAATCTGATTTGCCCGTGATGGAACAGGCCATCAAGTTTCTGGAAGAACAGGAAATTCCGCACGAAGTAAGCATCGTGTCGGCTCACCGCACGCCCCACCGCATGGTGAAGTACGCTGAAGGAGCCCGCAAGCGCGGATTGAAAGTCATTATAGCCGGAGCCGGTGGTGCTGCCCATTTGCCAGGAATGGTGGCCTCGCTCACCTCACTGCCCGTTATTGGAGTACCGATCAAATCCAGCAATTCCATCGATGGCTGGGATTCGGTGCTATCTATTTTGCAGATGCCGGGAGGAGTACCCGTGGCCACGGTCGCCTTGAATGGAGCGAAAAATGCCGGTATTCTGGCGGCACAAATTCTGGGAGCTACCGATAAAGCCATTGCCAAAAAGCTTGATCAGTACAAAAAAGAGATGAAAGAGAAAGTAGAAGAATCAGCCGAGCAAGTGGAGAGCTACGGCTACCGGGGGAACAAAATCGGCTTTGGCTCGTAATTTTTACCACACGCCATCGTTCACATCCTATACCTGACTGCCAGTTGACTACGAAAACAATATATTTTTTGGGGCTGATCGCCTTCTTCGGATGGCTGACCGCCTGCTCTTATGACCCGGATCGTACCGGTACATCCCAATCTGAAGAACCCACTCCCACTGAGGAAACTGCCTCCGAGGAGGCGCCCAAAGCTGCTTATTCTACCAATGTGTATCTGGAAAACTCCGGAAGCATGGATGGGTATGTGCGAGGCAACACCCAGTTTGAAGATGCCATGTACCGCATGCTGGTGGACCTTAACTACTGGGCCGACACGCTTTCGTTGAATTACATCAATTCCCAAAGTATTCCGTACCGGCAAGATGTGGCCCAGTTCATTAATGATCTGGAACCCGAAGAATTTCAGCAGCGGGGCGGGAATCGGGGGAATAGTAACCTCAATGAGATTCTGCAAAAAGTAGCTACCCAGGCCGCAGAAGGAGAAGTGAGCGTGCTGATCTCGGATTTTATTTTCTCAGTGAAAGGGGGCAACACCGAGGAGCTGCTGAATAATCAGAAAATCAGTCTCTACAATACCTTCCGGCGCGAACTAGCCCAATCCGCTTTCAGCACCTACATCATTAAGCTGGCGTCCGAGTTTACCGGCAGCTATTACGATAAAAATGACCGCCCGCTTTCCCTGAACGGAGTTTCCCGTCCTTACTATGTGTGGATTATGGGGTCCGCGGAAGCTTTACAGTCATTACAGCAGCGGGTGCGCTTTTCGGGTCTGGATGGGTACGAAACCAGCTATCTGTTATCGGGCGATCTGGAAGCCAGCGCTCCCTTTTATACGGTGCTGAGCAATACACTGACGACGGGCTCCTTTCGCACCGACCGGGGCCATTCCAGCAGCGAGTATGTGCATGGTATTGAGAACGTAGAAACCGGGCGACGAGGAGAAACCTATCAGTTCAGCTTCGGAGTAGCCATGGATCTGGCCTCCATTCCGGCGGAAGAAAGCTACCTGACAGACATTGGCAATTACGAAGTGAAAGGATATACCCTGGATAGTATTATTTCAGTGGATGAGATTGAACGTATCCATCCCCGGGATCAGGCGCAGGTTGAAGGCAAAGCGACCCATGTATTTGTGGTGAGCACCGAGCAAACGAACTTTCCCGATTTATCCATCTCATTGCTAAAGCAGACGCCGGCCTGGGTCATGAACACCAGCGCCACTGACGATACGCGTATTCAGCGCAATGAAAGTCAGCAACAGCAAACATTTGGGCTGCAATACCTGATTGAAGGAGTAGAAGAAGCTTACGAGCAGGTATTTGACAACCAAAATGTCTATTTTACAGCGACAGTTTCGGTTAAAAAATAAAGGTGTATGAACGATTTTTTTGCTCCGATCTATGAAGGATGGGGAGCCTTTTATCTCGAGAACTTTTCAGACGATCTGTATAACGAACGTCTGTACATCCCCATTGGGTGGACACTATTGCTCACCGCACTAGGGCTGATGGCCGTATACTATTACGTCATCAATCACCCCCGTTTCAATCGTTGGTTTCACTGGCTTATCTATGTGCTGGTGATCGGGGCGATCAATTTTGCGGTGGCGTATTTTATCAGCTACAACGAGATCAGCGTACTGTACGAAGAGGACCCCTATAGCTCGGAGTACTATACATTTAGCTTAGTCAACCTGCTGTGGGCTTTAGCATTCTGTCTGTTGTTCTCGTTTGGCATTCGCTGGTGGAGCACCAACAGTTCTACCACTCCCATTCCTCAGTAATTGATAAACGATCTTTTTCTTTCAAATTAGAAATTGATAAAGTAGCAGGGGGATTCAAATGGTTAACTCAAAAATTTATTTTCTCTGATAGTTTGTACCAAAATTTTTTAGGCGATGACGGAAAAATACATAAACCCATTCACCGACTTCGGATTTAAAAAATTGTTCGGTGAAGAAGTGAATAAGGATTTACTGATTGATTTCCTGAATCATTTGATTCAGGAAAAAGAGCAGATTGTTAGCTTGACTTACTTAAGAAATGAGCATCTCGGAGCGGCTTTAACAGACCGAAAAGCAATATTTGATCTATACTGCGAAAATCATAAAGGCGAGAAATTTATTGTAGAACTACAAAAAGCTCGGCAAAAGTTTTTTAAAGATCGCAGTGTGTTTTATACCACTTTTCCTATTCAGGAACAAGCCCAGCAAGGCGACTGGAACTTTGAACTAAAATCGGTTTATACTATTGCCATTCTGGATTTTACATTTAACGAGCAGGAAGCCTACCAGGATACTTTTCGCTATGATGTGCAGTTGGTGGACACGAATAAGGGAAGTGTGTTTTATGATAAGCTAAAGTTCATCTATTTAGAGATGCCCAAGTTCAATAAGCAAGAAGGAGATTTGGAGACATCATACGATAAGTGGTTATATGTCTTAAAAAACCTACCCAAGTTGCAAGATCGCCCAAAAGCATTACAGGACCGTGTGTTCACTCGATTGTTTGAGGCAGCAGAAATTGCCCGCTTCGACTCACAAGAGCGACAGGATTACCAAGATAGCTTAAAGTATTACCGGGATTTTAAAAATGTGATGGATACCGCCCGAGAAGAAAGCTTTGAAGAAGGTAAGAGATCTGAAAAATTTTCATTGGCAAAAACTATGAAACAAGCTGGTGAACCTATTGAGAAAATTATACAGTACACTGGGTTGAGCGTTCAGGAAATAGAAACATTATAACATGGCACGACTTTTTATATTCGGTATCGGCGGTACGGGCGTTCGAGTGATTAAATCACTGACGATGCTACTGGCCGCGGGCGTTAAGATGAACGCCACCGAAGTGATTCCTATCATCGTTGATCCCCACCAGAGCAACCAGGATTTGAAACGAACGCTCAACCTGCTGGAAAGCTATCAGGCAATTCGTGATAAGCAGGACCCCGGACGCGAGGGCTTCTTTCAAACCAATATCAGCACGCTCCAGCGCCTGACCAATAGCCAGAGCATAGGCAGTACCTTTTCCTTTAAGCTGAAAAACGTACAAAACGAGCAGTTTAAAGATTATATTGACTTTGGAAGTCTGGACGAGAAAAACAAGGCACTGGTCAGCCTGCTGTTTTCCGAGAAAAACCTGGAAACCGAAATGGACATTGGGTTTGTGGGAAATCCGAACATCGGCAGTGTAGTGCTGAACCAGTTCAAGGACTCGGGCGAGTTCGTAAATTTTGCCTCTAACTTTTCGCAGAACGACCGCATTTTCATTATCAGTTCTATTTTCGGAGGTACCGGAGCCGCGGGTTTTCCGACCATCCTCAAGAATATCCGCAATGCCCAACCACCTTTGCCCAACCATGAGTGGGTTCGCAATGCCAAAGTGGGCGCGGTAACGCTGCTGCCCTACTTTGGAGTAGCCCCCGACCCCAACAGCAAGATTGACAAAGCTACCTTTATCTCTAAATCCAAAGCGGCCCTGGCCTACTACGAAACCAATGTCACCGGAAATAACTCGGTGAATGCCCTGTATTACCTGGGAGATGACCGCACCAAAGACTATCCGAACGACCCGGGAGAGCACGGGCAGCGGAACGATGCTCATTTTATGGAGGTGGCCGCGGCTCTGTCGGTGGTTGATTTCATGAACATGCCTGATGCGGCGTTGACTTCGGAGAATGCCCGCGCGGTACAGCCTATTTATAAAGAGTTTGGCATTAAGAAAGATGAGGAAATGGTAAGCTTTAATCAACTGGGCGATCAGACTCAGGCCTACATTAAAGCCCCACTAACGCAATACTGGTTTTTCTACCTTTATTTGCGAGACCGGCTCAGGCAAACGTTGGGCAAGCAGCCCTGGACCGATCGCAAAAAGCCATTCATCAACAAAGCCTTTACGCACGGAGCCTTTTACCAGAACCATCTGAGTTCTTTTAACGAGCAGTTTGGCACCTGGCTGAAAGAACTACGGCAGAATAAGCGATCTTTTGCTCCCTTTGCTTTAACTGACGATAAGTCTTCCAGTTTGTTTGATACGGTTCGAGGCATTGAGCCGCAGCGTCACTGGGGGCCTTTTGCTCGGGAGAATTATGTGTTGTTTGACGAAGAACTGAACCGTGCTGAGCGAAATCTCGGCGGAGTGCCGGTGGAACAGAAATTTATGCGCATGTTTTATAATGCCACCCGAGCCCTCCTGAACCGAAAGTTTGATTTTTAACCGGACCTAACAATGCCCAAAGTATTAACCTACCATAACCTGACGAACGGCGAGCACTGGTTCAAAGCCGATGCCTACGGACGTCGCCAAATTGATGCCATAAGCGACCCCGAAGGGGGGAATACAGAGCAGCCACCTACCTCTATCCCCAGCCCCTTTGCCCAGATCGACCTGGTACGTACCGCCTTCCGCAATATCGTGAAGGACAAAGACCTGCGAGGCACCACCCTGGATCGGAAGCTGGTATCCGATTGCCTGGACGTAGGCGAATTACTGTTCAATGCCGATTACATCAAAGGGCAATTACAAATCGTGGCCTGGGATCCCGATACCGATCTGCAACGCTTGCTACAATCGGGTAACGAGCAGCACCGTCGGTTAGGAGAAGTGCTACGTTTATACTTAAGTCAGGATGCAGGCACGTATAATTTCAACAACATCAGACGACTGTATATCCTGTACTACAACTACAAAGTGGTGGGCGGCACTTCGCCGGTGTCCTTGTTTTTTGCCTCGTCGAATGATCTGAGTTTTGTGGATGTGCCGTTGGATAAAAACAAGCTGTTTAGCGGAGAATATCCACCTTTATACGAGCGCAGTGAATCTTTTCAACTGTATCTGTATGGGCTATTGAAATTTTTTCGCTCAACCGATGGAGCTGATTTTCGCGCCTATTTCCGGGAGGTTGCCGAATACCTCACGCAGAACCTGGAAGTATTACGGGTCAGAAAGCCTTTATTGTACGAGCGGGTCAATCAACTGACGGAGAAAGCTTTTTACGATCAGTTTTCGGAACTGGATACCGGAAGTGCGGGGGATACCATTGAGTTGCTGGGTTTTCCATTGCGAAAGAAAAAAGTAGAGCAGGGTTCCGTTGCCGAGCAGAGCGATTTTGTCATTCAGTCGGAGAAATACCGGGCAGCAATCAAGCCGATGGTGCTGCAAAATCAGTTTAACAAGCCTTATACCTACGTCAGCGAACCCTGGGATAATGACCAGGACGTACCCTACCAGGTAGCCGAACCGCTGGAGCAACGAACCTTACCGGGGCAGGTGATCAAATACCCTTATTTAACAGTAAGCGACTTTCTGGAGCCTTACCTGATCAAGCTGGTGTACCCAATTAACCAGCAAAAATACTTTAGCGGGCACTGGGCCGGGCGCGAGCATGATTCGGGTTACGTATTGCCGATTAAACCGTTCTACTTCCAGTTCTTCGATTTATCAGACTTACAGGGCACCGTATCCGGAGGAAGAAATACCATCGATATGGAGCCGCTGGCGGCTGGAGGTGTGCGGGTAACCCTGCGCATTCCGGTGAAGGAAGGTTTCGTTACCTTCGAGCGGATCTATACTCCCGGAGTCACCGAAGGCGAAGTGCCTCAGCCGGATGAGAGCCGCAACAAAGGAGTCATTATCGAGCATCAGTTCGGGATGACACTGTACCCCTTCATCAAAACGGGTAATAAAGTAGAAAATACGCACTACCGGGTGCAACTCATCGACCGGGATGTCAGCCCCTTCACCAAACACCATCAGTACGCTCTGCAATTTTATCAGGATCAGTCGCCGCAGCCCATCAGCTATCAGGCCGAAAAGCAACGCAGTGATAAGCGGGCCGATGACCGGGCCACGACCCTGTATTATGTGTTACAGCAGGAGTTTGACTATATGCAGTTGCAAACCGGAGTAGCCCAGGGCATTATTGTTCCCAAGTTTCTTGATTACAGCGGGGGCAACGACACCTACACTTTTGCGATTGATTTTGGTACCACCAACACCCACGTGGAATACAAGGTGGGCAATGGCAATCCACGCCCATTCGATATTACCGAGGAAGATGTACAAATTGCCACGTTGCACGATCCGGCCTTTGCCGACGCCAACCCGGATTTCAGGGGTAGCGGAGCCACGCTGATTCGCGACCTGATTCCGCAGGAGTTTCTGCCGCGCTACATCGGGCAGCAATTTGAGTTTCGCTTTCCACAGCGCACCGTAATCGGAGAAAATCATAATCTGAACTTAGGCACCTCTACCTACGTGCTATCGGATTTTAATATTCCGTTTGTCTACGAAAAATACCCCATTCAGAAGAATACCCGGGTGACCACCGAACTAAAGTGGTCGAACTACACCCGCAATCAGGAAGATAAGCGGCGGGTGGAGGCTTTCTTTGAAAACATCCTGTTTCTGATTCGCAGCAAAGTGCTGATGAATAATGGTGATCTGAAAAAAACCAAGCTCATCTGGTTCTATCCCTCCAGCATGTTGCCCAACCGGCGCAACAGCCTGGAAGCCACCTGGCGCGATTTATACCATCGGTATATCACCTCTGAGCGTGATCCGCAGAAATTATCGGAAAGCATTGCGCCTTTTTATTTCTACAAAGAACGGTTGGGTAAAAGTGCGGCGGATAAACCGTCAGTGGGTATTGATATCGGGGGAGGCACTACTGATATTGTCATCTTCCAGAACAACCAGCCGACAGTGCTCACCTCCTTTCGCTTCGCTGCCAATGCCATTTTTGGAGATGGCTTTCATGGTTCGGCGGCGATCAACGGGTTCATCCGGCGTTACGCCGAAGCTATTGGTCGTTTGCTGCGGGAGAATAAGCAGAATGAACTGTTGCGGGTATATACCTCCATTGTGGAAGAGCAGCGGTCGCAGGACATTGTCGCCTTTTTCTTCTCGCTGGAAGAGAACAAACATATTAAGGAGCAGCAGATCCCAATCACCTTCCATTCCATGCTGAAGGAGGACGAGGATTTCAAGATCGTATTTGTGGTATTCTACACGGCCATCGTGTATCACCTGGCGAAGCTGATGCGGGCCAAAGGGCTGGAAATGCCCCGGCACATTTTGTTCAGCGGTCGAGGGTCGAAGGTGGTGAATATTGCCGACCCCAGTCCGAAACTGAGCAGCCTGAGCAATCTAACCCGTCTGGTATTCAAGCACGTGTATCAGGCTGAGGCAGACTCTATCGAACTGGAACAGTATCCCGAGCCTAAAGAAATTACCTGCAAAGGCGGTCTGCTTAGCGATGTGGATGTTGATATTGATCAGATCAAAACGGTATTACTGGGAACGGGCAATGAAATAATGGTGCCTGAACAACCGTTCAAATATCCGGAAATTAACGACGCCACACTTCAGCAGGTGTTGGGGGAGGTCAATGAATTTATGCAATTGCTCTTTGCCATTCATACGGAATATAATTTTACCCACCATTTTGGAGTCAATCCTTCGCATTTGGCCAATTACAAACAGTTGCTTCAGGAAGACCTGATGGAGTACCTCAAATCCGGGTATCAGCTCAAACTAAAAGAACTGTCTGGTAATCAGGATGTAAATGTGGAAGAAACGCTGTTTTTCTATCCACTGACGGGGGCGCTAAACCGATTGGTCTTCAAGATTGCGACAGAACTGACCGAAGAATATAACTAGACTGATCATCTATCAAGAACGACTTAGCCAAAACTAGCGAAACCAATGATTCGGAAAATATTATTACTTACCTTTTTCTGTTGCTCGCTGCAATCCGTACACTCGGCAGTGATTCGGGAGCAATTTGTGCAGACCGTCGATTATATTGGCTGGCAGGTGATTGATGCCTACATGCAGGATTACCTCACCATCCGGCCCAACCAAACTGCTGAGCGGGAAGGTTATGAGGCCTTCCGGCAGGAATTTAGCCGGGATCAATACAGTATTGAGCAGCCACCCAGTGGCAATGCGGTAGCGATTTTTCTGGAAAACCATGCGTGGCGCAATGCCAGTATCAACCTGTTTCAGCGTATTATCGCCATTAAAGAGCTGTATCGCAATGAGTGGAGCGAAGCGGAGGCGATTGCGTTTTTGCAGCAGCAAATTCAGAATATTAGTTTGCAACCGCTGGGAGTGGCCTCAGAAGCCGACTACGAACAATTGCAGTTAGCCAAAGCACTGCTTCGGCAGGAAGTGATGCAGCATTTAACCACTGAAGCTCCGGAAGTAGTAGCATCCGATGATTCTTCGCAAATGGCCGGTATGGTAGAAGAAGATACATCTCCAGCAACTGACTATTCCGATATTGCCGGACCAAGTAGCGTCAGTGCGAGAAAAACTTCCCCATTTTCTTTCTTAGAAGATCCGCTCTATACCCTGATTTTATCGGGAATAGCCTTGGTTTTGCTGGGGTTGTTATGGTATGCCTTTAGTTTACTCCGCAAGCAGGATGAGCGCATTGACCGGCACGGTAAGCGAATTGAAGAATTGACGGTTCGTTCTCTGGAAAAAAAATCTCCCTATGTTACCCGGGAAGAGATTGCCCAGTTGAAAAACCGACTAAAAGAAGCCGAAGCTCAGGTAGCCGCCCTGCGCAAGCAGGTAACCAAAGAGGAAAAAGCCATTCCTGCTTACGTTTCGGCTCACCGCCCTCCGGTGACTACCTCATATTACCTGTCCACGCCAAATAGCGACGGTACGTTCCCGGCGGGTTCAATGTCTACCCAGTTTCGTCCCTCGGCATCTATTTATCATTTTGTCGTAGACGAGCGCAATGGCGAAGATACCGCGGAATTTACGGTGGCCAATAATGCTGACGCCATGAAAGATGCGCTCAGTTCGCCGGGCAGTTATTTAGAGCCGGTATGCGACAGTGCTAATTCTTATTTCCCGGGAGCTCAGCGCATTGTTAATGTAAAGCCCGGAAAAGCGCTTCGTCGAGGCGACCAATGGGTGGTGTTGCCCGAAGACAAAGCGCTGATTCGCTATGAATAACCTGGCTACATTTGAGGCAATTTTACTGTTAGGGGCGCTATCGGCCGAAGGTTGGTTTTTCTGGCAGGTATTGCAAAAAATCCGGCAATTTGGGCAGTGGATTCCCTCAAGTGAGGAGGTGAAAATCGTTCCTCATCGCATTCCGCTGACCGTGCTGACGCAGACCAAAACCGAGCAACTGATCGAACAATTTTATCAGGGAAAGCTACAATTCAGAGAAGGTATCAAACTGCCCATGCTCAGGACCGAGAATTACGAGCCCGCCGCCCGTTACCAGCTTTTTTTTGCCCTCAACCGGTATTTACTCAAAAGTCGGGGCGTAGTACTGGACTTTGCATTGATTCAGAACCTGGTGGCCCGGCAGGAGATGGAACTTCGGCAGGGTTTGCAGCAGCGCGCCTGGCTACCGTTTTTGATCGGAGGGGGAGTCACCATCATGGGGATTGGCATCAGTTTCTTTTTCTTACCGGATCTGCCCGATAACATCATCACCGATGCGATTTATTTAAGCACGGCTTCCGCCTTTTTCAGTGCAGCTAAAATTGTGATCATAGCAGCTATGGTGGGTGGGCTGCTTACACTGGTATTATTAGGGTGGGTACTACCATCCGCCCAGCGAGACGCCTTGCAGCGCAAAAACGAGTTCCTTACCCTGATCCAGACTGAATGGCTACCCCAGTTGGCGCACGATACCACCCAGACGCTGCAAACGCTACAGGGGCAACTAAGCGGTTTCCAGCAGAATTTTGCGGATAACCTTACTACGCTGGAAGGGTTGCTGAACAAAAACTATGAGACGTTGAAAGCCCAGGAGAAAATTGCCCAGGCCTTGCAGGAAATTGATATTATGCAACTGGCCAAAGCCAACCTGGAGGTATTTCAGTCGCTGAACGAGAGTGCCAGAGAATTAACCCGGTTTAAAGACTATCTGGCGCAAACCAACCAGATGGTGGATAGCACGGCTGGCCTGACCGAAAAGCTAAATCAGTTTCTGTACCGTACCCAGCAGGTGGAGAATGTCTTGGGGGAGATTCGAGATATTTCTCAGAAAAGTGAGAAGTTACAGACTTTCTTACGCTCGCATTTTGCGGAGTTGGAGCAGCGCAGTCAGGTCATTAACAATGCGGTGATTAAAGTAGATAATGTGCTGGATAAGAGCCTTCAGGAACTGTTAGAACATACTCAGACACGCATCCGTACCATTCGCGATCTGGCCATTCAGGAGGAGAGTCGATTGCGCAAGGCTTTTGATGATAACCAGCACGCAGTGGGTAAACTGGCGCTGATTGAGCCATTGAACCAACATATGCTGGAACTTAAAGATCAGAGCCAGCAGCAGCAAGCAGCCATTCTCGAGCAGTTAAAAATATTAAACGAGCATTTTTCAGTACATAGGTCGAAAAGCGGAAAAAGTTTTTTTGAAAAACTTTGGGGTAGTTGAATAATCTTCGGCATGAAAATCGTTATATTGGTACTGATGAGAAGTATAATTTGGTCCCTCGCTTTAGCCATATTGCTCTCTGGTTGTCACAGTTGTTCGCGTTCCGGTCGGAAATTGCAGGCACAACGCACATCCATGCAACAAATGGCCACGGATGAAGTAAAACCCGACACGGTTGCTACTTACACCCCCCCCATTTCGAGTACTGAGCGTAAGGAAAAATCTCTTACGGATATTGTGGAAATTGCTGAACCCTGTGTGTTTGTGGTCTATACCTATAACCGTAGTGGCAAGAGAATCGGGCAGGGAACGGGCTTTTTTATCGAAGGACAAGGCATCGCTGTAAGCAATCATCATGTGTTTGAGAAAGGAGAGAGTTGGAAAATAGAAACTTTTGGGGGCGAAAAATATGATGTAAAACGCATCATCAAGCAGAGCGATAAGTTTGATTATGTTATTTTCCAGGTAGAAACCAAAGAAGCCGTATCCTTTCTTCCCTTAGCCTCATCGTTACCCCGCAAGGGGGAAGACATTATCGTACTTGGCAATCCTCGTGGCTTGGAAAGCACCGTATCCCGGGGCATTGTATCGTCTATCCGAAAGTATCAGGGGCAGGATGATGCGCTGGTTCAAATGGATGCGGCAATCTCGCCCGGCAGCAGCGGAAGCCCCGTCATGAATAACCGGGGAGAAGTAGTAGGCATTGCGACCATGCAGGTAAAACAGTGCGAAAACTGCAATTTCGCCTTTAACATTGCTCTGCTCCAAGACGATACTTCACTGTAATCCCTCAATATTTCCCTCGATCATTTTGGTAGTAGATTTGAACTCAATTGTTCATTATCCTTCTTAACAGGGCTGTCGAAAATTGCAGCTTCGCCAAAGCTTCGTGCGTATTGTTTATCCCTACAAAGCAAAAAAACATTCTCGCTACTTAGAAAAAAGCTCTTTCAAGGGTTTAGGCTATGGTTTTTTTTGCTATTTTGGCAATGAAAGCAAATGGATGACAAAGTGTTTTATATAAGACGAAGTATTGATCAGCGTATATTACTAAATCGATAATAAACCAAACTGATTCTATTATGTCTAAAACGATCACCGACATTGAAGGTATTGGCCCGGCCATTCAGAAAAAATTAGCCAAAGCCGGAGTGCGCTCCGTAGGGGGGTTACTCAAAGAAGGAGCCACCAAAAAAGGCCGTAAAGCCATTGCTGAAGCCAGCGGAGTGGACGAGGGAAAAGTGCTGGATTTTGTGAATATGGCCGATCTGTTTCGTATCAAGGGCATCGCCGGGCAGTTTGCCGAACTGCTGAAAGCAGGAGGAGTAGACACCGTAAAAGAACTCCGAAACCGTAAGCCGGAAAATCTTCATGCAAAAATGCTGGAAGTAAATGCAGAAAAAAAATTAACCCGAGTTGTTCCAGGAGTGAAACAAGTTACTAACTTTGTCGAACAAGCTAAACAACTGGAACCTGTTGTTAAGTATTAATCAATCTTACTATACGAAAGAGCCATCGTTTTCTTAGCGGTGGCTCTTTTTTTTATGGAAGCCCTGGATGAATTAACGCTACACTTTAATCAGCAGAGTTTACAGTTAATGAACTTCTGCCTGGGACTGGTCATGTTTGGAGTCGCGCTGGAACTGAGACTTAGCGATTTCCGCCGTCTGCTGGTGCAGCCACGGGCCATCCTCGTTGGATTGGTATCTCAGCTGATGCTGCTTCCGGCCATCACATATCTACTGGTCATGCTCATGCAGCCAACCACCAGTGTGGCACTTGGTATGCTATTGGTGGCAGCCTGCCCAGGCGGTAATCTATCCAATATGCTAACCCTGATGGCCAAAGGAAATGGCGCCTTATCTGTGAGCCTGACGGCCATTGCCACCTTACTGGCGGTAATTACTGTTCCGCTGAATTTCACATTCTGGTCAGGAATTTATTTACAGTCTCAGACGGAGGTACAGGATATTTCACTTTCTGCCTGGCAGATGATCAGTACTTTGCTCTGGGTGGTAGGGCTGCCATTGTTGCTGGGGATGGTGGTAAATCATCGCTTCCCTGACTTCACCTGTAAAGCGCAAAAACCCATGCGCCTGCTGTCGCTGGTTATTTTTGGGGCATTCATCGCCGCAGCTTTTGCAGCAAATTTTGATCTCTTTTTACAGTATATTCATTTACTGTTGCTGATTGTGTTGGCCCACAATACGCTGGCATATGTAGTTGGCTATGTATTGGGTACATCATTTCGTCTGGAAATCGCCGACCGGAAGGCCATTTCGCTCGAAACAGGTATTCAGAACTCAGGACTGGCCCTGGTAATTATTTTTAGCTTTTTTGACGGCTGGGGAGGTATGGCCTTTTTGGCGGGCTGGTGGGGTATCTGGGATATTATTTCCGGGCTGTTGCTGGCCTGGGGTCTGTCTAAAGTGAAAGCCTCGGCACCATTCTCAAATTATTCGTAGATTCATGGGCCTGCCGTTCAAAAATTATGGCAGAAAGAAACCTGTTGTGGATGAAAGTTCTGCTTTTCTGATCACGTTCAACCAGCCTATGTACAATGCATTGATCCTGTTAGGGATATTCATGATGAACACTTTCGAGCAACTCATGCAATTGCTGATAGAAAGGTAGCCATCCATATGCTTCCAACCGAATTAACCAATCATTCATCTATGCCTACTAAACCTCATTTATTTTCCTTTTTAATGTATCTGTGGCTGATGGCGGTCTGGGGGTGCCAGACGTCCACCTCAGAAGAAACCACCGACAAATTGCCAATGAACGTGCTGTTTATTGCCGTAGACGATCTGAGGCCCGAATTGAACTGCTACGGGAATGAGTATATCCATTCGCCGAATATAGACCGGTTGGCTCAGCAAGGAGTGTTGTTTGAGCAGGCCTATTGCCAGCAAGCGGTATGTTCCCCTTCTCGAACCAGCCTGATGACGGGGCTGAGGCCGGATTCTTCTCATGTGTATGACCTGTCTACGCATTTCCGGGATGTAGTGCCTGGGTCAATCACCACCATTCCCCAGCATTTTAAGCAGCAGGGATACCATAGCGAATTTTGGGGAAAGATCTTTCATGCGTTTTTACTGGATAGCGCTTCCTGGAGCATAGAAGGGGATAATCAGGACCGACGCATTGAACCCCAATGGCCTCAGGAAAACTGGCGCGCCTATGTAACCGAAGAAAGTAATGCCCTGGCTGATCAGAATGACGGCGGTGGCCCTCCGTACGAAAGAGCCGCCGTGCCCGACAATGCCTATCCGGATGGAGTCATTGCCGAAAAAACTATTCAAACGCTAAATACTTTGAGCCAGCAAGACCAGCCCTTCTTTTTAGGGGTAGGCTTTTACAAACCTCATCTTCCCTTTAATGCTCCCTCAAAATACTGGGATCTGTATGATGCGGATGAAATTACCTTACCCCGCCAGATAACGCCCCCCGATGAAGCTCCATCGGTGGCGCTCACCGAATGGGGAGAGTTGCGGGCCTATTCGTTGATTCCGGCCCAAGGTGAGGTAAGTGACAGCATGGCCCGCAACCTGATCCACGGTTACCGGGCCTGTGTGAGTTATACGGATGCGCAAATTGGAAAAGTGCTGGACGAACTGGATCGTCTGAATTTACGGGACAATACCATCGTGGTACTGTGGGGAGACCATGGCTGGAAGCTGGGGGAATATGGCGACTGGTGCAAGCATACCAACTTCGAGTTGGATACCCAATCACCGCTTATTGTCAGCGTTCCCGGCATGGCTACGGCTGGTCAGAAGACAAAAGCATTGGTGGAACTGGTGGATATATACCCCTCATTGTGTGAATTAGCCGGGCTGCCGTTGCCTGATCATTTGCAGGGGAGCAGCTTTGTGCCGGTGTTGAACAATCCGGATCAAGCCTGGAAAAAAGCGGCACTCAGTCAGTACCCTCGCCAGGGTGGGGCAGTCATGGGTTACTCGATGCGGACTGCCCACTATCGATATACGCGCTGGCAAGACTCAGCCGGGGCTGTTGTAGGGCAGGAGCTGTATGACCATACTGAAGATCCAGTGGCCCACCAAAACCTGGTACAGCAGGCTGAATTTGCCGATACAGTACGAAAGCTGGATGCCTTGCTTACCCAACAATGGAAACAATCTTTGGTGCCAAATAAACCACCAATGCCATAGGGGTAGGTCGTTAAAACAAGCGGTAGCTGCCGCTGCGGTTGAAGCGGGAAAGGTCATAGGGAGGCATCTGGCAGTCGCCCATATACTTTTGTTTAGTCACTTTAAACAGCTGGTTGATATGCTCGGAAATTACCCCTTCTCCTACGATGCGCCTTCCCCACTGGCTATCGTGGACCTGCCCACCGTGCAGGCTTTGAATCTGCTTCCAGACTTTGGCCGCCCGGTCGGGAAAGTTTTTAGTTAGCCAATCGTGGAAAAGTGGTCCGATGGCTTTGTTGAGTCGAACAACAGTATAGCCCACGCTGAGCGCCCCGGCATCCGCAACCTGCCGTACCAGGGAGGGAATCTCGTGGTCATTCAGGGAAGGGATGATGGGCGCGATCATTACGCCGCAGGGCACGCCAGCAGCAGAGAGGGCTTCCAGCGTAGCCAGCCGCTTGGCGATACTGGCGGTGCGGGGTTCCATCTTGCTACGCAAGGCTTCATCCTGGGTGGTAATGGAAAAATACACGTGAATGAGTTGTTCCGAAGCCAGGTCTTTCAATAAAGGCAGGTCGCGTTCAATGAGGCGGTTTTTGGTGATGATGCCCACCGGATTGCCGTATTTGAGGAAGACCTGAAGCAGTTGCTGGGTGATCTTCAGTTCCCGTTCCACTGGCTGATAGCAGTCGGTATTGCCCGAGAGCGCAATGGGAGTGCCCCGCCAGCTGCGGCGATGGAAAACCTCCTCCAGCAGCCGGGGAGCATCGGGTTTAACGACGATCTTCTGCTCAAAGTCAAGCCCGGCACTAAAACCCCAGTACTCGTGGGAGTTACGGGCATAGCAGTAAATGCACCCATGCTCACAACCCTGGTAAGGATTAATGGAATACATCATTCGCAAATCGGGGCTATCACTTTTGCTGATGATCTGCTTGGGATAATCGTAAATGATCTGCCGCTGCGGAGATACATACACTTCCTCATCAATGCCCTCCCAATGTTCTTGGGCAAACTGTCGGGCCGAAAACGAATTGGCCGGGTTGGACTGTGCTCCTCGACCCGAGTGATATGACTCATGCATAATTTCTTATTTAACGCATTAAATACTTAAATTAAGTACAATTAATACACTTAAACTACTTCTTCCGAAATTATCACAAGATTAATTACTCAATGAGCCTGGAGAGAATGAAAAACTGAATTTCTGAGAGGTTGTTGAACCTTGAAGGAGTAGAACGGAAAATTCTATAAAAAGAGGGGAAGCGAAGATTTACTGACCTACCGGCCCGACCAGTTCGGCATCTTCCAGAATATACATGAGTTGCTCATAGTCTTTGTCGTTCAGCTTGAGCTTACCCCGGAACGCCACCATAGATTCGGTATAGTTGATCGGTTCATTCAGAAAAACTTCCATCACTGTTTCCGGGCCACCTGAACCGCAGAAGAAGCAGGAAGCCAGCGGGAGTGAAGAAACAATGACGTGCTCGGGCTTGAACAATCCCTCAAAGGGAATAATATAACCAGGTACCGTCACTACTTTTCCTTCCATATCATTGGCTTCTGCACTAAATTCAGGCATATACAACTCACCGTATTCATCTTCGGTAATTTTGTAGCTCACCGTGGAGAGGGCTTTCCAGATATTGTCGCTGGAGCCGTCTTGGGCGAAAGCGGGGGCGAGACTTAGCGTGCTTACGATGTATAGTGAGATCAGGCAGATAAACTTCATAATAAAAAGGTCTGGGTATTTGGTAGTAACAATGAAAGCAGGGTGATAAGTTTACACATTTACCGGATAGAGTGAGGCCACGGCATGGGTGGCATAATCAATTTCCTCAACCGTATTGTGTCGGCTGAAGGAAAACCGTACGGCTCCTCGCTGAGGATCACAGTCCAGTGCCCGTAATACATGGGAACCCAGTTGAGCGCCGCTGGAGCAGGCCGAACCACCGGAAACCGATACCTGATGCAGATCCAGGTTAAACAATAGCATACTATTGTCTTCAGACGCCGGTAAACTGACATTCAGTACTGTATATAAGCTGCGGTCGGCATCGGCTGACATACCGTTGAATTGCACTCCCGGTATTTTCTCCTGCAGGCCCTGGATCATCCGTTGCTTCAGCATCCGAATATGTTGGGTCTCCTGATCCAGATGAGCACAACTTCGTTCCAGTGCTTTGGCCAGCCCGACAATGCCATAGAGATTTTCCGTGCCGCCCCGCATATTACGCTCCTGCCCTCCACCGTGCAGCAGCGGGTTGATTTTATGTCCTTTGGAAACATACAATAGCCCAATGCCTTTGGGACCGTGAAATTTATGGGCCGAGCCCGCAATACAATGAACCTTGGTGTTTTTTAGGTCAAGAGGATAGTGGGCAATGGTTTGCACGGTATCCGAATGGTAAATGGCGTTGTATTCGGCACATAAGTCGCCTACTTTCTGAATATCCGTCAGGTTACCGATCTCATTATTGCCGTGCATCAGGGATACAAACGCACGCTCGGGTTGTTTGAGCAGAGTTTCCAGATGAGCCAGGTCAATATTTCCGTCGGCATCATGCGCTACATAAGCCAGTTGAAGCCCCTGGTGTTTTTCTAACTGCTGCAAGGTGTGCAGCACAGCATGGTGCTCTAATGGTGAAGTGATGGCTCGTTTAATTCCATACGATTCAATAGAAGAGCGAATAGCGGTATTGTCTGCTTCGGTGCCTCCGGAGGTGAAAAAAATTTCAGCCGGAGTAACATTCAGGAGGTCCGCTACCAGCTTTCGGGCTTTTTCAATAGCCGAGCGGGTTTCCCGGCCGTAGGAGTGTGTGGAAGACGGGTTTCCATAGTAATCCGTCATATAAGGCAGCATGGCCTCCAGCACTTCGGCATCAAGGGCGGTTGTCGCCGCATTATCCAGATAGACTCGCATAGGCGTAGCAGTAAAGAAATGAATATACAAAATACGGCAAGAAAGCGATGCTTTGCAAATGGCAGGGCTCGAAGCGGTCTACTTACAAGCCGTAGGCGCCAACGCGATGATGGTCTCGCTTCCTACGTAGTATCACAGAGAATTCCGGTACTCTGGGGTTAATGAGGAGTGTTGATAATCTCCCGAATATCAGTAATCAGCTTATTGGCCAGGTGCTCCGCCGTTACGCGGGAGTTTGATTCAGAAATGATGCGGATGATGGGTTCAGTATTCGACTTACGCAGGTGTACCCACTCCCGGTCAAAGCTGATCTTCACTCCGTCGATGGTGTTCACTGGCTGGTTAGAATACTGCTTTTCCAGGGCAGCCAGCACAGAGGTCATATCAATGTCTGGCGTGAGTTCAATTTTATTTTTGGAAATATGGTATTGAGGATAAGTAGCCTTGAGTTGAGAAATAGGCTTACCAAACTTGGCCAGGTGCGACAGAAAGAGTGCAATACCTACCAAAGCATCTCGGCCATAGTGCAGTTTAGGGAAAATAACTCCCCCGTTACCTTCACCACCAATAATCGCATCGGTTTGCTTCATGGCTTCTACCACATTTACTTCGCCTACCGCCGCTGCTGTATAAGAACCGCCGCGTTTCTCGGTAACATCCTGTAAGGCAAGGGAAGAAGATAGGTTAGAAACCGTATTGCCTCCCCCATTTAATCCCAAAATATAATCAGACACTGCTACCAGAGTATATTCCTCACCAAAGGGTTCACCATTCTCCTGAATAAAGACCAGCCGGTCTACATCGGGGTCTACTACAATACCGAGGTCAAACGCACCCTGCTCAATTTTTCCGCTGATATGGGTTAAATTCTCAGGCAGCGGCTCAGGATTGTGACCAAAGGAGCCATTGGGTTCGCAGAAATATTTTTCCACATGTTCTACTCCCAGGGCTTCAAGCAGCATGGGCACAGCAATGCTACCCACGGAGTTAATGCAGTCGATGGCTACTTTAAAATTACGCTTACGAATGGCACTGACGTCTACTTCGGTCAGGGTCAGTATTTTCTCAATATGCTTTTCAGTAGCCCCTTTCAGACGATGATACCCTCCGATTTTGCTAGTGGTGGCGAAGGTGAAATTGGAAGCTTCGGCCAGCTCGAGCACGGCCTTCCCGGCATCGGCTGAAATAAATTCACCCGCCGCGTTAAGCAGCTTGAGCGCATTCCACTGTCCGGGGTTGTGGCTGGCCGTGACAATGATACCTCCCTGGGCCTTTTCATCGGTGACGGCAAGTTCAACGGTGGGGGTGGTGGCCAGGTCAACGTCAAGCACATCAATGCCCAACCCCTGAAGCGTGGCACTAACCAGCTTGGAGACCATTTCGCCCGAGATGCGGGCATCGCGGCCAATAACTACTTTTACGTGCTCGTGTTGCTGCTTCAGATAACTTCCAAAAGCAGCTGTATATTTTACGGTATCAATCGGGGTCAGTCCTTCGCCTGCCGAACCGCCGATTGTTCCGCGAATACCGGAAATCGATGTAATAAGTGTCAAGGATATAAGAAAATTTGTAGGACTACGATAGAAAACTTGATCGCAAAGATGCTGCGAAGTAATGAAATTTAGTCAAACTTCGCCAGTACTTTGTTCACTTCTGAGTCAGGGTTGCCACATGCTTCGCCTCCGGTCATGGTTTTTCCGCAGTACCCACAGGTAGCTCCTTCCTTGTTGAGAAATGGGCTTTGCGAAGCACAGGTGCCCTTAAATTCACCGTTCTTCAAAAGAATAAGCCGCACGCTCATCAGCACAAAAAATAACGCAAGAAATCCTATAGCTAAAATAATTGTGGTCATATCTCATCTATTTTATGCAAAGATAGCATTACTAGATAAAAACGAGTGGGGAGGACGCAAAGTTTCCCAGAGAATTACTTTACCTTCGTTTCGTGATTTTTCGGACAATCAACAGAAAATTATGGCAGATTTACCTGATGGGCGACGGAAGGCTGCGCTGGAGGCGTTTAACCGCTTACTGACAATCATGGAGGAACTGCGGGTAAAATGCCCCTGGGACCGAAAACAGACCATAGAAAGCATTCGCCACCTGACCATTGAAGAAACCTACGAACTGTCAGACGCTATTTTAGATGGCGATCTGGACGAAGTGCGCAAAGAACTGGGCGACCTGGCCCTGCATCTGGTATTTTATGCAAAAATTGCCAGCGAGCAACAGGCGTTTGATATGGGCGATGTGCTGAATGGCATTTGCGAGAAGTTGATTCGACGGCACCCCCATGTTTATGGGGATACGGAAGCCAACGACGCCCGTGCGGTAGAGCAAAACTGGGAACAGATAAAACTGAAAGAAGCGGGGGAAAGTCGAAAATCTGCCCTGAGCGGGGTGCCTTCGTCCTTACCCGCCCTGTTGAAAGCCTTTCGCATGCAGGAAAAAGCCCGGGGCGTAGGTTTTGACTGGGACCGAAAAGAACCGGTATGGGACAAAGTGCAGGAGGAACTGGTGGAGTTTCGTGATGCTGAAGCATCGGGAGACCTGGCCCATGCCGAAGAAGAATTCGGAGATTTACTGTTTTCGTTGATCAACTACGCCCGCTTTACCGGGATCAATCCGGAAGAGGCGCTGGAGCGAACCAACCGGAAGTTTTTACAGCGGTTTCAGCACATTGAGCAACGAGCGTACGATCAGGAAAAAGAGGTGAAAGATATGACACTGGACGAAATGGAGGCCTACTGGAATGAAGCAAAAAAAAAACACCGCCTCTTAAAATAAGAAGCGGTGCTGTGTATTGTAAGGTCATGTTATGCTAAACAGGACGCCTTCCTTGAATTACTCTTATCAAAATGGCAATCACCGCGATCACCAGCAAGATGTGAATAATACTACCAGCGCTATACACAAAAAATCCGAGAAGCCATCCGATAATTAAAATGATGGCGATAATATACAATAAACTGCCCATAGGTAAAAAAATTTGGTTAAATGATAGTTTATACGGGGTTTGTGCATAAAAAGTTGTTTTGTGTAAAATTATTTCCGGCTAACTAGTCTGCGTTTTGGTTATACATCGTGCTACCTGGCTGCATCTACGGGTTCCTTTTTCGTTCTTCCTACTTCCCATTTTTTTGTTTTCGCTGAGTGTTTCCGAAAACATAGATGTAGTAAAGGCAATCGGAGCCTTTTTTATTATTCATTTTTTGCTGTATCCGGCCAGTAATGGGTATAACAGCTATTTTGACAAAGACGAGGGCAGCATCGGAGGTTTGGAACATCCCCCTCCGGTGCAGCGGGAGTTATATTATACCGCACTGGTGCTGGATGGGCTGGCCATTGTTTTGGGATTATTGATCAGCCCCTTATTTGCAGGCATGTTACTGGCGTATGGCCTGGTCTCAAAAGCCTACAGTCACCCGGCGATCCGGCTCAAAAAATATGCGCTCATCAGTTGGTTGGTGGCAGGTTTTTTTCAGGGATTTTTCACTTTTCTGATGGTCTGTGAAGCAGCGCATCAGGGATCTTTGACTTCCGGGGGTTCGCCGAAGATCTGGGTAGGGGCAGCGTTGGCCTCGCTTATGCTATGGGGCTCGTATCCCATGACGCAAATTTACCAGCACGAAGAAGACGCAAAGCGAGGCGATTATACTTTGAGCTATAAATTGGGCATTTTAGGCACATTCCATTTTACGGCCATCGTCTTTAGCCTTTCTACGCTGGGGTTCTGGTTATATTATCAAACATGGTTTTGTATCACGCAAGCCTGGTTATTTCTGATGTTTTTGCTTCCGGTGCTGGGGTACTTTTTCTATTGGTATAGGCAGGTGCGAAACGATCGCGCTCAGGCTGATTTTCGCCATACCATGCGCCTCAATTTCATTTCCGGTCTTTGTCTAAACCTGTTTTTCGGACTGATGAACTTCTGGCCGCTCGCCTAGCAGAGAAAAAAATAGCATTCGGATGAAAAGGGCTTGCCACGTTCCAGGCGCTCAGCATTTATTTTCTGAATAGTTGGTCAGAAGAACTTGCCATAGAGACAACCTTGCTAGCAAATGATATCTCCTTTATCACACTGATAAAGTGGTTTTGTGTATAATAAAAATATCATACTATTTGCTTCAAATTTTTAATAAGGTTGTAAAAATTAAAAAAATAAAGGTTTTACTGGTGTAGTTTTATAAAAAACTCTCTTTAGTTTTTTGAAACTACCAGTGTAGATGGCAGAACTTATCTTAAGTGACGGGCGGATGCCATTAAGATAATGCATCAGTAGAATACTGATGGCTTGTGGAGGTGAACATAATCAGTCGCAGGTAGCAAGAATCAGACAATCGAGTTCATTTTTATACCTAAACAACAACCTTATGTTACAATCCAACAAAAGAAGTGCTGGATCGCACGCGCTCAGTCGTGCTATGCTGTTTGTGGCAGCGATCTGCCTGAGTTTTTCAACAACAACATTTTCTCGTCCGGATGACGAGGCGGTGGCCGGTCAAACCTATTATTGTGACCCGGTGAATGGCAGTATGAGCAATAGTGGCGATGCGGCCAATCCCTGGAGCACGTTAGAGGAGGTGTTTGCTGCCGGAAAAACATTTCAGGCCGGTGATATTATTTACCTTCTCAGTGGTTTTCATGGTCTGCCCACGGTGCAGGGCCACAATAGCGATTATGTGACGATCATGCCGCAAAGCGGACATACTCCGGAAGTTGAGCGGTTAATAGTGAGTGATGCTTCCTACTGGACCATTTCAGGATTGACCGTAAGCACAGAGTTCGGTACCTCCGGGAAAGCCACCCTGGTGTCGGTAGCCGATAACTGTAGTGATATTACCATTCAGGATAATCTGGTGTATGCGGCGGCGGATATTAGCGGATGGGATGCGGCTACCTGGCTGGCCACCGCAGGAAATGGTATTGTCAGTGGTGCTCCTAATAGTCTGATTACGGGCAATACCATCAGAAATACCTACCATGCTGTGGAAATTCATAAATCAGGCATAAACTCAGTGGTATCGGAAAATACGATTGAGAATTTTGGGGGAGACGGAATCCGAGGATTGGGCGATTACTGCAAGTACGAGTACAATCTGATTAAGAATGCCTTTAAAATTAATGATAATCATGATGATTTTTTTCAGAGTTGGTCTACTGACGAAAACGGTACAGTGGGAGCTGGAGTGGTCGTTGGAGTAGAAGTTCGAGGGAATACCCTGCTGTCGTATACAGACCCTGACCAACCGTTGAAGGCTACCCCGCAGGGCATCTCCAATTTCGATGGCTTCTCAGAAGACTGGATTATTGAAAACAATCTGGTGGTGAGTGATATCTGGCACGGCATTGCTTTTTACGGGGCGAACAACTGCAAAATCATCAACAATACGGTGGTGAAGAATAAAGGAAACAACCCAAATACACCCTGGATTGCAGTCTTTGATCACAAGGATGGTCGACCCAGCACCAATAATCTGATGCGAAATAATCTGACTTCAGACATTGAATCAACCGTTGGCACAGCCGAAGACCATAACCTGATTGTTACCAATTATGAAGCGCAATTTGTGGATGCCGCGGGCTACGATTTTCACCTGAAACCCCTCAGCACGGCCATTGACGCCGGTACGTCGGAAGGAGCCCCTCTGCTTGATCTGGAAAAAGTGCCACGTTCAGAACCCATTGACATCGGGTGCTATGAATATGTACCTTCTGGCAGCGATAATATCAAGCCAACCACTCCCCAGGATCTCTCAGCCGATAATATCAGTTTCGACCGGGTTACCCTGTCCTGGTCACCCTCGGTGGATGAGACGGCTTTGGCTGGCTACCGAGTATATCGGGATGGGCAAAATCCGGTGGTTGCCACTGATACCACCGTAACGGTGAAAGGGCTTACTGGAAATACTATTTATCAATTTACGGTGGTGGCTATTGATGCCAATGGAAATGCCTCCGACCCGGGCGAGGCGTTAGAGGTTACAACGCTGGCCCCACCTCCGGGAGAACAGAGCAGTAGCACCTGGCAAACGTTTGATCTGCCGCTTCAGACTGGCACTTTTATGGCTACTTTCGATGTGGTGCCGGTAGAAGATAACATGGATGGTGTGGTAGGAATTCTGAGTGGTACTGCCAGTGCCTACGGAAGTCTGGCCTGCCTGATGCGATTTAACCCCGGTGGCTTTATCGATGCTCGGAATGGCGGAGCCTATACCAGCACCAATCCCGTTCCTTATACCGGAGGCGCCAGCTACCATTTCCGGGTGCGGATCGATGTCCCTACGCATACTTATAGTGTGTATGTGACCCCGGAAGGACAACCGGAGCAATTAATGGCCGAAGATTTTGCTTTCAGGTCTGAGCAGGCTGCGGTTACTCAACTGGATGGCTGGGCAATAATCGCCGGAGTTGGTTCACACTTTGTGGCGAATATGGAAGTAGCTACCCTGGATACAGAGGCCCCGAGCATTCCGGAAGCCCTGGAGGTGGCGTCGGTAACACCTGCCTCAGTAGACTTGCGCTGGCGGGCTTCTTCAGACAATGTAGGAGTGCAGGAATATCGTGTATACACCAACGGAGCGAATCCGGTGAGTGTGGCCGATACCACGGTGACTATAGACCGCCTGGCTCGCAATACCAATTACCTGTTTACTGTGGCGGCGGTAGATTCAGCAGGAAATATGTCTGCTGAAAGCGATCCGGTAGCAGTTGAGACCTTACGCTTTGATGAAAATGATATGGTTGCCTACTGGCCTTTTGAAGAGGTTCAGTGCACACCTTTGTGGAAGAAGATCCCGATTGAAAAATGCATCACGCCGGATCATACGGGGCATGGATATGATGGGTTGGTTATTGGTGCTGACCCGATTGACGGCAGTATGGGCAACGCCCTGGCATTCAGAGGGTGGGGAAGTAGCGTGTATGTAGAAAACATAACCACGGCTATCACCGATGGCCTGACCCTCGCTACCTGGATTAAGCCAGATCAATGGCGGGGAGGCATTAAAAAAAGCGGCATTATCCTGCATAAATCCGGCGGAAATTATTTATCTCCCCAGCAAGAACATTGGTCGGTGGGGGTTGCAAAGAAAGGACGCCGGGCCGAGCTGGTATTCAATCTAAACACTGGAAGTAAACTTACTGTGCTGAAAGCAACACTGGACAAAACAGATGGCTGGATGCATGTAGCGGCTACCTACGATGGCCAGACAATGCGCTTGTTTGTGAGCGGAAAAGAGGTGGCGGCGCGGGAGACCGAAGGTGTATTACAGGCGGGTGATGCGGCCGTATTGATCGGCAGTGGCGGACGGCTTATCGACGGTTTTGCTGGTGCTATTGATGAGGTATATGTCATGCACCAGCCTCTGGATGAAGCAGGAATCATGGAACTGATGCAGAGAAGTCCGGTAGCGACGGGCAGGCTCGTGGTGCAGACTTCAGCAAAATCCGAAGGGACATCGCTTCCGGACGTTTCAGCATGGGAGGCCAGTGACGAGGTAAGGGTTTACCCTAACCCATTGTCCGGAAATGGTGCTCTGACGGTTGAGCTATCGCCAAGCTCGGAAGTCATGGTATATGATATGAGTGGGCGGATGCTATTACAGAAAAAAGTAGCTACTCATCAGCTCTTGCTCAGCAAAGAACAGTTTGGTAAAGCCGGAGTGTACGAATTAGTAATTATTGCACCGGATAAAACCCTAAAAACAAATCGAGTGGTGATTCAGTGAAAATAAATACCCGGCCCCGGGCAAAACCAAATAGTTTGCCCGGGGCTATTTTTCTGGGGGCTACTTTCAACTCCAGGACCTAACCCTCAATTTTCACCCTTTTCTTCTTGCCCTTCACATTGTAATAGTACCAGTCGCCCACGCGTTCACCGGCTTTGTACTGCCCCGTGTATTCCAGATTTCCCTCGGGAGTGTAAAATTTCCAGTTACCGCTCTCTTTCCCCTGCGCAAAAAAACCGGTTTGCCAGAGCTTCCCATTTTCGTGGTAAAAGGTCCAGGCTCCCTCAGGCAACCCCTGCTGATAGGTTCCGGTGCGCTTGGTTTGGCCGTTTTCGTAATAAAACACCCATACACCTTCGTAAAGCCCCTGTGCAAAAACTCCCTTTTTTTCTAACGAGCCGTTGGGGTAATAGTAAAACGATGAGTCCTGTTGCAATCCTTCCGTCCATTGTTCTTCTGCTATCAGGGCACCTTCAAAATCGTAGTACTGAACGGTGCCGTGCAGGGAGTCGTGGCGGTAGTGTTCGGTGGAGTTGATGCGGCCATTGGGGTAGTAAAACGTCCATGCCCCTTCCTTTCCCTGATTGCTTAGCTCGCCTTCGGCCTTGAGAGAGCCTTCTTCATAATACCTTTTTATCGGGTTGGATTGTCCCAATGAGGAAAGGGCCGGGAAGAGGGCGGTAGAAAACACACACAGGGCAATTATTAATTTCATAACAGATTGTAATCCGCAATCGGCGCGCAATACTTTTACTTGGCAACGATAGGGGGCAACCGGCTATTGTGGTACTCTTAAAAAGGGAATATGCGCTCACCCGAAAGGCCACAGGAAAATACGCAGAGTTTTCTATTTCGAGAACGGTATACGCTGAAGAATTTAGTATAATTGCAAGACTACAATGACCTAACGGATCAAACTATGGGATTCTCTACGCTTGACGTAATTGTTTTTTTAGCCTACTGCCTGTTCATCGTCGGGTTAGGCTTGTGGGTATCGCGTGATAAGAAAGGGCACGAAAAAAATTCGCAGGACTACTTTCTGGCCAGTCGCTCATTGCCCTGGTGGGCCATTGGGGCGTCCTTAATTGCTTCTAACATCTCCGCCGAGCAGTTCATCGGCATGTCGGGTTCCGGTTACGCCCTGGGACTGGCGATCTCTACTTACGAATGGATGGCCGCGGCCACTCTGCTGGTGGTTGGAAAGTTTTTCATTCCGGTTTATATCAAAAAGCAGATTTATACCATGCCGCAGTTTCTGGCTGATCGCTACAACGATACGGTTCGGACCGTGATGGCGGTTTTCTGGTTGCTGGTCTATGTCTTCGTAAACCTTACCTCGGTCATCTACCTGGGAGCCCTGAGTATTGAGACTGTCATGGGTATCCCGATGATGTACGCGGTGGTTGGGCTGGCCGCTTTTGCCATGCTCTATTCCATCTACGGTGGGCTTACCGCCGTGGCCTGGACGGATGTGGTGCAGGTGATCTTTTTGGTGCTGGGAGGATTAGTCACCACTTATCTGGCTCTGGAAATTGTGGGTGACGGAGATATTCTGGGCGGATTGGCCCGCTTGCGCGACGAAGCACCCAAGCACTTTAATATGATTATTAATGAAGGTGAGATGATGATTCCCGACGGGCAGGGTGGTACCCGCGATGCTTACCAGGATTTACCCGGCCTGAGCGTGTTGATTGGCGGGATGTGGATTGTGAACCTGAGTTACTGGGGATTTAACCAGTATATCACCCAAAGAGCGCTGGCCGCCAAGGATTTAGACAACGCCCAACGCGGAGTGATGTTTGCCGGGTTCCTGAAATTGTTAATTCCCCTGATCGTGGTAATCCCGGGGATTGCCGCTTACGTAATTGTGCAAAACGAAGGGCTGAATGGAAACTTTACCCAAATCATGACCGACCCCGAAACCGGGTTTATTAAACCGGATCGAGCTTACCCTACACTGCTGGGCCTTTTACCGAACGGTTTGCAGGGAGTTGCCTTTGCTGCCCTGACGGCGGCCATCGTTTCTTCACTGGCTTCCATGGCCAACAGCACGTCCACCATCTTTACAATGGATATTTACCGGCACTACTTTAACAAAAATGCCTCGGAAGCTAACCTGGTACGCACCGGACGCATTGTGGTATTTGTTGCCTTTATCATTGCTTGCGTGGTAGCCCCGGCCCTGGGAGTATTAGATCAGGCTTTTCAGTTTATTCAGGAGTATACGGGTTTTGTATCACCCGGAGTGTTTGCCATTTTCGTATTCGGAGTATTCTGGAAGAAAACAACTCCCCGGGCCGCACTTACTGCCGCCATTCTTACCATTCCGCTATCTACCATCTTCAAGATCATGACGCCCGATATTCCCTTCATCAACCGGATGGGGCTTGTGTTTTTAATTCTGGCGGCAGTAATTGTGATTATGAGTATGGTGGAGGGGAAAGGCAAAGACCAACCCAACTCTATTGATATAGACCACGGGTTATTTAAGAGCAGCATGAAGTTTAACATTGGCGCCCTGTTGATTTTGGGCATTTTGGCGGCGTTGTACACGATTTACTGGTAGAAAAAGGTTGAAAGACGGAGAACCGGTGACGGGAGTCTGAAGACCGGAGAAGGAAGCGGTAAAGGGGTGCCGTGGAACGGCAGACGGTTAAGGGTGAAAGGGGGATGAGGCCAGGAGGCAGCCATTTAAATACCTGGGCGCATACTGAGGCAGGCGCTGAGTATAACTAACCGTAACGGTGGCAGCGATTCAATAATCGAACAATTGAGCTATCGAACCATTAGATAAAAATATGAACGTTAGAGATATACGTAAAGCTTTTTCCGAACAATATGCTGAGGAACCACTGATCGTTCGTTCTCCCGGTCGGGTAAACCTGATTGGGGAGCATACGGATTATAATCTGGGGTTTGTGCTACCGGCCGCGGTAGATAAGGAAATCATGTTTGCTTTAGCTCCCAGTCCCGATGCCCAATCGCATATTCATGCGCTGGATCTGGATGATCATATTGATTTTAATCCCGGAGATTTCCGTAAGTCGGAGAAGGGGTGGGCAAACTATGTGCTGGGTGTGGTGGATCAGTTACAGCAACGCGGGTATACCATTCCGGCTTTTAGCTGTGTATTTGGGGGAAACGTTCCTCCGGGAGCCGGGATGTCATCTTCCGCTGCTCTGGAGTGCGGACTGGCCATCGGTCTGAATGCATTGTTCAATCTGGATGTTGATAAGGTAGAATTGGTAAAGCTGTCGCAGAAAGCCGAGAACGAATTTGTGGGGATGAACTGCGGCATCATGGATCAGTTTGCCAGTGTATTCGGGAAATCCCGACAGGCCCTGAAACTGGATTGTCGCTCGCTGGAGTATCAATACTATCCCGCCGATATCGCTGGACACAAAATCGTGCTATTCAACAGCGGAGTAAAACACGAGCACGTAGAATCAGGATACAACGACCGCCGCAGCCAGTGCGAGGAAGGAGTGGCCCTGCTGCAAAAAGCCGGAGAGGCCGTGGAAAGCCTGCGGGATGCTACCCTGCCGATGCTGGAAAAACACCGCGACACACTTCCTCCCATCGTCTTCCAACGTTGCGTATACATCGTAAAAGAAAACCAACGGGTAGAAGAAGCCTGCCGGGCCTTAGCGCATCAGGATCTGGTTACGTTTGGGAAAAAACTGTACGAATCGCAGCACGGCATGCAGTATGAGTATGAGATCACCGTACCGGAGATTGACTTTCTGGTAGATCATACACGTAATGAACCCGCGGTGCTGGGCGGCCGCATGATGGGCGGTGGCTTTGGCGGCTGCACCATCAACCTGATAGAAGAACCCGCCATTGACCGTTTCTCCGATCAACTGGCCCAGGCGTATAAAGATCAGTATTCTATTGATCTGGAGGTGTACATCGCCGATATTGTCGATGGAACACAAATAATGAGTAATGGTTGATGAATAATGATTGATGTATTCACTACTTCATTACTCACTCTTCATTAATCATCATTATTATGGACTTCAACCTGACCGAACATCCGCACCGACGTTATAATCCGCTGACCGGCGAATATGTACTCGTATCTCCCCACCGTACCAAACGACCCTGGCAGGGGCAGGTGGAAAAATCAGAACAGGAAAAGCGGCCCGAGCATGACCCTGATTGCTACCTGTGTCCCGGTAATACCCGGGCGGGTGATGCCCAGAACCCGAAGTACGAGAGCACTTTTGTATTTACCAACGATTTTGGCGCGCTCACAGAAGACAATCCCACAGGAATATACGAAGGCGGTGGCCTGTTGCGCGCTCAGAGCGAGTCGGGCATTTGCCGGGTGATCTGCTTCTCGCCCCGCCACGACCTGACGCTACCCGAACTTACCGTGAATGAAATTACAAAGGTAATAACCTTGTGGCAGGAGGAATATCGCGCCCTGGGCGACCACCCCGATATTAATTACGTGCAGATTTTTGAGAATAAGGGCAAGATGATGGGGTGCAGCAATCCGCATCCGCACGGGCAAATCTGGTCGCAAAGCACAGTGCCTAATGAACCGGCGGCGGAGGGCAAGCACCAGGGGGATTATTACCAACGCCATCAGCGCAGCTTATTAGCCGATTATCTGGCATTAGAACTGGAGAAACAGGAGCGCATCGTGCTGGAGAATGATTACTTCGTGGCCCTGGTTCCCTTCTGGGCAGTTTGGCCCTACGAAACCATGATCATCAGCAAGCGGCACATTCACCATATTTTGCAGTTGACAGAGGAGGAAAAGGCGGCTTACGCTAAAATACTCCAGCAACTCACCACGCGCTACGACAATCTTTTCGAAACCTCTTTCCCGTACTCCGCGGGCATCCATCAGGCTCCTACCGATGGAAGAGAACATATCGAGTGGCACTTTCACCACCATTTTTATCCGCCATTGCTGCGCTCCGCCACCGTCAAAAAATTCATGGTTGGCTACGAGATGCTCGGTGATCCCCAACGCGACATTACCCCCGAAATGGCCGCCGAACAACTGCGAGGAGTATCGGATGTGCATTATAAGAATAAGGATACTACTGGGTGATTAAAATTTTATGTAGCTCAAAATCAACAAGTTGTCCGCTGGTCGCCTAATCATTCAAAATAACCCGCTTGGTGATGTAATCACCATTCAATTTGACTCTTAATAGATACGTGTCTGCTGGGAATTTAGCAACCGGAAGCGTAACTTCTTTATTTCCGCTGGTGAAGAAGTGATACTCAAAGGAGTACAGAAGGTTACCCGCGTTATCAAGTAACTCAAATTCTACGGAGGCGGCTTCATTCAAATTAAAGCTTACTTTGATCTCATCATGGCCCGGATTGGGAGATATGATAAGCTGTCGTGTAAAATCTGATTTCTTGTCAGTTGTTTTTTCCCTTTTCATCGATAATGTCCAATGCATGGGAAACACTTCTTCCACAAAACGGTCTGGCATCTCCCGTAAGGCATAACCCGGATGGAAGTATTCTATAACGTTGGTATCTTTTGGTAAGGTAACTTGGTACTCGCCTTGCCCATCGGTACGGGCTAATACAGTTTTTTTACCCTGTTTCACCCACCGGATTTCGGCTCCTGCTAATGGTTGTCCATTATCCCTATCTATCAGTTTTCCCTGTAGAGTTCTATGAGCTAACTGCGGTTGAAAGTCTTTCGTAAAGATTCTTGCCACCTTGGTATATCCTTTATTTTGATACTCCAATGGAAGCCTCAGCCATCGATTTCCCTTGAATGTTTCGGTGCGCTTCAAATTCTCTTTCGAGATATTTAATTCATCAAATGAGCGAATGTCTTCGCGAATTTGCCCGTCTACCACAAACAAAGCCTTTTCTAAGCTTTTTTCCAGACGTTGGCCTATTTGTATATCAACTACCTTCTTCTCACTGATATGAGCGGTTACGGGTTCATAATTGGTAGCGGTAAATTCTAATTGAGTGCGGTTTTTGGGAACAGTTATACGATAGTTTCCTTGTTCATTAGTTACTGTTCCAGTGCTAGTTCCTTTCACTACGATATTCACTCCTGAAACTGGCTGCCCCGTTTCAATATCGGTTACTCTTCCGTCAATAATTTTTTCATTCAGACTATGTCGTTTGTCACGCTGAAGAGAATCTATCGCTTGCTTCAACCGATTTATTTCTTTCTGAATAGCCTCCCTGTCCTGGGCTAAAGATGTCTCGCTCATACGCTGCTTCAGTTTTCGAAGAGCAGCATCCAAGTGTGTTTGGGGGCCGATATACGGTCTGTACGTATAGACTCCAAAGTACTCTCGCCCGTCAATAGCCCTTTCTTCGTTATTGCCATCAGGCCAGTGAAAAAGTAATGTCCCTTGCGGAGTAGCCGGTAACCGGAAGTTGCCGGAAGCATCGGTGATAGTACTAGTACCGGTCCCTTTTATACTTACTTGGACACCCGGCACTGGTAACGTTTTTTCTTCTTTGCGGGTAACAATTTGTCCGCTTACATTAAATGGCTGTTGACAGGAGTCGGCACGGGTGTATTCACGAGAGTAAGCGCGCACTACTGCCGAGTAGTTCTTAACAGTCATGTTCTGTAATGACGGCGGTAGGGGGGCATAATAAATCTCAAACCGACGGACGGCATTCAAAGTAATTTGAGCTGGATCATCTATAATTTTATTATTAAGCAGGTACAAAGTAGACTTCTGAAAATAAGCCCGAGGATCTAAGCTTGGCCGGCTAAAATTTCTCTGACCAATCAGGTAACTTTCATCGGATAGTGAGGCTAGATGGCGAGGTAAGGAAGTAAGTTGAGCGGCCAGATTACCGTAGCCAATATAGTCCGGGTGACGCAAGGTATCAGTTGAGCGCAGAACATCGGGTTGATGCCAGGCGAACGCCACCAGCGAGAGGCTGAGCATACTAAGAAGCAATAGAAAAGGAAGTACAGAGATATTTTTCCGAGGCGCATCCGGGTTCATGATCTGCTGAATACGGCTGAGCAATCCCCGTTTGCCTGATGCCGCCAGGCTTTGCGTGGGTATGGGTGCTGAAGCCCGAGCAGCAATTTCCAGTAGCGCCTGTGCATAGGTGCGAGGCTGGCGGGTGGTAGCCACAGTCAGAGCATCGCAGGCTAGTTCGCGTTCCCGTTCCAATACCGAGGAGATGTACCAGTATACCGGGTGATAAAACAAAACCACTTCGGCCGCCGACTGTATCAGGTTCCACAAATAATCCTGCCGTTTGATGTGAGCTAATTCGTGCACCATAATCGCCTCAACCTGATCAATGGGTAAAGACATAAGTATACTGGCCGGAATCAGTATTACCGGCTTCATCCAGCCGATAGTCAGAGGCACCTTGGTGCGCTCAGTGCTCTCAACCCGCACCGACTGGCGGATTTGCAGGCGATCTATCAACTTACCGAACCGCTGAGGCCAGTCAGCTGGCAGTGAAGTGGTGTCCGATTGTAGTTGCCGGTTTTGCACCAAACCATTGGCCAGCCGGATAATAAAAATCAGGCTTCCCGCCAGCCAGACCCAGGCCAGCCAGGGGGCCATGATGGTGAGGTGCGAGAACAAAGCTTCCCAGCGGTCGGGCTCAGTGACAGTGAGTTGTTCCCCAGTTGGGTTTAAAACGACCGGAGCGATTTTCGTAATTTCGGCAGGGAGAGTTTCCGTGAGGGAGGGCGATATGGTAACCGGAGCCACCAGAGACCATTGCTGATAAAAAGTGCCAACAAAGGCTGTCAGCAGCAGTAACAGGGTAATAAAAGCCACTGAAAAGCGCGTCGCCGGGGTGAGCGATTTACCGAATCGTAAAAAAAGCCCTAACGCCAGCATCAGCAGAAAGCCTTGCCACAAGGAGTGGAGGATCGTCATACCGAGGGCTTCGGTAGCGGCAGCAAAAAAATCGGATGAAGTTATCATGAGGGTTGATTTTGATCCAGGTCATCTAAATACTTCTTGATCTCGTCTAGCTCTTCGGGAGAGGTTTCGGAACGACCTAAAGCCCGCAATACAAGCGAACTGGCCGACCCGCGAAATACTCGTTGGATAAACTGGTCGAGCAATTGCCCGTTAATCTGTTGTTCCGTCACCGCAGAAGAATATAGATGGGATTTGCCTTTGGCTCCTTCGGTGGTGCGGGTAACCAGCGCTTTTTCATGCATGATCTGCATGATCTTCAGCGTGGTGGTATAGCCGGTGGGTTTTTGCTTGTTTAGCACTTCATTGATCTCTTTTACCGTGGTGGGTTCTCGCTCCCAAAGTACTTGAAGGATAGCGAGTTCGTTCTCCGAAGGCTTGATATCTTTTTTCTTATTCATAGTATTACGAATTAGTTCGTAATACAATCGTAATGAAAAGTATTTAGGATGTCAAGACAATTACGAATTAATTCGTAATAAGCTATCACTGGAGATGAACTTAGAGACGATATCTGGAAAAGATAATAAAATGACAAAAAATTTTACAATCTGATTCAACCTTCTGGCTACTGACAGGGTCTATTAGAATAAGATAAAGCGTTTAAATCAAGAATCATGGAAAAAGCAACTTACTTAATACTCACCATTGCATTTCTTTCTTTTCTGGGCTGTCAGGAAGAAGATATGACCGCTGATGCTGAAACCTCTGGTACGCACCTTGTTACTTCAGAAGCCCTACTCAGTTGGGAAGGTGAGTACGAGGTCGATGGATGCGGGTTTTTCATCACAATTGGTGATCAGACTTACAAACCCAAAAACGAAGACTTTATCGGTGATAGCTTTAAAGTTAGCTCAACTACCGGAACGGAGGTGTCAGTTACGTATGAAATTCTCGATACGGCTGTTGAGAGATATTGTGGAGACCTACCAGCGCCTCTTGTTACCCCAGGCATAAAGTTATTTGCTCTGGAGAAAGGCAATTGAAATGAGTAATGTATCGGCATCAAAAGTTGAAATGCTAATCAGCAAAATTGATAAAGTTGCTAAGATCAGCCTTAAATCGCTGATTCTGATCTTCCTTCTATCTCTAGTACTGATATTCTGGAATGCCATGATCATTTACATTAGCTTTTATCTATTGCTATGGGGCATTATTCCGGTTTCGCTAATTATAATAACTATTCAGGTGCTAAAAAAATATAGCATTCTTGAATCATGCGACTAACCGAGTTTGGAATTACACCTCTTAATGAGTAGAAATATCATTAATGATGTTCTTACAGAAAAAAAACTTACTTATAATTCCTTTTCCAGTATTGAGTTTAAACCCAATGCTAAGCGCACATCACAAACGAAATTTATTCCGTCTGCTTTAATCCGCATTAATCATTATTCATCACTCTAATATGTTCTCCAGACTGGTAGAGATGCCAATGCGTACGCCAAAATCCACGTATTTGGCATCAGCAAAGCTGGCCACGGCTTCCACCCGGAAGAAACGCAAGATGTTATCCAGGCTATAGCCTACTTCGGCGTAGTGCGGGGAAGCATCGGTTTTCAGGTAATTCACAAAAATATTTTCCTTTAAGCCCAGCATTCGAACCTCAAAAATCTGGGTAAGCAGAAACTTGCGTAGCTGGTAGTATAAGTGAGTGGCCACATAGTTTTGGTCGGTGCTGTACCGGTAATAATGCAGTAGCCGGTAACTTCCCACAGGGTCCGACTCCTGCAGAAAGATGCGGTTGCCGGGAAAGTGCTGATAATCCATAAAATAAGTCTGCCGGTTATTCAGAAAGCTACCCGCATAAATATTGGCAAACAGTCGGCCTCGTGCTCCAATATCAAACTGGTGTTTCGCTCCAATTTCCAGAAAGTCATAGTTCACATCGCTTGATAGGGCCGACGGAATACCTTTGCGATACGTCAGGCGAAATTGGGGAGAAGAATTATCAATAACCCGTTTACGGCCATTGCGGATGCGGTACTTCAAAAACGGCTCATATTCGCCGGAGAGGCTAAAAACCAGGGCCTGATGCATCGGGAAATCCACGGGAGTCTCTACATTGAGTGGGGCATTGGGAGTATACTCCCGGTTCTGGTCAAACAGCGAATAATCCGCATTGTTAAAAAGCTGGTAGCGTTCGGCCCATTCCAGGGAAGCTCGCAAATTCAAACCATTTTTTGGGTGTTGCTCGGCACTTATTTTGGCATAGGACTTCTCGTACAGCTTCATAAAATTCTGCTTGCCCAGCAAGGTAAACACCGTATTCAGCAACGGGCTGATCGGTTCAGCCTCATTAAACTGACTTACAAACCGACCACCTTCCAGCGTGAAGCTGCCCTTTTTGTACGAGTACGGAAGCACGGCTTTTCCGGTCAGCTTCTTGCGGGCAAATGCATACCGAGGGTAAAGCTGTGTAGTAAGCGAAGTAGAGTCACTTACATCTACTTTCAGGTTAATCGGCAGCGTGATATTAAAACCTTCAACTGTGTTATAGTAAGGAATAGGGAAGTCAAACCAGAACGATACATCATCACCCACTGAGAAATGCCGCCCAAGGCGAAGGCCACTGTTGCTCTTCCTATTCGATTCATTGTCTTTTTCTTCTTTTTCGGCTTCCTCTTCTTCTCGTTCCACCACCGCCAGGCTGTCTAGTTTGCGGTAGCTGGTTTTTTCCATATCACTCAGGGGTACGGGACGAATCTGCGCCCAGTAGGCCGAGTCAGCATTGGCCGCAGTAGAGTCAATGGTCATGCTGGTAATGGACACCACGTCGGGTTCATCTGCTGCTGCTTCCATATCTTCCTCGTACTCCTTCAGCATCTTACGCAACTGCTTGCGGGTTACTTTCTGCTCCTGTCGGAAAATTTTTTCCGCATCCCGGTTTTGCACGGTATCGGCCTGCGCCATTAGCTTTTCTTCCTGAATTAAGGCCGCGGCCAGTTCTTCGTCAATCTTTTCATCCACCACTTCTACTTCTACCTCCAGGTCAGGGTTCAATGTGATATCGTAATCACTGAGCGTCGCCAGGTACTTATATTCCAGATCAAAACCTAAAATTTTACCAGTGACATCAATATTATAAGTCACCGGGAGCCATACTTTCTCCTGAATGGGAGCGTATACCTGCTTGGCCTGAATTTTAAAGCCCTGCTTGTAGGTATACAGATTCAGGCTATGAATGCTCCACAGATCATCCACCACGTAGAGCAAACCGGTAAATACATCGTCGCCCCGGGAGCGGGGAATCACCCGAATTTTGTTCACTTCGTAGCCCCGGTCGTAGAAACTGCCCTCGTACCGGAAGCGGTAGTAGGCAAAGGCCCTTGGTGAAAGTGGGGAGATGGCGCCGGCAATTTCCGGTTCGTAAAAGCTGCCGTAGATAAACCCATTAGGACTGGTATCATTATCATCGCCAGAACTGCGCACGGAGATGACCCGCTCCTTCATGGTATTGGGCTGCTCAAACGCAATTTCACTAACCGATTCGGAGACAAAGACGGTAGAGCTATCGATACCCTCTTTTTCCAGCGTTTTCTTCAGGAAAAACGGCACTTTCTTGATGCGTCCGCCGCCTTTCACGTACACCTGGGCGGTGTAATGCTGCACCTGAAGCTGGTGAAATTTACTTTTGGCAATGGCCTTGCGCATAATCGTGTAGGCCGGATCTTCCGAACCTGCCCGCACAATGACTTCTTTTAGTTGAATGGTCTGATCGGGCAACGTGATATTCAACTCCTTAAACCCAGTGCCAATGGTTATCGACTGGGTATGGGTAGTATAGCCGAGGTGCTGAAAAACCAGATCGTAGGTGCCGGGAGCCAGTTTAATTTCGTAATAACCCTGCTCGTTGGTGGTGGTGCCGGTTTCCTGCTGTTGGATATAAATGGTCGCGAAAGGTAATGGTTCCTGCTGCTCATTGCGGAGGTAGCCTCTCAGTCCCTGAGCCAGTAAGGACGTGGTGCTGAGCAGAAAAAACGGTAGAAAACAGTAATAGCGCATGGATTGGGTAGTTTCACTCTCAAGATGCAATATCCGAAGGGATGGTTGTTTCGGCAAATCAGAAAATAAAGTATGTAGAACGCCTACGACGTTAATATCTGCTGGCCGGTGTGAAGAAAAACAAAACCATCGAGGGAATTCTGCTGTTCCTTTATTTATTCAGACTAAGGTATACACTGTCGAATCATTGTCGCAATGGCAGGGTCCCGCAGTCTGATCTTATCCTTTACCCTAACAAATAAGAAGTAGTATCGGCACCTTGTACAACAACCATATCATGCTTCTGATGAGCGGAAGCACTTTTTTTTTGAGTATATTCGCCTCTTTTAGGGCAGCGTAGCTGAAATTTCGTTAAAGCAAACTAACTTTTTTAGCGTATTTATGTGGTTATATCAGATTATTGTGACCCTGCTGAAGGCAGGGCTGTATATATCATTACCTTTTTCGGAAAAAAACCGGAGGTTTATGCAAGGCCGGAAAGGAGTGTTTACCCAACTCAAAGCTTTTGCTGAGCGGGGGAAAGACGGACCGTGTTTTTGGTTTCATTGTGCCTCGCTTGGTGAGTTTGAACAGGGGCGACCGGTGATAGAATCCGTAAAAGAACAGTACCCTGATGCCTGCATTGTGCTTACCTTTTTCTCACCCTCCGGCTACGAGGTGCGAAAAGACTATGAGCACGCCGACCTGGTTTGCTATTTACCATTGGATGGAATACGCAATGCCCGTAGATTTGTACGACTGGTCAAACCCACGGTGGCGCTCTTTATTAAGTACGAATACTGGTACGGTTATCTGCGGGAGTTGGAAAGAAAGGATATTCCTACTTTATCAGTTTCTACCCAGTTTCAAGTAGATGGCGTGCCTTTTCAATGGTACGGGGGAATTTATCGCCATATGTTACGCATGATTCGTCACTACTTTGTGCAGGATGAAATTTCCGGAAGGTTATTGCAGGATATTGGCATACGATCCACGACGCTGGCTGGAGATACCCGCTTTGACCGGGTAGCGGCGCTCTGTGATCAGGCTGAGTCGGTAGAACTGGCCGAGCACTTCAAGCAGGACGAGAAGGTGATGGTGATTGGGAGCAACTGGCCGCCGGATACCGAAGTGCTGCTGCCCTTTATGCAGGAGTTTGAAGAGAAAATAAAATTTATTATCGCTCCCCACAACATTGAAGAGGAACATCTGCTGCGGATTGAAGAAAGTCTGCCCTACAAAACGATCCGCTATTCGCGGACGAAGGCCAACACCGTGTCTAACTACCGGGTGCTGATCATCGACAATGTGGGAATGCTTACCTCCCTATATCGTTATGGCGATTTTGCTTATGTAGGCGGTGCATTTGGGAAAAGTTTGCACAATGTGCTGGAACCGGCTACTTTCGGCATGCCGGTGTTTTTTGGCAATCGCAGCTACCAGCACGTTCGTGAAGCCACCGATTTGCTTAAGCTGAACGGGGCATTCACCGTCAACGATACCAAAGACCTGCGTTATAAGTTTCTGACGGTGTGGAACGATGAGGAGAAGCAGCAACAGATGGCTGAGGTTTGTCAAAGCTACGTGCAGAACCATACGGGAGCGACGAAGAAAGTGGTAAATTATCTGGAAAAGTATATCACATGAATGGTTTGGTGATGAAATCTACCGGCTCCTGGTACAGTGTGCTGGCTGACGATCAGCAGGTATATCCCAGCCGGCTGCGGGGCAAATTTAAGATCAAAGGGCTGAAAGTAACCAATCCGGTAGCGGTGGGTGACCGGGTGGTGCTGGAGAAAGAAGAGGGAGACGAGAATACGGCAGTGATTACCGATATTCTGCCCCGTGAGAATTACATCATTCGAAAATCTACCCGCAAAGCGCACCACGGCCATATTCTTGCCGCTAATCTGGATCAGGCCATGCTGATTGCCACGCAGGTCTTTCCCCGCACCTCTTTAGGGTTCATTGACCGCTTTCTGGTCTCGGCCGAGTCGTTTCGGATTCCGGCGATGCTGGTGTTTAATAAATCAGATTTACTGGACGAGGAACAACTTGAACTTCAGGAGGCGTTGATGGACCTGTACGAGCGAGCAGGATACCACTGCCTGGCCATCTCCGCCATGAATCCCGACGATATCGCTCGATTGAGCAGCCACCTTCACCAGAAGGTAAGTCTTTTCTCCGGACATTCGGGAGTAGGGAAGTCCACCATCCTGAACCGAGTGCATCCTGATATTGAACAGAAAACCGCACAGGTATCCACCTTCGCCAATAAAGGGGTGCATACCACCACCTATGCGGAAATGTTCAGGATTGGCGACGAAAGCTTCGTCATCGATACTCCCGGCATCAAAGAACTGGGGCTGATGGATGTTCAGGAAGGCGAACTAAGCGATTATTTCCCTGAGATGCGGGCCTTGCTGGGGGAGTGCAAATTCTATAACTGTACCCACACCCACGAACCGGGCTGCGCTATACGAGCATCAGTAGAGGAAGGTGAAATTTCGGAAAGCCGCTATTACAATTATCTCAGTATGCTGGAAGACGAAGACTCCCATCGCTGATTACGACAGTCGGGAGACACCCTGTACCCCGCGCAAAATATCCGCATCCAATGCCGTATCCTGGCCAGAATGCAGCACTGATACATCTCCGGTAGTTTCAAAAACCACGGCTTTTACCTGGCTGTAATTCAGTACATTGGCTTCCCGCAGTTTGGCGCGTAAGTCGTCCTCACTTAACTGTGCTTTCCGCAAATTCTCGTGCAAAATTGTGGGGCCATCCATGAGCAGTATGGGCTGATTATCTATTGCCTGGCTAAACCAGGAAACTCGCTGCCGCAAAACGGCTATAATCAGTTGTAGTAAATACAAGCTCAAGAGGGCCACCCCACTCTGGACGACACTCGGGCTTTTATTGATGATCGCGGATGATAGTAAGGTGCCCACCGCCACTGTCATGGCAAAATCGAAGCTGGACATTTTAGAGAAACTGCGCAACCCAAAGAGGCGGGTGTAAAAAATGACGAGCGCGTATACCAACACCGCCGAGACGACCGTAGGAAGCAGCACATCAAAGGAAGAAAAAATCCATTCTTTCATACAGATACAGGTTAAAAAGTGAGATTTAAAAAAAGCATGGAGATGGCTTATCCATCCACCTTTTTAAAAATAGGCAAAATTCTGAAGGCTACCGAACGGTTGGGTTCCTGATTATTACGATTCATCCGTCCATATTAACCACTCAGTCACTTCCATTCGTGTCGTAGGCGCGTTCGCGCTACTTTCACTAAAAATTAAAGCCAAATGGAAACTATCAGAATCATCATCCTTGTACTTCATATCATTGCCGGTTTTACCGCCCTCACGGTGGGGTTTGTGCCTTTTGTAGCCAAAAAGGGCGGAAAGTGGCACAACATTACCGGTAAAATCTTTTATTACGCCATGGTGTTTGTCGCCATATCCGCTTTTGTGCTGGCAACCATGCGCTTCAACCCTTTCCTGCTGATGGTCGGTTTACTAACGTTCTACTCTACCATAACGGGCTACCGGGGACTGACGCTGATGCGCCAGAAAGCTATGAAAGGCGAACGTCGCGACTGGGCCCTGCTGATATGCTGCACCCTGGTGTTGGTGATTACTATTTGGCAGACGTTTACTCTTACAGGTACAGATAATTCCGGTATTATCATTCTGGTAAGTGTATTTGCCAGTTCGCTGGGCATTCAGCTACTGGCCGATCTGCGCATATTCAGCGGAAAGAAGTCCATGAAAGGAAAAGCCTGGATACGCTACCACATCAGTCGTATCTCCGGCTCATACATTGCCGCGGTGACCGCCTTTCTGGTGAATAATATTCACACTGACCCGGAATTTATTGCCTGGTTGTTGCCTACTGCGATCGGCATGCCCGCCATTGCCTACTTCCAACGTCAATATTCCGAGAAAAAGAAAGCGGTTAGAAGACCAGCGCAGAAAGTAGTGGTGAAGAGGAGAGTGGCGGCATAAGTGTTAGTTTATTTTCAATAATGACCATCCAGTTTTAGAAAGGATATTGATTACTGTTAAAAATCGTTAAACCTTTTCGGTCAATTCGCAAAGAGAACGGGACTTGGGTATCTTGATAGAAAGATCACTGCCATGCGAACGTTTACCCGGATCAATACCCTGGGCGGATGGGCCGTTGGGGCCATCGCCACCCTCACTTATTGGCTCACCGTAGAACCCACCGCCAGCTTCTGGGATTGCGGTGAATTCATTGCGACCGCCTACACCCTGGGAGTGCCTCACCCGCCCGGAGCCCCCCTGTACCTGCTCATTGCCCACCTGTTTGCCTACCTGTCGCTGGGTGACCCGCAGCAGGTAGCCTACTGGATCAACGTACTCAGTGTGCTGTGCAGCGGCCTGACCGTGACCTTTACCTTCTGGACGATCACACTGCTGGGGCGGAGACTGTTGAACATCCCCCCAGGGAAGGCATCGATAGAGCAGATGATCCTGCTATTAGGAAGCGGGGCGGTTGGGGCTCTCTCCCTTACCTTTGCCGACACGTTCTGGTTTTCTGCGACCGAAGCTGAGGTCTACGCCATGGCGTCGCTATTCGTGGCGGTCGGGGTATGGGTGATGCTGCGTTGGGAAGCGGCCTGGGATCATAATCCGGCCCAGGCGCATCGCTGGTTGATTTTGCTGGCTTATGTGTTAGGCTTATCCGTGGGAGTGCATCTGCTGAGCTTGTTGATCATTCCTTCAGTGGCTTTGATGTATTATTTCAAGCGAGAGCCTTCGCCCACGATGTTTAAAACGGGGAGAGCGCTGGTGGTAGGCGCTGGTCTGCTGTTACTGGTAATGTTTGGGCTGGGCGGCTTAACCACGCTGGCCGCAAAACTGGACATTTTCCTGGTCAATCAACTGGGTATGCCGTTTGGTAGTGGAGTGGTAGTGAGTATCGCATTGCTTATTCTTGGCTTAGGCTACGGGTTGTATCGTTCGGCGCAACGAGGGCATGTAACCCTACATACGGCCTGGCTGGCGTTTACATTTCTGTGGATTGGTTATCTGTCGTATGCGCTGATTCCTATTCGCGCCTCCCAGAACCCGGGTGTCAACCTGAATAACCCGAATCATGTGGTACGTTTGCTGGCGTACCTGAACCGGGAGCAGTACCCGAGTCGACCGCTGCTATATGGTCCCTACTTTACGGCGGAGTTGCAGGCGCAGGAAGCCGGGAGTACAATCTACGAACGAGGCGAGGATGCTTACTACCTAAAAGACCGGCGTCTGGAGCAGATTTACGATGATAAAACCCAGACAATATTACCCCGCATGGGCAGCATGGTCGATAGCGATGCCGACTTATACCGGCAGTGGGCCGGGTTGCGGCCTAATGAAAAACCTGATTTTGCCGATAATCTGACGTTCCTGTTCCGCTATCAACTCGGACATATGTATCTGCGCTACTTTCTGTGGAATTTTGCCGGACGGGAAAGCGATCGGCAGGAGGCCGGCTGGCTGACTCCCTGGGAAGGGTGGCAGAAAATTCCTTCCATCATGGCAGACAATGCGGCCCGGAATAATTACTGGATGCTTCCTTTGCTGCTGGGCATTACGGGGATGATCTATCAGTATCTTCACCATCGTTCCGGTTTCTGGGTATTGCTGACCTTATTTTTGATGACGGGAGTGGTGTTGGTCTTGTACGCTAATAATCCCCCCATTGAGCCTCGGGAGCGGGATTATGTGTTTGCTCCTAATTTTTATGCCTTCTCACTGTGGATCGGGCTGGGCTTTCTGAGTGTTGCAGTTTGGTTAAAACGGCGATTCAGCCTTCCAATGTTAGGGCGGCTTGCGATCCCGATGGTTTGTCTCGCCATTCCCCTGCTGATGGGAGTGGAAAACTGGGATGACCATGACCGTTCGGGGCGATACTTCTCGGTAGATGCGGCCCGTAATATGCTGGCCTCCTGCGATGAAAACGCTGTTCTGTTTACGGGAGGGGATAACGATACCTATCCGCTGTGGTATGTGCAAAACGTAGAGGGCTTTCGTACCGATGTGCGGGTGCTGGTGACTTCCTTTGCCAATGTAGACTGGTACATTGAGCAGATGTATCGTCCACTCTACCAATCTGACGCCCTGCCGCTCTCGCTATCTATGCAGAATTACCAGCAGGGCGGCCCGAACGATTATCTGCCTTATATGGAAAACCCTCGAGTGAAGGGAGCCATTGATGCGCATCAGTACCTGCAACTGATTAAAAAGGGCAGTCCGGCCCTGCAAGCGAAAACCGCCCTGGGGCCGTTGAATACCATTCCGGCGCGTACGCTCTATTTCCAGGGAGATTCAAGCCGGGCACGGGCATCAGTGCCGGAACAATACCAAATGTATCAAACCGATCAGTTACGGCTTTCGTTGACGGCCAATGGGTTGGAGAAAAAAGATCTGTTGATTCTTGATATGATTGATTCAGGCCGTTGGAAGCGTCCCCTCTATTTTAATGTGACTTCTGAGCGTAGCGTAAATTTTGACCTTACTCCCCATCTGGTTCAGGAAGGAGATACCTTTCGGCTGGTGCCCCTGGAAAACCCCCAACCGGATCAGCGGCTGATTGATACCAGCAAAATGTACCAGCGGCTGATGCACGATTTTGCCTACCGAGGTCTGAACGATCCTGATGCCTACTATCACGGAACCTATCTGATGTATGCCGCCAACTATCGGATGAATTTCAATACCCTCGCTCAGGCGCTACTGACTGAAGGAAAACCGGAACAAGCCCGGGAGGCATTGCATAAAGCGCTGGAGGTGATTCCCGATGCGGCCATTCCTTATGACATAGGGAGTATTCAGTCGGTGCCCCTGTTGCTGGCCGTAGGCGAAAAAGAAAAAGCTGATCATATTGCCGACACCGTCAGTCGTCGCTACGATGAACTGCTCACGTACCTGACCGAGCACGAAAATCCGCAGTATCGGCGGGATCAATCGATCGGGATGTTTGCGCTTAATGAGTTTGCCCGAGTGTATGCCGAAGCTGGTTTTCCAGAGCAGGCACTGGCCTACCAGCAATTACTCCGCAGACACCAAGAAGCCGGTTAAGCCATCTGACTAATGCGGTATCGGGCAGGACGCAGGGTGGTGTCACGCTCAATCACACGGCGGGCTTCCAGGTCCAGTTTCACGGTTTCCAGATACCAGCCGATAGAGCCATCGAAGGTGGCGCGAAGCTTGTCGGTTACCTGCTCCACCAGTTCGGTATGCGTGAGCGACTGGTTATGCAATACCGCTATAATGGTGGTTTTCATGATTTCATATTTGCCTTTGGCAATGTTGGTTCCCTGCTTGCCCTGAGGGTGTCGAGTTTGAATACGATCGTCCATGCGATAGAAATAATAGGTTTTACGAATACCTCTGCATACGTATAACCGGAAAAATCGTCGGGAAAAACGGGAGTTATTCGTTATTTTGTATGGATAAGCGAAAACACCAGCCGTCTGGCGCGCTCGCATCACTACATACACATTCCTAACACTAATTCTGATATGAGAAAGAAAATCACCCTCCTCCTGACTACCGTGGCCGCTGCGCTACTGGTAAACCTCTTCGTGTATTCCACCGAAAAAGAAGACATAAATGTGCTGGTTTTCAGCAAAACGGCGGGCTATCGCCATGAATCGATTGAAGCGGGGATTGAAGCCATTAAGCAACTGGGAAAGCAGCAAAACTTCAAGGTAGAAACCACCGAAGACGCTTCCGTTTTCAGTGAGAACAAACTTAAAAAATTTAACGTCATCGTATTCCTGAATACCACCATGGATATTCTGGACGAAGGGCAACAAAATCAATTTAAGCGGTTTATTCAGGCCGGAGGTGGTTTTGTGGGAGTACACGCCGCCGCCGATACCGAATACGACTGGCCCTGGTACGGTAAACTGGTGGGCGCATATTTCAACGGGCACCCGGGTAACCCCAATGTACGAGAAGCGACCTTGCACATCATTGATGCCAGTCAGGCGGCAACTAAATCCCTGCCCAAAGACTGGTCCCGGGCCGATGAGTGGTATAACTATAAAGAAATCAACGATGAAAACAAGGTGCTGATCATGCTGGATGAATCTACTTACGAAGGCGGTACCAATGGAGATAACCACCCGATTGCCTGGTATAAGGAGTACGATGGCGGACGGGCATTTTACACTGGTTTAGGCCATACGGTAGAATCCTATGCCGATCCGCTTTTTCTGGGTCATCTTGCCGGAGGCATTCAGTACGCGATAGGCGAGGGTACTCCGGTAGACTACGCTAAAGCATCTCAGAAGTAATTTATCAGAGAAGAACACTATTTATCAAACCCAATAGTGGAATACTGCGCAAGATAAAAATGAAGCAAACTGTCTTCTTTGACCATGACGGAGGGGTGGATGACCTACTCTCGCTGCTGTTACTTTTGACAATGCCGGAAACCGAACTGAACGGAGTGGTGGTGACCCCGGCTGATTGTTATCCGGAGTATGCCGCCGAAGCTTCGCGGAAAATGATGGATTTGCTGGGGACCATTGATGTACCGGTGGCGATCAGCTCCGTGCGGGGAGTGCACGCTTTTCCTGAGGTATGGCGGGCGCAACCTTACATCATCAATGCCTTGCCGCAGTTGCTCATGATTGACGAGCCCCGTACTCCACTCAGCACCTCGGAAGGAGTGAGTTTTGTCATTGACCGGCTTACTCAGGTGTCACAGCAGGTCACATACCTGATGACGGGTCCTTGTACAACCCTGGTAGCAGCACTTCGGAAACACCCGGATATTGCCGAGAAAATTCGGGAGATTGTATGGATGGCCGGTGCGGTACAGGTGCCGGGGAATGTCCGAACATACACCCACAATGGTTCGGCTGAATGGAACATATACTGGGATGCCCCCTCAGCCCGGTGGCTGATTCAGCAGGAGTTGCCAATAACATTGGTGCCGTTGGATGTAACGAACCACGTGCCGGTAGGTATCCCGTTTCTCCGGCAACTCGCCAGTCAGTCTGCCTACGAAGTGGCACAACTGGCCTCGGTCTGCTGGGCCACCACCATCAACTCTATTCCGGGTTATGATTATCTGTATCATATGTGGGATGTGCTGGCTACCACTTATGTCGGTCAGCGAGGACTGTTTACTACCGGCAAGGTAACTTTAGACATTGCCACTCAACCACCCAACGAAGGAGAAACGATTGAAAACCCGGATACGGGGCATGAAATTACCATGGTGACGGATGTGCAGCTCGGGGCTTTCTACGAATATCTTCTTGCGCAATTTCAATGTAATTTTCACAGCTAAGTAAGCACTATGCCGAAAATAATTATCACGTCATTGCGACGAGGCACGAGGAAGCAATCTCCTGCTAATGCGTGGGGCGGGGAGATAGATTCGTCATTCTTCCTGGCTATGACGCTAAAAATATAAGCTCATTTTGTCACAGTGCTTACTTATTGAAAAAGCCGAAGCACCGATGGCAGACTAAGAGCTGGCAGAAAGAATATTTTGTGAGATGGTTTCCGGAAAATAGGTAGGCTGGGTTAGCAGCGTAAAATAAAAGGCGCTTCCCTTTCCTTCTTCACTTTCTACCCAGATTTCGCCCCCGTTTTTCTCCACAAAGTCTTTGCAGAGAATCAGCCCTAACCCCGTACCTTTCTCATTAGCGGTGCCGTAGGTTGTATGGTCTTTAAGTTGAAAGAGTTTCCCCATGTTCTCGGGACTAATGCCCAGGCCGGTATCGGTTACTGAGATAACAACCTTTTGGTCTTTGGTGGGGGAGGCTTCTACTGTAACCGAATCGCCGGGTAGGGTGAACTTGATGGCGTTTGAAATCAGGTTTCGAAGAATCATCCGGGTCATTTCAGGATCGGCATACACCGCCACATTCTGAGAAATATTATGATGGAGTAAAACTTTTTTCTTTTCCGCCAGAATAGTCAGGGAGTTAATCACCTCCTCAGCCATATCCGGCACGGTGAAGTGCTTAGGATCTACCCGGATACCCTGCATCTGATTTCGGGTCCACTTCAGCAGATTATCCAGCATGTTGGTGGTATTCTGCACTTTGGTGGAAAGGGAGTCAAAAATCTGCTTGATTTCTTCAGGGGAAAGTGACTGGCTGTTCATGATATTGATCACGCCCTGTAGGGAACTGAGCGGGCTGCGAAAATCATGAGAGATAATGGAGAATAGCTTGTTCTTTATATCGTTTGACCGTTCTAATTCTTCATTCTGTGCCTGAAGCTGGCCCTGGTGTTGTTTCAGCGTACCATTCAACTGAGTGAGTTGGGAGTTGGTCTTGGCAATTTCTTCCTTCTGGCTGGATAATAACTGATTGCTTCTTTTTCGCTGAAGGTTGAGGCGGTAGAGGATGATGATGATACCCACTTTTAGAACTGCCACCAGAGAAATGGCAATGGCGTAGGCCGTTTGTCGGTCAATAATGGCCTCATTTTTCTCTATTTCCGCCAGGGTGAGTTCATTCTCTTTTTTGAGCATCTCGTTCTCTGTCTCAGAGCGGGTGAGTTCCAGGTTATTAATGATCTTTCTTTTTTCCAGCGAATAGAGCGTATCCTGATAAGCCAGATGGATGGATTGATACGTATAGGCATTTTTAAAATTACCCTGCTTGCGGTAAAGGTCCGCCAATAATTTGCTCAGATGTTTTAACTCCAGTTTTGCCCCGATTTGCCGGGCCAGCGTATACCCTTTGGCGGCATTTTGAATGGCCAGCGGATTATTTCCCCTCGCCTGATATACCTCGGCCAGCAGTTTATAAGCGTATATTTTATCATTGATATTCTGATACTTCTCGGCCAGCGTGAGCAAATAACGCGCATTGCTCAGGGCTGTGTCGTATTCACCCTGCTTTAGTAAAATGTAGCTGATTCCATCTAACGGTAGCGCTATATCCTGCTCGTTGCCTTGCTGCCTGGCCAGGGCAATTGATCGCTGATAGTATTCCAGCGCTAAGTCAGTATGCTGAAGGTCCTGCCACGAGCTTCCGATATTATTCAACGCCATAATAATGCCTACCGTATCCTGAATTGTGTTGGCGATGTTCAGAGACTTCTGATAGTAATCAATGGCTTTCTGGTTTTCACTCTGGTAAGCGTAAATATTTCCTATATTGATATATTCAGTATTGATCCCCTCCTGGTCATTTTTTTCTTCATAAATAGATAAGGCATTAAAAAAACTCTTTAAAGCCCGGTCATAACTTCCCTGCACATCATGAATAATTCCCAAAAGGTTATAAGCTTTGGCTAATAGTGAGGGATGGTTGGTTTCCCGGGCCAGCGCGATGGACTGTTTAGTATAGATCAGCGCACTATCATAATTGCCCAATACTTCGTGGGCATCACCCAATATCCGGTAAAGGTTTGTTTGAGAAGTTAAGTGATTGTGTTGTTTGGCCAGCGTGATGATACGGTGGGTGGCAATAACCGTTTGTTCCGGTTTTTCGGCGGCGGCCTGAGCCAGACTCAGGAAAATATCTTCTCGTGCACTGCTATCGGCCTGGGGATATACCTGTACCAAACTATCCAGAGATGGGGCCGCAGCCAGACCAGTCACTGGTAGTAGGAGGAAAAAGAAACGAGCCAGAATCACCATGCTGGGTACAGATTTACAACGTAATAAACGATAACGGTCGCTAATACGTATCTACCGCTGTACTGCAAATAAAGAATAATTGCGATAAGATTGCTACAAAATGCTGATATTCTTGTGTAGAAACCGAAAAGGGAACAACAGTTGAATTACCTGACAGGCAGATAATACCTCATCATAGTGACTAAAATAGCGCAAAAAATAAGCGTCGGTTACGCCTTTTCCAGTGTCGAATCTTTGGGCATCCAGCCCCAGCTGCTACAGCGGTTCTTCATGGTAGTTTTAAACTGCTCCCGTTCTTCAGGAGTCATTTTTCCCCACTTTTCTTTAAACTTCCGTTCCCACAAACGTTTGCGCCCCATATTGCCTCCGCCCCAGCGTCCGGGCCCAAACCCTCCGAACAATATCTTAGACAGCACCAATAACCCTAAAGCTTCTCCCATCGATATAGACGGGCCGGCGAACAAGCGCGGAATCAGCCAGTTCCAGAGCAGCATGACCACCGTGCTAAGTGCCAAAATGGCCAAGGTTGCCATGACTATAAACTTAAAAATCCAATATCGTTTCATGCTATTTTGATGGTTTGTAGATTGTATTAGTCATTCAGGTCGTCGTACAACTGTTGCAGGCGCTTGCGTAAAAACAGCACCGCATAGCGCTTTCGCGACAGCAAGGTATTGACCGGAGTATTCACAATGGCACTGATCTCTTTAAAACTCAGGTCTTCAAACTCGTGCATGACAAACACCTCCCGCTGCTCGACAGGCATCTCTTCCAGGGCTTCTTCCACGGCATGCCAGATGACCGAACGCATCATCTCACTTTCGGGGTGATTGGCCAGGTCGGGCAACACATCTTCCAGGCGCAGAGCCGTCTCTCCGTCGGCAGACTGCACCGCCTGCTCACTGAAGGTGTGAGGCTTTTTTTTGCGATAGCGATCAGTAATTTTATTCCGGGCTACGGTAAATAGCCAGGACGTGACCCGATCGATAGACTTTACGGTCCGATAAGCTTCAGTAAACTGATAGAATACGTCTTGCAATATATCTTCGGCTTCGTCTGTATCGGAAATGCGCTTCTGGATGAAGCTTAGTAAACGGGGACGTTCGCGCCGTACCGTTTGGCTAATCTCATCGTCTTTGCGCTGCATCAGACTACCGGTTAAACTCAATGCTTCCATGATGATTGGTAAGACGTATGAACGAGAAAAAAATTGTAAGGTTGATGGTTCAATGGTTAAATTGATCGATTGTTCAATGGCTGATTGCCTCCGGTCCCAACTCAAAAACTCCCATCTTTGGATTCCATACTTCCGTTCACCCCATACGCCTTGTACCCAGCTCCGCGCTCTAATGATACATCGCCTTTGCATACTCTTTCTTGTATTCCGACGGGGTTTTTTGGGTAATGTCGCGAAATTGTTTGTTAAAATTAGAGAGCGTTTTAAAACCACATTCGTAGCTGATCTGGGCAATGCTCAGCCAGTCGTCCTGTAACAGCTTGCGGGCGTGCCCAATGCGAATATCGCTGACGAAGGCCGAGAAAGTTTTGTTAGCCCGGGTTTTAAAGTAACGGCTGAAGGAGCTGGGAGTCATACTGGCCAGCGCAGCTGCCTCTTCCAGTCGGATGTTTTGCTTGAAGTTTCGCATCACATAATCGTGTACCTGGTTCATACGTTCGGTATCGGCCTCGTTAATACGGTTCGTGTAGCCCGTACCGGAAATAATCCGGTAGTCCGTAGTGTGGGCTAGCAGGTTGATAATTTCCAGCAATTGCAATACGCTAGGGAAACCATCGAGCTTCAGCAGGGATAGCATGCGTTGCGTAATCTTTTTATTGGTAGGTCCGAAAATCTCCATACCCCGAAGGGCAATCTCAAATAACTGGCGCACCTTGACCATCTCCTTTTTTTGCAAAAGGGAATCTCCAAGAAAATCCTGATGAAAATAGACGACCACGCCCCGGGTGCGCAGCTCACTTTCCTCTTTGAAGTATGCGTCGTCACTACGCCACAGGTGGGGTAGGTTAGGGCCGGTAAATACCAGATCTCCCGGCTGAAAAGGTTTCACATGATCGCCAATAAAGCGAGTGCCGGTTCCTTGCAGTACGATAAACAACTGGTAATCGGGATGCGCGTGCCAGCTGGGGTCAAAGTAGGGCTCCTGTAGGTCGCGTACGACAAAGGTGTCGGTGTTAGGAATAGAGATTTTTTTAACGGTAGACCGCATAATACCTTTTATTTACCCTCATAATAAGGTTTTTTTTGGCATAAATAACAAAATACAGTCAGAATTAGCTAAAATAAAGAAAGCTTTGCTGGCGAATATTTACGAGATTAGATTTTTTAATGAAAGAGGATACGTCCAAGACTGATGTACACTGATATGACAACAACCTACGTAACACTACTCACCGCCGTGGGGCTATTCCTGTTTGGATGCCATTCGCAGAAGACCGCCCCCGAAAGTTCTTCCCCCCATGCCATCAACATTTTGTTTTTAGGGCATGATTCGGAGCACCACGATTCAGAAAACTACATGCCGTTACTGGCTTCGGCACTCTATCCCCGGGGGATTGCCTTTTCCTATACCGAAGATCCGAACGACCTGAACCCTGAAAACCTGGCCAAGTACGATGGTTTGCTGATCTATGCCAACCACGACGAAATTACCCCGGCTCAGGATGAAGCCCTGCTGGAGTATGTGCGCAGCGGCAAAGGATTTATTCCGCTTCACTGCGCCAGCTTCTGCTTTCGCAATTCTCCCGAGTATGTGGAAATGGTGGGAGGCCAGTTTCTGGAACACGATACGGGTACCTTTGTCGCTAATATCATTCAGGCCGATCATCCTGCCCTGGAAGGAGTGGAAGAATTCAGCACCTGGGACGAAACCTACGTACACCATGAAATTGCTGAGGATATCAATGTGCTGATGGAGCGGGTTGAGGGAGACCACCATGAGCCGTGGACCTGGACCAAAACCTTTGGTGAGGGGCGGGTATTTTATACCGCATACGGGCACGATGAGCGTACCTGGAACCAACCGGAGTTTCACGATCTGATGGAAGCCGGTATTCTGTGGGCGGTGGGTGATGATGCGAAAGAACAGTGGCAGGCCTACATGGAAGACATGCCGACACTACAATACGAAGACCGGGATAATATTCCGAATTACGAAAAGCGAGACCCGGCACCACGCTATCAATTGCCCCTTTCTCCGGAAGAATCTAAGAAATTAATTCAGGTGCCCGTGGGCTTTTCGCTGGAGTTATTTGCCTCCGAGCCGGATGTGATCAACCCTATCTCTATGGAATGGGATGAACGGGGCCGCCTTTGGGTGATTGAAACGGTGGACTACCCCAATACTGTACGGAATGAGGATGGAGTGGGTGATGACCGCATCAAAATCTGCGAAGACACCGACGGTGACGGAAAAGCGGATAAATTTACCGTGTTTGCCGAGCATCTGAATATTCCGACCAGTCTGGTATTTGCCAATGGCGGCATCATCGTGTCTCAGGCTCCCCACTTCTTGTTTTTGCAGGATACCGACGGAGATGACAAGGCGGATGTTCGTAAAGAAATCATCACTGGCTGGGGTACTTACGATACCCACGCCGGTCCCTCCAACCTCACTTATGGTTTGGATAACTGGATATGGGGAGTGGTTGGCTACTCCGGTTTTAAAGGGACCATCGCGGGCGAAACCCGGGAGTTCAGCCAGGGAGTGTATCGCTTTGCCCCCGATGTATCGGATTTTGAATACCTGACCCGCACCAGCAACAATACCTGGGGCCTGGGCTTTACCGAAAATTTTGATGTGTTTGCCTCTACGGCGAATAATACCCACAGTGTCTATCTGGGCATTCCCAATAATTACCTGACCAATGTAGATGGCCTCCCCGCGTTGGGAAGTGCGAAGATTGACGGACACTACTCTATGCAACTCATCACCGACCGGCTACGGCAGGTGGATGTGTGGGGTGGTTTCACTGCGGCAGCAGGCCATCGTTTCTATACGGCCCGTAGTTATCCTTCCGAATACTGGAGCCAGATTGCCTTTGTATGCGAGCCTACCGGGCATATTGTGCACCAGGCACGTATTGAGAAAGAAGGAGCCGGGTTCGTAGAGAAAAACGGAGGCAATCTCTTCGCCGGAGCCGATGAATGGGTGGCCCCGGTAGAAGCCAAAGTGGGCCCGGACGGAGCCGTTTGGGTAGCCGACTGGTATAACTTTATCGTACAACACAACCCCACTCCCACTCCTGATCGGGGAGGTTATGAAGCCCAAACCGGAGAAGGAAACGCCTATGTCAATCCGCTACGCGACCGTCAGCACGGCCGTATCTGGCGAGTAGTCTACAACGAATCCGAACCGTACGAGCCAATGACCCTGGGTAAAGACGACCCGGAAGCACTGTTAGCTGCATTGAGCAGTGAAAATATGTTCTGGCGGACCACCGCCCAACGTCTGCTGGTTGAGCGAGGAGAAGATGATGTGTTGCCCGAACTGTATAGAATTATCAAAAAAACTTCTACAGATAACCTGGGCATGACTCCCGGAGCGGTGCACGCCTTGTGGACATTGCACGGTTTGGGAGCGCTGGATGGCACCAATGAAGAGGCTTACCGCATTGCTGTAAATGCGCTGTATCATCCGGCGGCGGGAGTACGTCGCGCTGCTGCGCAGGTGATGCCCAGCACTCCCTGGGCGAACCAGGCTATCCTTCGCTCCAATCTGGCCGAGGACTCTGACCCACAAACCCGCCTGGCGGCTATCCTGGCACTCTCTGAGATGCCGAATTCCAATGGACTGGGTCAGCAGCTATATACCCTCAGTCAGGAAGAAACGGTTCAAAAAGATGCCTGGCTGGCCAGTGCTACCTATGCAGCAGCGACCCGCCACCGGGAAGGCTTTATGAATACCTATCTGGAAGAACATCCGCAATACGAAGCCCTGCAAGCCCAAAAAGCAACAATGGCTACGCGTGAAGATGCCGACTACAACGATACCGATTGGAAGAGTATGATGCTGCCTCAGCACCTGGAGCGGGCCGGTTTAAATATTGATGGAGTTGTCTGGTTTAGAAAAAAGATAAATATTCCTCGTCGGCATGAAGGGAAAGAAGGTATGATTTCGTTAGGACCCATCGATGAGTCGGACGAAACCTGGGTGAATGGGGTAAAGGTAGGAAGCACCAAAGACGACTGGGCCAAAGTGCGGGAATACGCTATTCCGGCAAATGTGCTGAAAGCCGGGGAAAATACGATAGCCGTTCGTATGGTAGATAACCGGGGATGGGGAGGTTTTACCGGTGAGCCGGACCAACTGCTTGTTAAGGTTGGGAACAAAGAAATGTCTTTGGCTGGTGAATGGCACTATGACGTAGAAAAAGAATTTAAAGACGGAGGCACCAATATGTTTGAGGGTGACGTCACCGTTGCTTCTCTATTGATGGATACCTATTGGAATAAGCCTGAAGTCGCTGCGGTTGCCGAAGCTGAAACCGAAACAGAGAATGAAGAAGCAATTATCGTACAGATCAAGACGGTGAAAAACGCTATGAAGTACGATGTGGGAGAATTTGTGGTGGAAGCGGGTAAACCGATCAAGATCATCTTTGAGAACCCCGACTTCATGCAGCACAACCTACTGATCATCCAGCCGGGTACGCTGGAAACCGTAGGTGCTGCGGCCGATAAGCTGGCCTCTGACCCGCAGGGAGCCGAGCAGCAGTACGTACCCGATATGGAGGAAGTGCTCTTTCATACTCCACTGGTAGATCCAGGCTCGACGGCAGAAATTACTTTCACCGCTCCGGAAAACCCGGACGAGTATCCCTTCGTCTGCACTTTCCCGGGCCACTGGAGAATCATGCAAGGCACCATGAAAGTCGTGAAACCAGAAGCGATATAACGGATTTGGGAGAACGGAGGCCGAAGACCGGAGACTGAATTGGCGGGGTGCCGGGAGCAAGGAGTAAATTAGAGGAGGAAGAGGGGTGTCAGCCGGGAGACTTTCATCGGAGACTTCGGAAGTTTTGAGCCTTGATACATCATGGTTACCTTAGTTTCTCAAACTTCCGAAGTCTAAGAAGCTGCTGAAAAGCCCAAACAATAAGCAACTCAGCCATTTAACAATTTAGCAATCAAACCATAACAACATGCAACACCCCACATTCAAAAAATCCATCATTCACCCATTCACTCATTTTTCATGATCACCTTTGGCGTAAGCACCTGGCTTTGGACCTCCCCTTTTTCGACAGAAACGATTAAGCTATTTCCCAAGATCAAAGCGATGGGGTTTGATGCGGTGGAAATCCCGGTAGAGTATCCCGAATTGATTGATGGCGCAAAGGTAAAAACGGCCCTGGAGGAACATGGATTGACTCCAATCGTATGCGGCGCGTTTGGCCCTACGCGCGACCTGACCCATGAAGATCCAGCGGTGCACCAGGCCTGTTTCGATTATATAGAACAATGTTTTGCCCTGTGTAATCGCTGGGGAGCAGGTTTTCTGGCTGGGCCAATGTATTCAGCAGTAGGGAAGGCTCGTATGGTATCTCCTGAGCAACGTAAGATAGAATGGGAGCTGGCTGTCAGCAACCTGTATAAGGTCTGTCAGATGGCTCAGGAAAACGGACTTCAGATTGCCCTGGAGTCCCTGAATCGGTTCGAGTCAGATATGATTAATACGGCCGATGATCTTCTTCGGCTGATTGACGATATCAACCACCCCGCCGCAAAGGTATTACTGGATGGCTTCCATATGAGCATTGAAGAACTTGATATGGAAAAAGCGATCACAAACGTGGGCGATAAGCTTATTCACGTGCAGGTAGCGGAGAATTATCGGGGTACACCCGGAACCGGGCAATTTCGCTGGGATGACTTGAAAAAGGGGTTAGTAAATATCAATTATCAGGGTTGCGTCTCTATTGAGAGCTTTACTCCGGAGATCAAGGAACTGGCCGGAGCGGTCTGCATCTGGCGCAATCTGGCCGAAAATCAGGACGACTTTGCCTCCGATGGGCTGGCTTTTTTAAAGAAACTGCTGGATTAGCTGTTCCCATCAATTTTTAAGAGAGAACCAATTTATCATTTAGACTGGGGGAAGTGGAAAGCCCTCCTATCATTAACAATTATCTAACGAAACAACCATGAGCGACCAGAAAATTAATATCGCCATCGTCGGACTAGGCTTTGGGGCTGAATTTATTCCTATTTATCAGCGGCACCCCAATGCCAACATGTACGCCATCTGCCAGCGTACCCAGGCTAAACTGGATGAGATTGGTGATGCCTTTAACATTGAGAAACGCTACACTGACTACGACGATCTGCTGAATGATCCGGACGTGGATGCCGTGCATATCAACACTCCTATTCCCGATCATGCTACTCAGTCTATCAAAGCGCTGAAAGCCGGAAAGCACGTGGCCTGTACTGTGCCGATGGCTACCACCGTAGAAGAGTGCGAACAAATTGTAAAGCTGGTACAGGAAACCGGCCTGACCTACATGATGATGGAGACGGTTATCTACGCCCGGGAATTTCTGTTCATGAAGGAACTATACGAAAAAGGCGAACTGGGCAAGGTGCAATTCCTGAAAGCCAGCCACCAGCAGGATATGGACGGATGGCCCAACTACTGGCCCGGCTTACCGCCCATGTATTACGCCACCCACTGTGTAGGCCCCGTTTTAGGATTGACCCGAGGCGAAGCCGAATACGTTTCCTGTTTCGGCTCAGGCACCATTCGGGAAGAATTGCACCAGCATTACAACTCTCCCTACGCCGTAGAAACCACCCACATCAAATTCAAAGATTCCGATCTCAGTGCCCATATCTATCGTTCCCTCTTCGACGTAGCCCGGCAGTACCGCGAAAGCTTTGAAGTATACGGAGTAAACAAAGCAGTAGAATGGCCCCTGATTGAAGGCGAGCCATTGGTCGTGCATACTGCCAAGAAACCCGAACCGGAAATCCCTGAAAAAGTAGAAAGCCCCGACTACGCCCATCTACTACCCGAACCCATCCAGCGGTTTACCACCGGGGGGGTATACGATTCGGATGAACATCAGCACCTTTCCTTCACCCAGGGTGCCGGACACGGAGGCTCACATCCGCATCTGGTACATGAATTTCTGGACGCCTTAGTGAATAAGCGAGCACCTTACCCCAACGCCACGCAATCGGCCAATATGACCTGTGTGGGAATCATTGCCCACGAGTCAGCCAAGAAAAATGGGGAAGTCATGAAGTTACCGGATTTCACATTATCGAAGTAGGAAGCTTAGCACTTTCTTCAATCGAGAAAAGAAACCCTTGCCAGAAGATACTGGCAAGGGTTTTAATATTTTAAGAGCATACGGTTTAAACCCTATGCTTGATTAATTATCCCCAGGTACCGGAAAGCCCCGGTCGCGCATGAGGGCGTCGATCTGGGCGTCGCGGCCGCGGAACTGCCGGTAGGCTTCTGATGGGTCCACCGCATTGCGAGGAGCGAACAGGTATTTTACCAGCTTTTCAGCCAATTCTTTATCATAAAATCCACCAGGGGCTTCGGCAAAGGCTTCAGCAGCATCGGCGGTGAGTACGTCGGCCCACATGTAGCCATAGTAGGCCGTGGCGTAGCCTTCTCCGGAGAATACATGACTAAATTGAGGAGTGCGGTGTCGCATCACCATTTCTTCGGGCATATTCAGGGCACTCAGGGTTTCTTTCTCGAAGCTGTCTACATCCAGACTGTCAGGGTTGGCTAAATGAAGTTTCATGTCCATCAGGGCAGAGGCCAGGTACTCGGTAGTGCCGAAGCCCTGATTGAAGGTGCCCGCTTTTTTGATCTTCTCCACCAACTCCTTCGGCATAGGCTCGCCGGTCTTATAATGCACCAGAAACTGTTCAATCACCTGATCAGTAGATAACCAGTGCTCCAGTAGTTGCGACTGGAACTCGATGTAGTCGCGAACGCCGCCGTTGAGGGTGGGGTAGCGAACTTCTGAGGAAAAGTAGTGCAGTGCGTGGCCAAATTCGTGGAAGAAAGTGGTGGCATCATCCCAGGATACCAGTACCGGCTCGCCGGGAGCGGGTTTTACGAAGTTCGAGTTGTTCGACCCCAGTACAGTTTCTTTTCCATCAAAGGTAGTATGGTTGCGGTAGGTCGTAGCCCAGGCCCCGGAGCGTTTTCCCGGACGAGCGAAAGGATCGAGATACCAAAGCCCGATGTGTTCCCCCGAGTTCTTGTCCTTCACCTCCCACACTTTCACATCCTCATGAAATACCGGCACCTCTCCGGCGGGTACCGGACTAAAGTTATAATTGAATAATTCGCCCGCCACAAAAAACATGGCCTCCCGTAGCTTATCCAGCTGCAAATACGCTTTCACTTCATCTGAATCCAGGTCGTATTTCTGTTTCCGAACTTTCTCGGCATAGTAGCGGTAGTCCCAGGGCTTAATGGTGATATTATCGCCTTGGGCGTTGGCTACCGCCTGCATGTCTTCTACTTCTTCGGCCACCCGGGCGATGGCGGCAGGCCATACGGCATTCATCAGCTCCATGGCGTTCTCAGGAGTCTTAGCCATGCGATCCTGCAAGCGCCACTCGGCGTAGTTATCGTAACCCAACAGGCCAACCCGCTCTTTACGCAACCGAAGAATCTCTTCAATAACCTGATTATTATCGTGCTCATCGCCGTTATCGCCCCGGGAATAATAAGTGCGCCATACCTTTTCCCGCAGGTCACGCGCATCAGAGTAAGTGAGAAACGGGTCCATCGAAGAGCGGGTATTGGTAATGGCGTATTGGCCTTCTTTTCCACGGTCGGCCGCCGCTTTGGCATAGGCTTTAATGAGTTGTTCGGACAAGCCGCTAAGCTGATCTTTGCTAAGATAGGTTACATAACCCTCTTCATCGGCCAGCACATTGTTAGAAAACTGGGTATAAAGCTGGGAAAGCTCTTTGTTGATCTCCGCGTAGCGCTCCTTCTTGGCTTCGTCCAACTCAGCACCGTTCATCTTGAATTGATCGTAGATTAACTTCACCAACCGCTGCTGATCGTCTTCCAGCGGATTCTTCTGGGCGTCTTCGTATACTGCCTTAATTCGCTCAAACAGCGGTTGATTCTGAGAGATTTTGGAAGAATACTCGGACAATTTGGGCGCCATTTCTTTTTGCACCTCCCGAAACTCGGGAGAGGATAAGTTACTGCTGTAGATACCGTAGTAGGTAAATGCTCGGTTCAGCGCTTCGCCGGACCGTTCCATTGCTACAATCGTATTCTCAAAGGTCGGGGCTGCCGGATTATTGGCGATAGTATCAATTTCCTGTAAGCTTATCGACATGCCTCGTTCCAATGCGGGCTTTACCGCCTCTACAGTCATCTTATCAAAAGCCGGTACTCCTCCGTAAGGGCCAGTCCATTCCTGTAGTAGTACGTTGGTGGTGTCGGATGAAATAATAGAAGATGAGTCCATATTTTTAGTGGGGAAATTGGTCATTAAGCAAAGGGTTAAAGCGGATATAGCAATGCTGGGTAGTGTCATAGTTACTTCGCTGATTTAAACAACAACATCAATAGCCAAACAAAGTGTTCCTTGTCGCCTGGCGATTGATTTTATGTTGTGATCAGACCACTTCTGTAGCTTCCTGCGCTATATGATATGAAGAGAGCAGGCCGCCGGTAATTCATCTTAGTTGAGTTTATTCCGATAATTATGTAAGAAGCCATTTTCTCTCCCAAGTCTTATCTGACCGGGTAGCCTGCTGATCGCCTCCCGTTTTCTGGTACGTTATGAAAAGAAATCAGAAAAATGTCTAGTGAAGTAGAGAAACAGTATACGCTATTTTAAAAAGAAAAGAATGGTTTGTAACCTAATTTAGTTTATAACGTAAACTAGTTTATAATATTTAATATTAAAACTATGAAAACGAGTAAAACAACCATGACCGAAGCAGAATCCTGGAATATCATACAAGGGATGATCGCCGAAGCCAAACAGGATTTTCAGGACGACGGGTTTTATTATTTGCTGTGGGGTTGGTTGGTGTTGGCTGCCAGTGTATCTCATTATTTATTGCTAACACTTACCGAATTTGCTCACCCCTATGTGGTATGGCTGCTGATGCTGGTAGGGGTAGGAGCAACGGTATGGCGGAGTGTTAAAGACAGGAAACGCTACGTGAAAACCTACGTAGGTACACTGATGCAAAGCCTGTGGCTAGCCGTGTTTGTGGCCATTATGATTACACTGGTAGCCGGTGGGACCAAAACCGGCTTTCACATTGCGTACCCGGTGGTTTTACTGCTTTACGGAGTGGGCACTTTCGTATCCGGCAGACTTTTTCGTTTTACGCCCCTGGTCATCGGAGCTATCGGTATCTGGGTACTGGCTACCATTTCCTATTTCGTGCCCTTTCAGATCCAACTGCTGCTCATCGCTTTGTCTACCATGATCGGGTACATCGTTCCCGGTTATCTGTTGAAATCTCAATACCGTGGATCATGAGTAATTTTGAATCATTAGATCCCTTGTTGCACTCTCAGCTCAGGCTGGCCATTATGTCCCTGTTGATTGGAGTGCAGGAAGCGGATTTTAACTTCATCAAGGAGAAAACCGGAGCCACGGCGGGAAACCTGAGTGTACAGATCAACAAGTTAAAAGACGCCGGATATATCGACGTACAAAAAACTTTTAAAGATAATTACCCGCTTACTATCTGCAAAATTACCCGGCAGGGCGTAGATGCTTTCGAGAGCTACGTCAACGCCATTAAAAGTTATATCAATACGAAACCAAAAAACGTCTGAGCTATGAAAAATCTGGTGCACGATTCTCTCGGTGCTTTTCACCTGATTGTCGCGATTCTGGCCCTGATCAGCGGTACAATGGTGCTGCTAATGAAGAAGGGAACGCAGCGGCACAAACTGGTAGGTTACTTCTATGCCTTTAATATGCTGCTGGTGAACCTGACGGCTTTCGGTATCTACCGATTGTGGGGAGGGTTTGGAATTTTTCACATAGCCGCCATTATCGGACTGGTAACCCTGTTGGCCGGTATGATTCCGGTGATGATTAGAAAGCCCCGCGATAATTATATGGGATGGCATTTAAGCTTTATGTACTGGTCGGTGATCGGGCTGTACGCAGCCTTTGTATCGGAGACGCTCACGCGTATTCCGGAAACACCTTTCTTTGGCATGCTAGGAGCAGCTACTTTTGGCGTCATGGCTGCTGCGAGCTGGGCATTCAAGAAGTACAAAAAGGTATGGGGAGAACAGTTCAGTCAAAAAATAAAAATGGTTAACTGATACAGGCATATGCGAGCTAAGCTTAAGAAAAAGGCAGTAGTTAAAACTGATATCTTTCGGGAACGAGGCCGTGACTCATCACGACTAGAGCAACTAAGCGATGGTGTCTTTGCTCTGGCGATTACCTTATTGCTGATCTCCTCCAAAATTCCTGAAACCGCCGAGGAGCTGATCAGCTTTACCGGCGACATCCTGGCCTTTGCCCTGAGCACGTTGGTGTTGATCCTCATTTGGTACCAGCATTATCTGTATTTTCTCCGCTTCGGGCTGAAAGATAACCGCACTATTGCTCTTAATACGTTTTTGCTGCTGGTGGTACTATTCTATGTCTATCCGCTCAAGTTTGTCATTAGCTTTCTGCTGCGTTACTTTGGTTATCTGTTGTTGATGCTGTTCGGAATAGAGTTTGAGCAGGAAGGTTTCCATACGCTGGTCACTTCCGTATCGAGCTGGGCGACATTGCCCACGATCATGATCATCTACAGTGCGGGTTATTTTTCCCTGATGCTGGCTTTAGGCTTGCTGTACCGCCACGCCCTTCACCAAAAGGCAGCACTTACTTTATCTGCGCTTGAGCAATGGAAGACTACCAAGGTGATGTATCAGTTCTTCATTCAGGCAAGTGTAGCAATACTCTCCATCATGATCTCCTTAATCGCTGAATGGACGAATATTCCCTGGTATGCCATTGTCGGTGGTTTCATCTATTTCCTGGTAGGGCCATTGGTCTACTTTCTGGAAAAGAATTTTGATAAAAAGAAGCCTCAGCATACTGATATTGCTCACACTTCGGTCATGACCGAAGCCCCGCACACACAGACTAACGGATAGCACTCCAAAAAACAAAACTTCAATCAGAAGTCTTATACAAAAGATTATTTTCCAGAGGTGACTCTCTGAATAAATTTCAGGTACTTACTAGCATCTTACCAAAGGTTTCACTTTTTTAAGTTTTGAAGGAAAAACCATTCTTTCATTTACTCATTAGAACCTTCAACCTTACCTATGACCAAAGAAGAAATCAAACAAGCGATAAGCGATCATCCGGCGCATAAAGTAAAAGTCGCCATTACCGATATTGATGGAATTTTGCGCGGAAAAGTCATGCACAAAGATAAATTCATGTCCGTACTGGATGGTGGGTTTGGGTTTTGTAGTGTGGTGTTTGGATGGGATGCCGTAGATACCGCTTACGACAACGCAAAATTTACGGGCTGGCATACCGGATACCCCGACACCGACGCTCAGCTAGATCTGTCTACCTTCCGGAAAATACCCTGGGAAAACGATCTGCCTTTTTTCCTGGGCGACTTCGTGAACGAATCGGGGGAAGGGTTATCGGTCTGCCCCCGCAGTCTGCTCAAAAAGGTGAAGCAGGAAGCCATGGATGCGGGATACATCCCTCAGTTTTCGCAGGAGTTTGAGTGGTTCAACTTCGCCGAAACTCCCGAAACCCTTGATGCAAAAGGATTTACCGACATTCAGCCGCTTACGCCGGGTATGTTTGGCTACTCCATACTCCGTAGCTCCCTCAACAGCCCATACTTTAATGACCTGTTCGATCTGATGCTGCGTTTTGATGTGCCGCTGGAGGGGTTACATACCGAAACCGGTCCGGGAGTGTACGAAGCAGCCATTCTCTACGGCGATATTCTGGAAGCCGCCGACCGGGCCGTACTGTTTAAGACCGGAGCCAAAGAGATTGCCTACCGCCACGGAGTAATGGCTACTTTTATGGCGAAAGTAAACCAGGAGTTGCCTGGCTGTAGTGGGCACGTGCACCAAAGTCTGTGGGATAGCAATAAAGAAAAAAACCTCTTTTATGATGACGGAGATGAAAACGGTATGTCGCCACTCATGCAAAGCTACGTGGCCGGACAACTGCATTGCCTTCCGCATATTCTGCCCATGTTTGCTCCTACGGTAAACAGTTACAAGCGGCTGGTAGAAGGTGCCTGGGCCCCCACCACCGCGACCTGGGGCACTGATAACCGGACCACGGCCCTGCGCGTGCTGGCCGGAGGCAAGAAATCTACCCGGTTGGAAACTCGCGTGCCCGGCTCGGATGTAAACCCGTATCTGGCTATGGCCGCCAGTCTGGCCAGCGGCCTGTACGGCATCAAACATGAATTGAAGCTTGAGCAACCCAAAACGGTAGAAAGCGGCTATAAAGATGAGCAATACGGCATTCTCCCCCACGATTTACAGGAGGCAACCCAGGCCATGAAAAAATCAGAACTACCCGAGGAGCTCTTCGGAGCCGACTTTGTGGATCATTTTATTCGCACCCGGGAGTGGGAATGGAGACAGTTCTCCAACGCCGTCACCGACTGGGAAGTAAAGCGGTATTTTGAAGTGATCTAGGCAGGCTTGTGAACAAAACAGAAATTCAGAGCTGGCTTTCAAATACTGAGTTTGATGGGAGTCTTTTACTGCAGTTTTGTATAGATGAGAATAGGGATAAAGTGGTGTTAGTGACTTTACACTCAGTAGAACTATCTAAAGAATATCAATATAAATTTAAGCGGACACAGTTTGGAAGGGTCGTAGATATCAAAAGAAGTTGGGGAGCCAGTATTCATCAAGAATCACCGAACCATTATCAGGCAAGTCAGCATACTGCTACGATAGAAATAGAACAGATAAAACTTAAATCATACCATTCAAAGTACTGGATCAAGTTAGATTTTGGTCACAATTTTGGCGTATGCGAGTTTCAGTTTCAGCAGCTTGAAACAGACCAGAAGAAAGGGCAAGTGATTAAAAGAAAACAAGAAGAAAGGATTGTAGATATAAAATCAAACAAAATAATAGCTTTTGAAAAGCCATTTTAAGAGGCTGGTTTGTTAATTTTGCTTATTCTATCATGAACCATTCAATCCTTCTATTCTTCTTAAAATATGATTCATCAATTTAATTTTCCCACCATTATCCGGTTTGGGGAGGGCGCGGTGCAGGAACTGGGCGCTTATCTGAAGTCTAAGGGATCACAGCGTCCGCTTTTGGTGACTGATGCGGTGGTGGCGAAGCTGGCTTTTTTTGAAAAGATTATGGATGCGTTGCGGCAGGAAGGATTGACTCCTGAACTGTTTTGCGACATTTCAAAAAACCCGGTCAAGTCGGATGTGCTGAAAGGAAATGAAGCCTATCACGCTCATGATAGTGATGCGATTGTGGGTTTGGGTGGCGGTGCCGCGATGGACGTAGCTCGCTCGGTAGCACTCAGCATCAACAATCGTCGTGATCTGTTCGATTATGATGACTTGATCGGCGGAGACAAATACGTCACCGAGCCAATCCCACTGTTTGTGACTATTCCTACTACCTCGGGCACTGGTAGCGAAGTAGGGCGCAGTGCCATCATTTCTGATGATGTGACCAAGAAAAAACGCATCCTCTTTCATCCTACCCTGATGGCCCAAATTGTATTTGCCGACCCCGAACTGACTTATGAACTGCCCGGACCCGTGACGGCGGCCACGGGTATGGATGCGCTGACCCATAACATGGAAGCCTATCTGGCGAAGAATTATCACCCTATGGCCGATGGCATTGCACTGGAGGGCATTCGTTTAATCATGCAATCATTAGAAACCGCCGTAAATCGGCCCGATGCGGAATCCCGCAGTAAAATGCTATTAGGCTCGATGATGGGAGCGGTGGCTTTTCAGAAAGGATTGGGCGTGGTACATTCCATGGCGCACCCACTTTCATCGCTGCTTGATATGCACCACGGTTTGGCCAATGCCATTTGTATTCCGTATGGGTTGCGCTTTAATATCGAGGGTTTTGAAGATCGCTTTGCCGCGATGGGGCAGGTCATGGGCCTTTTCGCTCCTACGGGAGACGCGGTCATCCAGACGCTGCTCAACCTGAACCGAAAAATCGGATTGCCTACCCGACTGGGCGAGGCCGGGGTCATTGCCGCGCATATTGAGGAACTGGCTACTTTAGCCGAAGAAGATTTTGCGCATCCGAATAATCCTAAGCCGGTGAGCCGCGAAGACTTTGTGCAACTATATACCGAGGCCTTATGATAAAACTGGGAGTCACCTCATGCCTGATGTACCCCGATCAGGACCGAACGTATTTTCCGCCCAAGCACCTTTGCTATCTGGAGCGGGACATGGCCCGTTACCTGTACCGTCCGAATGTATTGCCGGTGCTGATCCCCGATCTGGATCAGGAGGTACTGTACGATCTGCTGGCGCAGATGGATGGGTTTGTACTACAAGGGGGCTCGGACCTGGCCCCGGAAACTTACGGCGAAACCCCGATTGGCCGCTGGCTGGGCGATCCGTTGCGCGATGCTTATGAGCTCAATATTCTGGACTATGCCATAAAAAATAATAAACCGGTGTTCGGCATCTGCCGGGGTTTTCAGGTGATGAATGCCTACTTCGGCGGCACTTTGTACCAGGACATTGCCACCCAACTTCCGGATGCGCTCCAACACCGGGATGCCGGGTTATACGATCAACTGCACCATACCATTGAGTTTACTGAAGGAAAACTACTGGATCGCCTGCATCATGAAGAACTGAACCGATTGGTGAATACCGTGCACCACCAAGCGGTGAAAGACCTGGGTGACGATCTGGAAGTGCTGGCCACCTCGCCCGACGATGGCCTGGTTGAGGCTTTTTTATGGAAAAATGCGGAGGAAGGAAAAGTCATTGGCGTACAGTGGCACCCGGAATTTTTCTACAACTCTCAAACCCCTTTGGTCGATGCTGACAAGATTTATCAGCATTTCCTGCAATTCTGCAAACCCGGAGTGGCAGTATAAGTAGCGTGCCGGTATCCTGCTTTTAACCATTTCTCTTCCCAAAAAGAGCCAAGGATGCTGACCCGAAGTAGGTATGTCGGCATTAACAGCGTAGGTGTATGCCATGCTTTGGCTTAGAGGTCGCAAAAAAACGGGGCGTTCTCTATATATTTCCATATTTACAATGCAAGGACAATATTCACAGTATACTTTGCGAATGACAGGAATAATTTGCTGCTTATTGGCAGTTCTGCACATCAAAAGCATTTGCCTTATTATGCATGATTTTATACATAACTGGTATTTTATTTTATAAAAAGATCAATAAATTAGTTTTTATTCTGAATAACTTGCTTTTTGCAAAATATTTTCGGAAAATTTATTCTGACAGCTTTTATCAAACTGACGTAATCTACCTGCTACTCCTATGGCCAATCTGTGCAATCAAAGAGAAAAGAGCCTGCTGCGCCAGTTAAAAAATGGCAGTGAAACTGCATTTGTAAGTATCTATGATCAGCACTGGCAATCTTTGTTCAATCAGGCCTATAAGCGTTTGCCCCAGCCGGAGATCATCAAGGAGCTGATTCAGGACTTGTTTACCGAATTGTGGCAGAAAAGAGATACCCTCAGCGTACATTCTTCGCTCTCGGGTTACCTGCATAATGCATTACGGTATAAGGTTTTCAATTACATCAAGGCCGAGATGGTTCGGGAAAAATACAAGTTGTCGCTCGTTCCGGATACCAGTAGTTGTGTGGTAGAAGAACAGATGTTTTATCAGGAGTTGGAAGAAGCCTTTGAGAAAGAGGTTAACCACCTGCCACCGCAGGCTCAGCGAGTGTATGTATTGCGACATCAGGAAGAATTAAGCTATACGCAAATTGCCAATATCATGCACCTTTCGGTGAGTACGGTAGAGAAGCACATGATCAAAGCCTTAAAAATTATCCGGAAGAACCTGAGGGAATACGCCATGATCTGGGGGATATTCCTCATACAATGGTGATAAGAAGTTCTTTTTTCTTCAGCGGCCAAAATAATTTTCAATACGGATGGAGGGATTGGCGGAGTAAGTTGACTCTATTGATGAAGGCCCACTGAACAATGGAGAAGAAAGAACTATACGTACTACTGGACAAGTATTTGGCCGGCACGTGTTCTCGGGAAGAAGAGCAGGTGCTGAAAAATTGGTACGCTTCTTTTGATCAAAAAGGCGATTTCACCCATACGTTGGAGGAAGAGGCGCGACAAATGCTGGGTAGGAGCATGCTCCAGACCATTCGGGGAAATATTAAAGAGAAAGAGGAGGAAAGTCAACGATTTGCAGAGAGACCAATCGCCTGGATAAGGTTTGCATGGGCTGCCGCCGTGACGGTTTTAGTGATCTCGGGCACGTGGATGTATTATAAGGCGATGGCAACAGAAGTGAGGTATCACACCGCTTACGGGGAGATTGAGACCATCACGCTGCCCGATCTGTCAGTAGTTACCTTAAATGGCAACTCGGCTTTGCGGCTAAAGAATCAGTGGAATTTCTGGGAAGACCGGGAGGTATGGCTGGAAGGAGAAGCGTATTTCTCAGTAACTCATCAGGCCAACGATCAACCCTTTGTGGTGTACACACCGGATGCCATGAGGGTGGAGGTGCTGGGCACAGAATTCAATGTTGTGCAAAGAGCTTCCGAAACCAGTGTGGCTTTGGCGTCTGGGAAAGTTGTGCTTCATATAGGAGTACCGTTAGGTGAAAGTGCGTCGGTCACGGAAGTGCCAATGGTGCCTGGAGAAGTGGTGCAACTGGCCGATAACAGCCTGGGGTACGAGAAGAAAATAGCATCGAATCCGGAAGCATATGCTGCCTGGAAACAGCAAAAACTATATTTAGACCATACGAGTCTTCAGGAACTTATCATCAAACTGGAGGAAACGCATGGGGTACATTTGGCAGTGGCAGAAGATGAGCTGTTGGAAAGAAAAGCCTCCGGTACCTTGCCCTTATCAGAGAAGCCGGAGCAGCTGATCAGTAATATGGCTGAAGTATATGATCTGGTGCCTGTATCTTGGGAAGACCATATTTTGCTGGAAAGAAGAAAGGGGAAGCAATAAAAGTATATCCTGCACAGCAGGTATAATACGCAGGGTTTGCATCAGGTTTTTCATCCCGGCAACGAGTCGTCAGATTCGTAGCACAGGTGGAGTATGCGGTATGCATAAAATAGCAACGATTTTAATATAGCGCAGCACTTTGTGTTATCTGTATTTCTTACGTCAAACATCAATTTTATGAAGAGAATTTTATCCATGATCAGTTTAATCCTGCTGGCTGGTAGCCTCAGCGGGTCGCTAAGCGCGCAAGCCCTCGCGCATGCTTCCGAGGCTACCGATCCGCCGATACAGTCGGATAAGTCATTAATTAATTTGCAGGAAGGGCTCAAAGCATTAGAAAAAAAACATCAGATATCCATTGCCTACCGGGCCGGTTTGATAGAAAACAAACGGGTGAAAAATCAGTCTCTAAAAGATGACGCCACTTCAGCGGAAGAAGACTTGTCGGAAATATTAGAAGGCTCGGGGCTGCAGTTTAGAAAGGCCGATGCCGATTTTTACATCATATATGCTCAGGAAAAGAACGCACCAAAAACCCGACTTCCAGCCACACCTTCCCCGAAGGCATTGGAAAAAAACATCAGCGGCACCGTGACCGATGAAGATGGCATGGGACTGCCCGGAGTAAATGTGCTGGTAAAAAATACCAACGTCGGGACCATTACCGATATTGACGGCTTATTTGAACTCAGTGCTCCCGATAGCGCCTCCTCGCTGATTTTCTCTTTTGTGGGCTACCTTACCAAGGAAGTGAGTATCATGAACAAGGCTACTGTTGCAGTGGTATTAAGCTCGGATGCAAAGGAGCTATCTGAAGTAGTGGTAACGGCTCTGGGTATTGAGCGGGAAGAACGTTCTCTGGGATATGCCGTGCAGGAGATCAGTACCGAAGGGCTGGATGAAGCCCGCGAGACCAACATTGTAAATTCCCTGCAAGGCCGGGTGGCCGGAGTGCAGATTGCCGGTGCCTCAGGCAATATCGGTGGTTCCTCCCGCATCCTTATCCGGGGGGCCAGCTCAGTGTCGGGCAATAACCAACCCCTGTTTGTGGTAGACGGCACCCCGATTGACAACTCTAACTTCAACAGTGAAGATACCGAGAAAGCCAACGGAGGGATTGACTACGGTAATGCCGCCCAGGATCTGAACCCGGATGACATTGCTTCCATGTCTATACTGAAAGGACCCAGTGCGGCGGCTTTGTATGGCTCTCGCGCTGCCAACGGCGTTATTTTGATCACCACCAAAAGCGGAAAAGGCACGGAAGGCATCGGCGTTAGTGTCAACTCCAACACTACCTTTAGCGAGGTGTACATCATGCCGGAGTATCAGAACGAATATGGCGGAGGCTACAAGCAAGTGTTTGATATGTATAACGGGGAACCCATTGTGGCCACCCAGGCCGACGAAAGCTGGGGCCCCCGACTGGACGGACGACTGGTACGGCAGTGGTATAGCTTTTACCCTGATGACCCTGATTACGGAAAAATGACCCCCTGGGTAGCCCATCCCGATAACGTGAAGAACTTTTATGAAACGGGAATCAACTTATCGAATAACGTAGCCATCTCGGCCGGGGGCGAAAATGTGAACGCCCGCTTGTCGTACACTAACCTCGACCAGCAGGGCATATTTCCGTTTAGCAGCCTGAAGCGCAATACCTTCAGCCTGAGCACGGATGCCAGCATTACCGACAAATTGAAAGCGAGTGTAAGGCTCAACTATATTAAATCGCAGGTGAACGGACGTCCGGTGACGGGAGACTATATTGGCAATGGCGCCCAAAGTGTGCAGTCATCGTTCAATACCTGGTTTGAACGGCAGATTGACCTGGATCGACTCAAAAACACCAAGACCGCCGATGGTCTGCAACGGTTGTGGAATCTGTCTGGCCCCGAAGACCTCACTCCTTTTTACTGGAATAATCCGTACTGGGAACTTCAGGAAGCTTCCAATCAGGATCAGCGAGAGCGTGTATTTGGCAATGTATCGCTGTCGTATCAACTGAATGACCACCTTAGCCTGACGGGCTGGGTGCGTTCCGATTTCTATGATGACCGCCGCGAAGCCTGGACTCCCGTTGGGCATGTGAACCTCAGTTCTTACTCTGAGGATATCCGTAAGGTCAGTGAAAATAATTACGAGTTTCTGGCCCAGTATACCCGCGATCTGTGGAGCAACAATGTCTCGCTTACCGCCAATCTGGGAGCCAACCGCCGGGTACAAAAGTTGTATAGCAACGAAGCCAAAAGCAATGGGGGGCTGAGCGTGCCCTACTTCTATACGCTAGAGGCCTCCAAAGACCGCCCTACCATCCGCGACTTTTCTTCGGAGCGAATGGTGAATAGTGTTTACGGGAGCATGAATCTGGGATTTAAAGACGTCTTTTACCTGGATGCCTCGCTGCGTAACGACTGGTCCTCTACGCTGCCGGTCAGCGATAATTCCTACCTGTACCCGGCTTTCTCCGGCAGCATGGTGTTCTCAGAACTGGTACCTGATCTGAGTTTACTCTCCTTTGGAAAAATACGCGCCGGTTGGGCAAGAGTAGGGAATGATACCGATCCTTACCGCCTGTACCAGATTTATGAGCCATTTGGTTCTTTTGGCAGCACTCCACTATTTACCGTTCCGAATACGCTCAACAATACGCAACTCAAACCGGAGATTACCACCTCCTACGAAGCCGGTATTGAACTGCGGTTTTTCAACAGCCGGTTGGGCCTGGATGCAACGTATTACCAGAATATAGCGACCAACCAGATCATCCAGTTACCGGTATCGGGCACCTCCGGGAATGAATTCAATATCGTCAACGCGGGTGAAATGACCAACGATGGCATTGAACTGATGCTTAATGCTGTACCGCTGGAGCTGAGCAGTGGCTTTGTGTGGGAAATGGTTCTAAATTTTGCCAAAAACAATAACAATGTGGTGAGTCTGGCCGAAGGGCAGGAAAATTACCAACTGGCCGATCACCGGGTCACCATCAATGCCCGGGTAGGAGAACCCTACGGAACGATTATCGGCGATGGGTTTAAAGTCAACGAAAACGGAGAGAGGCTGGTCGATAGTGAAGGCTACTACGTGCGGGAGTTCGGAAAAGTGCTGGGCAATGTAATGGCTGATTATACGGGAGGCATTATCAATAACTTCTCGTACAAGGGTTTTAGGCTGAGCAGTGTGGTGGATTTTCAAAAGGGCGGCGATCTTTTTGTCGGCACCCGGGCGGTGGGAGTATACGCCGGACTTTTATCAGAAACAGTAGGCATGAACGACCAGGGTGTACCCATGCGTAATGCGGTAGATGAAGGTGGAGGCATCCGGGCCGAAGGAGTCTTGGAAAGCGGTGCAGAAAACACCCAGTATGTAGAAGCGGTAGATTTTCTGAAAGATATCAGCGGGATTGATGAATACAGCATTTTTGACGCCAGCTTCATCAAATTGCGGGAGCTTCGGTTTGGCTATTCCTTTCCACGACGGATGTTTGAGAACACCCTGATTCAGAGTGTATCGCTCAGCCTAGTAGGAAGAAATCTGGCGTTGCTGCACACTAAGGTGCCGCACGTAGATCCGGAGACTACCTTAGGGTCGGGCAATGTACAGGGGGTAGAGAATTCTCAGCTTCCCAGCACCCGTTCCTTAGGGTTCAATGTCAATATTAAGTTCTGATGAATTTGTCTCACTCATTCTTAAAAGCGAACACTATGCGCAAATTATATCAATATATATTAAAATTAAGTCTGGCCATCGTACTCGTCGGCTGCGACGATGGGTTTGAGGAAATGAACCAGGACCCCAACAATCCTACGGTGGTGCCTACCTCCTATCTGCTGGCCGGGGCCCAGACCAACCTGATGGAAGAATTATTCGGTTTATACGATCAGTCATTTAAACTGAATCTGCTAGGCATGCGCTACATGCAGCAGTGGGCATCCACCCTCTATACTGATACGGACCGCTATGTGACCATTGAGGAAGATTTCACACCAGTGTACTATAAAGGGCTGCGCGATCTGGAAGAGGTTATTCGCCTGAATACCGACGAAGCCACCGCCGGAGAAGCAGCGTTTTCAGGTCCTTCGGTCAACCAGATTGCCGTCTGCCGTATTCTGAAAGCGTATACTTATCATAACCTCACCGATATTTGGGGAGATATTCCGTATTCTCAGGCATTGGAAGGTGCTGAAAACGCTTCGCCGGTCTATGATACTCAGCAGCAAATCTACGAAAGCATCTTGTCCGAACTGGATGAGGCTTATACCCAGATAGATGAAGAGGCGGGCGCTATTGAGGGCGACCTCATCTACGGAGGAGATATGGCCAAGTGGAAAGTCTTTGCCCAGTCGCTGCGGTTGCGGTTAGGCATGCGGCTGTCGGAAGTTGATCCGGCAAAAGCGCAAGCCGTGGTGCAGGATGCTTTGTCGAAAGGAGTGTTAATGTCTAATGAGGATAATGCGCTGTTTGCTTACAATGAGCAGGTGCCCTTTGTGAACCCCTGGTACAATGAGTTTGAACTGGAAACCATCACGCTGGCCGTGACCAACACCATGATAGATAAACTGAAAGCGCTGAATGACCCGCGTCTGGCCGCTTTTGCCGAACCCGCTGATGCCTTGGGAGAATACATCGGGATGCCCTACGGAGTGAATGCTGCGGTGGCGGGAAGTATCAAAAACGAAGAAGTTTCTTTACCTTCCAATACGATCATCGCTTCTACGTTTCCCGCCATGCTGCAAACCTACTCAGAAGTACTTTTCTTACAGGCCGAAGCTGCGGCCCGGGGTTGGTCTGGCGGAAGTGCCGAGCAACTGTATAATCAGGCTATTACGGCCTCTATGCAGCAGTGGGGAGTGGCCGAGGCCGATATAGCGACCTACCTCGCTCAGCCTGAAATCGCCTTTGATGCCGGGAATTTCCGGCAGTCTATTGGTGATCAGAAGTGGCTGGGCCTTTACATGCAGGGCATGGAAGCCTGGGCCGAATGGAAAAGACTGGATTTTCCAGTTTTGCTACCAGCACCCGACGCCGCTGCTGGCCGGGATATTCCCCGCCGAAAGGGCTACCCACTTACCGAAATCACCCTTAACAAAACCCACTACGAAGAAGCTATCCAGCGACAGGGACCCGATCTGATGAGCACCCGGGTATGGTGGGATCAATAATAGTATTATCAATCACAAAAATCATTTATAACAGAATAAACACATAAAAATGAAACGACCTTTAGTAGTGAAGATCATGCAGACTGTTGTTGGATGCCTGGGTTGCCTGACGGTAATGGTCGGTAGCGCCTACGCTCAGCAGACATCAATGCAATTTACCCATCCGCTAGATCCGCTGGACTCTAACGAAATTAAGCTGGTGAAGCAAATACTGCTCAAAGAAAACAAGGTGCGGGATGACAGCAGCAGTCTGTATACTCTTATCAACTTGCAGGAGCCGCCCAAAGCAGAAGTGCTGGCTTACAAGCCGGGGCAGCCGTTCACCCGGGAAGCCTACGCTTTCGTGTACGATTACCCGACCAACACCCTGGCCAAAGCGATGATAGACCTGAGCGAAAGCAAGTTGCTGTCTTTTGAAGAGATTGAAGGCAAACAACCTGTTGGAAGCTTTAAAGCCGATTCTATTTCCGACGATATCTTATCCACCAACGAAGAGTGGCTGGCCGCCTTGAAAAAGCGAGGCATCGAGCCTGATTCAGTAAAGGCCAGCTATGGTAACTTTGCGGCAGATTTGGGGATGGCACCTCTTGGGCATCGGGAAAAAATTGTGTCTCCGGTCTTCAAAAACAAGAAAAGCCGCCACGTTCCCATTGGTGGGTTATATGCTTTCGTAGATCTTACGGATAAGAAAGTGCTGAAAGTAGTAGACGAAGGACGAGGCTGGTCGGAGCCAGTAGATGTTGGTTATTTTGATGGAGACTCCCTCACATATGACCTGACGGCTCCCAAGCCCGTAGTCATTACCCAGCCCGAAGGAACCAACTACCGCATTGAAGGCAATCAGGTGATTTCACCCTTCTGGAAATTCCGTTTTGGCATTCACAATCGCGAAGGACTGGTCATCTACGATGTGCAGTACTTTGATCATACCCAGGATAAGTGGCGCTACATCATGTACCGGGGTAGCCTGGCCGAGATGGTCGTGAACTACGGTTCTCCCGATTTGCTGAACGCTTCGAACAATTATTTTGATCAGGGAGAGTTCCGACTGTTTCAGAAAGAAGCCCGCCCCCTGACTGCCGGAGCCGATGCTCCCGAAAATGCCACCTATTTACCGGCTACATTGCACAATGATTACGCCACGCCCATCATTTCCGATAGTTCTATTGCTGTATTTGAAGAATACGGAGGCGTGCTATGGCGCCATGATAACCACTCTCGCCGGGCCACCAACCTGGCCATTAAGTACTACATCACGGCCGGAAACTACGACTACGGCTTTAAGTGGATATTTAAGGAAGACGGAGTGATTACGGTAGACACAGAACTGAACGGTATTGCGCATATTCGCGGAGTAGTGCGGGAAACAGATAAGCCTGGTTCTGAGGATGAGTCTTACAAAGGCCGATATTTCGGTACTATGGTAACTCCTCATGTGGAAGCCAATAACCACCAGCACTTTTTTGTGTATCGATTAGATATGGATGTAGACGGACAGACCAATTCTGTGGCGGAGATGAACAGTATTTCGGTACCCAAAGGACTGGAAAACCCCTACGGTAATTCGTTGATATCCGAAATGACCATGCTGAAAACTGAACAGCAGGCCCAGCGTAATGCCAATGCCTCCTCTAGTCGGTCGTGGATGGTGATGAACCACAATGTACACAACGAGCAGGGGCATATGTCATCGTACATGCTGATGCCCAGCGCTGGTATCACGCCTCTGGCTGAGAAAGGTTCTTCGCTCTACAATCGGGCTGAGGTGTTGTATCACCATTTTTGGGCCACTCCCTATCAGGCCGACGAACTGTATCCGGCAGGAGAGTTCCCGGCCAGTAATCAGAAACACGCCGGGCTACCTACCTGGACGGAAGCCGATCGTAGCCTGGAAAAAACGGATTTAGTCACTTGGTACGTAGCCGGAGTCACCCACATTGTGCGACCGGAAGAGTGGCCGATCATGAACCAGCATACGGTGTCTATGACCCTGATGCCCTTTGGTTTCATGTCGCGGAATCCGGTGATCGGTATGCCGCCTGCCAAATTGCCGGGTGAGTTTACTACCAGTACCGATGAAGAGACAGACGGAGAGACACGTATCAACCCCAGCCGGGAAGAAGGAAGCCAGAAAAAATAGTTGGAAGTAAAAACAGTTCAAATGTTGTGGAAAAGCCGTTGTTGATCAACGGCTTTTTTTGTGGTATATCTGGGAGGGGTTCTGAAATAAAATCTCATCAATTCATTTTGTTTTGCAGCAGACAATGTATAATTACGTGAATCGATAAATATATTATCTGCACACCCTATGGATATTATTAATCCGGCCACCGAGGCTATTATTACCACTTTAGAAGAAGATACGGCCACTTCCGCCACCGAGAAATATGAAAAAGTACGAGAAGGCCAACGGGCCTGGCAAAAGGTGCCGCTTCCCGAGCGAGTTGCCGCACTGACGAAGTTCTCTGAATTGCTCAGCACGGAAGCCGATGAACTGGCAAAAATTCTGAGCAGTGAAATGGGCAAACCAGTCAATCAGGCGCATGGCGAGTTGAAAGGAGCTCGTGGGCGTATTAAGTTCTTTCTGGAAAACTCTGAGAAGTGGCTGGCCGATGAATCCATTCATCAGGAAGAGGGGCTGGTTGAAAAAATCGTGTACGAACCTCTCGGAGTAATCGCCAACATCTCGGCCTGGAACTATCCGTATCTGGTAGGCGTCAACGTATTTGTGCCCGCTCTGATTGCCGGAAACGGAGTGCTATACAAACCCTCCGAATACACCACCCTGACCGGACTAAAGATTGAAGAACTTCTCCACCAGGCCGGTGTGCCGGAAGACGTTTTTCAGATGGTTATTGGTGGGGGAGCGGTAGGCAAGGCACTACTGGATCTTCCTCTGAACGGATACTTCTTCACCGGATCGTACCGTACTGGGAAAAGCATCTATGAAGCTGTAGCACCGAAAATGGTGTCCTGTCAATTAGAATTGGGCGGGAAAGATCCCCTGTACGTACCGGACAATAGCGCGAATATTTCTAAAGTGGCTCAGGCTGCCGTGGAAGGCGCGTTTTACAACAATGGACAAAGTTGCTGCGCCGTAGAGCGCATCTACGTACACGAAAAGGTCTACGATGACTTTATGGAAACTTTTGTGAAGGAAGTGCAGCAACTCAAAGTGGGCGATCCCGAAGAAAATAACATATTTATTGGTCCCTTAGCCCGAAAAGAACAACTAGAGGTGTTGGAGCAGCAAGTGCAGGACGCAATAGATAAAGGGGCTACAATAGTTACCGGAGGGAAAAAAGCGGATCGCAAAGGCTACTATTTTGAACCCACCGTGCTGACCAATGTCAACCATCAGATGCAGGTGATGAAAGAAGAATCTTTCGGTCCCATCATCGGCATTCAAAAAGTGGAATCCAATGAAGAGGCCGTGGCATTAATGCAGGATACCGAATACGGCCTCACCGCCGCAGTGTATTGCGACACCCAGGAGGAAGCCGAAGAAATCTTATCCCAAATAGATTCCGGCAGCGCTTACTGGAACTGCTGCGACCGCGTCAGTGCCAACTTACCCTGGTCCGGCCGCAAGCACTCCGGCATCGGAGCCACGCTCTCGTATCACGGCATCCGCGCCTTTGTCAAGCCCAAGGCGTATCACCTGCGACAGGCATAAAGTTATTTATTAGACATCCGTGCGGCGGCCGCGGAAGTTTCAAAAACTTCCGATGTCTTTTCTCCCTGAGGAGAGACTTCCGAAGTTTCGAAAACTTCGGAAGTCTTTTCATAATGCAAAAACTAAAGCTTCTTCACACTCAACTCTTCCATTTGCTGCGCACGATCCCGACCCTGTCGCTCAAACATCCAGCCCGGATATTCAGGGGCAAGCTTACTAACTTCATCTAGTTTCTCTAGGTCGCTGTCGGATAGCTCAACCTCTACCGCCGCCAGGTTATCCTCCAGCTGACTCATTTTCTTGGCACCGATAATCACAGTAGAAACAGCCTGCTGATGCAGCAACCAGGCTAGTGCTAAGCGAGCTACTGAGATACCTTTCTCCTCGGCCATCGGATGCATCACATCCAGAATGTCGAAGGCTTTTTCCTTGTTTACCGGGGGAAAGTCAAACTCTACCCGCCGCGAGCCTTCCGGTCCGTCTTCACCACGCTTATACTTGCCACTCAGCAAGCCACCCGCCAGCGGACTCCAGACCATCAATCCGATCTTCTGGTCCAGCAACAGCGGAACCAGCTCCCGTTCCAGGTCGCGCCCGGCAATGGTATAGTAGGCTTGGAGAGAGACAAATTTTGCCAGGTTATGATACTCCGCGTAGCCCTGGGCTTTCATAATATGCCAGGCGGCTAGGTTACTGCAACCAATGTAACGCACCTTTCCGCTGCGTACCACATCATCCAGCGCCCGCATGGTTTCTTCAAACGGCACAAACGGATCAAACCCGTGAATCTGGTACAGGTCAATATAGTCGGTATCCAGGCGCTTCAGACTTTCATCAATCTGGGTTAGAATGTGCCCTCGGCTTAGTCCGGTCTGGTTAGGGCCTTGCCCCATGGCTCCCCGTACTTTCGTGGCCAGCACAAGGTCGTGCCGGTTCAGACCCAGGTTGCGGATCGCTTTGCCGGTCATCTCTTCGGAAAGCCCTTCCGAATACACATTGGCCGTATCAATGAAATTAATTCCGGCATCGACCGAGCGTTTAACCAGTTCATCTACCGGTTCCTGATCCAGTTTGCCGATGGCGGTCCAGTATCCTTTTCCGCCAAAGGTCATGGTGCCCAGGCAAAGTTCTGAAACCAAAAGTCCGGTGTTTCCTAATACGTTATACTTCATGATAGATAGGTTAGTTAAAAATTGTACTTTTCTGAAATTGCTCCTTGCATAGAGCACAATAAAAATAGTCGGTGCTATTTGGTGTATTTATAAAGACGGATGATCTGCAAAATTATTTTGGCGCATATTTTATAACAACGCATTACAGGGTAAGGTTGGGCAAGAATTTACTTTAAGAATTGTAGAGTACATTATTTATAAAGATAAGATATTGATATTCAGCGTAATATAATATCGGCGAAAATATTTTGTAAAAATTTTCGTGAAATGCTTGCTTTATATTTTAGTAAAAAACTACCTTTGTAGCATACAAATAAAAAAGAGCAATGTTATATCTAAGCATACATATGATTTCCACCCCTAATAGCTTTCGTCAGGAAAGTGAGAAGGATGGAGACTGTATGCTCGGGCATAAATAGTAATATTTTAAGCTATTGCTATTGACGCCCGGGCTGAGAAGTTCGGGTTTTTTTATTTTTATCGTTATGAAATAAAGCGTATGAAAACGACAAATTTAAACATACACCCACTGGAGAGTATATCGATGTTTGATGAACGTCAGGGAGAGGTATGGCTTCATGATGCGTATCCAGTTCAGTACGATAGATCGGAAAAGAATCATAGGTGAAATTATTTTACCTAAAATGAATAACCCGATCTATACCAGATCGGGTTTTTTTATGCCCTTTCCGGGAGTGCGCTGAAGTTGGAGAGTCAGGACGGTCTGTAAAATCGTTGTGCAAGACACTGAGTAAGTTCGATTCTTACCACTCCCACAAAGTAACTATGTCTCATAGCTCAGTCAGGTTGGAGCATATGCCTTATGCGCGATAGATATTTGGATATCGGGGCGTCCCACGCTGGCCGCGAATCGAGTCCAAGTGAGTCAACGATACTAGGTGCAGTAGTTCAATTGCGTGGAACACTCCGCTGTCTCCGGGAAGGTTGTGGGTTCGAGTCCCATTTGCACCGCGCTGAAGGAGGGGTAGAACGGATGCCTCCTAACAAATCGGAGAAGGGTTAAAGGCCCTACGCAGGATTCCGTTTGTCCTGTAATGTTCTGAGAAAGCTCCGAAGCAATCAGCAGGTGATGTCTTCTGGGTCATGAGCAGTACGCTCGTTGGCTCAGAGGTCTAGCCTCAAAAAATTAACGAGTAAAATTTATGGAGTTTTACTCACATGGTGATCTTATTGTAAAGGTAGCATGCTAGTTTGTGAAGCTAGAGGAATAGGGCCATCGTGGCGCGATTCGAGTCCCATAGATCACCCAAATGTTTAACCAAATTGTAGAAGCCATGACCATGCAACTACTGGAGCAGTACATGCTGGAAGCTGATCGAGCCTTCGCCCAGGAAGACTACGTGAAGGGTAAAAGCCTGATCGAGGAAGCCCTGGCGCTGGAGCCGGACTATGGCGAAGCCCATAACTACCTGGGATGGCTGTATCTGTACCAACTCAATAATCCTGATCGCACCGAAGAGCATCTGAAGCTAGCAATTCGCTACAAACCCAATTGTCGGGGTGCCTACGTGCACCTCTCGGCGATGTTTACCGACCAGGGACGCTTTGAGGAACTACAGTCGCTCATGCCTAAAGCATTAGAGGTGCGAGGCATTAACCGGGTATCCCTGTTGGTAGACTGGGGACGCATGTACGAGCTAATGGGTAAGTACCGGCAGGCCGTGCACACCTACAAAGAGGCGATGAAGGCTAGCTTAAGCAACAGCGAGATGGACGGTCTGCGCGATCATATTCGCCGCAGCCGACGAAAGCGTTGGGTTCGCTGGATATAAAAAGATAACCGCCACCTATACAACTACTCGGGTTGGCTCAGGTATAGGGTATTGCGGATGAGCCAGTCCAAGGAGTTCGAGTTCCTACCAAGAAATGAATGATGGGCGTTTATTATACACTTTTAAAAACAGCATATTATGAGACAAAAAAATAGTAATCCAATCATCAATACAATGAAAATACGAATTCGGGGAAACTCCCCATAAACTATTTACAAGATCATGGGAAACCATATATCTAAGCAAATCTCTCGTCAGAAACGGCTAGCGAATATTCAGTATAAAAACGAGCGGGAGCGGGCATTTATTCAGACACTTGCGGACCGGAAACCTTCCAACCAATCCTGGAAGCAACTGGTTGATACGTTGTATTGGGGTACAGTAACCGAAGAAAAACTGGTAAGCGATGCCTACGTTCAATTGCATCAGCTCTTTAAAAAGTTTACCGCTAATAAGCGAGTGGAAAAGAAAAAGTTTCGGGAGGTGCTTATTCATGTACAGCAGCAGAAATGCCATAAACTGTTGCAGGATGCACGATACCTGATAGCTCTGTTTGCGCTGAGTAATCATGCCTCCGCTATGGTGCGAGCCATAAAGGAATGGAAGCGGCCATCGTACAGTGTAGAAAAGCAGTTTATATCCTTAGTAAGCCACTGCTTTGCTCGGTACGAAGTGCCTCTTTTCTTCTATCAGGTTTGGTTTGATGAAAAGAAAAGCACACAACAACAGTGGTTTATTGATATCGGAAGCGGAAAAAGCATCCGTTGTGCCCGTGGGTTGCCCGTTAGGATGACCAAAAAAATGGCGCACATTTTCCTTCAGGCTCCGGAGGCGCTAACGGTAGAGGAAGCCCTGCGTTGGGCTCAGGCCAGAAGCATGGGAGGTGGTGATCGGGTAGCCCAAGCCATTGCCGTCAGCCCGCTAAGCCGGAATGAATTTAGGGAAGAGGTATTCTGGGAAACCGTGATCCGGTTCTTTGCCCAGCAACCCGACGAGCACGCTGCTCGGGTAGGAGAGGTCATCGACTATATTGCGGCTGTCTACCGGCAAAACCGGGATTTCACCATGAAAGGTAGAACCTGGAATGCTTTGTGGCGGCAAACGGAAGCCTGGCATGAACAGCTAAACCGGGAGCGAAAACTGGGTGGTCGTTATGTATGGGAGCGCTCAGGCATTGGTGAACGAGAGGTGAAGAAAGGAAGCAGAAATAAAACCAAAACCTATACACTGGTTGAGCTTTGCTCTTCTAAAGAACTGGCTACCGAAGGAAGAAAAATGCGCCATTGTGTCTCGAGCTACGCTCATGTGTGCTTCAAGCAGCGATGTGCTATTTTCTCGCTACGGGTGTATGAACAGGGAATTGCTGAAGAAACTACTTTGGCTACCATTGAAGTAGATTTGAAGCAGCGACGGATTGTTCAGGCGAAAGCTAGGTTCAATGCCCGTATTTCGGCTACGGCTCAGCAAATGATGGAAAAATGGGCAACAGAAGAAGGTTTGACAATATCTCCCTGGTTATAATTATTTATCGGTAATAAAATGAAAAATAAAGTGCTCTATCGTCCTGTGGGGATCAATGAGCTAAACAAAATCATTGATTTGGATTTTCTGGGCTTTCCTTCTCGGTTGGAGTGGCAGCCTATCTTTTACCCAGTGCTCAACTTCGAGTATGGAGAGCAAATAGCAAGAGATTGGAACGCTAAGGGAGATGAAGGGATTGGCTTTGTCACGCGCTTTGCGGTGGATGCAAATTATCTTCGTCAGTTTGACATACAAACGGTAGGAGGGACAATCCATCAGGAGCTATGGTTCCAGCAGAAGAGTTATATCTCTTTAACCGTATGATTCAGGGAAAAATTGAAGTCGTTTCTGTCTACTACGGTGAGAAATTTGACCGGAAACAGATGACCGGGTCACGGATGACCTCACCCTTGAAAGAACTATTAAAAAAAAGCTTAGGGTTTAAACCCTAAGCTCGTGAAATTTTTGGCTCGATAAAAAATCATGGCAACAAATAAAATAAGCGGAAAAGAACTGCGGCAAATGGGCTACCCCGAGGGGAAAGTCATTGGGTTGGCATTGCAGTTCATTGAGGAAGGATACAAAGGCAAAACTCGGAAGTTTAAATTAGAGTTGTTGAAAAAAGTGCTTCAGTATCCGCATAACTTCTTGAAAGACAGAGCACTCGGGGCTGTGGCTCAGGCTTTGATGACCCCGGCAGAAGACGCCGGACGAATTGCTCTGAACAAGCAACGGAAGGATTACCCAATCTACGGCGAGTCCGGAATTGAAGAAGGGGCCAAGCACCAGATGAATGTGGCGATGAAGCTGCCCATCACGGTAGCCGGAGCGCTCATGCCCGATGCTCACCAGGGCTACGGACTGCCTATTGGCGGAGTGCTGGCTACCCAAAATGCGGTGATTCCCTACGGAGTCGGGGTAGACATCGGTTGCCGAATGTGTATGACCTTCTATGACTTACCGGAATCGCACCTGACCGAGCGGAACGATCAGCTTCGGCAGATGCTGATGGATAACACCCGCTTCGGGCAGGCTACCTTTCAGCGACCGCAGGACGATGTCGTGCTGGAGCGAAGCGAGTTTCAGGAGATCAAAATCGTGCGGGACCTGAAAGACCGGGCCTATAAGCAGATTGGCTCTTCCGGGGGCGGAAACCACTTTGTGGAGTTCGGAGTGGTGGAAGTAGTGGATGCTGAGAACGAGTTTGGAGTGCCGGTGGGCAAGTACCTGGCGGTGCTGTCGCATTCCGGCTCGCGAGGATTGGGAGCCAACATTGCAGCGCACTACACCCGAATCGCTAAATCAGTTTGCCAGCTACCGGACGAAGCCAAGCACCTAGCCTGGCTGGACCTGGATTCGGAAGCCGGACAGGAGTACTGGCAGGCGATGACGCTGGCCGGTGACTACGCTTCGGCCTGTCATCACCAGATTCACCGGCGACTGGGGAAGGCATTGGGAGAGAGTCCGCTGGCGATGGTGGAGAACCACCATAACTTTGCCTGGAAGGAGCAGAATACCGACGGCAACGAGATTATCGTGCACCGGAAAGGAGCCACTCCGGCCGGAAAAGGAGTGCTGGGTATCATCCCCGGCTCCATGACGGCCCCCGGCTTTATCGTGCGGGGGAGGGGAGTGGTGGATTCTATCAACTCCGCCTCCCACGGTGCCGGACGGGTGATGTCGCGGCGAAAAGCCAAGCAGTCTATCACCCATGATGAGGTAACGGAGGCGCTGAAGCAGGCGAAAGTGACGCTGATTGGCTCTGGCCTGGATGAAGCCCCGGTGGCCTACAAAGACATCCGGGCCGTGATGCGGGAGCAGCAGGATTTGGTGGATATCGTAGGTTCTTTTCATCCCCGGATCGTCCGGATGTGCGGCCCGAATGAAGGGTGGGATTAGATAGATCGCAACGCAGCAAGCAAGGCTGGTGGGATATGTTCCACTGGCCTTTTTTATAGAATTTATCGCTTATTAGCCAACTTTCATCATTCTTTAGAGTATTGAAAGAAACGCAAATTTTTTCAACTGCTTCTATGAGTATTCACATCGGAACATCGGGTTGGAGCTATAATCATTGGGAACATGTGTTGTATCCGCCGGGGACGCCGCCTTACCATCGCCTGGGGTATTATCTGGAGCATTTTCAGACGGTGGAACTGAACGCCAGTTATTACCGCTGGCCCCGGGATACTACCTTTAAAAGCTGGCGTCGTCGCCTGCCCGAGGGTTTTCTGATGAGCGTGAAAGCACCCCGTGGGCTGACCCACGCCAAGAAGCTTTACGGACCGGAACGCTGGCTATCCACGATTCAGAAATGCTGGCATGCTTTGCTAGAGAAGCGAGGCATATTGTTGGTGCAGCTTTCGCCATTGTTTGAGTATGATTACGACCGGCTGGCGTATTTTCTGAAGCAGCTTCCCTGGTGGATGCGCACTACGGTGGAATTCCGGCACCCGAGCTGGCATCGGGAAGAGGTGTTTCAACTGCTGGAGCAGTATCAGGTGGCGTATTGCATTATGAGCGGTGCGTATCTGCCTTGCATTCTGCGAACAACCGCGCCTTTTGTCTACATTCGCCTGCATGGGCCGGATCACCATCACCTCTACGGTGGCTCCTACGCTGATCAGGATCTGAGTTGGTGGGCCGACCGTATGCGGGAATGGCAGTATCAGGGCAAAGAAGTATTTGCGTATTTCAATAATGATAGTGGCGGAAATGCCGTGCGCAATGCCTGGAAGCTGAAAGAGCTAGTCTATCGATAAACGCATCAGCAACCAGAGCCACATTCAGTTTATTCAGCGCGGTCAGCGGGCATGAACGTACTTTCGTCAGTTTCCTGAAGAGCTGCCTCGTACAGAGACGCAAAGGATGATTTGATCCACATGATTGCCGGAAGTGCCCCTACGAAAACCAGTAGAAATCCACCGATGAAGATAAAGATGGAGGTGATGCTCAGGGCAAAGATTTTCCAGCCATGCCCGCGGGTCAGTTTCCAGCTGCCTTCCACGGCTGCTACCGGGTCCAGGTTTTTGTCCATCACCAGATACGAGACAAAAGCCAGACGGCACGCCACAATAATGCCCGGAATGATCAGCGCTATCAGGGCAATACCGACCAGGGCAGAAGCCAGAATATTGGCCAGGATGATCGTGAAGTAATCATTAAATCCGATGATAATGTTCTTCACATTAATGCGCTCACCTCGCACCGATTGAACAAACAGTAGATCAGCACCATACCCAATAACGGGTACGAATAGTAGCCAGTACGCGAAGGCCGTAATTTCTAGTAGGATCTGAAAGTTACTGCGAGAGTGGGGTTCATCAGAGCGAAAAAAGTCTTCAACCATCTGCATGGGAGCGTCAACAATGCCTAGTACAATCACTACCAGTAATAGCGGAAGAAAGTATTTTTTCATGGTGTCCCAGCCGTGCGACAGGCTTCCTCGCCAGGTGGGTTGGAGTGTTATCGTGTTCATTTTTTTTTGGGTTTGTTAAAAAAAGTATGACCGAAAGAAGCGAAATTCTAGTAATCAGAACAGCTACTTTAGTAGTGAAATCAATATTCACTACTTTCGTAGGGGGCGAATAATGAAAGGAGAGGCTATTTTTAAGCAATGAACGAATTTTATGGTATGGATTTTCAGCGGCTGCTGATTTGGATATGTTTCTTTTTTTGTCTTGGTCTGACCGTAGGTGGAGTGCTGGTGTTTTTCCGCCTGAAGGAGCGGGGCAACCTCCCGGCGGTTCGTTTGCTGCAGTATTACCTGGTCATGATGTACGCCTATGGTTTTTATGGCATGTGGGGCGAGGTGCTACTCCAATTTCTGTTTCCGCTTGAGGCTGAGGAGGCATTCATGCTCAAAATTTCCAATTTTTTTTCCCTGCTCGGAATTCCATTTCTGCTGATTGGATTAGCGACTTTAATTTTCTGGTCGCTACGAATGCAGCAAAAAAGATCGCCTTTGCTAATAGCAGCGGGTAGCTCATTGGCTTTGGTATTGATCAGTTTGCCATTCTGGATAGTTTTCCCCTTTAGCGTACTGAAGCATACCGAGCAATTATTTGCCTGGCTTACGGTATCCGGAGTGGCATTCGCAGCCATTCAATTAGCCTTTGTTCATATCCGCTATATGCAAGGAAAAACAAAACAGGGGCTTGTATTTGCACTGCTGTTGTTGGGGGTACTTCAGGTGCCCGTACTGTTACACTATACGGTGGTGCCGGAGCCAATCATCATATTTATCTTCTTTCTGATTAATACAGTGTTGGGTGGGTATTTCATCTACGCCAGCGAATTTCCGAAGCTCGAAAAACAGTCTACCAATACCCTTTCCTGGGATGGGTTTGTGGAAAAATACGGCATCACCCCCCGGGAGAAAGAAGTGATTCAGGAGATTTATCAGGGAAAAACCAATAAAGAGATTGCTGATACACTATTTGTTACTCTGCAAACCATCAAGGACCACACCCACCGTATTTACCAAAAGACGGAAGTCAGAAACCGCCATCAACTAACCTCGCTGCTAAGGAAGTTGAATGATTGATAGGTTATGTCAACAATGCGTTTTCAGCCTTGGGTTTAAACTCAAGGCTGGTGAAACTAACAAGCAACATTTATTCCGCCTACCCTTTATTTGCATAGGCTCTCACTACTTATACAGCGTAAATAAATGCCGGAACACGTAGTGGCTCAAATCCAGCCGGATCTGGTCGGGGTTCGGTTGCTCGCCTTCTCCATCGGTGTTGGTGATGGTAATGCAGGCGGTTTGGGATGGCGGGTGGATGTAGAAAAATGAATAAAAGGATTTTTGGGTGCCGGTATGGCCCACCACTTTCATTCCGTCAAATTCTTCCGGGAAAAAGCAAAGTGCTACCGATGAGGTAATACCCTCACTTTCGCTGATGGGGAGTCGCGTCTTCCACAGCTCTTCTAAGGAAGATCGTTTCAAAATTTCATTGGGAGTCGGCTGCCCGGTCAGGAAGTTGAGATACTTGACCATATCTTTTAAGGGAGCATTCAGCCCGCCATTAGAAGCGGTGATGCCGGTGTCAAAAT